>NZ_AVHW01000066.1 GCF_000449425.2 Clostridioides difficile CD160
ATAAATATAGTAATAATATAAAAATTTACATATAAAACTAAAAAATACAAGTAATTTACTTTTTGAGTTGACAAAATATTGCATATATATTATGATATAAATCATAAATTAACTATAAATAAATATTATAGATTCGTAGAAGAAGAAAGTAGCATAAAGGAATTTTACAGAGAATTAGATTTGGCTGAGAACTAATATTGGAATTTATGTGAAAAGGACTTTGGAGGATACTGTTATAATTCTGTTATAATAGTGGTTTAATTCGCCTTAAGAAAATGAGTGAGTAAAATTAATTTTTACTAATAAGAGTGGTAACACGGATTTATATTCGTCTCTTGGATTTTTCCAAGAGGCGTTTTTTATTATAAAATTATTTCAGAAAATTTAAAACTATATATTAAATGAAAAATATAAATATATGATAGTTAATAAATTTATAAATTAGAAAATTGTAAAATATACTAGACTCAGTGACTTTACGATTTAAATGGAGGGATGAAAATGGAAGAAGAAAAAATTAACTATGCTCTGGAACAGGTTCCAGAGAATCAAAAACGTGGTTGGGTGGCCATGTTTTCAGTTTTAGTAGCAATAGGTGTGGATTTATCATCTGTTATTTTAGGGGCTGAATTGGCACAGAGTATGCCAATGAAACAAGCAATATTATCAGTAATTGTTGGTTCATTTTTTTCTGCAATTTTGTATACTACATGCTCTTTGGTTGGTTCATCTACAAGCCTATCTACATCTATGATAACAAAGTATGTGTTTGGAGAAGCTGGAGCAAAAATATTTTCTCTAGTTATAGGGGTTTCTTTATTAGGGTGGTTTGGAGTTCAAGTAGGTTTCTTTGCCCAAAATGCACAAATAATAATAGAAGATATATTTAATCTAGATGTTAGTATGCAAATTCTAAGCCTCATAGGCGGTCTCTTGATGATGAGTACAGCTATTTATGGATATAAGGCAATGGAAAAATTAAGTGTGTATTCAGTACCTTTCTTATTAATTCTTATGATGTTAACTATATTTTTGGCTTTTAGAGCAAATGGAATTCCAGTTGATGATAATATGAAATCTACTATGACATTTGCAGGAGGAGTTTCTCTATCAATGAGTATAATAATAGTTGGTGCAATAGTATCTCCTGATATAAGTCGTTGGGCTAAAAGTAGAAGAGATTGTGCACTTTCAAGTTTCTTGGGAATACAATTTGGAAATGCCTTTATGATAGTAGTTTCAATAATACTAGTAAAATGTATGGGAACTTCAGATATTATGAGAATTTTTATTACATTGGGAATTGCTATACCAGGTATAATTGTTCTTACCTTAGCTCAATGGACTACAAACACAAGTAATGTTTATTCAGCATCACTAAGTATAGCACTTGTACTTAAAAAAGCACCTGAGAAAGTATTAACTATAGTTCTTGGTATTGTAGCAACATTATTAGCTGTATTTGGAATATATGAAGGTTTTATAGGATTTTTAAATTTACTTGGAATTGTAATTGCACCTGTTGGTGGTGTATATACAGCAGAATATTACATAGTAAAACAAGAGCTTAAAGGTTTTGATAAGGGTGTACTATATAAACCAATAGTTAAACGTTCAATAGCATCTTGGGTAATTGGGATACTGATAACTTACCTTTCAACATGTGGATTTATAACTCTTACTACTATAGCTCCTTTAGATGGATTTATAGCAGGGTTTGTAGTACAATCTATTATTGGAAAAGTGCTTTGTTCAGCAAAAAATAAGCAAAATACAGATAAAGCAGTATAATGAAATTTGTTTATAAAGTATAAAATAAATTTGAAATATGAGGAGAAAGTAACATGAGATTTTTAACAGAAGAAAGTGTAGATAAAATAGCAGTTGGTGCAGCAGTACTTGGAACTGGAGGTGGAGGTGACCCATATGTAGGTAAATTGGTTGCAAAACAGGCAATTAAAAAATATGGTCCTGTAAAAGTAATAAGTTTAGATGAACTTGATGATGATGCTCTAGTAGTTCCAGTATCTGGTATGGGTTCTCCTGTAATTACAATAGAAAAATTACTTTCTGAGGTGGAATTAACTACACCTTTAGAAATAATGGAGAAGTTAATAAACAGAAAAGTAGATGTTATAATTCCTATAGAAATAGGTGGAATAAACTCACTTATGCCAATAGCAGTTGCTGCAAAAAAAGGACTACCTATTTTGGATGCTGATTCTATGGGGAGAGCTTTTCCTGAAGCTCAAATGGTAACTTTTTATCTTGAAGGGTATGAGGCATCACCTGCTGTAATGTCTGATGAAAAAGGAAATTCTGCTATTCTTTATCCTGTGGATGGAATTTGGTCAGAAAGACTAGCTAGAACTCTAACTGTGGAAATGGGAGGAAGTTCTTCTATTAGTGACTATAATTTAAGTGGAGCTCAAGTTAAAAAAGCTGCTATAGGTAATACACTTACAATAGCTGAAACTATAGGTGGATTTTTGCTTGAAAATAAATCTGATTCAAAAGGTGCTGTTGAGAATATATTAAAAGAATTAAAAGGATATAAATTGTTTGAAGGAAAGGTAATTGATATTAAGAGAGAATTGAAAGGTGGATTTACTAGAGGACACGCCTTTTTTGCCGGAATTAATGAATATGATGGAGAGTATTCTATATTATTTCAAAATGAGAATTTAATTGCAAAAAAAGGTGATACACCACTTTGTATTACGCCAGATTTAATAGCAGTGTTAGATTTAGAAACTGGATTTCCAATAACTACAGAAAGAATAAAATACGGTTCTCGTGTTATGGTAGTAGCTTTTCCTTGTAATGAAAAATGGAGAACAGAAAAAGGAATTGAGACAGTTGGACCTGGATACTTTGGATATGATGTGGAATATAAAACAGTAGAAGAATTACAAGGAAAATAAAATTTTAGGAGGAAATTTTGATGTATCGTGTAGGAATTGACGTTGGAGGAACAAATACAGATGCTTGTATACTGGATGGGGAATTAAAAGTAATTCATTCAGTTAAAGTAGCAACTACAAAAGATGTTGAAACTGGTGTTTATAATGCCTTAAAAAAAGTTATAGATGAAAGTGAAATTGACCATTCTTTAATAAAGTATGCTATGCTTGGTACAACTCATTGTACAAATGCTATTGTAGAAAGAAAAAGATTAAATAATGTAGCAATGATAAGAATAGGAAAGCCAGCAACCACTGCTATTCTCCCTTTTATAGATTGGCCAGAAGATTTAAGAGAAAAAATAGAACTAGATTCAATACTGGTATCTGGTGGATATGAATTTGATGGTAGAAAGATAAATGAACTTTGCAAAGAAGAAGTTGTAGAATTTTGTAATAAAATAAAAGACAGAGTGGAAAGTGTTGCAATAAGTGGAGTATTTGCTCCAGTAAATAAACAACAAGAAGAGGAAGTTGCAAAGTGGGTTAGAGAAATTTTAGGTGATATTCCTATATCTTTATCAAATGAAATAGGTAATATAGGTATACTAGAAAGAGAAAATGGAGCCATTTTAAATTCTGCATTATCTCAAGTAGGTAAAGCAGTATCTTTAGGATTTGAAAAAGCACTTAAAGATTTAGGTATAGATGCACAAATTTATTTTAGTCAAAATGATGGAACATTAATGAATTTAGAGTATACAATGAAATATCCAATTTTTACAATTGGATGTGGAATAACAAATTCTATCAGAGGAGCTTCTTTCTTGTCAGAAGTAAAAAATGCAATAGTACTTGATGTTGGAGGTACTACAAGTGACCTAGGTGTACTATACAATGGATTCCCTAGAGAATCATCAATTCCTGTTACAATTGGAGGAGTACATACAAACTTTAGAATGCCAGATGTTTTAACTATTGGTCTTGCTGGTGGGACATGTGTAAAAGGTGAAAAAGATAATATAAAGATAGGTCCTGAAAGTGTTGGATATAAAATAACTGAAGATGCAATAATATTTGGTGGAGATACTTTAACTTTATCAGATGTTGTGACAAAGTTAGATATGGCATTTGAAGATAGAAAAACTAATGTTGAACATTTAGATAAAGAGTATTGTGATGAGGTATATAAAAAGGTAATTTTAAAACTAGAGGATGCTGTAGACCAAATGAAAACTAGCCAAGGTGATGTTGAGTTAGTTTTAACAGGGGGAGGGAGTATAATTGTTCCTGAAAAATTAAAAGGCATAAGTAATGTTATAAGACCTCCTCATTATACTGCTGCAAATGCTATTGGTGCAGCATTAGGACAAATAAGTGGAGATGTAGAAAAAGTATATAGTTTAGATAAAATGTCTAGAGAAGATGCTATAGAAGATGCAAAACAAGAGGCAGTAAATAAAGCTCTAAAGGCTGGTGCTAAAAAAGATACTATAGAAGTATTAAACATAGAAGATGTTCCACTTGCATACCTTCCTGGAAATGCACTTCTTATAAAAGTAAAAGTTGTTGGTGATTTAATTTAAAGAAGAATTTAATTATTTTTAAAATTATTTTAAATATAAAAAAATCGGTGCTTAATTTGTACCGATTTTTGTTTTTTAGTAAAGAACTCGTTTTTTTGCTTCTGCTATAGCTCTAGCAGCACTTTTTGCTTGTATTCTTTTTTCTTCTTCTTTTTTGAACGCATTTATTGTTTCATTTAAATTTTTATCATGTTCATTTTTTTCTTTATCTTCATTTTCTCTATATACTAATACATAATTTATTATTGATTCATTTATTATCTGGGATATACTCTTATTCTCATTAATTCCTATCCTTTTAACTTCTTTGAGTAATGTTTCATCAATATGAACCGTTGTTTGCTTTGTGTTTTTTGCCATGTTAATCACCTCTTAAAAAGAATTTTAACATTAAAATTTTTTTTAGTCAATAAATTTTAATATTAAAATTCTTTAAAGGTTTTATTTGATTTTCTAAAATTTTCTATTGCATTTATCATGTTATTTTTTATATTTTCACCTAATATAGAAGACTTTAGTCTAGGGTTTTTAATATGGTCATAAATTGGCTCTAAAAATTCGACTTCAACTGGAAGAGAATTAATTTTACCAATAGGTTGATACCCTTCATAAGTATCTTTTGAATTTTTTATTACTAGTGGAACAATAGGGCATTTTGCTTTATATGCTATTTTTAAAGCTCCACTTCTAAAATCCGATACTAGTGAATTTGGTTCTTTAATCCATGTTAAATCTCCTTCTGGAAATATTGCCATACTTTGACCTTTAAGTATATTTTGAGAGGCTTCAGTAATACTTTTTATTCCTTCTCGATTGTTTTTTCTGTTTACATATACACATCTTAGTAATTTTGCCCATTCTTTAAATATAGGTATATTTCTCCAAACTGGTTCGTCTGCAATTACACATCCAATTGGTCTTTCTACACTTGCTGCTAATATGAAGCTATCGAGCATACTAGAATGATTTACAACAAATAGAAGTGGTTCTTTTGGTAGTGTATCTTTTCCAATTATGTTAAGGTCTATATTTACTATATCTAAAGATTTTCTAGCTTGTTTTTGCATAAATTCAAATTTTTCTTTTAAGCTAAATTTATCAGGATTTTTTTTAATTTTAATGAGTCTAGGTATAGAAGATGTAAAGCCTATAAGTTGATATGTAGCAAATTTTAAGTAATTATTCATAAAATTATCTCCTTAAAATAAAATTATTTATTACTGTAAAGATTTTAACATAAAATAAAATTTAAGTCTATTTTAATTCCATTATATAATCTATATTTAAAATAGACAGATATTAAAATTTTATACTTTTAATTTTATAAATTAGATTTTATCAATAAATTACTATTCTATTAAATTAACTTAATAACCTTTAAATTCAATTATAAAAACTGTTGCAGATTACCAACAACAGTTTAAAAAGAGCTACTTTATAATATAGAAATGATATATATTAACTCATAAGGCTAGCAATAGCCCATTCTTTACACTGAGCAATTCTTTTTCCATCATCACCTTGTTCTTTGTCATATGCAAATTGATTAAGCATCTCACATGGAAATGTATCACATTGACCACAATGTGTAAGATTTTTATTTTCACAACATGATTTTACAGGACATTCTTCACCCCAAAAAGGCTTGTCAATGCATGTACATCCTTTGCAATTGACCTTTTCTTTATACTCACATTCATAACACAAAATTCCACATCTTGATTCTATCATTCTGACTCACTCCTTAAATATAAATTTTATATGATTGTACATCAAAATTTATACTTTTCATTGTAAAAATCGGACAAATTTTTTATATAGGTTGTTGGATTAACTCCACAGATAGATTTAAAATCATTTATAAAATGGGATTGGTCGTAATAACCAATCTCTTGTGCTAAAGTTGTAAATGGTATTCTATTATTTTGCACTTCTTGTAATACAATATTTATACGAAGTAGTCTTAGATATGATTTAACACTCATACCAAGAGAATTATTAAAAATTCTGTTTAAATGACGTTCACTATAACAACTTATTTGAGAAATATTTTTAACTGACATAATAGAGTCCTGTTTTCTTGCATTTTCAAGTATTGGGATAGTCATATCTACTATATCTGATTTGAATAAATATGATAAAAATAGCATATCTAATTCTTCTATTAATTCTTTTATAGTACTTGTTTTTTCAAAAATAGAATTAATCTCTGAGCTAAATAATGTATTAAAATCTTCAAGTTTAATTTTTAAATCTGTGGATTCTCTTTGAGAAAGACCTGTCAAATAATACATTCCACCTGGACGAAACTCAACAAATACCCTGAAGAGTACACTTTCTATATCATTTTTTACAACAATAGTTTTTGTTGTAGCTCCCCAAAATTCACTCTCCATACATTTCTTATCAAATTTAAATATCATACATCCACTAGCATCAGGTATTAATGTAAGATTTTCTTTAATATTTATATCTGGAATAGATATTGTATAGTGTGCTATATATGGTCTTAACAATTTATTTGGCAAAATATATGTATACTGTTTGCAAGTATTTAAAATATTGTTGATTATTTCATTCATAAGTATTTCCTCCTAATATATCAAAAACAAATATGCTAATTTATTTTGATATATATAATAAACAAATTCTGATTTAACTAAAATATTTCAATAAGGTACTCTTGTTAAATTCGGATACAATAATTGTAAAATAAAATTTCAAAATATACAATTACTATAAATTATAGATACTCAACAAATATAGATATTAAAGAAGAACAGATATAAATTAGAATCAGAAAATAATAGTGTTACTTTCATAATAAATACATATAAAGATATTTTTAAGAATAAAATTTATTATTAAATAAAAAATAAAGGAGAGTGGTTTAATAGCATGGCATCAAAACAAACACCAAGAAATAATTTAGAAAAGTTTTTGAGAATAAGAGTTTTATCACATACAGGCGATAAAATACATATAAAATTACCTGTGAATTTTGCAAAGAGAATGATTGAGAATAATGCTTTGGATTTATTTAATGGGAAAGATGATGTAGTTGATGGTAAAAAGGTTACTGAAATATTAGTCAAAGCATTTGACTATGACTTAACTGGAGAAGTAGTTCATTTGGAGAGAAAAAATGGAGATATTATTAAGGTTTCAATTATACAATAGAACTAATTTATATGAATTTTATTTTGAAAAAATATAACTAATTGAGAATCAGTAAGAAAGTTTAGCTTATTGTTAGCATATAATACACATTTATAATTTATAGATGTGTATTTTTTATATGTAAAGTTTAAATGTTTAGATTATGAAAATATTACAATTTTGGAAATAGATGTAAATATATGTTGTATAGTATAATATAAATAGTATATTACTTTGTAAAGTCATCAAATAAATCCAAGTTAAAAAACAAGTTAAGGAATACAGTGTTATTAGGTAGAATATTGAGAGTATTTTTTATAGCCAAAGGGTCAGAACGAGAAAAAGTGGAGGAGGAAAACATGTTTACAGATGGAAGAAGCAAGAAAGTAGTTTTTATAGCGCATTGCTTATTAAATCAAAATGCCATTTCAGATGGGACTGCTATATATCCTGCAACATTTAAGGATGTAATTGAATTATTTATTAATGCAGAAGTAGGTATTGTTCAATTACCATGTCCAGAACTTTGTTGTTTGGGAATTGATAGGGGAAATAAAAATGGTGCTAATGAAGATGTAGTAAAAGAAAATACGAGGATTAGGAAAGAAATGCAAAAAGATGATAAATATAAAAAGTTACAATTATTAGTTGATTATGTGATGCAACAAATCTTAGAATATAACAAATATGGTTTTAAAATAGTAGGTATTATAGGTGCTAATCGTTCTCCAAATTGTGGAGTTGATACTACTTCAGACAATGATGAAGAAATCAATGGGAAGGGTTTGTTTATATCAGAACTTTATGAAAAACTTGTAAAAGAGAATTTATCAATTCCAATGATAGGGTTAAAGGGTACAGATGACTGTATGATGAAGATAACAGCATTACTTTAAAAAAATGATTTTTTACATTGATATGATACTTATTTTTGGCATAAGACTTATATTAGTATAGTAAAGAAAGAATAACAAAAAAACGGGACGTGGTAGCCAATTACTGGCAAAGACGCCCTGTTTTTTCATATAGCCTAGAAATATGTACTTTTTTTAATTTATTATATTCTTTTAAATTGAATTTTTTCATCTGAACATAAAGTTTCAAACCTGTATGTATCTGTCATCTCATAAAAACCAAAAAATATAAAACCATCACGAGAAGTAAATTCATATTGTATATCTTCACTTTTCAATATCTTTTCTACCTCGTCTATTTTTTCGCTATATATAATTTCTACCATATAATTTATCATTGTAGAACCCCTCCTATTAAATATGAAAATATCCAAATATATAATAACACATTTAGATAATGTAATAATATTAAAAAATAAAATAAACTTATTAAATTAGGATATTAAATTTTTAGCAAAATACTTATAAATAATCTAGATAATAATTGTTTTATAACAAAAGGATAATATAAGAATTTTAATCTTGTATAAAAAATAAGAAGCTATAAATAATATAAGTATCATTTATAGCTTCTTATTTTTTATTGATCATGATTACATATAAAAGTAATCACTATATTTTTTGTTTAAGTTTTAATACTTGTTTTACGATATTTGTTGAGTGGTCAGAAATTCTTTCTAAATTAGTAAGTAAATCAAGATAAAGCACACCAGCATCAATTGTACAATTTCCATTATTTAATCTAATCATGTGTGAATTTCTAAAAGTTTTTTCTAAGTAATTTACTTCATTTTCGACTTCTAAAACTTTATTTGCTAACTCAAAATCTTTAACATCTAAAACTATTAAAGCATCTTTAAAGTTAGTCATAGTCTTATTGTATATTTCATAGATTTCTTTTATTGCACTATCAGAGAAATTAACATTCATTTCTTTAACACTCATAGCTAATTCAGCTATATTTTCTGCGTGGTCAGATACTCTTTCAATGTCATTTACAGTGTTAAAAAGTAAATCTGTTCTAAAACGTTCATCGTCTCTAAGAGGTTCTTTAGAAAGTTTTAGTAGATAATTCAGTATATCTTTCTGTAATTTATTGACAACTTTTTCTGATTCAAAAGTTTTATTAATATCATCACTACTCTTATTTAAGAATCCTGCAATTGCATGTTCTAAAGAATTTGTAGCTTTATGTCCCATTCTTACAACTTCTTGTACAGTATTACCAAGTGCTATAGATGGAGTACTAAACATTCTTTCATCTAAGTACTTAGTATTATTTACTACTTCTGATTCAGTTTCTCTAATAGGTATAAGTTTACTTGCTAATCTAACTATGTATTTAGAAAATGGTAATAATATTATAACATTTGTAAGGTTAAATAAAGTATGTGCATTTGCTATTTGTCTAGCCGTATCAGTTGGGTCAAAATGAATAACTATAGCTGATATAGGTTTATTTAAAACAAGCATAAATATGATTGTACCAATTACATTAAAACTTAGATGCATTACAGCTGCACGTCTAGCATTTCTGCTTGCACCAACACTTGATAAAAGTGAAGTAACACAAGTACCGATATTATCTCCATAAAGGATAGGCAAAGCAGCTGATAGAGGTAGTATACCTTGAGAAGCTAAGGCTATTAACATACCCATAGATGCACTTGAACTTTGTATAATACCAGTTATAGCAAATCCTGCTAATATACCCAATACAGGGTTTTTACTAAAATATAAAAGTACATCAGTAAATGCTTTGTACTCAGCAAGTGGAGCCACTGCATCTTTCATAAATTCCATTCCTGTAAACAATATACCAAAGCCAATAAGTATTTCAGATAAATGTTTTGTTTTTTGATTTGATGTAAATAAATAGAATACAATACCTACACCAAGAGCAATTGGTGCTATTCCTTCAAGATTAAATGAAACTAATTGGGCAGTAACTGTCGTACCGATATTTGCTCCCATTATTACACCAATAGCTTGACTTAGATTCATTATTCCTGCATTTACAAATCCTACAACCATAACAGTAGTAGCACTTGAACTTTGTATAATACCTGTAACAACTGTACCTACCAGTACACCCATAACAACATTACTTGTTAAGAGTTCAATAATTTTCTTTAATTTGTCTCCTGCCGATTTTTGTAGACCTTCTCCCATTAAACTCATTCCATAAAGAAAAAGTCCAAGCCCACCGATAAGACTAATTGCTATATTCACGATATTTCCTCCCTTAAGAAATTAATAAATTTTTTATCTGAATTATAAACTTTATTAACTAAAATTTATTGTTTCCTTAATATAGAATAACAAATTTTGTCAATAAAAATATTAATGTTTTGTTAAGTATACGTTAAGAGAATGTTAAATATTTAAGTTGTTGTTAATTTAAGAAAATTTGCTATATATAGCAATTTAAAGACTTGGACTAATATTTAGGTCATTTTATGTATAGTTGATTTAACAAAGAATTAACTCTATTTGTAAAAAGCATGTAAAAAATATCATCCTTTTTAGAATGATATTTTTTAATTATAAATATTCTTATATTCAATTGGTGTAAGATTATTAAACTTTTTAAAAACCATGCTATAGTAGTTTTGACTATTGAATCCAACGAGTACAGCAACATCCAAAATAGATAAATCTTTTTTTAGTAGGTATTTTTTACTTTTTTCAACTCTAACTTTATTGAGGAAATTAGTAAAAGTATATCCGCTTTCTTTTTTAAATAGAGAGCAAAAATAACTTTTATTAAGTTGTAGGTCATTACATATATCGGTTACTGTTATATCTTCTGAGTAGTTTTTATGAATATAATCTATAGTTTTCTTTACATAAAAGCTAAGAGCTGGTTTATGTTTCATTTTATCATGACATATTTCTGATAAAAGATTGGATATATAATCTAAACATGATAAAGGTTTAAATGGAATGTCTACAAACTCTATATCATCATTGATACAAGACTTAAAAGGACCTACAATAAAATAACCACTAGAGACATCAAACTTATGTATGGGCATAACTAAAAAATGTATGTCATCACAAAAACTTAGCATTATATAGGAAAGATTTTTATTAGATATAAAATCTGTACTATTTATGTTCTTAAATATATTTAAACTTGAAAAATATATTTCTAAAGTAGAGTTATACCCAATACTGCAAATGTCTTTTAAATCCTTACTAACTGCTTTTGTTGGAATATTACAGCAGTCAAAAAAATCGTTAATGATAAGTTCCATATCATCTTTAAAATCTTTCAAAAAATCACCTCTTTTAAATTTATACAAATATTTTTATAAAAAAACAAATATAGTTAAGAATTAAAAACATATATCAATTAAAATAGTTATTGCGAATGATAATTAATTTCGTTAAATAATATTATGATGTAAGAGAGGTAGAAAGTCAATGAAAAAAATAGCTATTTATGGGAAAGGAGGAATTGGAAAATCAACAACAACTTCCAATTTATCAGCATCACTTTCTCATTTAGGATATAAGGTAATGCAAATAGGATGTGACCCAAAATCTGATTCAACAAAAAATTTGATGAAAGGAAAATTTATACCAACAGTACTTGATGTAATGAAAGAAAAAAAGGAAGAACTAAAGCTTGAAGACATAGTGTTTGAAGGTTATGGAGGAGTATTATGCATTGAAGCTGGAGGGCCAACTCCAGGTGTAGGATGTGCAGGAAGAGGTATAATAGCAGCTTTTGAAAAATTAGAAGAATTAAAAGCATTTGAAATATATAATCCAGATGTAGTAATTTATGATGTTCTAGGAGATGTTGTTTGTGGAGGTTTCTCAATGCCAATAAGAAATGGATTTGCAAAGGAAGTGTACATAGTAACTTCTGGAGAAATGATGTCAATGTACGCTGCAAGTAATATATCTTTAGCTGTAGAACAATTTAAAAACAGAGGATATGCCTCTTTAAAAGGCCTTATATTAAATGCCAAGAACGTTGAAAATGAAAGGAAATTAGTTGAAAAATTGGCAGATGAAATAAAAAGTGAAGTTTTTCATTACATACCAAGAAATAAAATTGTACAGCAGTCTGAAAATAATGGACGAACTGTTATAGAAGAAGATAAATACAATGAAATGTCAGAAGTATATATAAATCTTGCAAATAAAATTATGCAAAATAATTAAAAAATATATGTTTAAAATAAAGTTTATTGTGGAGGGAATTTTATGAAATTAAAAAAGTTATGCTCAGTATTTTTACTTAGCTCATTAATATTAACAGGGTGCTCAAAACCATCGGATAGTGAATCTAAGGAGACAAATAATAATGTAAATGTAGTTTCAGCTACAGTGGCAGCGACACAAGTCCTAGATAAATTGGATGCTACATTGGTAGGAATACCAACAACTAAATCTGATTTACCTGAAAAATATAAAAATTTGCCAGAAGTAGGACAGGCTATGAATCCAGATTTAGAAATTGTAGCATCTCTAAAACCAGATGTATTTGTAGTTGATAGTATGTTTAAAGAAAATGTTGAAAAAAGCATGAAGGAATATAACTTAGATACTTTTTATTTTGAGACTGGTACATATACAAAATTTCTTAAAAGTATAGAAAGTTTAGGAGAAAAAATAAATAAACAGAGTGAAGCAAAAAAACTTATTGATGAATTAGAAGGAGTAGAACAATCTGTAGTAGAAAAATCAAAAAAACAAGCAAAAAAACCAAAGGTAGCAATATTATTTGGTGGTGGAAATAATTTTATGTTAGCTACAAAAAGCTCATATCTTGGAGATTTAATAAAAACAGTAGGTGCTGAAAATATAGCTGATAATTTAACAGATAATGTAGAGTCAGGTTATATACAGTTTAGTTTAGAACAAATTTTAAAAGAAAATCCAGATTATATACTTAGATTTGCACATGGAAATATTGAAGAGACTAAGAAAGCATTTGATGACTCTTTTGAAAAAAATCCTGCATGGGCAACATTAGACGCAGTAAAAAATGGGAAAGTTATAGATTTAGATTCAAGTATATTTAATGTATCTGCAAATATATATGTTAAAGATTCAATAAATAAATTAGGAGATATCTTGTATGGAGATAAATAAATTTTAGGTGAATAATATGGATAATAAAAAAATTTTATTAATAATTACAGGCATGATAACTGTAATTGTTTTGCTAATTCTTTTTTCTACTATAGGCAGTGTAAACTTAAGTCTTAAAGAGATATTTGATGCACTGATAAATGAAAATAATCCAATGGTTACTACAATTGTATATAAGATGAGATTACCTAGAAATATATTAGCAGCATTAGTTGGAGCGAATTTAGCTGTTTCTGGTCTGTTGTTACAAGCTGTTATGAAAAACCCATTAGCAGACCCTGGAATAACAGGTATATCAACAGGAGCAAGTGTAGCTGCTATTATAATATTGCTTCTATTTCCACAATACACAAGTATGTTACCAATAGTTGCTTTTATAGGAGGTCTTATATCTTGTGCAGTGGTATATTTAATGGCATATAAAAATGGTCTTAGACCAGAGAGAATTATACTAGCTGGTGTAGCAGTAAACACTATATTAGGTGGTGTGATATCATATTTATCAACTATGTATAGCGAAAGAATCCAAAGTGCAATGTTATGGTTAAATGGGAGTTTGGCAACAAAAACATGGTTAGATGTAAATATGTTGATATGGTATTCTATTGCAGGTCTTATAGGGGCGATTTTCCTTATCAGAAGTGCAAATGTACTACAATTAGGAGATGATGCAGCTACAAATCTAGGTTTTAATGTAAATAGAAGTAGATTTGTAATATCATTAGTAGCAATATTTCTAGCTGGAGTTTCCACTTCTATAGTAGGTGTTATTAGTTTTGTAGGTCTAATAGTGCCACATATAACACGTATGTTACTTGGTAGTGACCATAAATATACAATCCCATTTAGTATAATCTTAGGAAGTATAGTTTTATTAATTGCAGACACATTAGCAAGAACAATAGGAGGCTCAATAGAGATTCCAGTGGGTGTTATTATGTCCATAATAGGAGGTCCATTCTTCTTATACTTATTAAGAAAGAGAGGCAGTTATTAATGTTTAATATAAAAGATATTACAATAGGATATGAAGATAAAATTGTCATAGACAACCTGAGTGTAAGCATAAAAAAAAGCGAAGTAGTCTCTATATTAGGACCAAATGGTTCAGGAAAGTCTACACTTCTTAAATCATTGTCTAGAATATTGAAAATCAAACAAGGTGACATATATATTGGTAAAAAAAATATGAAAGTCATGAGTAATAAAGAAATTTCAAGACAAGTTGCATTATTAGCTCAACATAATGTCTCTTTAAAAGATATAAAGGTAAAAGACTTAATATACTATGGGAGAATACCACATAAAGGTTTTTTTGAAGGTAAAAATAAGAACGATGATGAGATAGTGACTTGGGCGATGAGAAATACAGGTCTTGAAACATATAAAGATAAATTGGTGAGTAATCTATCTGGAGGTGAAAGGCAAAGGGTATGGTTAGCGATGGCTCTTTGTCAAAAGCCAGATATACTTTTATTAGATGAACCAACAACATATTTAGATATATCTCATCAATTAGAACTTATGGAACTTATAAAAGATATAAATAAAAAATTTAAAATGACTATAATTATGGTTTTACATGATATAAATCAAGCAAGTAAATATAGTGATAGACTTATTATTATGAATAAAGGTTCTATAGTAGCAGATGGTCATCCTAACAAGGTAATAAGTGAAAAAATAATAAAAGATGTCTATAAAGTGAAATGTGATATAGATGTAGACCCAATTAGTAAAAAGCCTAGGATTCATCCAATAATGCTATGTAGAAGAACTAGCAGTATATGAAAGTTTAATAATTGATAATTAAAGAAAAAAAGTTACTGTCCATGTAGTTTTATAATCTTAAAATTACATGGGTAGTAAGATTAGAAAGGAAAAAATATGTATACTTTAGATGTATTAAATAGATTAAAAGATATAGATTGTGATAAAGATATAAAGTCTTTATCATATGCTGTATTCCCAGGAACACATTGTCCATTGTTTGGAGTTGTATTGACTGCATCATATATAAAGAATATGGCCCTTGTAATAGTAGGAACTAATGAATGTACTTACTATAGTAAAAATTTTGCATATCATAGACAATTTGGCAGAGATAGTGTTTATTCAGTAGTATTAAAAGATAAAGATATAGTTTTTGGAGCAGAAAAAAAAGTAGTAGAGGCTGTAAAGTATATTTCAGAAACTGAAAAATTTGATGCAATAATGATAGTAACTACATGTGTACCAGAATTAATAGGCGAAGATTATAATGTTTTGTCTAGTGAATTAGAAGATATGATTGAAATACCTGTCTTAACGGTTAATACAGAGCATTATACTTGTAATTCCCATATACTTGGTATGACTAGAGCTTTAAAAAGTTTATCATCAGTTATGGAGCGTTATAAAAATAAAGAAGGAGTTAATATTTTAGGTCATAGACAAGAGAATGTAGAAGATACAGAACTTGTAAAATTGCTTGTAAAAGAAAATGTAAAAATAAATTGTGTAATCCCATCTAAGTGTACTATAAAAGACATTAAAAGTGCATCTAGTGCTAAATTAAACATAGTGACAGACATGATAGCTTTGGATTTAGCAGAAGATATGAAAAATAAGTTTGGGATAGAATACATATATTTTGATAAAAACATGAAAGAATCAATTATAATAGAAAACTATAATAAACTTTGTAAAGTTTTAGATATAGATGTACAAGATGAGCTATCAAAGCAAAGACAGACATACAATTCATTATTGAGTGAATGTAGGTTTTTATTAGAGGGTAAAAAATTAATTTATGGAAATACACCAATGATGGCATTTGAAACAGTTGATTTTTTAACTGAGTTAGGATTGGTTCCAGAATTTATTCAAGTGAGAGAGCTTTATGAACAAGATAGTTTATTTAAAGATAACATAATAAAAAAAGGATATAATCCATATGTAAGTAGAATTGCAAATATAGCGCCACTTAGAAATTTATATGAAACTATAAATGCAGATATTTATATAGGGCATGAAAACCCGATGTTATTAAAAGAGAAAGGGCTTATACAAATAACATTAGATGAACATGCACAAAAAATAGGTTTTGAGCTTCCTATAGGAATAATGGAAACTTTAATAAAACTATTCGATGTAAAAAAATCGGTAAGAAAGGAAGTGATTTAATATGGAAATATATAAATATTTTCCAAATCCTTCTGATAGAATGGGAATAATATTTACAGTATCATCAATAAATGAAGCTTGTGTCATAGAATTTGGACCATCAGGCACAACTCATTATGCTGTAGAAGCAATTGGAAGTCTCAATGGCGAAGATAAGGCTAAAATCTATTCAACTCATATGAGTGAAAGTGATGTTACTTTTGGAAACTATGATAGATTAGAGAAAGCTATAATTGAAATAGATAATAATATCAGACCCAAGTATATTTTTGTAATGGCTTCATCGGTATCTTCAATTATAGGTACAGATATAATCGGGATATGTAACATTTTAAGTGAGTCTGTAAGTTGTAAATTAATTCCAATTACAACAGGTGGTTTAAGAGATGATTATAACCAAGGCGTAGAAGAGCTTCTATATATATTAGCAAAAGAAGTTGTTAAAGATAGTAATGAAAAATTTGATAGTTTTAATATAATTGGATGTACTATAGACCAATTTAATTTTTTATCAGACTGTGAAGAAATTAAAAGGATGATGAAGACGTTTTTTAAAAAAGAAGTAAATGCAACTTTTACATCATATACATCAATAGATGAGATAGAAAATGCGTCCAAATCAAGCTTAAATATAGTTCTTAGAAAAGAAGGTATCAAAGCAGCTAATTTTATGAAAGATAAGTACAATATACCATATGTATATAAGAAACCTTATGGAATAAAAAATACTGAAGAGTTTATAAATGAAATACAAAAAGTAACTAAATGGGATTTAGATAAAAATGCTTATGAAGATGAAGTTTCTAGTATAAAGAAATATCTATTTAATATAAAAAGAAAGTTTTATTTTTATGAAGAAAGTAAAAAATGTGCTGTATTTGGAGATTATGATACTGCTTTGGGTTTCAGAGACTTGTTAGAGGAATTAGGTCTTGAAGTTGATAGAGTTAACATCTTACATAATGCAGATTGTAATGATAAATCTGTCTATATTGGAAACGATGAACTGGATAGAAGTAAATATTTAAAGGAGAGTGACTTATTAGTATTACTTGCAGATGGTGCTAGTATAGATATGAAACACAATTCAAAACTGGATATACAAATAAGTAATCCAAATCTAAAAAGTGTAAATATATATCCATATACTCCATTTGTAGGTCTAAGGGGAATTCTTTATATAATCGAAAAAATACTAAATATATAGCTCTAAATACATAGAAAATATGAAAAATTGTTTATTGTGGATATAGTTATTAAAAATGAATACATGTTTTATTAAAATAACTTATGAGTTGTGTTAGAAACCCTAAGATATTGGATATAATATAATAAATAGGTAAATTTTGTAATTAAAAGTATATAGAATTTATCTTAATTATAGGGGAAGTGGGGATATGTTATGGAAAGATTAAAGGAACTCATAGAGAGAAAATTTTTAAAGGATGTAGAACTTTTAGAATTAGAAGACATAGAAAATGTAATAGAATGTAAAATGACACAACCATATAACGCTCATTATAATGAATACTTAGTGAAAGTAAAAAATGGAGATATAGTAGAAGAATATTTTGTGTACTTAAAACATAGATAAATATAAAAGAGGTCTGTCTTTATTTGTACTGTTTAAAAATAAAGACAAGCCTCTTTTATCGTAAATATAAAAACTATAAAGTTTTTATTTATTTAATTTTTTCAACAACATTAGTTAATATTGAGTCTAAATCATTGCTAATTTCTGTAACTCCATTATGAGTGATATCTATAATTTCTTTAGTCATAGGAAGTTCTCCTAAAAGTTCTAAATCCAAATCATTTAAAAATGTTTCAGTAGATTCTCCATCAAATAATTTTATTTTTTTAGAACAATCAGGGCACTGGATATAACTCATGTTTTCAATAACTCCAAGAACATTTATGTTCATTTTTTTAGCCATATTAACAGCTTTTGATACAATCATAGACACTAAGTCTTGAGGTACTGAAACCATAACTATTCCACTTATAGGTATAGATTGCATAACTGTTAATGCAACATCTCCAGTACCAGGAGGCATATCTATTAATAAATAGTCTAACTCCTCCCAAAGAACATCAGTATAAAATTGTTTTACAACACCTCCAAGTAAAGGTCCTCTCCATACAACAGGTTCATTTTCATCATCTATCATAAGGTTTATAGACATTACTTTTATGTTATTTGAGTTTTCTACAGGATAAATATAAGAGCCATCAGAATAAGCTTTTACATTTTTTACACCCATAAGTCTAGGAATACTTGGTCCAGTTATATCTGAATCTAATATACCAACCTTATATCCCATTTTGTTTAGTTTATTAGCAAGTAAAGCAGTTACAGTTGATTTTCCAACCCCACCTTTCCCACTCATAACACCAATTATTTTTCCAAATTTATTGTTAGGGTTATTTTCAATAGAACAATTTGATTGACTATTACAATTTCCCTTTGATGGACATGAATTACAATCTGCCATATCTATTACCTCCAAGCTTTAATATTTATTAGATTATTTGTAACCTACATATACTATTTTAGTACAATTGAACCATAAAGTCATTATTTAAAAGCAACTTAGAGTATTTTCTATTTATTGATTTATAATTTATAATAAAAAAAGAAGGTAATAAAAAAATTATAACCTTCTCGAAAAAGTGATTATTTCAATTGACCTATAGACATTAATCATATAAATATATATAAAATATTTCAACATATTTTGCATAACTGGTCATTTTATAGGTGTAACTGGGAATTAGATGTATATTTTATAAAAATTTGCTAAAAAAACAATTAAAAATTGCAAAGAAAAAAGATATAATTAGAAATGTAGTAATAAATGTTTTATTATAGATAATAGAGCTTAAGTATTTTAAATAATATTTGGAGGAGTATAGATGGAATTAAGACCAAGAAGTGCAAAACTAGAAGAATTCGATAAAGTAATAGAATTAATAAACTATGTATTTAGGGTATCAAGAAATCATAAGCCAACTATGATGGAGGAATTTCCTATCCTGTTAAATAAAAATAATGTAGAAAATATGATTGTAATATCAGAAGATAATAAAATAGTTTCAGATGTAAACTATCTAATTCAAGATGTATCTATTCAAGGAAATAATTTGAAGGTTGCAGCCATTGGTGGAGTGTGTACTCATCCAGATTATGAAAAAAAGGGATATTCATCTAAGATATTGGATAAAGTAGAAGAAAAAATGTTTTATGATGGTGTAGATGTTGTAATCATTTCAGGAACAAGGACTTTATACAGTAGAAGAAATTGTAGTTTGGTAAAAAGTTTCTATAAATATACAATAAAACCTGAGAATGTGAAAATACCATATGAAATAGTCGAATTTGATGAAACTAATTTTGAAAAAGATGATGATTTAAATAAAATGGTTGCACTATATAATCAAAATAGCACTAGATTCATAAGAACAAAAGATGAGTTCAAAAAATTATTACATGCGGCAACTATTGCTTGGGGACCAATTGATTACAAGAAGGTATTTATAAAAGAAAATAATAATGTTATAGGATATTTAATAATAAGAACAATAAAAAAAGAAAATTCTATTGTAGGAGAAGTGGCTGAGATAGGTTTAAACTCTGTAAACGTTGAAAATGTATTGAAATATGTTACAAATAAATTTGGTTTAGAATACTTAGATTATAAAGTACACGTGAGAAATCTTAAAGACCAATTACAAGGTAGTGAAATAAAAACTTTAGATTATCAACAAGGAACGATGAAAATAATAAATTTTGTAAAATTGTGTGATAACCTAAGAAGTTATTTTAATCAATATGTAGATTCTGAGATATTAAAATATATGGAATTTAAACAACTTGAAAATAAATATATTATTAAATATAAAGAAGAAGAACTTGTAATAGAAAGTTTGGATAAACTTAATAAACTGTTTTTTGAAAAAAACGAAGAGCAATACAATGAGTTTAAACATTTAAAAAATATACATGAATTTGCAACAAAGGTATTTCCTTTAGATTTTCCATGGACTGCAAATTTAAATTATCAATAATTGTGTGCTTTTCGACTGTATTCAATGAAAATGGATTATGTCTAAAGAGAGTTCTTATTAAATAACATAAATTAGTGTATGTTAAAAAAGTGTTAAAAAAAGAAATTTTGTGAGATATTAGAAGGGATGAAATTATTATATGGACATACTTGATGATATAGCAGAATGTATATTAAATATGGGTGTAGACAATATAGAAAATCTAGTTAAAATTGCAATAGATAAAAACATTAATGTAGAAGATATTTATGAATATGGCTTAAATAAAGGTATGATAGGAGCTTTAGATAAATTTGAGAACAAAGAATACTATCTTTCAGAAGTTATAGTATGTACAGATGCATTAAATAAAGGAATTAATCTTTTGAAAGGAACTGGAAAAGTAAAGAAAAAATCAAAGGGAGTAATTCTGATGTCTGTAGTAGAAGGAGATACCCATGAGATAGGAAAAAACATTGTAAAAGTAATGGTAGAAGCTACTGGATACAAGGTTATTGATTTAGGTGTAAATAGAAAAAGTGAAGATATAATAGAGGAAGCTATAAAAAACAATGTGGATATAATAGGCTTATCTTCAATGATGACAACTACCATGGAGAACATGAAGTCAGTCATAAATGAGCTTAATAGGATTAAGATGGATAAAAAACCTAAAGTAATAATTGGTGGAGGTCCTGTAAGTATGGAGTTTGCAGAAGAAATCGGAGCAGATGGATATAGCTCAAATGCTCCAAAAGCAGTCAAATTAATAAACAAACTTATAGGAGGTGAAGTTTAAGATGTTTTCAGACATGACTTTACTTCAATATATAAACAGTGAAGATAGAGGTTTTTTTCTTCCTGATATGGGGACAAATGGATTATTTCTAATAAATAAAAAGGCCTATGAAGTATATGATAGTGTAGATATACAACTAGAATTAGCAAAGACTATGGACAAGTATTTTGAATCAGATTTTATATATTCATTTTGTGATGGTATTACATTTTGTGAGACTTTAGGTCTAGAGACACTAAGACCAGATTATGATTTTCCAAGTGTATTAACACATACTATAACTGATAGGGAAAAATTAAAAAAGCTAGAAGTTCCAGACCCTTATACGAGTGGACGTATGCCACTTAATATAGAAAGTTTGTCACTTATATCAAAAAGTATAAAAAAACCATTATATGAGGCTATACAAGGTCCGTTTACACTTGCAGGTCAATTAGCTGGAGCTACACAACTTTTGAGATGTATAATAACTGATAAAAAATTTGTGGAAGAGTTATTGGAATTTACAACTGAATTGGTAAGAAGATATGCTGTGGCTGCAAATAAAGCAGGAGCCAAATATATTTCAATAGCAGAACCAACATCAGTGACCTTAAGCAAAGATAGATTTGATGAGTATATAGTAAAAAATTTAAATAAAATCTATGATGAGCTTGATTGTTGGAAAGGTATGCATATATGTGGAGATACTAGAGAATTATTAGACAATATGTTAAATTGTAATATAGATGCAGTGAGTTTAGACCAAATTTTAGACTATGAAGAAATTGCTCCAATGATTCCTAGAGATATAGTATTGATTGGTAACTTAGACCCAATAAAACTTCTTGGACGCTCTAATCCAGATAAAATTAGGAGAGAGACACTAAAGTTGTTAAAGAAGATGAGAGGTTATGACAATTTCTTATGTAACTTTGGATGTAACTGTTTAAATACCACTCCAGTAGAAAATTTACAAGCAGCTATAAAGGCAGGAAGAATTAGTTATAAAGAATTAGATAGGATTGATATTAATGAATTATAATAATAATGAAAATAAATCTTTTTTAGAATATCTAAATTTAGAAGATATTTTTATAGATAAAAATATTGTGTTAAAGTTTTTAGGGTATGGAAATAGGAAAGCTCCAGATACGATTAGTGAAATTGTTGAGAGAGAAATAAAAAATATAAATGATAATTTAGATATTAAGATATATATAAGTGAAGTTGACATTAATAGAATGCCTAAAAAGTGTAAAAAAGCATTTGCTATACTGTACACAATAGGAGATAAGATTGACATCAAGATGAATGACTATATGAAAAATTGCAATATGATGGCAGGGTTAGCCTTGGATAAAATAGGTGTAGTATGCTTAGATTGTATTAATGAAAAAATAAAAAGATACTTAAAAAAAGAATATAGTAATCTCAATATATCATATGAGATATATCCAGGAGATAAAGATTTTGAGGTTGAGAAACAAAGAGATATTTATAACTATATAAAAAATAAATATAATAATGTAGAAATAGAAATCAATAATTATCATCAACTATCACCTATAAAGAGTGTTGCAATGCTTATTTTAATGGGAGATGAAGAAAATCTCGAATCAAGATGTAGTAAATGTCCTCAAAAATGCTTTTAGATATCTTCAAGATTGAAACTTGTTTTATGTATGAATAGCAATGATTTTTTTAGTTACATTTGTAAGCTGAAAAACATAGCAAAAATACATTGCATCATATCAGTACTGAAACGTAAAAATTGAATAAAGTATATAGATTACAAAATGCCATAAAAAAGATATTCAAAAAAGATGTTCCATAGTCGATTTTTAGCCGTTCAGAAGTGGATGGCTATTTTTATACCTCAGATACTAAAAAAGAGCTATTTTATATGTTATCAAATGTAAACAGCTCTTTTTGTAAGCCTTTACTAAATAAATATAAGATTTATTACCATTTTTCTAAAGTGATATCAGCTCCCAATTCAAAATGATATTTAATGATTCCTAGGTCTATATTGCTATACTTACTTTCCTTTACTTCGAATCTAGGTTTTTCGCTTTCTAATGTTATCATAAAATTCTGTTTATTCATTGCAGTAGGTGCAAGTAATACGGCTTCCATACCTTTTTCAAACCAAGCAGGCATATCCGTACTAACATTACACACTTGAGACATAGGTTTAGATTTATGTGCTGTACCTTGTGTAACTCCATATCCAATTGCCAGTACACATACCAATGTTTGATTATCTTTAATAATAGCCTTACACTTTCTTTTTTTATATGTTACTGCAACCCAGCACGTATTTAATCCCAGTTGTTGTGCTTTTAAAGCGATACGTTCACCATAATAACCTAGTTTTTCATCAAGCTTATCTCCAGTTGGTCCCACTAGTGCAATGTAATTTTTAACATTGCGAAAGCCTCCATAGTGTGCCATCAGACCTTTGAATACATTTTCATCATCTGTAATGAGTTGTATATCTAAAGAACCTTCCTTATTGCAGAGAGTGATTTCTTCTGTCAATGTTTGAATCTTATTATTTTCTATTTTTTTATCCTGATAGTTTCTAACAGAATGGCGGTTTATCATAGCCTCATAAATAGTCATTTTATTTTTTCCTTTCCAATTTAGAGTATTCATTCTAAAATAAATCTATTTTTGTTTCTAGAAGTGTTTCAGTCAATGCCCCCCAATCGCCTTCATAGTGAAAGCCTTTCATGTTGGCCATAGCAGCAAGTCCATGTGCTGTTGCCCACATGACGATTAAATTATTATGAATATTTTCTTTTGGTACTTGGATATGCTCCATACATTGTGTTGCTATTTCTTTAAAAATAAGAAAAGGTTGAAAATCTCCTTCAAATGAATCTTCTGTCAATCGTATGTTATAATCATCATTATCATAGATAAAAGTGAAATAGTGTGGATTTTCTGCAAAGAAGTTCACATATGATTTTCCTAAGCTTAGAGATAGATAATCTTTAGAAGTATTCAGATTTTCAGTTAATGCTTCACAAAACTTTTTCGTAACATAATTCTTCATTTCTGACAGTAGCTGTTCTGCTGTAGTAAAATGATTATAACAGGCAGTAGGTGATACACCTACTCTTTTTGCCAGCTTTCGCAACGAAAAATTTCCCTTGCCTTCTTCATGAATGAGAGCTAACCCACCTTCAATCAATTCTGTATGCAGGTTGCCGTGATGGTATGGTTTCTTTTTCAATATGAGCCTCCTTATTAAATATTAACACATGTTAACATATTTATAGCATAGCACCTATATTAACATGTGTCAATATTGAGATGAAGATTTATTAAGTCACCTAAAATTGTAAATTGACTTATCATATTGTTATTATTTTTTTATCTAGTCATATGTATTTTTGAATAAATAATACACAAGTAATTAAAAACAGAGAACTAAGGATGCTTTAGATAGAGTATTTAATCATGTAGGCAGAGGGTTTTGAACATTTTAAAATGTTATTTATAGTTAAAGAAGAATAAGAATATAAGTTGATATAGAAAATGTCAGTAGAGCCTATAAACACAGGATATACTGACATTTTCTAACTTGTGAAATATAATCAAAGTTTATATAACAAAAAATTATTACAAAATAATAATATTCTACTTAATATGTAGTGATTTACAGACTAAATAATTTCTTTCAATTCAAGCAGACTACTTATTTCATAAGTTGGTGCATAGCTAGTATTATTTATACTGTTATTGGAATTTAGCCAACAAGTATCTATTCCTGAATTTATTCCTCCTAAAATATCCGATGTCAAACTATCACCAATCATTAACACAGAAGATTTATCATCACAATCAAATTTTTTAAGAGCATATTTAAATATTTCAGGATTTGGTTTTGATATTTTCAATTCTTCAGACACAACAATTCCATCAATATATTCTTTTATTTCTGAGTTCTTAAGTCTTCTGTTTTGAACTTCAGATATTCCATTTGTTATTATAATTATTGTGTACTTTTTCTTGAGATATGATAACATATCGACTGCACCTGGAATTAAGAATGTACATTCACCTAAAAAACTTAAGTACATTTTACTAAGAATTTTAGGGTCAGTATCTAATTTCATTTCATCTGCTAAAAGTTTAAATCGAAGTAATTTAAGTTCATCTAAAGTTACAATATTTTTTTCAAGGTCAAGCCAAAGTTTATCACTTATATTTCTATATATTTTTATGCATTTCTCATAATCAAGTCTCAAACCAAACTTAGATAGAAGCCTTTTAAAAGCATGTGATTCACTCTTCTTAAAATCAAATAAAGTATCATCTGCATCAAAAAATATAAATTTATATGTTTTCATAAGTTTTATTCCTTTATAAGATAACTGCAAAAATTACTTTGCTTTCACTATCTGAATTATTTTGCCATTTGTGTTTCGTTCCTAAAGGAACTTTAACACTATCGCCTTTAAATAGAGTAAATTCATCATCATCCATAAAAAGTTTGACTTCTCCTTCTAAAACATATGCAATCTCATCTCCATTGTGAGTAATTCTATCTACACAAGAAGAAGTATTTGGAGCTAAATCCATAATTGCAAACTCTAAATTACTACTAGAGTCTGGAATTAAAACTTCATATACAACATCATTGCTTCCAGGTAAAATAACTTTTTTTCTACTATCATGTCTTACTATTAAGCTTTTTTTGTCTACCTCAGATACAAAAAATGTAAATAGAGGAACATTTAGAGAAGAGGCTATAGACTTTAATGAATTTACAGATGGATTAGCAAGGCCTCTTTCTATTTGGCTTAATAATGATGGTGTAACATCAGCTAGTTTTGCTAAATCTCGAATACTTAAATTTTGTTTTTTTCGAACTTCAGCTATTTTTTCTCCTAAATTTAAATCATTCATATAAATATCCCTTCTTTTTCATTTTAAAAAATATTGCCCTAAAATAATCAAATAAAAGATTATACAGTATGAAATTATTATAACATATTGAATGGATTTTTGAAAAAATAATGTTCAATCTAATTGAATAAATTAAAATATAATTGACAATAGGATACAGAATACTTAAAATATATTTAAATAAAATTAAATTAAGTAAAAAATAATTAACTTATGATAGGAGGGAGTATTATGCAAATAACAACTTTTGGAGCTATATTTGGCTTATTAGTAGCAATTATTTTAATTATAAAAAAATTTCAAGCTGTTTATAGTTTAATGTTAGGTGCATTTATTGGAGGAATAGTTGGAGGAGCAAACATAACACAAACTGTAGATTTTATGGCAACTGGAGCTATGAATATCTCACCATCAATTCTTAGAGCTTTAGCATCAGGTGTATTAGCTGGAAGTCTAATAAAAACAGGGGCAGTAGATAGGATATCAGAACAGATTGTGAAAATATTAGGTGAAAGGAGAGCTTTGCTTTCAATTGCTGCTTCAACTATGGTACTTGCTGGAGTAGGAGTGAATTTAGATGTATCTATAATAACAGTAGCACCTATAGGCTTATATATAGGTAGAAAATTAAATTATTCTAAACTATCAATACTCTTAGCAATGTTAGGAGGAGGAAAAGCAGGTAATATAATATCACCAAACCCCAATACTATAGCAGTGGCAGGAAATTTTTCTGTCAATTTATCTAGTGTTATGATTGCAAATATAATTCCAGCAATTGTTGGAGTTGTGATTACAGTTATCTTGGCAAGTATGTTAACAAATAAAGGTAATAAAATAGAATCATATGAAATCTTGGAGCAAAGAGAGGATTTGCCAAGTTTATTTAAATCATTATGTGGTCCAATTGTGGCAATCTTCTTATTGTTTTTGGGAAATATATCTCCAATAGTCATAGACCCTATGATAGCTCTTCCAATAGGGGGAATAGTAACTTTAATTGTTACAGGAAATTTGAACAATTCAAGAGAGTATTTAGCTTTTGGATTATCTAAGATGCAAGGAGTTTGTATATTATTACTTGGAACAGGAAGTATTGCAGGAATTATACAGGTGTCTGAATTGCAACAGAGTACGATAAGTATACTACAATTTTTAAATATGCCACAATTTTTATTAGCACCAATTTCAGGTATACTTATGTCATTAGCAACAGCATCATCAACAGCTGGAGCTACTATAGCATCATCAACTTTTTCTGATGCTATAATAAATGGTGGTTTATCGCCTATTTCAGGTGCATCAATTGTAAATGCAGGTTCTAGTGTATTTGAGCAATTGCCACATGGTTCATTATTCCATACTAGTGCAGGAAGTATAAATATGGATATAGGAGAAAGATTTAAATTAATTCCATATGAAGCCTTAATAGGAATAGTAATGACTATAGTTTCAACAGCTATTCAATTAATCCTATAATAAATACAAATATTTAATGAAAAAGTAGGATTTTGTTATTAAATATTGAATTTAATAATAAAAAAGAAGATTGGAGTTTTAAAGTGAATAAAAAAAAGATAGTTATTATGGGTATTATTTATTCTTTTTTAGTGGTATTTTCACTTACAAATATGTATGTAAATACGGAATATAATCTAGATGTATTTGAATATATTAAAAAATCACTGCCATTTACAAAAGAAGAAAAAGAATGGTTAGAAGGACATGAGAATTTGATGTATAGCTCTGACCAAAGTTCTCCTCCTTTGAGGTATAAAGGTAATGAAGATGGACAATATAAGGGAATTATTGTTGACTTAATGAATTCTCTGTCAATTCAAATTGGTAGAGACTTTTATTTTAAGCCAAATACTTGGTGGAAAGAATCTTTCGTAAATTCGGTAGATGATAGTATCAAATTCTTTGATTTAATTCCATCAAAGGAAAGGGAAAAGAAATTTATATTTACTGACCCAATATATACTTTGAGTGCAAATATATTAAAAGATAAGAAATCTCAAAATATAAATAGTTACATGGATTTAAAGGGAAAGACAATAGCAATACCAGAAGGTGACTATTCTATAAATTTTTTAAAGCAAAAAGTTGGAAATATAAATATAGTATTAACTCCAGATATAAAGACTGGGGTTAATCATTTAATGTCAGGAAGGGTAGACGCAGTTGTAGGTGATGAGCCAGTATTACAATATTATATAAGCAATTATGGACTTTCAAATAAATACAATATTTTAACTAGTCCTATTTATACTAAAAAGGCTGTTCTTGCTGTACCTAAACAATATGAAGAATTGGTCAGTATTTTAAATAAAGGAATTTTTAAACTTCAAAAAAATGGTGTATATAAAGACTTAAAGAAAAAATGGTATCCTACATATAATGATGTTGATGATGTATTGTATGAGAGAGGAATTGTACCAAGTATTTATCTTTTTATAGGTATAATCTTAATATCAATTTATATATTTTATAGCTATACATATTTATTAAAGATAGAAATAAAAAGAAAAACAGAAGAAGTACTGGAAAATAAAAAAACTTTAGAAGCTACATTTAATAGTATTACAGATATAATAATGCTTATAGATGAAAATTACAACATAGTAGAGTCTAATAAAGTTCTATGTGATTTTGTAGACGAAATAAGTTATAAAAGAGAAGATTTAATTAACATGATAAAGGGAATTATTGAAAATACATTTTCTGACAATGCACATAAAACAAATGAAATTGAATTACATAATAAGATTTTAAAGATAAATACTTTTCCTGTAGAATATAAAAAAAATAATATTGAGTACATAGTGGTTCTCATTAAAGATATAACGAATGATAAAATAGTAGATGCAAAATTACTTAGAGAAAATAAAATGATATCTATAGGGCAGCTAGCTTCTGGTGTAGCACATGAGATAAGAAATCCTCTAGGGATAATAAGAAACAATTGTTATCTTTTAAAAGATAATGTTACAATGGAGGAAGTAAATGACTGTGTAAAATCTATAGAAAGCAATGTAGATAGAGCAAGTAATATAATAACAAACTTGTTAAATTTTGCAAGGATATCAGACGATAATCTAGAAAATATAAATATAAGAAGTTTTATTGAAAATATAGTCAATCTTCAATATAAAATCTTACAGTTAAAGAATATTGAAGTAAAAATAGAGTGTGATAAGAATTTAGTATGCTATATAAATGGAGAATCATTGAAACATGTATTTATAAATTTGATTTCTAATGCAGTAGATGCAATACATGAAAGTGGGAAGATTATTATAGATTGTTATGTAGAAAATGGTTACTTGTTTATAGATTTTAAAGATAATGGTGAAGGAATAAAAGAAAATGCTTTGAAGGATATATTTAATCCTTTCTATACTACAAAGCCAATAGGTGAAGGGACTGGTTTAGGCCTATATATTACTTATAATGAGATTAAAAAGAATAATGGAGATATAAGTGTAAAAAGTAAATTGGGTATTGGAACTTGTTTTCATATAAAGATTCCACTAAATAAAGAGGTGACTATATAATGAAAATACTAGTAGTTGATGACGAGTTAGAGTATGGAACGGTAATGAAAAAAATTCTACAAAAGAATGGATATCTTGTAGATATAGCAATAAGTGGGGAAGAAGCTATAAATATCATTAAAAAAGATAATAATTATGACTTGGTTTTATCTGATGTTATGATGAAAAATATGGATGGAGTACAGCTATTAGATAGAATTAAATCTATTAATAAAAGTATAGAAGTTATATTAGTTACAGGATATGGAAGTATTGAAAATGCAGTAGATGCTATGAAAAGAGGTGCTCTATCTTATTTTATAAAGAGTAATCCTATTGAAAATTTATTAGAAGAAATTGAAAAGGTAAAAGTAGTGAAAATGTCGTTTTCTACACAAAAGAATAATTTAGAGTTTACTTTAGAATCCAAAAATAGAAATTTTAATGATGTCATAAAAATAGCAGAAAAAGCTGCTTGTAAAGATGTTAATATGTTAATTTTGGGGGAGTCTGGTGTAGGCAAAGATATACTAGCTAGGTATATACATAGTATAAGTCCAAGACGAAATCAGATATTTGTGCCTGTAAATTGTTGTGCTTTTTCAGAAAATTTATTGGAGTCTGAGTTGTTTGGTCATGAAAAAGGTTCTTTTACAGGAGCAGTGGATAGTAGAAAAGGTAGATTTGAACTTTCGAATAAAGGAACTTTATTTTTGGACGAAATAGGAGATATACCTTTAAATGTTCAAGTAAAATTACTAAGAACACTTGAAGATAAATCTATAGAAAGAATAGGAAGTAATAAATCAATTAAAGTTGATTTTAGGTTAATTTGTGCAATGAATAAGGAACCAAAAGTAGAAATATCAAATGGAAGTATAAGAGAAGATTTTTTTTATAGGATAAGTACAATAACAATAACTATACCACCGTTAAGAAGTAGAAGAGAAGATTTAAATACACTTATAGAATTTTTCTTAAATAAGTACCAAATTGAACATGATAAAAAGGTATGTTCAGTTGATAAGGAAGTAATGGATTTTTTATTAAATTATAATTATCCAGGAAATATAAGAGAATTAAAAAATATAATAAATAGGCTTGTAGTTTTAAGTGAAGAAGGTAATTTATCAAAAGATAATTTAAATTTAATATCAAATAATGTGCATATAGATGATAAAATAAGTATTAGACCTCTAAGGGAGATAAGAAAAGAATTTGAGTGTGAGTATATTGAAAAGGTTTTATCTTTATGTGGAAATAATGTTTCAAACACAGCTAAAAAATTGGAGATTAGCAGAAGACAATTAACTAATAAAATATCAGAATATAATATCAAGTGAGAAAAAAACTTCTCATTAAGTGAGAAAAAAATTTCTCAAACTTTATTAAAAGATAAGCAGAAAAATCTGTTTATCTTTTTTTATTATAATTTTTAAAATTAAGATTTACAATAATTATTGCTAAATTCAATACTTATAAAGATTAGAAATGAAAATATCTATGACATCAATATATATAATATAGATTTTAAATAATTGGCATAGAAAATGCTTTATGTATGAATAAACATAATAATAAATACTTTTAATTGCGATTAAATATATTAAGGGGGATTTTCATATGAAGCTAGAGCTAGGGAATATATTTATAAAAAATGTTGAATTTGGAGAAAAGACAGAAGTAAAAAATGGAGTACTATATGTGAATAGTAAAGAAATAGAAAAGATAGCCTTAGAAGATGAAAGGATTGTAAGTGTAAATGTTGAACTTGCAAGACCTGACGAGTCAGTAAGAATAGCTCCAGTTAAAGATGTGATAGAACCTAGAGTTAAAATTGGAGATGACAGTAAAATATTTCCTGGAATTATAAACAAAGTAAAAACTGTAGGGAGTGGAAGAACGCATGTACTTTTAGGAGCCTGTGTTGTAACTTGTGGAAATATAGTTGGCTTTCAAGAAGGTGTAATTGATATGAGTGGGCCTACTGCTAAATATACACCTTTTTCAAAAACAAATAATGTATGTATTGTTATAAAGGCAAAAGATGGTATAGATACTCATGATTATGAAGAAGCAGCTAGAATTGCTGGATTGAAAATAGGCGCATATATAGGTGAAGCAGGAAGAGAAGTTGAGCCAGATGAAATAATTGTATATGAGACAAAACCATTATTAAAACAAGTAAAAGAATACCCAAATCTACCAACAGTAGCATATGTTCATATGTTGCAATCACAAGGGCTTTTACATGATACCTATTATTATGGAGTCGATGCTAAACAAATAGTTCCTACTTTTATGTATCCAACTGAGATAATGGATGGAGCTATAATATCTGGAAACTGTGTAGCACCATGTGATAAGGTTACCACATTCCATCATTTAAATAATCCAGTTATACATGATTTATATAAAAGACATGGAAAAGATTTAAATTTTGTAGGTGTTATTTTGACCAATGAAAATGTATTCTTGGTTGATAAAGAGAGAAGTTCTGATATGGTAGCAAAATTAATAGAGTTTTTGGGTGTTGATGGAGTACTAGTTACAGAAGAAGGTTATGGAAATCCAGATACTGACTTAATGATGAACTGTAGAAAGTGTAGTGAAGTTGGAGCAAATGTGGTTTTGATAACAGATGAATTCCCTGGAAAAGATGGAAAGAGTCAGTCTATAGCAGATGCTACTAAAGAAGCAGATGCAGTTGTTTCTTGTGGTCAAGGAAACTTAGTGGTCCATTTTCCAGCAATGGATAAAATTATAGGAACTTTAGAATATGTTGAAATGATGATTGGCGGGTATAAAGGATGCTTAAATGATGATGGAAGCATGGATGCAGAGTTACAAATAATAATAGCTTCAACTATAGCAAATGGTTATAATCATCTGACAGCAAGATATTATTAAATAAATGGTTGAATATAGAGTTTTGTTAGAGTAATCATTGGTCTAATTAATGTAATAACTATAAAGTGATTTGGAGGGTTAAGAGATGAGTAAAATCAGAGTGGTTCATTATATAAATAATTTCTTTGCTGGTATAGGAGGAGAAGAAAAAGCAGATATTCCGCCAGAGAAAAGGGATGGAGTAGTAGGACCTGGAATGGCATTTCAAAGTCAATTTGACGATGATGCAGAGATAATTTCAACTGTAATTTGTGGAGATACTTATTTTGGTGAAAATATTGAAAGTGCAACTCAAGAACTTTTAAAAATGATAAAAGACGAAAAACCAGATTTATTCATTGCAGGACCTGCATTTAATGCAGGTAGATATGGAGTAGCTTGTGGCGCTATTTGCAAAGCAGTTGAAGAGGAGTTAAATATTCCAGTAATTACAGGAATGTATAAAGAAAATCCTGGTGTAGATATGTTTAAGTTAGATTTACACATAATATCTACAGGAAATTCGGCAGCTAGTCTTAGAAAGGTAGTTCCAATAATGACAAAGCTAGGTCTTAAATTGGTTAGAGGAGAAGAAATAGGACCTCCTGAAGAAGAAGGATATATAATGAGAGGAATAAGAAAAAATTTCTTCCACGAACTCAGAGGTTCTGAAAGAGCCATTGATATGTTGGTTAAGAAGATGCAAGGAGAAAATTTTGAGACTGAGTATCCGATGCCTGAATTTGACAGAGTTACACCTATGAAACCTATTAAGGATTTATCTAAAATAAAACTTGCACTAGTAACTTCTGGAGGGATAGTTCCAACTGATAATCCAGATAAAATTGAGTCTTCAAGTGCTACCAAGTATGGAATTTATGATTTAACAGATATGAGTTCTATGTCAAATAAAGAATTTACAACTATACATGGAGGTTATGATAGAGCATATGTTCTTGAAAATCCTAATTTGGTTGTGCCATTAGATGTAGTTAGGGAGTTTGAAAAAGAAGGTGTAATTGGAGAATTAGCAAATTATTTTATCACTACCACAGGAACAGGAACAAGTGTTGGAAATTCTAAAAGATTTGGGGAATCACTTTCTAAGAAATTATTGGAAGATAATGTTGATGCTGTAATTTTAACATCTACATGAGGCACTTGTACTCGTTGTGGAGCAACGATGGTAAAAGAGATAGAAAGAGCTGGTATAGCAGTTGTTCATATTTGTACTGTTGTACCAATATCACTTACAATAGGAGCTAACAGAATTGTTCCAGCAGTAGGAATACCATACCCACTTGGAAATCCTAATTTAGGAGAAGAAGAAAGTAAAAAGATTAGAAAGAATATAGTTTTAAAAGCTCTAAATGCCCTAAAAGAGGATATAGAAACTCAAACAGTATTTGAATAATAAAAATATAACACAACACTTAGATTAAAAAGATATCATAAAATAGTTTTTGAAATTATTTTATGATATCTTTTTTTATTATACAAATTGAAAATAGTGAAAATTATTTGTACTGCTTAAATTAAATTTATAAAATGATAAATTAATTTACTATAATCTTGATACACAAATTTAAATTAGATATACTATGAAAAGTGAGGTTATTATATTTTGGAACAACTATTCAACATATTAGAACAGATTAATTGAATAGAAAAAATTAACTTTATATAATAATTAGAATAATAACAAGAAAGAAGGTGTATATATTGATTTCAATTGCAATTTGTGATGATGAATTATATATGCTAAATCATCTAAAAGAAAATATACAATCATATATGAAGCAGAATAATCTATCATATAATATAGATATTTTTGATTAAAAAATAGCTACGCACACTTGTGACTTTAGTCGTGAGTTAGTCAATATAGTTTACTTATAAAAATAGTTTTTATTTTGTACTATTAAGGAATAATATCCATAGATATATTTATTTGTAATTAACATATCTATGGATATTTATATGTAGTTTTATAAGAGTATTATTTATAAGTCTGTATTAATAATTTTTATACTGATGTAGTATCAATTTAAGATTATCTATACACATAAAAAAAGAGATTTTAAAATCTCTTTTTTATTCTTATATATTAATTGTTTTTTAAATTTATATTCTTTGCATCGGATTTTCTAATAGCCAAATCAAATCCTCTAAATCTAATCACTATAGGGTCATTAAGAGGAGCTATCTTTTTAACTTCAACCTCAGTGCCATCTATTAATCCTAAAGCTAGAAGTCTCTTCATAAGTTTTTCATTACCAGCTATATTGTCTATAACTCCCTTTTGTCCAAGTTTCAAATTGTAAACAGTCATTATTAACACCTCCTAATGAAAATCATTATCAAATTCTATATTTATAATATATAACAAAAATAGAAAATTGTCAATATATAACAAAAAAATAAACATACTAACTTAGTATGTTTATGAAAAATAATATGCAGGGGATACTGATAGCATCTAGCAAAAATCCACTTACGAGTGGAACTACTAAAAATGCTTTTGGAGAATCACCATATTTTTGTGTCAAAGAGCTCATATTTGCTAAAGCATTTGGAGTAGCTCCTATCCCATGTCCAATCAAACCACTTATTATGATGGCAGAATCAAAGTCTTTTCCAAGAATTCTAAAGCAAATAAATACTGAAAATAGGATTATAAAAATTACTTGGCAAGTTACGATTAGGAGAATAGGAGGTAATAGTGTAGATAATTCAAATAAATCTATATTCATAAGAGATAAAGTCAAAAAAATTCCCAATGAAAGTTCTTTTAGAAAGTTTATAAGTTTAAAATTTAATTCCAGTATATTTATCTTATCGTTTAAATTTCTAAAGATAACGGCTGAGAACATACAAGTTACAACAGAAGGTAGAAGAATATTAAACGTTATATAAAAGATTCTACTTATGATTTCTCCTGTATTTATACAAATAAATATGATAAGTACCTGTTCTAAAAATATAGTTGGAGTTATTGTTTGAGAAAAGTCATTGTTTTTTATTCTATTTTTGCTTCTAAAAAACTTATTACCTAGTCCATTTAATTTTCTGTTGTATTTAGAACTTGATAAATCTATATTTGTTGAGGGTTTTAATTTATATTTATTTATTAAAAATCTAGCTACAGGACATCCTAATATACCACCTATAATAAGCCCTATTGTTGCAGCAGACAGACCAACTCCAACTGCTCCATTTACACCAAGATTTTCTATTGTAAGTCCAAATGCAGCAGAATAACCATGACCACCTTCCATAGATACATTCCCACACATAAGTCCTAAAAGAGGTTCAAGTTTTATAATTTTTGATATTGTAATAGCTAGGATATTTTGACAAAATGCTAACACTCCACATAAAATCCAATATCTAAATAATACACTACCACCTTTTTTTATAAGGTTTATGCTTATTTCAAGTCCTATTGTTGTAAAAAAGAAGGTTATAAAATTTGGCATTAAATTTCCACTTACAGATATATCTGCTATATTAAAATATTTAAGAAACAAATTTAAAAAACAAAATAAAAGACCTCCTATTACTGGAGCAGGTATACAGAAATTATTTAAAAAGTTAATTCTATTCTTTAATAAATTACCAATTAAAAAAAATAACATAGATAGTGTCAGGGTTTGTACCATATCAAAAGTTAAGGTAAGCAAAATAAATCCTCCTTTGTAATTTGAAATATTTATTGTATAACTCAAATTCTTATGTATTAGTTTTTTTATTAAACGTATATTAATAAATGTATATTAAAAAAAATCAGTAGATATAATTAGATAATCATAAATTAAAATATTTTAAATAGATATAACTTTTTTAGCATGAAAAACCTTAGTATATTGATATAATAGAAATAAGATTTAAAAATATGTTGAGAATAGTATTTATAAGTATAGTAGGAGGATAAAATGTTTGAAAATTTACCTAAGATAGACTTACATTGCCATTTAGATGGAAGTGTCAGAGTAGAAACCATGTTTGATATATCTATTAAGGAGAAAATAGATTTACCTTCAAATAATATTGATGAAATAAAAAAACTAGCAAAAGTTTCTTCTAATTGTACCTCACTTGATGAATATCTAGAAAAATTTGATTTGCCTTTAAAAGTAATGCAATCTAGGGAAAATTTAAAAAGAATTGCTTTTGAACTTTTGGAAGATGCAGATAAAGAAAATGTAAAATACATTGAAATTAGATTTGCACCATTACTTCACACACAAAAAGGCATGAGTATTAAAAGCATAATAGAGAGTATAATCGAAGGAATTAGAGAAGCTGAAAGTATTTATGATATAAAAGGAAATTTAATATTAGGATGCATGAGAACCATGACTTCGAAAGAGGCATTATTAGTAATTGAAGAAGGAAAATCATTTGTAAATAAAGGTGTTGTCGCAGTAGACTTATGTGGACCAGAGAAAGAAGGCTTTTGCAAGGAATATGAGAATGCTTTTAAATTGGCAAGAAAATATGGATATAAAGTTACAGTACATGCAGGAGAAGCTGCAAGTGGAGAAAATGTTTTAGATGCTATAAATATTTTAAAAGCTGATAGAATTGGTCATGGTGTAAAAATTAATGAGCATAAAAAGGCGTATAATTTAGTTAAAGATAAAAAAGTATTACTTGAATTATGTCTAACTAGTAATGTACAAACTAAGACGGTAGATTCTTATGAGACACATCCATTTTATGATTTTTATAAAGATAATTTACATGTAAGTATAAACACTGATAACAGAACTGTATCAGATATAAGTTTAAATTCAGAATTAAATGTTATATTTAATACATTTAAATTAGGAGTAGAAGATTATAAAATAATGTATAGAAATACAGTAGAAGCCAGTTTTGCAGATAAAGAAACTAAAAAGTATTTAAATAGTTTAATTTAATAGATTAAGCTATTTGAACTTTAAATCTACTTAAATGAATCAATAAAAATATATTAGAGTAGGAGAAAAAACGTGAAAAGTTATGAAGATGTCTCTTATATTAAACTAGCTAAAAAAGAACTTGAAGAATGGAAGAGAAATATATTAAAGAAACCTTCTATATTCGATAAGGCATCAAAGGGTATACAAAATAAATTTAATGGAGTATTGCCAGATAAATACCATGAAGTCATAACTTCTTCAATAAAGGGAATGACAAAGACTGTATTGTTTGGGTACAAATACGCTACAAAATCACCAATCATAAATATGTCATTAGAAGAAAGAGAAAAATTAGTTTTAGAAAAAGCAAAAAATTACAAAACTACAGCAATGATTGAAGGAGCAGGGACAGGAGCAGGAGGAATTCTTCTAGGTCTTTCTGATTTTCCATTACTTCTAGGAATTAAAATAAAATTTTTATATGATGTTGCTTCAATATATGGATATGATGTTAAAGATTACAGAGAAAGAATTTATATATTAAGCATATTGCAATTGGCTTTCTCTAGCCAACAACATATAAATGAAACTTTTAAATTGATGAGTAACTGGGATGAGTATGTAAAGTGTTTACCAGAAGATATCAACGATTTTGATTGGAGGACATTTCAACAAGAATACAGAGATTATTTAGATTTAGCTAAGTTTTTGCAACTAATGCCTGGAATAGGAGCATTTGTAGGATTTTATGTAAATGGCAAATTAATTGATAAATTGCATGAAACTGCTGTATATGCTTATAGATTGAGGATTAGAGAACTTAATTTATAAGTACAACAATAGATAAAAAAGAGATAAAATTGATTATACAATATATCTATATATACTTGGATTTGCATTGATAAAAACGATTATGGATAAAAGGTAAAGCATGATAGAATCTAATGTAGAGACTTGTATTTTAATGGAAAAATTTAGTTTTTACTGTTAAAAATACAAGCTAAACTATGAAGAAAAGTAATTGGGAGGAATATTTTCATGACAAATTTGCCAAAACAATTTGATAGCTTTAATGAAGCTAGACAAAAGGGATTTATAAATGCAAAAGAACTTAAGGAAAGTGGGAAAAAGATGGTTGGAGTTTTCTGTACCTTCACTCCAGTTGAAATTCCAATGGCAGCTGGAGCAACTGTAGTAGGTGTATGTGGAGTTAGTGAAGAGCCAATACCAGATGCAGAAAGAGTACTTCCAAGAAATCTTTGTCCTTTAATAAAATCAAGTTATGGACATGCAATAACAGATACCTGTCCATATTTCTATTTTTCTGATTTGTTAATAGGAGAAACTACTTGTGATGGTAAGAAAAAGATGTATGAAGAACTTGCAAAAGTTAAACCAACTTATGTAATGCATCTACCAAATACCTCAAAAGGTGAATTTGCCTATAAGCTTTGGAAGGATGAAATGATAAGATTAAAAGATGAAGTTGAGAAATCTTTAGGTGTGACTATAACAGAAGATGATATAAGAGCTGCTATAAAAGACAAAAATGAAGAAAGAGAACTTTTAAAAGAATTTTATGCACTTGGTAAATTACAACCATCTGCACTTACAGGACTTGAGCTACATAATGTTTTATATCAAGCAGGTTTTAAATTTGACCGTACAGAACTTAAGCAATCTTTAAGAAAAGTTATAGATGATATGAAAGAAAGATATGAAAAAGGAGAATGTCCAGTTAAAAAAGACAAACCAAGAATATTGATAACAGGTTCTCCTATTGGTGGAATAAGCGAAAAAATAGTTAAGACTTTAGAAGATGCAGGAGCTTCAGTTGTAGCGTATGAACTTTGTGGAGCTATTAGATCAAACGATTTATTGGTTGATGAAGAAATAGAAGACGTATATGATGCTTTAACACAAAAGTATATAAACATAGGATGTTCTTGTATGATGAATAATGATAATCGTATTGAATTATTAGATAGAATAATAGATGAATATAATGTAGATGCTGTAATAGACGTAGTTTTACAAGCATGTCATACATTTAATATAGAAAGTTATAGAATAAAAGAGTTCGTTACAAAAGAAAAAAACAAGCCATTTATGTCTCTTGAGACTGATTATTCCAAATCAGATACTGAACAATTGAGAACTAGATTTGAAGCGTTTGTAGAGATGTTGTAGGAATACATAAAAATAGGAGGAATTATGTTTAGTATAGGAGTGGACTCAGGGTCAGTAGCAACAAAAGGTGTATTATTCGATGGTGAAAAAATTATTAAGAAGATAATTATACCAACTGGATGGAGCCCTAAAAGTACATCTAAACAGGTCTATGAGTTGTTAAGTAGTGAAATTGATAAAAAAGATATAAAAAAAGTAGTAGGTACAGGTTATGGAAGAGGAGTAATGGATTTTGCTGACAAGAAAGTAACAGAAATAACTTGTCATACTAGAGGTGTTTATTTTTTAAATAGGAATATAAGGACTATTTTAGATGTAGGTGGTCAAGACAGTAAAGTTATAAACTTAGATAGAGATGGAAATGTATTTAATTTTATAATGAATGATAAGTGTGCTGCAGGAACTGGTAGATTCTTAGAAATTACTTCTAATCTTTTGGGAAGCGATATAGAAAGCATTGATACATTAGCTCAAGGACATAATCCAGTTAATATATCTAGTATGTGTACAGTTTTTGCTGAGTCTGAAATTGTAAGTCTCTTGGCTCAAAATATTTCTACTGGAGAGGTAGCAGCAGGGATACTTAAATCTATTGCAAATAAATCTACTTCAATGCTTGCAAGAGGTGAGATAATAGACGAAGTTGCATTTACTGGAGGACTTGCAAAGAGTAAAGAATTAGTAAAAATGATAGAAGAAATATTAGATAAAAAAATTTTTATTGCAGAAGATACTCAGATAATGGGAGCCTTAGGGGCTGCTGTAATAGGATTTAGATAAAATATATTAAAAATAAAACAAAAACTGGATTTATTTGGTATAAATTCAGTTTTTTATTTTATTTTGTTTATTTCCAAAGGAGAACTTTGGTATAATTGATTTAAATGATTATATATTTATAAATAATTTATATTTAGTCATACATAACATTAAAGTTTTTAAAATTAACTCGAAGTAAGGGGGAGAAAGCGTGAAAAAATTTGCTTCAAAAAAAGCAGCAAGATTTGTTGCACTATTTTTAATATCTATTTTAGTAATGTCAACAATTCCTGTATCAGCTGACAGTAGTAATACATTGAATCAGATAAAAAAAGCAGAATACAGTGAAACCTATAAACAATATCTAAAAGATGCTAAAAATGGACGTACAGAAAAATATAATGGTATTATACCAAACCCATATCAACTGGAAGGTACTCAAATCCGAAGTAAAGGAAGAACAGCTCCAGCATCTTATGACCCTAGAAAATTAGGGCTTATGACATCAGTAAAAAATCAAGATAATCTAGGAATATGTTGGGATTTCGCTGCAATGGCAACTTTAGAGAGTTTCTTGAAGTTAAATAACTATGGAGATTACGATTTATCAGAAGAACACCTAAGATGGTGGGCTTCAGAGGGTGAATATGGATGGACTGTAAATGATATGGATGGTGCTTTAAATTATGAAGCTATGGGGTATTTAACATCTTGGTCAGGTCCTAAATTGGAAAAAGACTTTCCATACAATGGTAAAGTGTCTAAAGCACAAGGAGCCACAAAACCAACTAATATGAATACAGCACCAACTGTTTTTAATGTGACAGATGCCGTGTGTGTAAGTAATGATATGAATTCTACAAAAAATGCTATATTACAGTATGGAGCAGTAACATCTGGTTACTATGAAGATATTAAATATCAAAGTGAAAATCAAAATTCATATTATTGCCCAACGAAAAGCTTTAATACTAATCATGCTATTTCAATTGTAGGTTGGGATGATAACTATTCTAAAGACAATTTTAATGCAAACATTAAACCCTCAAAAAATGGTGCTTGGCTAATAAAAAATAGTTGGGGAGATTACAATTCTGAGGATGGATATTTCTGGATATCTTATGAAGATAAAACACTTATGTCTGATATAGACAACTTTTCAATCAAAGGTGGTCAAAAACCAAATGATGATGAGAAAATGTATCAACATGACTATGCAAGTATTGTTCCTTTAATTTCAAATAAGATAACAGCTGCAAATGTATTTGATTTTAATAGAGGTGATGAAACTCTAAAATCTGTAATGTTTCTAACTGAAAGTATAGGCGCAAAATATGAAGTATATTATGCTCCAGTAGTAAATGGTATACCTCAAGAAAATAATATGAAAAAATTAAAAGAAGGTACTGCCCAATATTCAGGATACATAACAGTTCCAATTGATTCTTTTGATATACCAGCAGGAAAGGGAGCAATTGTAGTTAGCATAGAGGCAAAAAATGGAGAGTCAACTATAGGTTCTGAATCAAATGTACCAGGATATGATACATTTAAAGCAAAAGCTAATTTAGGTGAAAGTTATGTTATAGATAGTAGTGGAAAATTCTTTGATATAAATAGAGATAGCAACTTCTATCCATGTAATTTTACTATAAAAGCTGTTACAGAAAAGTCTTCTGGCGAGAGTATACCAAATGAGTCTTTAATTGGTAGTGATAGATATGAAACTGCCATCAAAGTTAGTCAAAATGGTTTCAATTCTTCAGAAAATGTGGTTTTAGTAAATGGAGGTTCAATAGTGGATGCATTGGCAGCAACTCCTTTTACATCTGCTATCAATTCACCAATACTATTAACACAAAAAGAAGCTTTGAATTCAAAGACTAAGGCTGAGATACAAAGATTAGGTGTTAAGAAAGTATACTTAATAGGTGGAGAAAATTCTATAAGTAAAGAAACTGAACAGCAATTGAAAAATTTAAATATATCAACAGAGAGAATATCAGGAAGTGATAGATACAAGACAAGCTTATTATTAGCTCAAAAATTAAATAGTATAAAAAGTGTTTCTCAAATAGCAGTTGTAAATGGAGTAAAGGGATTAGCTGATGCCATTAGTGTAGGTGCTGCTGCTGCAGAAAACAATATACCAATTATACTTGCAAATGAAAAAAGCGAATTGCAGGGAGCAGATGAATTTTTAAATTCATTAAATATAGATAAATCTTATATTATTGGAGGAACAGTATCTTTATCAAGCAATCTAGAGAGTAAATTGAAAAATCCAACTAGATTATCTGGTAGTAGTAGAGATGAAACTAATTCAAAAATAATAGATAATTTTTATAAAAAAGATACTTTAAAAAATGCATTTGTAGTTAAAAATGGAATTAAGAGCCAAAATGATTTAATAGATGGTTTGGCAGTTGGTCCTCTAGGAGCTAAAACTGGTTCACCAGTAATTTTAGTTGGTGATAAATTAGCTGACAGCCAAAAAGAAGTTCTTAAAAATAAGACTTTAGAAAAAGTAACTCAAGTTGGTGGTGGAGCAAATCAAAATGCATTTAAAGAGCTAGTAAAATTAAAGAGTGCTAAATAAGATACTTAAATATTAATATGTATTAGTAATTTTTATTAACAAGAGCTGAAAATAATTATTTTAAATTATTGATGAATAAAAGAATCAATAATTAGAAAATTTTATTTTCAGCTTTAAATTTGTACATTATATGTTTAAAGCACAAATAAAAAGGGTTATTTTATACAGAAAATCTTACATTTTATATATAAATAACCCATATACAATTAACTTTTTATAGTGTTCTAATAGATATTATTGAGCTTAATGGTAAATATAATGTGTAAGTTTCATTTAAAGTTGGATTAGATTCGTCTATATATCTTGAGCAAAGTGTAATTGATAAGCTGTCTGCTTCTATAATTTCACCATATAGAGGACAACTGCTAAAATAAGAATGTACTTCAACATATTTATTTAAGTTTTCTTGAACATAATCTTGAAAACGGTTCTTTGTAGTAGTAGTCATGAAATCAACTCCTTTATTTTTTATTAAAAATGAAATTTTTAAAAAGATGAATATGATTACTTCTATTAGAAACTAAGTTAAAAAATAAGCAAATAGATATGAAAATTAGAATAATATATTATTTATACTTATATTATAACACTATATAATAAAAAAGGCTATAAAAAATTCAGAATCTTCGAAGATTTTCAAGTATATCAATAAAGCTATTGACAGGTAATAAAAAAAGTACTATATTGACTGTATAAAGTATTTTAGTCAAAATGGAGGAGAAAAGATGCCTAAATCATATTCTGATAAAGAAAGAGAGTATATAATAAAAAGACTTAAAGAAGAAGCACGTTTATGTATGGAGCAATATGGTATCAGAAAGACTACTGTTGATGAGCTTGTAAGACGAGTAAAAATTCCAAAAGGAACTTTTTATTTATTTTTTCAATCAAAAGAATTGCTCTTTTTTGAGGTACTTAGAGATATACATGATTCTATACAGAAACAGATTGTGTACGAAATAGAGAGAATAGATGAAAACATTACATGTGAGCAATTGACAGACATATTTATGAAATTTTATAGACTGGTAGATAGAACTACAATTTTAAATATTATGGTAAATGGAGAACTTGAAATATTAATGCGAAAGTTACCAGATTCTATAATAGAAGAACATTTTAAACACGATGATTTTGAGCTTGGAGAGATTATATCTTATATACCAAATTCAAAAAATAAAGATATAGAAAGCTTTAGTGGAGCTTTTAGGGCAGTTTTTCTTACTATGTTATATAAACGAGAAATTGGAAGTGATTGTTTTGAAGATGCTCTAAGATTGATGATACATGGGTTAGTTATACAACTTATGGAGTAGAGTTTAACTTTTGTTTGCTAATTATTTTTGTAAAGAATAATTAACAAACAAAAAAATTGTATTTTATTGACTATATAATTAAAATAGTCAAAAAAAGTAGAAAGGATAATATAAAATGATTAAAGTTGATAATTTATCATTTAGTTATACAGATAGAGATTTTTTACAAAATATTAATTTCAAAGTAGGAAAAGGAGAAATACTAGGATTCTTAGGTCCATCTGGGTCAGGAAAATCAACATTACAAAAGATTCTAATTGGTATGATAACTAATTACAAGGGGAGTGTGCTTGTTAATGGAATAGAAAGTAAAAAATGTTCAAATAAATTTTATGAAAACATAGGTGTTGATTTTGAATTTCCAAGTTTGTATGAAAAATTGACTGCAATAGAAAATCTAAAATATTTTGGTTCTTTATATTCAAAAAAATTACTATCTATTGATGAGTTATTAAAATCAGTAGGTTTAGAAAATGAAGCAAATAAAAAGATATCTGAGTATTCAAAAGGCATGAAATCTAGACTAAATTTTATAAAAGCTTTATTACATAATCCAGATATTTTATTTTTAGATGAACCAACAAGTGGTCTTGACCCATCAAATAGTAAAGTTATGAAAGATATAATTTTATCAGAAAAATCTAAGGGTAAAACCATTATCTTAACAACTCATAACATGTTAGATGCAACGGAGCTTTGTGATAGGGTAGCTTTTATTGTAAATGGAAGAATATCTGCACTAGATACACCACATAATCTTATTATGTCAAAAGGAGCTATAAAAATAAAATATACTTATTTTGATAATGGAGAAAAAACTTCTGAATGTTTTCTAAATAATACTAGTAATGATAAAAAGTTGAATATGCTTATTGAAAAAAATAAACTTTTATCAATACATAGTAGTGAACCAACATTAAATGATATTTTTATTGATATAACAGGGAGGAATTTACAATGAGACTAAAAAATCTTATCTTAGGAGATGTAAAGTTTCAATTTAAATATGGTTTTTATTTTTTATACATCATTTTAAGTCTTATATATATCTGTGTTATCAATGTATTTCCTACTTTTATGAGAGAAAAAATAGCTATAATTATGATTTATTCTGACCCAGCAGCAATGGGATTGTTTTTTATGGGAGCTATTGTACTCCTTGAGAAAAGTCAACGCGTTTTAAATTCTTTGGCTGTATCTCCAGTAAAAGTGTCAGAATATATTTTATCAAAGGTGATTTCACTAGGAATAATATCTAGTATTGTAGCTATGTTTATTGCTATATCAGTAAATTTAGATAATATTATAATATCGATTATAGGAACTTTTTTTTCTTCCGTTATATTTTCTTTGATTGGATTAATCGTTGCTAGTAAAGCATCTAGCTTAAATAAGTTTATTGTTTTAACTATTCCTATTGAGATTATATGTTTTATTCCACCAATACTAAATGTACTTATTGATACAAAAACATATGTAGATTTCTATCCTTTTAATATATGTATTTCTCTTATTAGTGGGGATAAAAGTTTTATAATAATTAACATTTTTATTTTAATATTAATGCTAATAATAACTTATTTTGTAACTTATTATTTTGTTCGCAGTAGTTGGAAAAAGGTAGGTGGAGTAAAATTATGACAAAAATTATGAATGCTTTCAAACAAGAGTTTGAGCAAATTAAAAGAGATGCTATGCTTTTTGTGGTATGTGTTTCTCCAATACTATGTGTAGCGCTTATAAGTTTCGGAATACCATTAATACAGGATATATTGTTTGATAAATTTTATTATCAATTAAATTTGAAGCCATATTTCTTAATGTTTGATTTACTTATGGGTTTTATTACACCATTTATGTTCTCTTTTGCTTCTATAATGGTCATACTAGGAGAAATTGATGACAATATTTCAAGGTATTTAATAGTAACTCCACTTGGTAAAACTGGTTATCTTATTTCACGACTTGGAATACCAGCTATTTTAGCATTTATTATTACAGTAGTTTTACTAATGTTTTTTTCTTTAACTAAAATTTCTTTCTTGTCAAACTTATCAATTTCTTTAATATCTTTATTACAAGGAATCATCATATCAATGTTGGTGATTTCTTTATCTTCAAATAAATTGGAAGGAATGGCTATTACTAAATTATCAGGTGTTTTTATAATGGGTATTTTAGCACCATTTTTTATTTTAAATAGAGTTCAATATATTCTATTTTTCTTGCCAACATTTTGGTTGTCAAAAGCGTTTAAAGAGAATAATTATATATATGTGTTTATTTCAATTTTTATATCATTAGTATGGATTTTTCTGCTATTTAAAAAATTTAGTAAAAAAATAATTAAATAAGACAATTTATTGAATGAATGTAAGGTTAACTTGACAGTGAGATTAAAAAATGTTACATTTGAAATGTAAGGTTAACATTACATGAATGGAGTATGTATGAAAAATAAAATAAAGATATTAAGAGAAAGATTAGGTTTAACACAAGAGCAACTAGGTATATTAGTTGGAACATCTAGGCAGGCGATAAATGCTATAGAAACTGGTAAAAACGAACCTTCAATATGGTTGGCATATGATATTTCAAACGTTTTTAATGAGCCAATTGAAAGTGTATTTTTATTTGAAGAAAGTGAAAGAAAATCAAGGGCACAGATAAGTAGGGGGGAACATTATGGCTCTAAGAGAGATTAGAACTTTTGATGATGAAATTTTAAGAAAAAAGAGTAAGTATGTAGAAAATGTAGATAATAAAATAAGAGAGATATTAAATGACATGGCAGAGACTATGTATAACACACCAAATGGTGGAGGATTAGCTGGATGCCAAGTAGGAGTATTAAAACGACTAGTTGTTATAGATTTAGGAGATGGTCTTATTAAGCTTGTTAATCCGGAAATTGTTAAAGAAGAAGGAGAACAAATTGTTGTTGAAGGGTGTTTAAGTTTTCCTGAAATATGGGGAAAATTAAAAAGACCCAAAAAAGTTATAGTACAAGCTTTAAACGAGTATGGAGAAAAAATAGAAATTAAAGGTTCAGGTTTCATGGCAAAATGCCTTTGTCATGAGATAGACCATTTAAATGGTATAGTTTTTACAGATAAAATTATTGAACGTGTAAAATTATAATATAGGTTTAGGATTAAACTTAGAAAATATTTTATAGTAAGGAGTTAAATTATGAGATTATGGCATAAGGATTTAATTGATGTATTACCTAAAAATCAATTAGTAAGTCAATGGAGAGAACTACTTGCTATAAAAGGTTCTATAGATAAAAAAGGTACACCAAATCATCTATTAGTTAATAAGGTGTTGAATTATAGTATAGATGAATTTAAGTTTTATACAAAAGTTATACATGATGAAATGTTAAAGAGAAATTATAAACCTAATGAACTTAAATATATTAGCATATTAAAATGGGAAAATAACAATTTTTCAAATGATGTATCTAAGGTACATAGTTTAAATTTAGAAAATCTATATAATTCTTGGCATAATAAAATATATTTAAAACAGTGTTTATATAATTTAGAAGAAAAAGCAACCTGTGGAGGAATACCAATGAATGAATGGAATATATTACTTTATAAATACGGTGAAGATTATAAACTATGGTCTGGAAATTACCTACCTTAATTATTGTGATATTATTGTATATAAAGAGGTGATTATTTGTATAACAAGGTGAAATATATTCCAATAAATTGTGAAATAGCTTGTAATAAATTAAAAAGAAGTATGCCCTATAAATGGGATTTAAATATTTATCGAGGATGTGAGCATGGATGTAAATACTGTTATGCTATTTATTCTCATAAATATATTAATTCTAATAATTACTTTGAAGAGATTTATGTGAAAACGAATATAGTAGAAAAACTTGAGAAACAACTTAGAAGCAGTAAGTGGAATAGAGAAGTAATTAATATAGGTGGTGTTACAGATAGTTATCAACCAATAGAAGAAGATTATAAAATTATGCCAGAAATATTAAATCTATTAATAAAGTATAAGACACCAGCTATTATTTCAACAAAATCGGATTTAATCTTGAGAGATTATGATTTGATTGATAAATTGTCTAGGATTACATACATAAATATAGCATCTACAATCACAACCGTAAATAAAGATATACAAAAACTTATAGAGCCAAATGGTGTAGATTCAATGAGACGATTTAATATGTTAAAAGAGTTTAGAAAAACTAACGCATCAATTGGATTGCATATTATGCCAATTATACCGTATATTACAGATGATTTTGATAATATAAATTCTTTATTTACACATGCAAAAGAATGTAATGTACATTACGTTTTGCCTGGTACCTTGTACTTAAGAGGTCTAACTAGAGGTATCTTTTTTGATTTTGTTAAAAAAGAGTTTCCTGAATTATTTAATAAATTATCAACACTATATAGTACGGGGTCAGCTAATAGAGAGTATAAAAATCAACTGTATAAAATGGTCAATGAACTTAGAAACAAGTATTCTTTATCAAGCAGTTATTCTAAGGTAATGAATGAAAAATTAAAAAACTCACGAGATGTACAGTTATCTTTTTTTGATTAATTTTAGATATAAAAAATATTTTTAGTGAAATGATTGTAAACTATTTAAATTAAATTTTATTGACATATATAAATATTAAATATATAATTAATTCATAAAATAAAAATATGAAAGGATGATGTTGTTCGGAGATACTTGATATTATAAAATCGTTGATATAAGTATTTCTGGAAAAGAGTGAATAAAATCAAATTTAATAAGCAAACAAAGTGAAACTACAGTTTTATTGTTGTGCTTAAAAATATTTGGTTCTATTTTACTCTTATTTAAACTCATCTTTTTGAAGTTAAACCACAGAGTAAACTCTGTGGTTTTTTTATTTTAAAAATAAAAATTTTAAGGAGTGGTATGTTTTGTTAAACAAATTATGTATGTATTTAGAAAGACCAGAGCTTTACAAAAGAAGTGAAATTAATTTTTGGAATGACGAGTATATTTCAAAGCAATTATTAAAAGCTCATTTAGATGTTGACTTTGAAGGAGCAAGTAGAAATTTTAACTTTATTGAGGATTCTGTAAATTGGATAGTTACAGTTGCAAGTCCAGAAGAGTATCCTAAATTAATTGATTTAGGATGTGGTCCAGGATTATATGCAGAGAGATTTGCACAAAAAGGCTATAAGGTAACTGGAATTGATTTCTCAAAACGTTCTATTAAATATGCACAAAATAGAAATAAAGAAACAAATTTAAATATAAACTATTTATTTCAAAGTTATTTAAGTATGAATTACAATGAAGAATTTGATTTAGCTACTTTAATTTATTGTGATTATGGAGCTTTATCAACTGAAGACAGAAGATTGCTAATGGAGAAAATTTATAAAAGTTTAAAACCTGGAGGAAAACTGATATTAGATGTATTTACAATAAATAAATACAATGATTTTGAAGAGATTAAGAGTTGGGAAATAAATGAAGATGGGGGATTTTGGAGTAGTGAAAGATATATGTGTATACAAGATAATTGTAAATACAGTGATTATAATACACTCGAGCAAACTCTTGTGATAACAGAAAAACATGAAAATGTATTTTATATTTGGAATCACTATTTTTCAAAAGAAAGTTTCTTATTAGAAATTCAAGATATTGGATTTAAATCTGTTGAATTTTTTAGTAATGTCAAAGGTGAAGTGTATTCTGATGACAGTATGACTATGGGATTGGTTTTACAAAAATAATAGATATTTCTGAATGAATAAATAAAAACTTGAAACCGATAATAATAAAATACCATAAGAAAAGCACACATATTGAAAAATAGGAATTTTTATGTTACTTTTAATACATTATAAATTTACTTATACAAAAGTAAGAGTTAATATTTAGATTGTTATTTCTATATAAAGTTTATTTAGATATCTTTTAAAACAATTAATGCTATTAAAAGTAACATATAGCTTAAAATAGCTAAAAAGGATGTGATATTGATGTTAGAGGTTCAAGGGAAGTGTAATAAAGCAAAAATATTTACAGACAATGTAGATAGTACAACTATAAGTCAGATAATAGAATTATGTAATCAGGAGTTTACAACGAATTCTAAGATAAGAATAATGCCAGATTGCCATGCAGGTTCTGGTTGTGTAATAGGAACTGTCATGACAATACAAGATAAAGTTGTTCCAAACCTTGTTGGAGTTGATATAGGTTGTGGCGTTTTGTGTGTAAATCTAGGCAAAATTAATTTAGATTTAAAAAAAATAGATGATTTTATAAGAGAGAAAATACCTCATGGATTTAATATAAATAAATATAGTAAAGCAAATTATAAAAAAGAGATAGAATCATTATACTGTTTAAAAGATATAGGAAAAGCAACTGAGGAGTATAACAGAGCAATTGGAAGTCTTGGAGGAGGAAATCATTTCATTGAATTAGATGAAGATGATGAAAAAAATAAATATTTAATAATACACTCAGGTAGTAGAAATCTTGGAAATAGAGTAGCAAAATGTTATCAAAAAAAAGCTTATGATTATTATATAAGAGCTAACAATGACTTTGAAGAAGATAGCAAAAAACTTATAGAAAAATATAAAAAGGAAAATAGAGAAGATGAGATTCAAGATACATTGATAAAGCTTAAAAAAGAACATAACTTTACCCCTAAAATACCAAAAGATTTATGTTACTTAGAAGGAAAATTAATGGAGGATTATCTTCATGATATGGATATTATACAAAAATATGCCGAATTAAATAGATATACAATGGCTAAAAGGATAATTGAAGAGTGCATAGGTCTTAAATTTAATGATTTAGAATATTTTCAAACTATACATAATTATATAGAAATTGAAAATAAGATATTGAGAAAAGGAGCTATCGCAGCATATGAAGGTAGAAAATTATTAATTCCTATAAACATGAGAGATGGTGTTATTTTGGGAGTAGGCAAAGGAAATTTAGATTGGGTTAATTCTGCACCTCATGGTGCAGGACGCATACTTTCAAGAGGCGATGCAAAAAGAAGTATAAATATGAAAGATTATGAAGAGTCTATGAAAAATATATTTACAACAAGTGTAAATATTAAGACTATTGATGAAGCACCTCAAGCATACAAACCAATTGATGAGATTGTAGAAAATATAAGAGATACAGTTAACATAATTAATATATTGAAACCTATTTATAATTTTAAATCAAATTAATAATACTTAAGATTAAAATAATATATAAAAGTTAATGTATAGGAAGATTGGATATAAGGAGTACTATAAAAATAGTGCTCCTTTTTTATTAATAATTAATAATAAGACTTTATTTAATAATACAAATAAATTTTCAAATATTTTTTATGGAAAACTTGACAATTGATAAACAATGGGATATTATATAGTCTATTTTTAAAACAATTCATTTATTTAATCGAGAATCAATAAAAGTATTGGAAATAATGTTTTAGTTAATGATAATATTTCATTTATGACATTAGGTATTAAGATTGTAACTGAAATGTTTGCAACAATCATTACTATTACAATGTGGTTTAGAGAAAAATCATTAGAATTATCGTAGAAAAGCACTATCAAAAGAATTATATTGGCACTTTTCTTCAAAAGATGATTTAATAGCATATCTAGAATATTGTATTAAGATAAATAAAATAAAGCGTTTTATCATCTAAATTAATTGCTTAATTTAGATGATAAAATTGCAAATTAAAGAGTGAAACTTTTAAGAATAAAGCTATATAATCTTAGTTATAGGAGAAGATTGATGATAGGAATATATTTTAGTGGAACAGGAAATTCAAGATATTGTGTAGAAAAATTTTTACAAGAATATGATACAACAGCAAATTCTTACTCTATTGAAGATAGCGAACTTTTAAAACACATCCACAATCACGAAGATATTGTTTTTGGTTATCCTGTACAATATAGTAATGTACCTAAAATACTGAAAGATTTTATAATTAGTCATTCAAATTTGTGGAATGGTAAACGTATTTTTATTATTGCAACCATGGCTTTATTCAGTGGAGATGGCTGTGGAGTGTTATCTAGGATGCTTAAAAAATATGGTGCTACTACTATTGGGGGATTACACTTAAAAATGCCAGATAGTATCGGAGATGAAAAGATACTAAAACATTCTTTAGAGTACAATAGAAACCTAGTAATAAAAGCAGAAAAGAAAATAAATAAATCTATTAAAAAATTGAAATCTGGGATACCACCAAAAGATGGGTTAGGTTTTTTTTGTCATATTGTAGGATTATTTGGACAAAGACTATACTTTATTAACAAAACGAATCTATATACAGACAAACTAAAAATAAATGCTGACGAATGTATTGTATGTGGTAAATGTATTGGTTTATGTCCAATGAATAATTTAGTAATTAAAAATGATAGTATTGTTTCCAATGGGCAATGTACAATGTGTTATCGTTGTATAAATAATTGCCCTAAACAAGCAATCACATTATTAGGTAAAATGGTTGTTGAACAGAGTAATCTGGAGAAATACATATAAGAAAATTTAAATTAGAAAGAGAGGATAAGGAATGGATTATTATATAGTTGATGCGTTTACAAGTAAATTATTTAAAGGAAATCCTGCTGGAGTTTGTGTTCTTGATAAGAAATTGCCATTGGAGTTAATGCAAAAAATAGCAGAAGAAAATAATCTTCCAGAAACGGCTTTTATAGTTAAAAATAAGGAAGGTTATGGATTAAGATGGTTTACTCCTAAAGCAGAAATTGATTTGTGTGGTCATGCAACTTTGGCAGCAGCTTATGTAATTTCAAATTTTATTGATATCAATGTTAAAAAGATAAATTTTTTTACTCAAAGTGGAAATCTTGAAGTTACACGAAATGGGAATCTATACGAAATGATATTTCCAGAACTAATGCCTACTGAAATAGAATTATCACCTCAACAAATTGATTTGATAAGTTGCATACCAAGTGCTATTTACTCTTCAAGGGATTTAATTTTGTTATTAAGTAATGAACAAGAAGTTATAAATTATACACCTAATTATGCAAAGTTACGTAAATTAACAGATTGGTTAGGTGTAATAGTTACAGCACAAGGAAGTAAAGTAGATTTTGTATCAAGATATTTTTGTCCAGAATTGGACTCAGAAGACCCTGTTACTGGTTCATCTCATTGTAATCTTATTCCATATTGGGCTAAAAAATTGGGGAAAAGCAAAATGATTGCAAAACAGCTGTCTAATCGTGGTGGTATAATTCAGTGTGAATTATTAGAGGATAATACTGTAAAAATTTCTGGTGAAGCAGTTTTGTTTATGCATGGAACAATAAAGATTGATATTTAGAGATTAATTGATACCAATGTTGACAAGTACCATTAAAAAATATAATATTTAATTTATAAAGATAAAAACACAGTCTGGTTGGTAGTCCAGACGCAGCAATTGCTGTCAGTAACCTGCCTCCTTGGTTGTCCGTTCTTTTAGAAAGTAACTAAATAGGAGGAACTAGCAATGGAAAAGATTAGTGGAAAATTGACAGTCTTATTTGAAGAACCATTTTGGATAGGTGTATTTGAAAGACAAGATGGTAAAAAATATGAAGCATGTAGAGTAGTTTTTGGAGCAGAGCCTAAAGAGGTAGAAGTATATGAATTTATACTTGAAAGATTTTTCTCGTTAGATTTTGGTAGTATTAAGTTAGAAAAGAATGTAAACAATGACAAAATTGGATACAAAAGAATGCAGAGAATAGTAAAAAAAGAACAAGAAAAAGAAACCATAGGGACTAAGGCTCAAAATGCTCTTAAGCTTCAATATGAAGAAAGAAAACAGGATAAAAAAATTCTAGCTAAAGATAGGAAAGAAGAAGAAAAAGAAAGACTTTTTAATTTGAAACAAGAAAAGAGAAAAGCCAAACATAAAGGCCATTAATTTTAATTATATGTATTTTTATGAATTGCTAGAAAAAGGTGTATGAAATCAAAAGTTTCATACACCTTAATTTATTGGAAAAATAAAATTTCGTATTCCAATTACTTTAAAATACAAAAATATATTAATAATAATTGTAGAAATATTATAAATGGTATACCAAGCGTAAATTTAATATGCTTAGTTTTATGTCTAAAAGAATACATACCAGTTATAGAACCTATACTGCCTCCAATTACCGCCATAGAAATAAGAGTGGCTTCTTTTATTCTCCATTCATTTTTAATTGCTCTTTTTTTATCTACATACATTGAAAAGAAAGCAATAAAATTAATAACCATAAAATATATCAAAATAAAATTTTTCATAATCTAACCTCCATAAAAATATATTATACATTATAAAGTAAGAGTCCTGTTTTTAAAAGCTAAATTTGTAATTAGTACATATAAGCTATTTGGGAAGAGTAAATATAACATTAATTGGAAAATTTAAAAAACTTAAACAATTGATAAATAGGGGGTATATTTATAAGACATAAAGTGATAAAATTTACTTAGAAAATAATGTAAATAACAGGAGGATAAGACAAAATGAAATTTATAGTAGAAAAAGAAGTCTTTGATAAATTAGAAAATGTATGTTTTGGGGTAGTAGTAGCAAAAGGGATAGATAATACTAAAGAAATTGAAAGAATAAGTAATCTTTTAGATATAAGTATAGATAGAGTAGAAGATTACTTTAAAGATAAAAAAGTGAAAGAATCAGAAGAAATCATACCATATAGAGAAGCCTTTAGAAGCTTGGGAATGAACCCAAACAAATTTATGAGTTCAATAGAAGCAATGACAACAAGAGTTGCTAAGAATAAGAAACTTCCTCATATAAATCCTATTGTAGATTTAGGAAATTCTATTTCTTTAAAATATTTACTTCCAATGGGTGCTCATGATATGGACTTTAGAAATGATGATGTGTATGTTAGATTTTCAAAAAAAGGGGATAAATTTGTTCCATTTGGAGAAAATGATGTTGAATTAATGGAAGAAGGAGAATTAATTTATTCTGTTGGAGATATGGTAAAAACTAGAAGATGGATATGGAGACAAGGAGAGGAAGGAAAAATAACTAATAGTTCAAAAAATATATTTTTCCCTATAGATGGTTTTACTGATGCTAATTTAGATAAAGTAATGGCTGCAAGAGAAGAATTAGCTAAGTTGTTAAAAGAAATTTTTGATTGTGAGATTAAAATAGGTTTTGTAGATAAAGATAATCCAGAGATGGAAATATAATAATATAAATTAAATATTTGTTAAGGTATTATATTTATATTTACTTAATGTATTAAAAAAGAGAGGTCGTAGTAAATTTGAAAAAAACTATAATAAAGAATGTAAATCCCTTGATTGAAAGTAAGTTTATAGGACTTTTTGAAATTGAGTATAAGAATAAGTTGAACGAAGATAAGGTCTGGATGGTAGCATCAAGAAAAAGTAATGAAGAGCTAGAACGTATCTATTTAAAGAATGAAGAAGATACTGCAGATGCAGTTGTAATAGTTGCACTTCATAAAAGTAGTAAAAAACTGATTTTAATAAAACAATTTAGAGTACCTATAAATGACTATATATATGAATTACCAGCAGGACTTGTTGATGAGGGCGAATCTATAGATATTTCTGTTGAAAGAGAACTTAGAGAAGAAACAGGACTTGCCCTTTTAGAAATTCAAAAGAATAAGAGTAGTGATAAGGTATATTTATCACCTGGAATGAGTGATGAATCTGTTGCATTTGTCTATTGTATATGTGATGGTGATATAACAGATGAATTTTTAGAACCAGATGAAGAGATTGAGGCGCTTTTAGTTTCACAGGAAGAAGCAAAAGAGATTTTACAGAGCAATCATAAGATAGACACAAAAGCATTTTTAATTTTACAAATGTTTGTAAGTTTAGGAACTAAATTATTTGAATAACTATGTAGACAAGAGATTATATAGATGAGTAAATTATTAAGGTTAATCTTTATGGAAGTTATGGCTAATTATACTAAAGAGGCTAAGAAAATAGAAAGTTGATAATTTTTCTACTTTCTTAGCTTTACACAATTTTGAAGTTATTGATTAGCTTTTATATTAATTAGTTTTTTGTGTATCCAAGATTTTCTCATAAAATAAACTAGTCCAATTATCATTGGTAAAACAGGAGAAAGAGCTTGTCCAAAATATACACCCATAAATCCAAAATTAAATCCAAATGCTAATAGCCAACTAATAGGAAGACGGACTACAGCAGCATCTAAAATAGCATTTATCATTGCTACATTAGCAGAACCAATTCCTATAGCAAAGGAATCAAGAGTATACATTACTGCATAAAATAGGCTATTTATAGAACAACAAATTCGTAGATATAAAATACCATCTCTAATGACATAAATGTTTTTGGGTTCAAACAACATAACAATCGGTTCTACCAATATTTGCACCAAAATCACAACTTCAAGTGTAATAAAAATATTAAGATAAATACCTGTTTTTGTTATTTTTTTTACTCGTTCAATATTTCTAGCTCCCATGCTTTGACCTACCATAGCAGTAACCGCCTGCCCAATTGCCCAGCATGGCATACCAGCAAATGTATTTATTTTTAAGCCGACTCCAGACGCAGCAGCGACTGAAACACCAAAGTTATTTAACATACCTGTAATTAAAAGATAAGAAACATTTACTATGACCATCTGAATAACAGTAGGCAAACCAACTTTCAAAATGGCACTTAATTTATCTAACTTTATTGAAAAATTTCGTATTTTAAAGTCAAAAACAAAATTTTTATGTTTTAAGTGAATAATAGAAATTATTAGCGAAATTCCTTGTGAAAAAATGGTAGCGTATGCTGCTCCTTTTGTTCCCATTTTAAATGGCCCAACCAAAAGTAAATCTAAAATGATATTTGTAATCGTAGCTATTCCCACAAAATACAATGGGCTTTTTGAATCTCCAAATCCTTTCATAATTGAGCAAATTGAATTGTAACCAAAAACAAAAACTGTTCCATAACAGATAATATTCATGTAATCACAAGCATCTTGTATAGCATCATCAGGAACATTTAAAATACCGAAAAGTGGTTTATAAATAAGTAAACTTATAATGGTAATAATAATAGTGGAAATAAAAGATATTGAAAATAATGTGCCTATAGTTTCACTTTGCTCTCTTTCGTTATTAGCTCCTTTATATTGTGCTATCAGTACAGTTCCACCCATTGTGACACCAATGCAAATAGAATTTATTATAAAGCTAATCATTGAAGCATTGCTAATAGCAGCGAGTCCTGTTTCTCCCACAATTCTTCCAACTACTAACATATCCACAATGCTATAAAAAGATTGAAGTAGGTTTGCTAGCAGAAGTGGAAGAGCAAATAGAATTAGTTTCTTTGTCACATTTCCTGTTGTTAAATCATGTTCTTCTATTTTCATATTTTTCTTCCTCCTAACATTTTTATGTTTTTTCTTACTAAAAAAAGCAGAGAGATAAGCACTTAAAAAGTGTACCCTCTGCTTTGTGCGATATTAGTATTCGCATTCAAATAACAAAAGGCTATAGACAAAACATTGTCTATAGCCTTTTTCACACAATAATATACCTATGAAAAAGTAATATGAAAACTCAAAATAAACTCAGAATCAATTTTTCTTGAGAAGAATTACCATTTCATGAATTTTTATATCATATTAGGCTCCGTACAATGTTTTATAATATACAGCTGTTCGGAGCTATTTTCAATGCAAAATTTACCAAATAATCTCATTGTACTCACCCTTTCATTTTTACTTTTTATACACAATCATTATATTTGACTAGAATCAACTTGTCAATACGTGATTTGGCGTACGTATTTTACAATTTTCAAGTTATACTTGTCCTTTTCTAGTATTTCTGATAACTTCATTGAACTTGTATTCTCAGTTCTATCTTTATACATTCTATTTTTAAGGAGATAAAATAGCTTGTATGTCAAATATAGGGTCAACAAATCCTATATAAGTAAACCAATACAATTTTTTGTAACTTTAATAAAAGCTTGCATAAAGCAAATTATTTCCTAAAATAATTTTTATCAATCTTGTCTTATCATAAATGTACTATATTTTTAAATATAAAGATAGTTTAAAAATTCAAAAAAAAGATGGCGAAATATGTCCCAAGGGACATTGAGTAAAATAAATGACTTCAGACCTCGCATGATAAAAAGTATATACTAAATGAGGGTTAAAATAGATAAAAATGATACACTAATTCTCTTTTGACAATAAAAAAACATAGAATTTAATTATTTAATCAAGAAAAAGTATTGAACAAATGATTTATTTAGTGTACAATAATCATGTAAAAACATAGTAATGGAGGGAGACATTTCATAATGAAAATTAAGGTAGGAATGAACGGATTTGGAAGAATAGGAAGAGCTGTATTAAGAATAGCTCAAGAAGAATTAGGAGATAATATAGAAATTGTAGCCATAAACGCAAGAGCAACAACAGAGTCTTTGGCACATTTATTTACATATGATTCATGCTATGGAACTTTTAGAGGTGAAGTAGAAGCAAAAGATGAAGATACTTTAGTAGTAAATTCTAAAGAAATAAAAATATTAAGATATAATGACCCAGAAGAATTACCATGGAAGGAACTTGGGGTTGATATAGTAATAGAATCAACAGGGTTATTTACACAAAGAGAAAAGGCAGAAAAACATATTAAAGCAGGAGCAAAAAAAGTAATTATAACAGCTCCAGGAAAAAATGAAGATATAACTATAGTTATCGGAGTTAATGAAGAACAATATGATAATGAAAAACACAATATAATTTCAAATGCATCTTGTACTACAAATTGTCTAGCACCATTTGCTAAAGTATTGGACGAAAAATTTGGTATAGTAAAAGGTCTAATGACTACAGTACATTCATATACTAACGATCAAAGAATATTAGATAAGAGCCATAAAGACTTGAGAAGAGCAAGAGCGGCGGCTGAATCTATAATACCTACCACTACAGGAGCAGCAAAAGCTGTGTCAAGAGTATTACCACAATTAGAAGGAAAATTAAATGGTTTTTCACTTAGAGTGCCAACACCAACAGTTTCACTTGTTGATTTAGTGTGCGAACTTAAAGAAAACGTTACAGTTGAAGAAGTAAATTCTGCATTAAAAGATGCTGCTGAAGGAGAATTAAAAGGAGTTTTAGGATATTGTGACAAGCCACTTGTTTCTATAGACTTTAGAGGAGATTCTAGGTCGTCTATTATAGATGCTCTATCCACAATGGCTATAGAAGATAATATGGTTAAAGTAGTTTCATGGTATGATAATGAATGGGGATATTCATCAAGAACAGTTGATTTAGTAAAATATATAGCTGAAAAATTACAATAATACATAACTTTTTGAAAAAAATTTGAAAAAAATTCTATAAAACTAAGAAAAAAGATTATGAAAAATATTGAAGGAAAAATTTTTTCATAATCTTTTTTGTTTCCTGTAAAAGATACAAGTTACAACTTATAGGTGGATATTAGGTCGTTAGAGTAACTTGTGTATAATTAGTAAGGAATCATACTTTTTCTAAAATGAAGGATAAGATGTCGAAAACTTGCATAAATCTGAAAAATTTTTATTATTAAAATACTGATTTTCATTTTAATCATGATAAAAAAATGACAAATAAAGTTGCAAACAGTAATATTTATAAGTATAATTAAAAAGAGAAAAGGTTTTGTTAAACTTTACAACAAAAGAAAAAGAAGGGATGATTCAAAATGGAGAAGTTAACAGACAGGAGACAGGTTAAGGCAGTAAGCATGGAAACTTTTGTTTTCTTAATATTACTAGTAGTTGGTTTTGGGTATGTTGGTAGTATTATGGGAGCAGGAATGATGTTCAAAGTAATAATGAGTACAGCGCATGCTTTACTATTAGAGACAGTTTTCTTAATTATGGCTATGGCAGTTCTTGCAGGTGCATTAAGCGCGCTACTTTCAGAGTTTGGGGTAATAGCATTAATTAATAAAATTTTCGCTATATTTATGAAGCCTTTATATGGGTTGCCTGGTGCTAGTATAGCAGGAGCTATAACAACTTATTTATCAGATAATCCAGCTATTATACCTTTTGCTAAAGATAAAACATTCACACAGTACTTTAAAAAATACCAAGTTCCAGCATTATGTAATTTAGGAACAGCTTTTGGTATGGGACTTATCTTAACAACATTTATGATTTCTCAAGGTACAGAATATGTACTTCCAGCGTTAATTGGTAATCTAGGTGCAGTCATAGGTAGTGTAATAAGTGTTAGAATAATGTTGACATTTACTAAGAAGTTTTATAAATACAATCCAGAGGAAGATAAAGCAGCAGGAACATTAGAGAAAAAAGCTGAGTTTAGAGAAATCAGAGAAGGAAATGTGTTCCAAAGAGCTTTAGATGCAATTCTTGAGGGTGGTAAAATGGGAGTAGATATGGGAATGGCTATAATACCAGGTGTCCTAGTAGTATGTACATTAGTCATGTTGCTAACTTTTGGACCATCTACAGACCCTGTTACAGGTCAAGAGGTTTATACAGGAGCTGCATACGAAGGAATAAAATTACTTCCAGTTATTGGAGATAAACTTGGATTTATATTAGAGCCATTATTCGGATTTACATCACCAGAAGCAATAGCTTTCCCTATAACTTCATTGGGAGCTGTTGGAGCAGCAATGTCTTTAGTTCCAGAATTTATAAAATCAGGTGCTATAACTCCTAATGATATAGCAGTATTTACAGCTATGGGTATGTGTTGGAGTGGATACTTAAGTACACACATTGGTATGATGGATGCATTAAATGCTAGACAGTTAGCAGGTAAAGCGATTCTTTCTCATACAATAGGTGGTTTATGTGCAGGAGCTGCTGCCCACTTTATATTCATGCTCGTAGGATAAATATAATTAATTAAACAAAAGATAATATACAAAAAAATGGTTGCCAGTGTACAAGAAGGCTTGTACACTGGCAACCATTTTTTGATGAATGAAGATAATTTATAATATATAAATGTTAAGTCTATATTAGAGTTAAGTTATATTTATGTAAAAAGTAACAAAAATCTGTAGAAATTTATGACAAAATTTAGTACACTAACTATATGTTCTTATTTAAAATTTAAGGTTAGGATTAGGAATTACCTAGTAGAGTAAGCTTGATTAATAAAACAATCATAAAATAAAAATATTAGTCATAAAGATTATAGAATAACTTACTTAAAATAAAGCCATAGAACTTACAAAAATTAAAAAAGCATATAAGTATGGAGGGGTACAATGGATGAATTATTTCATATAGGAATTGATGTAGGTTCTACAACGGTGAAGGTTGTGGTACTTAATAATAGTAATAATATAATTCATAAAGAATATAGAAGACATTATTCTGATGTGAAAAAATCGGTTAAAGAAGTACTAAATGGTATATATGAAAAATTGGGAAATATAAATACTAAAATTGTAATAACTGGCTCAGGTGGAATTGGAATATCGAAAAAACTAGGAGTAAAATTTGTTCAGGAAGTCATATCTAGTACAAAATCAATAGAGTATTTCCATCCTGAAACTGATGTTGTTATAGAGCTTGGAGGTGAAGATGCAAAAATAACATATCTAAGTGGAGGAATAGACCAAAGAATGAATGGGATATGTGCAGGTGGTACAGGAGCATTTATAGACCAAATGGCATCACTTTTAAAGACAGATGCAAGTGGATTAAATGAATTAGCAAAAGAGTACAATGTTATATATCCAATAGCTTCAAGATGTGGTGTTTTTGCTAAAACAGATATTCAACCTCTTATAAATGATGGAGCTAAGCAGACTGATATAGCTATGAGTATTTTTAATGCAGTTGTTGTACAAACAGTAAGCGTTCTTTCTTGTGGAAGAAAAATAGAGGGGAATGTAGCCTTTTTAGGTGGCCCATTATACTTTTTATCTGAGCTTAGAGAAGCATTTAAAAGAGTATTGGATTTAAAAGATGAAAATATAATTTTTCCAGAAGATGCACAACTTTATATTGCTATTGGAGCAGGATTATTATCAGTAGATGAGGATAGCATAGAACTAGAATCTCTAATAGAAAAGCTAGATAATATAAAGAATATCGAAGATGGAGAAGTAAATTTATTAGAGCCTTTATTTAAAGATAAAAACGAGTACGAAGAATTTTCAAGAAGACATGAAAAAGAAAAAATAAATTATGTGGATATAAATTCAATCAAAAGTAATTGTTATTTAGGAATTGATGCAGGTTCCACCACTACTAAAGCAGCTCTTATTGATGAAGATGGAAGACTTGTATATTCTTATTACAATAGTAATGAAGGAAATCCATTAAAAACGACTATTAAGGTTATAAACGAAATATATGATATCTTACCAAAAGACATTAAAATATTGAGTTCAACTGTAACTGGCTATGGAGAAGCTCTTATTAAGAAAGCACTGAAAATAGACAATGGAGAAATAGAGACTATAGCACATTATAAAGCTGCTAAATTTTTCAATAAAGATGTAGATTTTATACTTGATATTGGTGGCCAAGATATGAAATGCTTAAAAATAAAAGATGGAGTAATTGACAATATAATACTGAATGAGGCTTGTTCTTCGGGTTGTGGTTCATTTTTAGAGACATTTGCAACTTCTTTATCTATGACAATAGAAGAATTTGCACAGGAAGGTATTTATTCTCAAAATCCTGTAGATTTAGGTTCAAGATGCACTGTGTTTATGAATTCTAGAGTAAAGCAATCTCAAAAAGAAGGGGCAAGTATTGGAGATATATCAGCAGGGCTATCTTATTCTGTAATAAAAAATGCTTTATTTAAAGTAATAAAAATTAGAGATTTGAATGAAATTGGTAGAAATATTGTTGTACAGGGTGGAACATTTTATAATGATTTGGTGCTTAGAAGTTTTGAAAAACTAATTGGGAAAAATGTAATCAGACCTAATATTTCAGGAATTATGGGTGCTTTTGGTTCAGCACTTATAGCAAAAGAAAAGTATGAAAGTGGGTATCAAACATCTTTATTATCTAAGGAAGAATTGAATAATATAAGATTAGAATCAAGTGTAACTAGATGCAAAGGATGCTCGAATCATTGTCTTCTTACTATAAACAAGTTTTCTGATAATGAAATTTTTATTTCAGGAAATAGATGTGAAAAAGGTGAAGCTATCTATGGTGATAAAAAAATAGGACTAGAAAAGAAAAAACCAATAAATTTATTTAAGTACAAATATGATAGGATTTTTAGATATAAACCACTGGAAAAAGAAGAAGCAAAAAACGGAGAGATAGGTATACCAAGAGTGTTAAATATGTATGAAGATTATCCGTTTTGGTTTACTTTTTTCAATACTATGGGATTTAGAGTTGTGCTTTCCGATAGGTCGTCAAAACGATTATATGAAACTGGTATAACTAGTATAGCTTCTGAAACAGTTTGCTATCCAGGGAAATTAGTTCATGGACATATAGAAAACTTGATTGAAAAAGGTATAAAAAATATATTTTATCCAAGCGTAACAAATGAAAATAAAGAGGATTCAAGTGCAGATAATTATTATAATTGTCCTGTGGTAATATCATATTCTGAAGTAATAAAAAACAATGTAGAAAATATAAGAAATAAGAACATAAACTACATAAATCCATTTATAAGTCTAAATGATAAGGAAAAATTGAAAAAGAGACTATATGAAGAATTATCAAGAAGTTTTTCTGATATAAAGATAACTAAAGAAGAAATTAATAATGCAGTTGATAAGGCTACTGATGAACAAAATTCATTTAAAATGGAGATGCAAGCTACGGGAGAAAGAGCACTTAAAGAAATAAAAGAAAGAAATATGAAGGGGATTGTGTTATGTGGTAGACCATATCATATAGACCCAGAAATAAACCACGGCATGCCGGAACTTATAAACTCATTAGATATGGCAGTACTTACTGAAGATTCTATATGTCACTTAGCAACTATACAAAGACCTCTTAGGGTTGTAGATCAATGGGTATATCATTCAAGATTGTATAAAGCAGCAAGCTTTGTGAGAGATAAAAACTATTTGGAATTGGTTCAACTTAATTCATTTGGATGTGGGCTGGATGCAGTAACCACAGACCAGGTTCAAGAGATACTTAATGAAAAATCGAAGATATATACTATTATAAAGATTGATGAAGGCAACAATTTAGGTGCTGCTAAAATAAGAATGAGGTCTTTAAAAGCAGCTATGTTTGAAAGAGAAAGCAAAAATATAGATGTTAGAGATATAAAGGTAAATAGGATACAATATGCTAAAAATAATCGAATAACGAACAAACATACTATATTAGCTCCACAAATGTCTCCTATACATTTTCAATTTCTTGAAAAAGCTGTAAACTTAAGTGGTTATAATATAGAAGTTCTAAAGGATACAGATAGTAATGTAATTGAAGAGGGATTAAGATATGTAAATAATGATGCATGTTATCCAGCTATAATAGTCGTAGGACAGTTAATAACAGCATTAAAATCTGGTAAATATGATTTAAATAACACTTCTGTTACAATAACTCAGACTGGTGGAGGTTGTAGGGCTACGAATTATATTGGATTCTTAAGAAAAGCTATGTATGATGCTGGATTCAAAGATGTTCCTGTAATCGCACTTAGCGTAAATGGAATAGAAGATAGTGGAATAATGGATAATATATCACTGAAATTAATAAATAGACTTTTTATGTCTGTTGTATATGGAGACTTATTGATGAAGGTACTTTATAGGGTAAGACCATATGAAAAAGTTACTGGAAGTGCAAATGCTCTATATGAAAAATGGGTTGATATATGCAAAACTTCTCTTATCAAAGCAAAAATTTCTGTATTTACTAAAAATATAAAAGATATAGTAAAGGAATTTGATAACTTAGAAATACTCGATGTAAAAAAACCAAAAGTAGGATTGGTAGGAGAAATTTTAGTGAAATTCCATCCAATTGCAAATAATAATCTAGTAGATATATTAGAACGAGAAGGTGCTGAAGCAGTTGTACCAGACCTTACAAACTTCTTCTTAAGTTGTGCTTTCAATACTATTTATAAACATACTCACTTAGAGGGAAGTAGAAAGAGTAGAATTATAGGAGAAGCATTTATATACATAACTGGAATATACCAAAAGGTATATAAAAAAGCACTTGATAAAAGTAAAAGATTTTATGCTCCAGGCAATATAAAAAATGTTGCAAAAAATACAGAACCAGTAGTGTCACTAGGAAATCAAACTGGAGAAGGTTGGCTTTTAACAGGCGAAATGGTTGAGTTATTAAATGAGGGTGTAGAAAATATTATCTGTATGCAACCTTTTGGATGTTTACCTAATCATATAATTGGTAAAGGTTCTATAAAAGAATTAAAAAGATTGTATAAAAATGCAAATATAATTCCTATTGATTATGACCCTTCTGCAAGTGAGGTAAATCAGCTTAACAGAATAAAACTTATGCTTTCTAAGGCCTTTAAAAATATATAAAATTGATATTTCAAAGGTTAATAAGTTTAAAAAATATTATATATTAAATAATTATAAATAAAGAGTTATCCTATTTTTAGGGTAACTCTTTATTAGTTAAAAAATTATATGTATACTAGTGTAAAGGGGGGAAGTTATATGAATCTAGTATATGATGTTTATCAATCAGAAATAGGAAATTTGTACATATTGAGTGAAGATGGTTTTATAGTTAGTATAGATATAGGAGATGAGAACTTTAACAAAGTAAAAGATGAATATATCAAAAAAGGAATTGACATAAAAAGAAGTAAGGAAGATTTAAAAGAAGCCATAAATCAGATAGACGATTACTTTAAGGGAAAAAGAAAAGTATTTGATTTAGATATTCGAATTGAAGGGACTGAATTCCAAAAATCGGTTTACAGAGAAATGTTAAAAATACCATATGGGGAGACATTGTATTATTCAGATATAGCACAAAATATAAACAATCCTAAATCTGTAAGAGCAATAGGACAAGCAAGTAAAAGCAATAAAATTCCAATAATAATACCTTGTCATAGAGTAGTTGGCAAAAATAATATTGGTGGATATATGGGAAATCATTCTGATTTAAAAGAGATATTGTTAAACTTAGAAAAAAATATATAATCTAGAAAAAAATGTTTTTATTGTTAATCTTTGATATAATAATGGTAAAAAGAAGTGTTTTTTACAAAAATAGTAAAAAATATATTCTAATTTACAAAGATGAGGAGGAATTTTAATGTGTAATAAAGTTATAGCATCAAAATATCATGAAAAAGGATTTAATTGTGCGGAATCAGTTATAAAAGCATATAATGAGGAATTTAATACAGACATACCAGTTTGTCTAGGAAGTGGACTAGGTTCAGGTTGTGGAGTTGCTAGTTTATGTGGTGCAGTAAATGCCTCAAATATAATAATTGGATATGTAAAAGGTAGAAACCATGAAGATGAAACTACTAAAGCTAAAGTTTATGCTAAGGATTTGACTACAACAGTAAGAAAAGAGTATGGTTCAGAATTATGTATAGATTTAAAAAAAGATTTAGTTGCATGTAGAGAAATAATGGATTTCGCATATGATAATCTAAAGGAAACTTTAAAAAAAGAATTATAAGAAAGAGAAGCTATCAAGTATAGATTATTTGATAGCTTCTTTTTATAGACATCTAAATTAATAGGTTTATAATGATTTTATAGTTATTGCTTGGAAATAAAAATTAAGTGACTTTAAAATAATCTTAGATTTTTATTTAATATAGATGCTTGTTTATATCTATTTTTGGATGTGTTATACTTATTTTTAATAGATGTTTGTCATGAGGGAGATGAGAAGATTGGAAAATATAAATTTACTTATTAATAAATTATATTCAAAAAATCATAATGAAGCATATAAAACTTTTTTGTTTTTAGAAAATGAAAGTCTGAAATCAAATATTACATATTGTTTTTTTGACTCATTCTTAGAGATGACTGATGATAGAAGCTCATATATTCGTTCAAGAGGATTGCTATTAATAGCTGCGAATGCTCAATGGGATATTGATAATAAAATTGAAATGAATATAAATTGTATTTTAAGTCACATCGTAGATAAAAAACCCTCTGTATCAAGAATGTTTATTAAGTCATTACCTAAGATTACAAAGTATAAAAAGAATCTTATACATCGTATACAAATGGAATTAAGTAATGCAGATACAAGTATTTATAATAATAATATGAAACCATTAGTGGAAAAGGATATAAGAGAGGTCTTATCTAATATTAAGGCTTGAGATTATTAAAAGTCTATTAATATAATAATGACATTTTATACATCAAAATAGAATATTTACAGTTTGATGGCAGTTTTGAAATAATAAATTAAAACTGCTATTTTTATTTAAAATACTATTTAGAGAAGGATAAGAGTATTAGTTTCTTAAGTAAATAGATTGCATATGAGGATGTATGTAATATGTTATAAGATATTTGATTAAAAAATAGCTACGCACACTTGTGACTTTAGTCATGAATTAGTAGCTAAAGTAGTCAGCATATAGGGAAACTTATATGTAGAGATAGGATAGAACCTATCCAATACTACTTGAATTGCTGGAAACCCCTAAAGCTAACCAAACTAAAACATAAGGATGAAATAAACCTAAGTGTGAAAGTTACGAAAGTAGAAAAAATTGGTTAGATGGTATAAGGTTAAACCCTAAGTACTTTAAAATGGGCAATCAGCAGGTAAGCTCCAAATAGGAGAAACTTCAACGACTATTCCTCTTGAGGGAAGTACACTACAAGCTATTGGTAGTGGAAGTGGGTAGACCTTAACGGATAATGCCGAAGGATAAGATATAGTCTGTGCTTGCATGAAAGTGTAAGAAGTTCATAAGAGAACTGCATAGGTAGTAGCGAACTTATGTGAACGACAACCTCAAAAA
>NZ_AVHW01000067.1 GCF_000449425.2 Clostridioides difficile CD160
ACAAATTGTAAAAGTAGGTAAATTCTTTTCAAGTTCGCAAATATGTAATAAATGTGGATACAAAAACGAGGAAATGAAGAATTTAAGTATAAGAGAATGGATTTGTCCTTGTTGTAATGAAACTCACGATAGAGATATAAATGCAAGTATAAATATACTAAAAGAAGGATTAAGACTAATAACAGTTTAAAATAGATAACGTATGTAAGAACCGTAGGAACTACGGGGATAGCCTGTGGAGAATTAGTAAGACATATTTTAGTATGCAAAATTCTATGAAGTAGGAACCCTGTGACTTTAGTCATGGGAGGTTCAGAAATTAAATGTTTTCTTTGACAATACATATATAGTGGTGATAATATCTAAAGGAATAAAAACTAAGGTAATAAATAGATAATATGAAATTATAAAACTATGCTATAATTACAAGGAAGGATGTAATAAACTGTAGAAATTGCAAGTAAGTAATATAAGTTTTGGAATAATTAAATTTAAAGAAAATACATAATGTATTAAATAAACGATGATACTAAAATAATGCTATTTTTATAGAAAATTATTAAGATACATAAGTAATAAAAATAATATACTAAATTATATAATAGATTGAGTTTTACTAAATAAAAAATAACTACAATCCCTATGTTATTATACAAAAGCAAAGGTGGGAATAAAAATGAAAGCAATTGATGATGCTATAACATCAGAGTATTTAAGCTATGGTATCAATGAAGATATTAGTATCTATGAAGGTCGGTTTTGCATATACTTGGATAAAAAGTATAGATGTAATGGGAAAATTTATTATAAAATGACACCTCCAATAGCTATAAGTTTTAAGGCAGAGATAGGTTGTATTGAAGAAATAGAAAATGAAGATGAAAACTTAGTTTTGGATTATGACAATGCTATTCTTGAAGTTCACGGTTATAAAATTATTTCTATAACAATAAATACTCTAAGTGATGTTAATGTAGAAGGATATATCAATGATGACTGTATAAAATCTAAAAATTCTTATGTTGAGTATGTAGATTTTAATATAATAAATCTAGATAAAATACCTGGAAAACTCATTAAATATAATGATAAAGTATATGCAGGTAGAATCGAATTTGATATAAATGATTACGTTGTAACTATAGACAAAAGATATGATTATAGAAAAGAGCTTAAATCAGACTTAAAATCTAAATCTGGAGCAATAATAACTCATATAGGCAGAGTTAGAAGAAAAGATGGTAGAATTTTTAGAACAAACAATACAATAAATCTTTTAGATAGAATATCAACAGCGTTGAGTTTTATGTGTGGAAGATATGTTGGATTTTGTTTAGCCAAAGGATATAGAAGTGAAAATGAAGTCTATAGAATATGGAATGAAAATCAGATATCTCCCTTTAGATATGTGCCAACATGGTCTGATACACTTTCAAATTATCATAATATGGAAAAATATATAAGTCTTATGTGTAAAAGATTAGAAGATTTTTATTATGGTTCTGCTATAAAAAGTGTTATTGACTGGTATATAGAATCTCTTGGAAGTGTTACTATGGAAAATAATATAATATCTGTACAAATTGCACTTGAAACTCTATCATATGTAATTCTAGTAGAGCAAAATAAAATACTTACAGATGAAGCTTTTGATTGTAATTTAGCATCTAGAAATATAAGGCTATTACTTGATATATGCAAAATACCATATGGAAAATATGAATTAAATATATTTGACAATACAATAAAAAACAAGTTTGATGATGGGGTAGATTTAGTGATTTATTTAAGGAATAGTATAGTTCATCCGAGCAGGAGAACTCATAGAGCTGTGTTAGAAGTTGAAGATATTTGGAATATAATCTCAATAGGAACGAGATATATTGAGCTTGTTTTACTCTTTATTTTGGGATATAGAGGTGAGTATTCCAATAGATTAGTAGAAAGATGTTATGGTGAAGTAGAAGTTGTTCCTTGGAATTAAATTTTTATATTTATTTTAAAATATATATTGACAGATATTGCCTTATGCTATAAAATCAATATCATAATAACAATTCAAAACAACATTAAATGCTAAGAAAAGAAATAGTAAAAGTAGTTAATCTTAAACAGAGAGTTTCCGATTGGTGAGAGGAGCAATAGATTTTACTTTGAACACATCTTTGAGCAGAACTCTGAAAGAGTAAAGATACTTTATTAGGAGCTTTCCGGAATCCTTGCACCCGTTATAGTGCTAGAGTATAATTATTTTATTGTACTTAAAGAGGTTAGTGTCGTGAGGCATTAATGAACAGAGGTGGAACCACGAGAGTCAACTCCCGTCCTCTAGCAGAAGCTAGAGACGGGAGTTTTTTTAATATAATTTTTTAAGCGCGCAGAGAATTATATTGCAACAGATATACTTTTTAAAAAATAATCAAAATATTTAAAAATTTAAAAGACGAGGGAGAATATTATGAAAAATAAATTAAAAAAATTAGGAATATTTACAATTATGTTAGGTTTAGTAAGTGGAATGGCAGGTTGTTCAAAATCGGATGATGAAAAGGGCAAAGATGCTTCAAAAGAAGCAAAAAAAGAAGTAATTGTAGGGTTTGATAATACATTTGTTCCAATGGGATTCTTGGATGAAAAGGGAGATACTGTAGGATTTGACGTAGATTTAGCTAAAGAAACATTTAAGAGACTTGGAATGGAAGTTAAGTTCCAACCAATAGATTGGTCAATGAAAGAAACTGAATTAAATGACTCAAAAACTGTAGATGTATTATGGAATGGGTATTCTATAACAGATGAAAGAAAGAAAATAGTATCATATACAGAACCATATTTACAAAATAAACAGATAATAGTTACTTTAAGTGATTCAAAAGCAAATTCAAAAGCAGATTTAAAAGATAAAGAAGTTGGGACTCAACAAGGTTCAACAGCACTTGATGCAGTAGAAAAGGATAAAGATTTTATGAATAGCTTAAAAGGTGGAGCACCAGTTCTTTATGATACTTATGATAAAGCACTTAGAGATTTAGAGATAGGTAGAACTAGTGCAGTTGTTGGTGATGAAGTTTTAATTAGATACTATATGGGTCAAAAAGGTGAAGATAAATATAAAGTATTAAAAGAAGACTTTGGATTAGAAGATTATGTTGTAGCAACTTCTAAAGAAAATCCAGAACTTTGTAAGAAAATAAATGAAACATTAAAAGAAATGAAAAAAGATGGAGCTTTTGACAAAATTTATGATAAATGGTTTAAGTAAAAGATAGATTAGCTGTTAAGAAGGGGGCACTAAAGGCATGTTACAAGGGTTAGAGATAGTTATAGCAATGTTTTGTATAACATTGATAGTATCAATTCCATTGGGAATTGCAGTTGCATTTTTAAGATTATCAAAAAATAAATTAATAAGTGGTATTACACAATGTTATATATTAATAATGAGAGGGACACCTTTACTTTTACAAATGATAGTCATATTTTATGGCTTACCTCTTTTAGGAATTGTATTTGACAGATTTACAGCTGGAATAGTAGCTTTCTTCTTAAATTATGCAGCATATTTTGCAGAAATATTTAGAGGTGGAATACAGTCAATCGATAGAGGACAATATGAAGCTTCGAAAGTACTAGGATTTGATAAATTTACAATGTACAAGAGAATAATCTTTCCACAGGTTTTTAAAAGAATACTAGCACCTATTTCAAATGAAGTAATCACATTAGTAAAAGATACATCTTTAGTATATATATTAGGATTAAATGATATTTTAAGGATATCTCAAATAGCAATGAACAGAGAAGCAAGTTTATTACCACTATTTGAGGCAGGAGCAATATATCTTATATTTGTAGCTATACTTACTAAGGGATTTGAATTACTTGAAAAAAAATATTCTTATTATAGATAAAGTTACAATATTATAGGAGGAGGTTTTTTATATGTTGAAAATCAGAAACTTAAATAAATCATTTAAAAAAAATAAAGTACTAAAAGATATTTCTTTTGAGTTAGAAGAAGGTCAGATTGGAGTTTTACTTGGCAAATCTGGTGCAGGAAAAACTACAATATTGAGATGTATAAATGGTCTTGAAGAATTTGATAGTGGAGAGATTATAATAGATAATGAGATAATAAAAAACAAGAAAGATATGTCAAAAATACGAGGCAAGATAGGAATGGTTTTCCAAAACTTTAATTTATTTCCTCATATGACAGTTCTTGAAAATATAATTGAGTCTCCAGTTAATGTTTTTAAAGTTCCTAGAAAAGAGGCTGAGGAGAGGGCTAGAGAACTTTTAAGATTAGTTGATTTAGAAGATAAATTAAACTCTTATCCATTTGAATTGTCAGGAGGGCAACAGCAGAGAGTTGCAATAGCTAGGTCATGTGCACTAATGCCAAAGGTTCTTTGTTTCGATGAACCTACTTCTGCACTAGATATAGATACTATTCAAAGGGTAGTCAATATAATGAACAGACTTAAAGATAAAGGCATGACTATACTAATAATTACACATGATGTTGTTTTCTCAAATAATGTTGCAGATAAGATTATAAGTATAAAAGATGGTATAGTAGAAAATGTTCAAATCAAAGAAAAAATTGTTTAATACTTTATAAATGGAAGTTATAGGAACATTTATAATATAAATAGGGGCTAAGTAGAATAAATACACTATGCCCTTTTTTTTATTTGAAAATTTAATCTAATATTGAGTGATTGAGTAGGTTTAATATATTATAAAAGAATAATTTAAATATCTAATATAATTTAATGGTCATTTTAAAATAGAATAATTTTTTATGTTGAAAGCTTAGAATGATTGTGATATAAATTGGTTATAATATACAAATTATGGGTATAAAAATAAAAAATTAGAAAGGATTTTTAACACAATGATTAAATTATATGGATATACAAAGTGTTCTACCGTTAGAAAAGCAAAAAATTGGCTTAAAGAAAATGATTTAGAATTTGAAGATATAGACATGGTTCAGAATCCTCCGAGTAAAGACGAATTGGAGTCAATTTACAAGATTAGTGGATATGATATAAAGAAGTTTTTTAATACAAGTGGTATGAAATATAGAGAATTAGGTCTTAAAGATATTGTAAAGACTGAATCTGATGATAAGCTTTTAGAAATATTAGTGAGCGATGGAATGCTTATTAAAAGACCGTTGCTTTTTGATGGTGAAAATGTACTGTTGGGTTTCAAAGAAGATGTTTGGAAAAGTACTTTATTAAAAGAAGATTAGAAGTATGTAGGTGTATTGATTAAAATAATTGATACACCTATAAATTTATACATCAACTCTGGTTTTTATATATAAATTAGCAAATATATCTATCTAGTTATTAGATTCTATAGAATAGAAGAACTATGTAAGGTTCTATATAAATATATTATTAAATCTAAGTTCTGATTTCAATTTATTGATTCCTGCAATTTTATATGGGATTTTAGAAGACTACATTTAGAATCTAAGTATTACAACAAGATTTATTCTTTTGAGTATATCTGCTAATATTAAAATATTATTCTTAACAAATTTAAATCCAAAAAACTTCATATCAATAAACATATTATTTCTTATACAAAGAATATCATTTATTTTACTTAAAATAGTATAATATATAACGAATTATTACAAAATCACTTATTATTAACCATGAACATGTGTTTTATGCTATTATATTTATATAAGGGAATTGTCATAAAAAACATCTTATTTATACAAAAAAATAAAATTAACCTTTGTCTTATATAAGTATATTTTATAAACTGTATCTATACTTATAATTTTACAAATAATAATAGTATTTAAAAACTTGACAACAAAAAAAGAAAACTTTCAAAAGAATTAAATCTAAAAAGAATAGGAGATAAGTATGAGTATTGAAGATTTATATGGTTTTGAATGTGTTCCTGTGAACAATGATATTGATATTGATGATTTATTTGAAAAAATGAGAGAAGATGGAAAAGAAAATGGATATACACCAATTATAGTTATTGATGAAAAAGTAGGATTATTAAGAGAAAATATAGATATGATTAATAAAGAGTATGGTTCTCTTGAAAACTATAGAAAATATTGCTTAGAAAAATGTAATGAAATTGATGTAAATGAATTCTTCGATTCTAGAAAGTGTGAGATTCCAGAATTGCTAACAGAATTAATGGGTTCTGAGGACACTTTTTATGATTATAAAAATTTCAGCCCAATTACAAATATAGATATATTTCAAGAAAATAACGAAGTTTACATAGCCAAAGTTCCAACAATTAAACCATATGAAGTATTTGCATATATACCAATTGGTGGATTTAATGATTGTCCTAGTGATGAAGAACATGTAGCTGTTGCAAAATATTGGTATGAAAAATACGGAGCATTCCCAATTGCAATTGGATGTGATACAGTTCAATATTCTGCAAAAAATCCAATTGAAGATAATAAAAAATTTGATGATTTGTGTATTGAATTAGTTCTATATTGTGAAGATATTATTGTACAAGGATATGAAACATTAAAAGTTCTTAAAGAAGTATTACAACGCTCCACAATATGGCTTTTTTGGTGGGATTAAGGCAAATACATGTGAGTTATAAGTATTAAATTAAAAGTTTTAGAAAATTCATATGATAGTATCTTTTTTGTGATTTACAATTATAACTTATGGAAAAACAATTATGTTAAAATAAACTCGTGAATTCGGCCATGAGGATGAGCTATTTACACTTCATGGCTTTTAAACATATTACTATATTACACTATTTTATTTTTTATATACAGTGTATTACAGTAATATGTTTAAATTATACAGATTTTAAAAATTATTTGATATTACAATTAATGTGTTTAAAGATAATTCTAGTTTATAAAATAAATACTTTATATGTTATAATCATTAAGAATGTAAAAAATAATATATCGTTTTATAGTTCATATTTTTCTAGATATGGAGGTGGATTTTATGAAGGAAGAAGAAAAATTAGAAAAATTAAAAGAAATACTACTTGAATTAGGAAGTGTTGTAGTTGCTTATTCTGGTGGAGTAGATAGTAATTTTTTACTTAAGGTAGCAAAGGATACATTAGGAGAAAATGTTATAGCTGTAACTATACATGCAATGATGCATTCAAGTAGAGAGATTGAAGAAGCTAAAGAATATACTAAAAATTTTGGTGTTAAACATATCATATTAAATATAGAAAACTTTGACTTAAAAGAGTTTAAAGAAAACGGTGCGGATAGATGTTACCATTGTAAGAAGTATATATTTTCTAAAATAAAAGAGATAGCAAAAGAACATAATATAAAGTACATAGTAGATGGAACAAATATAGATGACTTAGGAGATTATAGACCTGGTCTTAAAGCATTGAGTGAGTTAGGAGTAATTAGTCCATTAAAGGAGAGTAGTTTGAAAAAAGATGAAATTAGGTCACTTTCAAAAAAACTAGGATTAGGTACTTTCAATAAACCATCATTTGCATGTCTTGCAAGTAGAATTCCTTATGGAGTTCAAATAACAGACGAAAAACTAAGAATAGTGGAAAAGAGTGAAGAATACTTATCTGATTTAGGTTTTTCTCAATTTAGAGTGAGAATGCATGGAGATATAGCTAGAATAGAAGTTGGTCAAGAAGAGTTAGGTAAATTTTTTGAAAATAACAATTTTAGCAAAGTTGATACTAAATTAAAAATATTTGGCTTTAAATATGTTACACTAGATATGTCAGGGTATAAAATGGGAAGTATGAATTTAAATATGTAGATTATTTAAAAAATAAATAAATTTTGTAATTAACATAGGAAACAGGAGGTTTTATGAAAAGTTATACATTAATATCGCCATGTTTTTTTGGAATGGAAAAAATGCTGGCTAGAGAAATTACTAATTTAGGATATGAAATAATAAAAACAGAAGATGGAAGAATAACATATAAAACTGATGAGTTTGGAATAGCAAAATCAAATATGTGGTTAAGATGTGCTGAAAGAGTTCATCTTAAAATTGCTGAATTTGAGGCAAAAAGTTTTGATGAATTATTTGAAAATACGAAAAGGATAAATTGGTCTCGATATATACCTTATGGAGCTCAATTTCCTATATCAAAAGCTTCTTCTATAAAATCAAAATTACACAGTACACCAGATGTACAAGCCATAGTAAAAAAAGCTATAGTAGAAAGTTTAAAGAAAAGTTACTTGGAAGATGGTTTGCTTAAAGAAGATAAAGAGAAATACCCTATATTTGTATTTATACACAAAGACAAGGTAACTATTTCTATAGATACAACAGGAGATGCTTTGCACAAGAGAGGATATAGAGAAAAAGCAAATAAAGCTCCAATAAGAGAGACTTTAGCTTCTGGGCTTATTTATTTAACACCATGGAAAGCAGGTAGAGTTTTAGTGGACCCTATGTGTGGTTCTGGTACTATATTGATTGAAGCAGCTATGATAGGTATAAATATGGCACCTGGTTTAAATAGAGAATTTATATCAGAAAAATGGAGAACTCTTGATAAAAAAATATGGTGGGATGTAAGAAAAGATGCTTTTAATAAGATAGATAATGAATCTAAATTTAAGATTTATGGATATGATATAGATGAAGAATGTATAGATATAGCTAGAGAAAATGCTGAAATAGCAGGTGTAGATGAATATATAGAATTTAACATAGGAGATGCGACTCAATTCAAAAGTGAGGATGAGTTTGGATTTATAATTACTAATCCTCCTTATGGAGAAAGATTGGAAGACAAAGATAGTGTCAAACAATTGTATAAGGAGCTTGGTTATGCATTTAGAAAATTAAAAAATTGGTCGTATTATTTGATAACATCTTATGAAGATTTTGAATATGAGTTTGGACAAAAAGCAGCTAAAAAAAGAAAGTTGTATAATGGTATGTTAAAAACCAACTTTTTCCAATATCCAGGTCCTAAACCTCCTAGAAACAATAAATAGCTTTTACATTATTTATGGATAAAAAATATAAATTTTTATTAAAATAAGTAAAACATTATGACGACTTGAAACGTCTAATTATTGTGAGGAGATTTTTGTGAGCAAATTTCAAGATTAATAGGATTAGGAGGAGTTAAATGAAAGTGTTAAAACTTATTACTGTAGTAGCCCTAATGATGATATTTGTTACTGGATGTAATATTAAAACTGAGTCTCCAGAACAATTAGCAAAGATACCTGACTATGATGATACAAAAAAAGTATTGTATGATGGTATTGACCAGTTATTAAAACCAGACTCATCTATGATATTGCCTTCTAATGCAAAAGAAGTAGGAAAAATAAATAAAGTGGATTTAAATGGTGATGGAGTTGATGAGTTAGTAGTATTTGAGCAAAAAGAAGATTTAAGTAATAATGTAACTCAGGTAGGGTTTGTAACTTTAAGCTATAATGGAGAAAAATACGTACTTGGTGACCATTTTCTAGAAAATGGTGAGTCAATAGAATATGCCAATTTTTATGATTTGGATTCAGATGGATATAAAGAAGTCGTTTTATTGATTAAATCCAAGGACAAAACTAATATGCATATATATAAAGTAAAAGATAATGAAATAACAAAGGAGTATGACTTGGATGCGTCATGGCTTCCAAATAAAGAAGATTTTAATGATATGAAAGTGAAAATTGGATATATAGATGGAGATGACAAATTAGACATATTGATGCTTCATTTAAATAATAAGACTAATGAAATGTTTGCAAGTGTTGCGAACTTTGATGGGAGTATGAAAATTAAGGATTATGTTAAGTTTGAAAATGTGAAAAATTTGAGTGAACTATATATAACTTTAGGTAATGTTGCTTCATCTATTGGAAATTCCTCTGCTGCCATAAAAGGAGTTGTACTTGATATTCCTATATTAAAAGATAATAACTATATTACACAGATACTTTATATGAAAGATGGAAAAATTAAAAAGGCTTTTAGTGATTATGATAAAACTATCACTAAATCTTATTACATACCTGTAGATGATATTGACAAAGATAAGATTATAGAAATACCTATAGTAGCAGGTAACAATAGAAACACTTATAGCTCTAAAGCATCTGCAAATATAAGTTGGTATAGATGGAATGGAAAAGAAGATGCCAGTTCAAGCTTAATATTTACAAGTCAGATATACTATAATTATAAATATAATTTTAAATTATTTATTCCAAATAATTTATTTGATAAAATTCTTGTTGAACAAGAATTTGTTGGAGAAAAAGCAGTATTTAAATTTTATTATTTTGACTATTCAGACCGTAAGAATTTGTTTAATATAGTAGTAGAGAGTAAAAATAAACTTGAAGATAGAAAAAATCCAAATACTCAAAATTCTATCGTACTTCAAGAGAGTGATGAATATACTTTCTTGCTAGTTATAAATGATGCAAATGGAATGGATAAGCTAGATATTACTATAGACGCATTAAAAGAATATTTCTCATTAATATATGGTTAATATTATACTCAATTGGAGGTTTTATTTTATGAAGGAAAAGATACTTATACTAGAAGATGAAATTGGTATTAGAAGTTTTGTTAGTATAAACTTAAAAAGAGAAGGTTATGAGATAGTTGAGGCAGGTACTGGAAGAGAAGCTATAGAAAAAATGACAACAGAAAGTGATATTACAATAGCTCTTTTAGATGTGATGCTTCCAGATATAAGTGGAATAGAGGTATGTAAATTTATAAGGGAAAACTTTGACCAAGTAGGCATAATAATGCTTACTGCTAAAGCCCAAGAGGATGATAAAATAGAAGGATTTATTTCAGGAGCAGATGATTACATCATAAAACCATTTAGTATAAAGGAGCTTTTAGTTAGGGTTTCAGCTCTTCTTAGAAGAGTAGCAAAGGATGATTCAAATGTTAAGTCAAGTGAGATAGTTTCTCCTCCATTTATACTTGATATAGATAAAAGAAAGTTATTTAAAAATGGAAAAGAAATTGAGCTTACTCCAACTGAGTTTTCAATAGTGAAATATCTGATATCAAATGCCAAGCAGTCATTAAGTAGAGACCAAATATTAGATGAAGTTTGGGGAACTAATTACTTGTATGATTTTAAAATAGTAGATGTAAATATAAGAAGGATAAGAAATAAAATAGAGGATGACCCATCAAAGCCAAAATATATACAAACTATTTGGGGTTATGGATACTGTTTTAGAAAGGAAGAATAATAGTGTTACATTTTGAAGGTCTGAGAAAGAAAGTAATAAAAAACTACTTTATAATAATTATTATAATGGTTACTCTGTTTGAAGGATTGTTCATGTTTTATATACAAAACTACTACTATGATTCTGTCAAACAACTACTTGAATCTGAAATAAAATATGCTGATGAATATAATGCTATTACAATGGAAACTACAAGCTTTGAGAAAAAAGTAAAAAACATATTTGATAAACAACCATTAACTAAGAACTCAGAATTTGGAATTTCAATAATAGATAAGGATAAAAATATTATATTAGACCAATATGGTTTTAAGAGTAAAGAAAAAGCAAATTATGAAGATGTCAATAATGCACTAAAAGATATAAAGACCAAAAACTTAACACCATATACTTATAGAATACCAGATACAGGAGAACATGTTATGAGTATCTCTCTGCCACTTAAGGTAAATAATATAATAGAAGGTGTTGTTAGATATACAGTTTCATTAGATGCTATTGATAATGCGATATTAAAACAAGCTACATGGCTTATATTAGCTGGAATATTTATACTTATAATAGCTATATTAATAAGTCTTAAATTTGCTGAGACTCTTATAAAACCATTACGAGAATTAAAGAAATTTGCAAATGAATTAGCTGTAGGAAATTATAATATAAAATTAGAAAACATGAAAATTGTAGATGATGAGATTGGTGATTTGGCACAGACATTTGAACATATGGCACATGAGATTGATAAGAGTGAAAAATTAAAAGAAGAATTTATATCTTCTGTATCACATGAACTAAGGACTCCCCTTACATCTATAAAGGGATGGAGTGAAACCTTAGGTTATGAAAGTATAACAAGAGAAGAGTTAGATTTAGGTCTGGGTATTATACAAGATGAAACAGAAAGGCTTATAAAACTTGTGGAAGAGTTATTAGACTTTTCAAGACTTTCTTCAGATAGGATAAAACTTCATGTTGATATAGTTGATGTTGAAGGCTTAGTCGTAGGTGTTGTAAATCAACTTAAAGTTAAAGCTGCTGAAAAAGATATAGCACTTTTGTTTGAATTTGAAAATGAGTTTATAGAGAACATTCAAGGTGATAAGAACCGATTAAGACAAGTTCTTATAAATTTAATACAGAATTCATTTAAATTTACTAGTCAAGGTGGTTACATAAAAGTTGTAGTTTCTCAAAATGAAGATATAACGACCATATCAGTTGAAGATAACGGCTCAGGTATAGAAAAGCAAAATCTAAATAAAGTATTAGATAAGTTCTTCCAAGAAGATTATAATAAAGCTGGTAGTGGACTAGGCTTAGCAATTAGTAATGAAATTGTAAAGCTTCATGGTGGAAGAATGAAAATAGAAAGTGAAAAGAATGTTGGAACAAAAATAACTTTTAATATAAAAAATAAATTTGCTAAACAAGCATAAATTCTTAGAAAGAGGATTAATATGAGAAACATAAAAATGATAGTAGCATATGATGGTTCAAGATATAAAGGATACCAAAAATTAGGTGACAATAATATGACTATACAAGAAAAACTTGAAACTGTCTTAAGTAAAATGACTAATGAAACAGTTGAGATAATTGGTTCTGGAAGAACTGATATGGGAGCTCATGCTAGAGGGCAAGTGATAAATTTTAGAACAAATTGTATGGATTCAGTGGACAAAATTCAAAAATACTTATATGAATATTTGCCAGAAGATATAGTTGTAAAAACTGTTGAAGAAGCTGATGAAAGATTTCACTCAAGATATAATGTAAAATCAAAGACTTATATGTATAAAATTGACAATAACAAATATCATAATCCTTTTATAAGAAGATATGCTACTCATATAAGTAAAAAATTAGATTTAGATAGAATGATAAAAGCAAGTGAATATTTAATAGGAGAACACGATTTTACTAGTTTTGCTTCTTCTAAGTCTAAGAAAAAATCAAATATAAGAGAAATTTATTCAATAAATATAAAAGAAGATGATAATGTTATAGAAATATACATAGAAGGAAATGGATTTTTGTATAACATGGTAAGAATAATAGTGGGTGCTTTGATAGATGTAGGTCTTAAAAGAAAAGCTCCACAAGATATTAAGTATATGCTTGAATCGAAGGATAGAAGCCAATCATCAGATACGGCACCAGCTAAAGGGTTATGTCTTTGGAAAGTAAGATATTAGTTAATTCTATAGAAAATATTCTTGAAATAAAAATAAAATAAATTATATAGTTGACATAAATGGAAAAATAAACTATTATATATTTTATAAGAGAGTTATGAAAAAGTTTATATTTAAATCCTGTGAGAAAGAGAGTAACTTCTATGCGTTTTATAGAGAGCTAAGGATGGTGGAAGCTTAGCAAATGAGTATTGGTGAAAAGAACTTTGGAGGATGCTAATTGAATTTAGTATGTTAGTAGGTAATCTCGCCTTAAGAGAAAGAGTGGATAAGTTTATCTTATCAATTAGAGTGGTAACGCGGATATATTTCGTCTCTTGGTTTTTCCAAGAGGCGTTTTTTAATATATTTAATTACTAATGTTTATATAGTATGTTGAACATTTGCTAATTGATTAGCTAAGTTTATCAATAAGAGTGGTACCGCGGATATTTCGCCTCTTAGTATTTTAAAATACTGAGAGGTTTTTTTAGTATTAAAATGATTTTAAGTGAACTTAAATTCTCAAAATCATTCAATATTAAGAATTTCTATTAAATAAAAAATAAAAATCATAATTTAAATTGGGAGGAATTGAAAATGAAGGAAAAAGTAGTATTAGCATATTCAGGAGGTCTTGATACATCAATAATAATACCTTGGTTAAAGGAAAATTATGAAGACATAGATGTTATAGCTGTTTGTGGAAATGTAGGTCAAGAAGATAAAATGGAAGATGTTTATGAAAAAGCTTTACAAAGTGGAGCATCAAAGGCATATGTGGATGATATAAGTGAAGAATTTGTAACTGAAACTATATTTAAGGCTATAAAAGCAGAAGCTAAATATGAAGGGAAATATTTATTAGGAACTTCTTTAGCAAGACCTATAATAGCTAAAAAACTAGTTGAAGTTGCTCATAAAGAAGGTGCAAAATATATATGTCATGGATGCACAGGAAAAGGTAATGACCAAGTTAGATTTGAAGCTACAATTGCAGCTCTTGACCCAACTATAAAAGTTATTGCACCTTGGAGAATGTGGGATATAAAATCAAGAGAAGACGCTATAGATTATGCTGAAAAACACAATATAAAGGTAACAGCAACTAAAACTAAAATATATTCAGTAGATGCTAACCTTTGGCATGTATCAACTGAAGGTGGAGATATAGAGCATTTACAAAATGAACATAAGAAAGATGTCTACAAACAATGTGTAGACCCAGAAGATGCATGTGATGTGGCTGAATATGTAGAAGTTTACTTTGAAAAGGGTGTGCCTAAAAAGGTAAATGGTGAAGAATTATCTCCAGTTGCATTAATTCATAAATTAAATGAATTAGGTTGTAAACATGGAATTGGTGTTATAGATATAGTTGAGAATAGACTTGTTGGTATGAAATCAAGAGGTATATATGAGACTCCAGGAGGAACAATTCTTTATGAAGCACATAATATTTTAGAAAGTGCTACTTTAGACAAGGATACATTACATTTTAAACAAATGGTATCTTATAAATATGGAGAACTTATTTACAATGGATTATGGTATTGTAAGTTAAGAGAATCTATAGATGCATTTATGGAGCAAACTCAAGACAATGTTACAGGAACAGTAAAAGTTAAACTTTATAAAGGTAATATAAAACCTGCTGGAATATTTACTGAAAATGCTCTTTATGATGAAGGAATATCTTCTTTTGGAAATAGTGAACTTTATGACCACAAAGATGCAGAAGGATTTATTAATTTATTTACTTTACCATTAAAAATCAGAGCTATGAAAGCTGGAAAATAATATAATAAATTGTTTAAGAGCGTATAAAAACTATTTTTAGTTTTATATGCTCTTTTTTTATTTAGATTTATTCTATTATGTAATACACAATAGAATAAGATATATTATAATTTCAAATAACTTAGTAATATAAAAATGTAATGTCCTTAAATATAAACTTTATAAGTATAAGAGCTATTGACTCTCTCATTGTAAGAGGGTTTATACTAAATCTAATAAAAATTTATAGTGAGGAGATAGACTATATGAGAAAAATAATTGAAATTAAGCATCATTCACATGATTATGAGTGTATGTGGAATGGTATAGAAGATTTATATATAAATAAAACAGGAGAATACCTTCCAAACGATTTTTTCTTTTTGCTATCAGGTTTTGGTTCCTTTTGTTATATGAAAACAAATAAAGCAGAATTAAAAAGAATGGTAGCTTTGGGAGATGGAAGAACAAAAAAGATGTATGAATTTTTAGCACCAATTGTTGGTTTTGAATACAAACACCATGAGTTTAGAAGATATGAACAAGCATTAAAAAAAGCAAAGTCTGAAATTGATGATGGGCATCCAGTCGTTTTAGGAGCTTTAGATATGTATTATTTACCATATTATCAGAAGTTATATCATAAAGAACATATTCCTTTTCATTACATATTAATGGTAGGGTATGACGATAAGGAAGGAAGAATATACTTGTATGATTGTGGAAGAACTGAGTTATTATATCTTTCTTATGACGAATTACGTCAAAGTATGAATTGTAGTTATTTAGGGTTGAGTAAGGCAAATACTATTTGTACAGTTAGAATGAATGGTTCAAAGAATAAATATGAGATTGCAAGAGAAGCACTTAGGATAAAGAGCAATATGTTTTTAAATCCACCTAAAGGATTTTTGGGATACAAAGGTTTTGAAAAATTTATCAAGGAATTACCACAATGGAAAAATGAACTAGAAAAAGATGATTATGATAAGATATTATCTAATATGGTTATGTTTTTTGGGACAGTGCCAACCATTCCAAATGCAATTAGAGGAATTGAAGAACAAGATAGTGTCAAATTTAAAGGTGGTTTTGATAAAATGAGTAGAATGCTTAATCAGCTTGGAGCTGAATATAAAAATGACTCTTTCATACAAGGAGCTGAGATTTTTGATAAGTGTGCTACTATAATTGAGATAATATCTAATATTATAATAGATTATTTAACTCAAAAGGATGATGATATAGAACAACTTCCTTTACTGTTTTCTGAAATTTTGAAGAATATGAAAACAGTATATTCAATTCTGGACGTATAAAAGATATTTTTATTGACCCTAACATAACGTAATAGTGTAATATGAAAATATAGCTTGAATGTATTAGTAAATATTGATAGCTATAAAATCAAGTTTTGAGGTGTTGATATGAGAACAGTAAAGCAGGTTTCAGATTTGACAGGAATAAGCATCAGAGCATTACACTACTATGATGAAATAGGTCTTTTAAAACCAAATAAAATTACAGATGCAGGATATAGGCTTTATGATGATGAAGCTATTAAGACTCTCCAACAAATTTTATTTTTTAAAGAGATTGACATACCTTTGAGGGAAGTTAAAGAGATAATGTCAAGCCAATACTTTGATAAAGTAGAAGCTTTAAAAAATCAAAAGAAGTTACTCATCTTAAAACGAAAAAGATTGGATGAATTAATAGAACTTATAAATAAAACTATAAAAGGAGAGGGTACTATTAATTTTAAAGAATTTGATATGAGTGAGTATTTTAGTGTGCTAGAGGAGTTTAAAAGAGAGCATAAAAATAAGATAATTAAAATTTATGGTAATGTAGAAAGATATGATGAATTTATTGAAAAAGTTAAATCTAGTGAAGAAAAAATTGCTAAAATGGCTATAAAGCAATATGGAACTATTGAGAAGTTTGCCAAGGCTATAAAAACAAACTTTAGCAGTGATATATTGAATTTAGGAGAAAAATTTGATATATATAAAAATGATTGTTTAAAAGAAAAACATCCTAAATTAAAAGAATTATATAGAAAACTCGTAGAAGACTTAAATAAGAATACTTCTTCAAAAGAACTTCAAGAGATAGCTAAAGAAATAACCGATATATCTAAGAAAGATTACGAAATTTTCTATATGGATACTGGAGATGATAATTGGTACTACATGGTACAAAATTATTTAATAAATCCTATGTGGATAAAGGATGTAGATGAAAAATATGGAAGTGGAGCAGGAAAGTTTATTGGACAAACCCTAGAGATTTATTTAGGAGATAAAAAGCCTAAAATAAATCTATTGTATGAAAAGCTTGTATCAGATTTAAGTAGAGATTGTTCGTCAAAAGAGGTTCAGAGTATTATTAAAGAAATAGACAATGAAATGAAAAAGAGTAATGATTTTTATGAAATAGATAATGGAGAAAGATATTTTGATTACATGGCAGAACTTTATTTATCAAATTCTACATTTATAAAAGTAAATGATAAGAAATATGGTGATGGTGCATCTAAGTTTATTGGAGAAGCTTTTAAAATTTATTTTGATAGTAATAACTTATAAATAAAAGCAATAACTATTGCAAATTTTAGAGTAAAAAATCTGTATATGCTATTAATATGCTTCATAAAAGCAGAAAACAAGGATATAGATTATATTACTTTTATCAATATCCTTGTTTTAAGTTATTAAAATATATAATTGATATCAAATTTGACACTTTCAACAATATTTCCTAAATATGTCTTTATACCTTCAACCTCTTCTAAAGATTTTAATTTATTTTCAGTATAAATTGCCTTATCAAGAATATTAAATCTTAGACCTATTTCATCAAAGTACTCATGGTTTAAAACTTTATACCAATGATTTCTTTCTTTGTCCCATCTTGTAGATATGGAATCAGCTTCTTTTTGAGCTTTTTCCCAATCTTCATTTTCTATAGATTTTTCCAAAATAGACATATTATCTTTGTAGCCCTCTGTAAAATCATATAGTTTATTATTAATGTAAAATCCAAATAATAAGAATAAAATAGCCCATATTATAACAAATGTTGTAGATTTCAATATTAATCACCCTTTTTATTTTGAATAAATATTTTGTCGTTTTCGTCTAAAACACAAATAAGAACATCCTTAAAAGTTTCTATGTGGTTAGATTTTAAGATACCCATTAACCAATTAGTGTCTTTTTCAGCTATATCTAAATTTTTATTTATTATCCTACCATCCAATATAAGTGGAATTGGTAAATGATTAAATGCTCTTGGAGGAGTACTATTATAACTCGATGCTGGTACAACACTTAAATTACCATCAGTCTCCAAAATGGCATACTGGACATCTCTTAGATTGAAGTATCCTTGAATTCTCAGTTGTTCTAACAATTCATCTATACTAACTCTTTCTTTTTTAAGTTCTTTATATACAATTTTTCCCTTATCTATTAGTATAGAAGGTTTACCTGATAAAAATGAACTTAATTTTCTACTTTTTAATGATAGGAATGAAATTAGAGTCTGCATAATTACAAGTCCAGTTATTGCTGCAACGCCATTTATAATTGGTATATTATTATTTTCCATTGGAACAGATGCAACTTCCGCAATTAAAAGTGTTATAACTAAATCGAAACAGTTCATCTCAGCTATCTCACCTTTTCCCATGACTCTAAGCGCAATTAGCACTGTTATGTATAATATAATACTTCTTACTAATACTACTGTCATATCTATCAATTACTCCTTTAAAAAATATTTGCATTTAGTTATTATGTCCCGTATAAAAATTTTAATTCAAGATATAAAAACACCTTAAATAACTGAATTCAATTATTTAAGGTGTTCTTGATAACTTTAATATTAAATTTTTTATAGATTTTCTATTGCTTTTATTTATTTTAACAACAGATTCAACAAAATTTTTTTTATCTCCTAATTTTAAGATAAAATCAGGGTATTCTTCAAATTCATTGAGTTTTATTAATTTAAAAGAAGAAGATAGATTTTTAAAATTAATAATTTTGGTGTTATTTACTAACACACTTCTTTTTTTAAAATAGATTTCTTTTTTACTTATATTTAGTATATTTAATATTTGTTTAAGATATATTATTATATCTTCTGGAGTCTTATCGAATTTAAGTTCAAAATTTTCATCTTCAAAGTATGGGATATAATATAAAGGAGTTTTGATAGGAGGTAATTTATCATATAATTCTTCAAGAGTATTGATATTTTTAGGGTAGTTAAGGTAAAAGCCTTTACATACATTCATTAAATCCATAGCATCTGAAAGTGAGTTATGTTTAATATCTCCTTCTAAAGAAAAAATCTTTTTCATATTCAGTAAAGATAATTGTTTAGATAAGATTCTATTATTGTATGTAATATGTTGAGAGATAAAAGGTTGAATGTCAATCATCATATTAAATAATTCTAAGCATTTACCAGTATATTTATATACTCTAAATGAATTTAGAAGACCAGCAATGTCAAAATCACCCCAATTATATATTGTAATATCATTAAATTTACAAAACCATTTATAAAAATCATCCATAACATATAAAAGATTAGGAGCATTATCAATATCTAATTGGTTTAATTTAGTGAGTTTTTTACATTTATTTGAAAGTATTTCATTATATTTTGGTTTAACTAAAGAATAATAGTCATCCATTATATTAAATTCATTATCAACTAAAACTCCACCAATTGAAATTAATTCAGCTCCACTATATTCTGATTTGTTTTTATTATCATCCAATATATTAAATTCAAAGTCTATAAATAACTTGTATTTCATAAATATAAAGCACATCCTCATGTATATTATTTAGTAAGATTAAGCATCATAAGAATCAATAGATATAATGATTCTAAACATCAAAGGCTCATTACAACTTTTATTTATTTCGTAATTTAACTCAAATAAATCTTTTAGTATGTAATTTATAAGTATCCTTTCCCAGCCCATTTTTAAATTAACTTTAGAGTCTAGCAATGTACTTTCTATTTTTTTAAATATTTCTATATTTGCTGGTATTATACTAAGTTCAATATTACTTTTAAATGGGTTAGACTGCAAATCAGTTATAAGTATGTTCTTTAATTCTTCTGTAAGCTCAGAAATTAAATTATCACCTATATATTTTTTAATTATTTCTTCTCTAATTTCTCTTAAGTTTAGCAATATTAGTCCCTGCTACTTATAATATATTATATAAAGTGTAGTAAAATTCAAGCAAATTTTTTACTACACTTAAAATAGTAGCTTTTCCTTTCCTTTTAGTTTTTACTACTGATTTAATAATAGAATACATTTTTATGAAAATCAATCAAAAGAAATAACCTATCGGTTAGGCTTATATCCTCTACCTCCTATGGAGAGGAAGAGGAATTTCGCCATTATAGGTTACTTGAAGTAAATTATATTTAGAATTTACCTATTCCTTTTTCTGATAATTTTTCTAACATATCTTTAGTCATCTTATCTAAATCGTAATTAAATTTAAAATTCCATTCTTTTACTGCACTACTGCTGTCTAGAGAATTAGGCCAAGAATCAGCGATACTTTGTCTTACAGAGTCTACATCATATTCTATTACAAAGTCAGGAATATATCTTTTTATAGAAGCGGCTATTTCCTCAGGAGCAAAACTCATAGCAGTAATATTAAAAGCATTTCTATGAATAAGTTTATCAGCTGGAGCTTCTATTAAATCTACTATTGACTGAAGTGCATCAGGCATATACATCATATCCATCTTAGTACCTTTTGCTATATAAGATTTATATTTCTTATTTTTTAATGCTTCATAATATATGTCAACTGCATAATCTGTAGTTCCTCCACCAGGGGGAGTAACATAAGAAATAAGGCCTGGGAATCTAACTCCTCTAGTATCTACTCCAAATTTTGAATGATAATAATCACACAATAACTCACCAGAAACTTTAGTCACACCATACATAGTATTAGGTCTTTGTAATGTATCTTGAGGAGTCATATTTTTTGGAGAATTTTCACCGAATGCAGCAATTGAACTAGGTGTGAAAAATTTACAATCTAATTCTCTAGCTACTTCAAGACCATTTATTAATCCATTCATATTTAAATTCCATGCTTCTAAAGGTTTACTTTCAGCAACAGCAGAAAGTAAAGAAGCTAGATGAATTATAGTGTCTACATCGTATTTTTTTGCAATTTCCAAGAAGTGATTTTTATCTGTAACATCTAATATTTCAAATATACCAGATTCACACACAGGATTCCCTTCTTTTATTCTTCTTGAACTAGCAATTACATTTTTTTCTCCATATTCATTTCTAAGTTTTATTGTTAATTCTGAACCTATTTGTCCTAATGCACCTGTTATAAGTATTTTTTTCAATTTGACAACCTCCTCGGGGTTTGATTTATGTAGTATTGCTTATTTTTATTTTAGCAAATCTTTTGTTTAAATACAAAGAATTAAACTCAATAATATATTGCTTAATTTAATAGAGTTTAGTTACTGTCTGAAAAATTATAATTAATACATAAAGGTATATCATATAATACTGGAAAATTAGATTAAATTATTACAAATAGATATAGATTGTGTGACTAAGTCACAGAAACTAAAATAAATTTAAGATATAATAAAAGCATATCATCTGAAAGATTTAATGAAGGCAATTTCATAAAAAAGTAATTTAAATTTAGAAAACTATAAATTTATCTATCATAAATATAAGTTAGAGTTTATGGGTATAAAAATATTATATAAAAATATTGATATTATTATATTAAGTAATGATAAAATATGTAAAATAAAATCTGAAAGGAAGTATAAAAATGACAAGACCATCAATATATCATAGCCAAGGATACACTTGTGCAGAGGCATTAATAAAATCATATAATGAAGAACATAACACAGATATACCGATTTCTATAGGAAGTGGTATGGGGGTTGGAATTACTGTTGGAAGTGTATGTGGAGCTGTAAACGCAGCTATTGTTATAATAGGCTACTTAAATGGAAGAAATAGTAATTTGGATGAAAATATGGCAAGAAAGTATTCAAGAGAATTAATGAATAGAGTAAGAGGAAAATACAGTACAGAAATATGTGCATCATTGAAAAAAAATAAAGTAAGTTGTGAAGAAATAATAAATTTCACATACGATGCTTTAAATGAAATGCTAGAAAATCAAAAATAATTATAAAGAACAAGTATTTTGCATTTTATAGAATACTTGTTTTTTTATGTTATTTTCAATAGATAATGATTTTATTATAATATTTAAATCAATTTAATTA
>NZ_AVHW01000068.1 GCF_000449425.2 Clostridioides difficile CD160
AAAGTAAAAAAACGAAAATTTATATAATTTATTTATGAAATAAAGAAAAAATAGAAATTTTCAATAAAATACAAAGATTATAGCATAATATGGTATAATTAGTAAAAATATAGAGATTATAGAGATTGGAGGAATTCGATTTGTTTATAGAGGAAAAATTAGAAGGATATATATTAAAATGTAAAATATCTGAAGACTTTAAAGATAAGCCCGGATATAGTGATGAAGAATTTTACGTTACAGTCTATAAAGATGAAAGTTCTGACTCTGGGTATTATGCTTTATTAGAAAATAAAGAAGAAAAAGTAGTATGGGATGGAGAAATTGTTGCCAATAATATTTTTAATAAACTTTGGGTTGTAGTAGACAAGGTTAAAACTGGATAATAATGCAATTGTATAGTATTTATAATATTTTAAGTGGATTTTCATATATATGATATGAGTAAATAACAAAGATTATTCGATACTGGAGGGGTAGTTTAATGGAATATAGTTATAGCAAGATGAATCTAAAAAAAGGGGATATTGTAGAAGTAAATTTAGAAAAACAAGCTAACGTAATATTGCTAGATCATATAAACTATGTAAAATTTAAAAATCAAAAAAATTATGATTACTATGGTGGATTTGCTAAGAAAAATTTATGCAGGATGAGGGTGCCTAATACAGGGACATGGTATCTGGTTGTAAATCAAGATGGAAATAGTGGGATAGTTAACTTTTCAATTAATACAATTCAAAATTAATAATGTCGGATATTATTAATTATTGTGTATTTTATATAATTAGAATAGAATTAATAAATAGTTATTATAAAATAATAATTTGTAAAGATATAAATAAATATATCTTTACAAATTATTTACAATGATTACTTTTTTAATTATTCTTAACTAAATCTTTTTACATATGTCAATGTTATTTATACAATTAAAACCTTTTTTGTTAGCATAGAGCTCCACCTGTAAGGTGTAAAAGAGCATCAAGTATATCTTCTTTTCTTTCCAAAACATCATCTGATAAAAGCATTTCTATAAATTTATCAACACCAATTCTGTCAATTGTTATTCCAAAACGTTCACCTGTCTTACCTTGTTCTCTAAATAAAAGAATTGCCTTTTCAATTAAAGTCATAAGTTCCTGTTTTGAAAATAATCTATCAATCTGTGTTCCAGGACGAACAGATTTGCCCCATTTTCCTCCAATATATACTTTATAACCAGATTCTTTTTCTTCAATACTGTCAAAATTACAACTTTCTATACATTTACCACAGTTATTACATAGATTGCTGTCTATTTCAAGTTTACCTTCATCTGTTAATTTAGCTGCTTTGACAGGACAGACTTCCATAACAGCACATTTTTTACAACCAACACAAAGTTCAGAGTCGTAATCAGGTACACGTTGACCAACAATTCCAAGGTCGTTTAAGTCGGGTTTAATACAATTGTTAGGGCACCCTCCAACACCAATTTTAAATTTATGAGGTAGCTTTACATCATACCAACCTTTGTAAAATTCTTGATGTATTTCAGCAGCAAGTTCCTGTGTATCAGTTAATCCATGAACACAAACAGTACCCTTACAAGCTACAACAGGACGAACTCTTGAGCCAGTTCCACCTGTGATTAGATTTTCACTAGCAATAAATTCACTTAAAGCTTCAATATCTTCAAATTTTACACCAGGTAATTCTACTGTTAATCTAGTAGTAAATGCTAATTGACCATTTCCAAATTTTTCAGCAGCTTCTGCAATTTTTTTTGCTTGAGCTGTGTTTATTACACCATTCACAGTTATTATACGTGCTGCAAAATGTTCTCCATCTCTACTTGGTAAAAACCCTCTACCTTTTAATTCTTTTTTTTGTTCTGCTGTAATATTACTCATAATTAATCCTCCATTACCTTAAGATTTGGATAAAATAGTATTCCGCCTTCAAGAACTTTTGCATTTGTATAGCCAAATCGTTTTAAACGATTTTGAGCCATATAGCTATTTTTACCTTTTGCACATATAAGAAGAATTTTTTCATCCTTAGAAAGACCTTCAATTTCTCCATTAATCTCACCAACAGGAAGATAACGTAAACTAGGAATAGAAGGAGCTTTTGAAACATCTAGTTTAGTCCAGCTGTCGAAGTCTTCTATTTCATCAAGTAAAACACTATCGAGTTCTCCATTTAGTTTGTTTTGTAAAACATTTACTGATACGACAAATGGATGAATAGCAGTTGAAAAAGGTGGTGCATATGCAAGGTCCATACTTTCTAGTGAATAAAGGTCAGCTCCTAAAGTTATTGCAGTAGCAGAGATATCTACTATTTTATCGACTGCTCCAGGTCCCATAACTTGAACACCTAATAATTTTCTAGTATCCTTTTCAGCAACCATTCTTATAATAAAATTAGAAGCACCTGGATAATAGTGAGCTTTGTCATCAGTCGCTATAGTTACAGAACAAACATTATACCCTTCTTTTTCAGCAGCTTCTTTACTTAAACCTGTCTTACCTACATTGAGTTCAGGCAATTTTACTACAGTTGTTCCAAGAGCACCCTTATAAGTTTTAGATTTGCCAGATATATTTTGTGCACAAATCCTACCTTCATGATTTGCAGATGAGCCCATAGGTGACCATGTAGGTTTATTTGTTAAAGCATTTTTTACAAAAGCGCAATCCCCAACTGCATAGATGTCTTTATCATTTGTAAGCATATACTCATCTGTAATAAGTGTTTTATTTGGAGCAAATTCTAAATCTGTGTCTTTTAGAAAATCTGTGTTAGGACGAATTCCAACTGACATAACTACCAAATCTGTTTTAATAACTCTATTTTTAGTACGAAGCTTTTCGACCTTATTTTGACCTTCAATACCTACAACTTGGTCACCTGTAAAAATCATTATACCTTTATCAGCCATGTGATTTTCAACATATTCAGAAAAGTCAGTATCAAATCCAGGCATAACATGTTCAGCCATATCAATAACACTTACACGTATACCCATTGCAGAAAGGTTTTCAGCAATTTCAAGACCAATAAAACCTCCTCCAATAACAACAGCTCTTTTAACACCATCTCCAAGAGAATCTCTTAGTGTTATAGCATCATTTGGAGTACGCATAAAGAATACTCCAGATAGGTCAATACCAGGTATTGGCGGTTTTATTGGGTCTGCTCCTGTAGCAATTACAAGTTTGTCATAGCATAAATTTTCTTCTGCTCCTGTTGAAATCGTTTTCACGATTACTTGTTTTGCCTTTCTATCAATAGATATAACCTCAACTCCACAATGAACTTCTGCTCCTGTTAGCTTCGAAAAACTTTCTGGTGTATTTACAATTAAAGATGATTTATCCTCAATTACATTTCCAACATAGTATGGTAGACCACAACCAGCGTAAGAAATATCTTCACCTTTATTTAGAATCGTAACAGAACAGTTATCACCCATTTCACGTTTTATTTTTGCAGCAGTCTTTGTTCCAGCAGCAACTCCACCTATAATTAATACTTTCACAATATATCACACTCCAATCTCTTTTATAACTCTATGCTAAAATTATAGTCCTTGACAATACATTTGTAAAATACTAAAATATTAATAAAATCATAAGTATTTACTAATGTTTGCTAAGGTTGTGATAATATGACTATTCGCAGTCTTGAGATATTTGTTAAGGTTGCCGAGTGTGGTAAAATGAGTGAAGTAGCAAGAAATATGTATATTACACAGTCATCAGTTAGCCAAGTTATTTCAGAAATAGAAAAAGAGTATGGAGTTAAGTTATTTGATAGAATTTCAAAAAAATTATACTTAACAGAAGCAGGGAAAAAACTTCTTGGATATGGAAGGCATCTTTTATCTATAAATGAAGAAATGAATGATTGCATGAAACACTGTGCAAAAAACATTCGTATAAGAGTTGGTGCTACAGTAACTGTTGGAACATGTGTAATAAGTCCAATAATATTAGAATTATACAAGGTAAATCCCTTGCTAGAACCAGAAGTATTTGTAGAGGATACAAGGTTGATTGCAAAGAAACTACTTAATAGTGAATTAGATATTGCAATTGTAGAAGGTAAAATAAAGCATCCAGATATTGTTACAAAAAGCATTATTAATGACCATCTTGTACTTATATGTTCTAATAAGCATGAATTTTACAAAAGAGATTACATAAACGTTTCAGAACTTTCAAATCAACCATTAATTATGCGTGAGTTGGGAAGTGGCACAAGAGCACAGCTAGAAAGTCAGCTAAAAGAATTGAAAATACCAATGAATATTAAATGGTCGTGTTATAATTCTGAAGCTATATTGAGAGCAGTTGTAGATAACTTTGGTATTGCAGTTATATCTGAATTGCTTGTTGAAGACTATTTAAAAAAGCATCTTTTATGGTCCTGTGATATTGAAGGTATTAATTTACAGAGAACATTTGATATTGCATATCATAAAAATAAGTTTTTTACAGAAAACATTTCATCGTTTTTTGATATTTCAGTAGAATTTGGAAAAAAACAAATGAGAAAAAAGAATAAAAAAATAAATGTTTTATAATATATTAAAAATATAATAACTAATAAAAAGAAGAGTATATTAATATGCTCTTCTTTTTATTAGTTATTATATTTTTAAATAGCTTTAGTCTAAAAAATATCTTTGCTATTTTAAGTTAATATTAGCCTAAATTAACACCAAAATTTCCACATAATCCTGCAAGACCATCTTCAAAACCAGAGCCTAAAGCATTGAATTTCCATTCTTCATTGTGTCTATACAGTTCTGCAACTACTATTGCTGTTTCTATGCTAAAATCTTCACCTAATTCATATTTAATAAGCTCTTCATTAGTTTCTTCATTGTATATTCTTATATATGAATTTTCAACCTGTCCAAAGTTTTGTCTTCTTGTAATAGCTTCATTTATAGTAACAGTAAAAGATATTTTAGCAATATCCTGTGGTATTTTAGATAAGTCCACATTTATTTGTTCATCATCACCTTCACCAACACCTGTTCTATTATCACCCATATATTCAACTGCTCCAGAAGCATGTTTTAAATTATTATAGAATATAAAATCTCCATCATTTGTAACTTTACCATCGGCACCAGTTAAAAATGCAGAAGCGTCCAAATCAAAATCAAATCCACCATCATACTTGTTAGTATCCCATCCTAATCCTACCACTACTTTTTTAAGACCAGGATTAGTTTTTGTTAAACTTACTTTTTGTCCTTTTGCCAAAGTTATACCCATTTAAAACAACTCCTTATTATAAATTTTTTATTGTAATTATTATTAACTATATATATTAGTTAATTCACGAAGTTCTTCATTTTGACCAATACCTAAAGCATTAAATTTCCATTCTCCATTTCTGAGATAAATTTCACCTGCCAAAACTGTGACTTTACCAGAAAAATCTTCTTGAAGGTTATACTTAAATAATTCTTGTTTAGAATTTGCATCAACTAATCTTATAAAAGAATTATTCATTTGACCGAAATCTTGATTTCTTTTGTTAGCTTTGAATATAGAGACTCCAAAAACTATCTTATGTACATATTCTGGAATATCATCTAAATTAACCATTATCTGTTCATCATCACCTTCACCTTTTCCAGTTAAGTTATCTCCAGTGTGTATGATAGCTTTAGAAGGATGCTTAAGATTACCAAAATAAACTAAGTCACTCTTAGAACTCATCTTATCTTGGCTAGTCAATGCTATCGCAAATGCATCTAGGTCGTAATTTTTTCTACCTATTTTGTTCATGTCCCATCCTAATCCTACAATCACATTTTTTACAGGATTATTGTCTTTTACTAAACTTACTCTTTGTCCTTTTTGTAAACTAACACTCATTTTTAGTTCTCCTTCTGTATTTTAATTTTTATTGGTACTTATAAGTGTAAGAATTATATTAGATATATTATATACATATTTAGACTGATTTGGCTATATATATATTATTTATTATATAATTATGTAAGTTTTTTATAATTTAAATAGATTGCTATTATATGATTTAAAATAAACTGTGGCACTATACAGTTGGATTCAAATTTGATTGTTATAAAATAGAGCAGATGATATAATTAAGGATAATAATTATAAAATTTTAGAATGTTATATTTAAGTTCAAGTACAGCTAGAAAAATTCATATAAAGGCTGGGGGAGTTACGATGGAAATATTTTGGATTATCGATATGATACTACCAATAATGATTATATTAATAGGAATTTCATATAAATATAGAGCTCCAAAAGATATAAATAAATTTCATGGATATAGAACTAAAGAGTCAATGAAATCTGAAGAGGCTTGGGACTATGCACATAGTTATGGGGCAAATATATGGATTATTACAGGCATTATTTTGGCAATTGTTATTTTTTTTAATAAGATGTTTATAGAAATAAGTCCTGAATACTTAAGTTTGATAAATATTATAATTAGTCTAATTGGGATGGTAATTCCAGTACCAATTATTGATAATAAGATGAAAAAGAAGTTTAAAAGCAGGCATAATTAACATATAAAAAGCTCTGTTTATATATGTTAATTATGCCTGCCATTTGTTTTGTACTTATTCTATTTTTTTAAATCCATTACCCAAAGCTTCATGTATATCTGCAATTATAATAAATGCATTGGGGTCGACATTTTTTACTAATTTTTTTAATTCGACAACTTCTTTCTTTTCAACTACCACTAAGAGTACATTCTTATTTTCTCCAGTATAAGCACCTTCGCCTTTTAGAATAGTTGCACCTCTATCTAAATCTTCCATTATTTTTTTACTTATATCTTTTGAAAGGTCAGATATGATAGTGAATGATTTTGAATAATTAAATCCTTCAATAAGTAAGTCACTAACTTTTACTAAAATATATAAAGCTACAGTTGAATAAAGTGCAATTTCAACCTGTCTATTTACTATACCTGATAGAACTACTACGACACAGTCAACAATTCCCATCAAAACAGGTATACTAAATGTAGGAAAATATTTATTTAGTAGGAGTGCCATCAAATCAGTTCCACCTGTAGAGCCATTTATTCTAAAAATAAGACCTTGACCAACTCCCATTAAAATAGAACCAGATATAATTGCAAGATACATATCATTTGTGATATCTAGTGTAGCCATATTTGCAGTAAGTTTAAGTGCTATAGTAAGAAAAATTATTCCTAAAACTGTTTTAAAACAATCTTTCTTTGAAAGTATCTTGTAAGCAAATATGAATAATGGAATATTTAAAATTAAATTGACAATCCAAAGTTCTACACCAAATAATGAGTTAAAAACAACTCCAAGTCCTGTTATACCACCAGCAGCAATTGCATGTGGATTAAAAAACAAGTTAAGAGAAATTGCCATTAATATACAGCCTACAATTAATATTAAAATTTCTGAAAAGGTTATTCTATCTTTTTTCAATAACATCACTCCTTATATATAGATTATAATATATATTATATAGTTTTTCCAATTT
>NZ_AVHW01000069.1 GCF_000449425.2 Clostridioides difficile CD160
AATAATCAGATAGGTTTAGATTTAGGAATTAAAGAATTTTGTATCTCAAGTTGTGGACAATTTATAGAAAATCCTAAGTATCTTCAGAAGTCGTTAAATAAACTTGCTAAATTACAAAGAGAACTATCGAGAAAAACAATTGGTAGTTTAAATAGAAATAAGCAAGTTAAAAGTTGCAAGACTTCAAGAACATATAGCTAATCAAAGGAAGGATTTTCTACAAAAACTATCTACAAATTAATACGAGAGAATGATATTTTTGCATAGAAGATTTACAAGTAAAGAATATGACTAGAAATCGTAAATTATCTCTTTCTATTTCTGATGTGTCATGGTCAGAATTTGTTCGTCAATTAGAATAAAGGCTAATTGGTATGGTAGACAAATTGTAAAGGTAGGTAAATTCTTTGCAAGTTCACAAATATGTAATAAATGTGGGTACAAAAATGAGGAAATGAAGAATTTAAGTATAAGAGAATGGATTTGTCCTTGTTGTAATGTAACTCACAATAGAGATATAAATGCGAGTATAAATATACTAAAAGAAGGATTAAGACTAATAACAGTTTAAAATAGATAACGTATGTAAGAACCGTAGGAACTACGGGGATAGCCTGTGGAGAATTGGTAAGACATATTTTAGTATGCGAAATTCTATGAAACAGGAACCCTGTGACTTTAGTTATGGGAGGTTCAGAGTGGAAATAACAAAGATACAGCTAGACAGGTTCTAAGATTATTAGAAGAGCATAATTTAAATCCTAAATTAATAATAAACACTCATTCAAATGCAGACCATATAGGAGGAAATGCATATTTGAAAAATCAGACAAAATGCAAGATTGCTACAACTAAAATGGAAGGATATTTTACAGAAAATCCAATACTAGAATCAGCATTCTTATATGGAGGTTATCCAAGTAAAGCACTTAAAAACAAGTTTCTATTAGCAAAAGAAAGTGAAGTTGATTATATTATACCTTCAAATGGAAAAATTGTAGATACAGAACTTGAAGCAATTTCTCTTCCAGGTCATTATTTTGAAATGATTGGTATTAGAACTCCAGATAATGTTTTGTTTGTTGCAGATAGTCTTACACCAGAAAATATAATTACGAAATATCATTTTTTCTTTCTATTAGATATAGAATCACAATTTAAGACGCTAGATAAAATGAGAACTTTAGAAGCGGATTTTTTTGTTCCAAGTCATTCTGTTAAAATGACAGATATAAAAAATTTAATTGATACTAATAAAAAGAAAATGGAGGAAATAATAGATAATATTAAAAAAGTTTGTTTTGAACCAATTATGATTGATGAAGTTATTGAAAAGATGTGTGATTTATATAATGTCAAACTTGATGCTAATCAATATGTATTAGTTGGAAGTACAATACGTTCTTATATAACATATTTATATGAAAATAATATGGTTGAATATGTATTTGATGGTGGTAAGATGATGGTGAAAACTGTATAAGTATTAGTTAGAAAATAAGATAAAAATGAAATTTATTACTAATTAATTGCTAAAAATAGATAACAGTACCTCTTAAAGCTTATAAAAGTCTTAATTATAAATTTAGTTTTTGCTTTATAGCCAATAAATTTTATAGTGAATAAAATAATTGATATAAAGTGACTTATAATTTTAGAAAAATAGATATTTGATTATAAAATTATGTTATAATTTGTAAATAAGAGGATAAGTTATAAGCAAATTAAAGAATTTAATTTATAGGGGGAAATAGTAGAGATTATGAATAAAAAATTCAAAAAATTCAGTAAAAAAATAAGCATATCAACTTTGGCTTTGACCATATTTTTTTTAAATAATCTAACTGTAAATGCACAGTTTAAAGAGGATTCAATAACAGGAAATGATAGGTATGAAACAGCAGGACTTATAGCAGATAGGCAGACTTATGATACTGTAATATTAGTTAATGGAGATAAAAGCTTATCTGACGGTCTTTCGTCAAGTGGGTTAGCTGGGGCTATTAATGCACCCATACTTTTAACTAAAAAAAATGAAATACCAAAAGCTACTTCAAACAGACTGGATAATAAGACCTTGAATGCTGTAAAAAAAGTATATATAATTGGTGGTTATAATACTATTGAAAATTCAGTAGAAAAAGATATAAAAAGAAAAGGTATTGAAGTTGAAAGAATAAATGGAAATAATAGAATTGAAACTAGCTACAATGTAGCAAAAAAAATAAATGAAGTAAGTAAGGTAAAAGAAGTCATGCTGACAAATGGATTTGTAGGAGAGGCTGATGCTATGAGTGTAGCACCTGTAGCTGCAAAAAACAAAGGAGCCATAATACTTACAGATGGTAAATCAATTCCATTTAGTGCTAAAGGCTTAAATGTTTATGCTATAGGGGGTAAGTCTGCAATAAATGAAGACTTAGTAGAGAAAACTAATGCCACTAGAATTGGTGGAAATGATAGATTTGAAACTAATAAAAGGGTAATAGAGAAGTTTTATAATGGAGCAACTGATTTTTACATAACAAAGGGTTATCAACTAGTAGATGCACTGACACTATCTCCTTTAGCTAAAGAGAAACCAATTGTTTTAGTTGCTGATGGAAGTAATAAAGGAGTTCTAAAAGGAGCTAAAAGCATAACAAAAGTTGGAGGAATTGATGCTAATACATACAAACAATGTTTAGATGTAGTGGAATATAATGATATGAACATAACTCCTAATATTGTAAAACATCTAACTTCAATTGAAGGGAATGAAGTTTCTCAAGTATCTATAGAGATAGATAATTTAGGTGTAGTTGTTGAAAAGACAAATACTAATAAATTCGAATTTGATTATGTAAGTGTAACTAATGAAAAAAATTGTACTTTTTCTGTGAACAAAGAGGAATCTTCTAATAATATAAAAAGTGGGAAATTGGTCGTAAGTGCTAAGAAAAAAATAGAGAAGCAAGATAGCTCTTTACAAGATATGAATGGCGATAATATGATAAGTGCAAATAAGGATAAAATGGTAAATGTTATAAGAATTGGGATTCCTGATAAAGTGTATTCTAATTTTAACGTAGATGTTGAAAGCGGTGTAGTGCAACTTTATAATATTAAAGGTGGAGCTACAATTGATGTTAATGATGGAATTGCAAAAATTGTCGATAGTAGTGTAACATACCCTTTTAATATAAATACTAATGATGGTATTTCAGGTATAACAGCTGAAACTATATCATCTGAAATAAAATTTAGAGTCAATGATGGAATTGTAGATGTAACAGCTACGAACATAAGCGGAGATATAAGTTTATTTGGCAAAGATGGCAAAGATAACTTTGATGGAATCTTTAAATTGAACTTGAAAAAAGAACCAGCAAATTTACACTTGAAGTTGATTGGAAATGGATTAAATAAGTTACCAGATGGTTGGTCTAAAGATTATATTTTAGGAAATGGGCATCCAGTTATTGAAGTTAAAAATAATGGTATAAATAATATAACACTTGGAGAATAAAATATATTAAAATAAAGCTTATATAAATTTTAAATTATATAAGCTTTACTTACATTATTAATATTTTACTTATAGCATTATGTACTTAACAGTTATCTGCATTAGATGAATTATCTAAAACATTATAAATTTGTTTTGCGAATTGGCGAGAATGTTCTTCTTTTTCTGTATCCATGAAATTAGGTTTACCTAAATCACGCTCAACAAGCATTCCTATATATTTTAACTGAGAATGTTTACAATATCTCTTAATACCGTTTTCCCAAATATCAGCACCTTTTTCAGGTTTATATCCACATGTTGTAATAAGTGCTAATGATTTTCCTGCCCATAATGCAGGTCCTTTTTCACCACCATAGTATTTGTTCATTCCATATACCAATCTATCAAGTAATGATTTCATTGGTGAAGTGCAGTACCAAGAATAAATTGGAGTTGCAAAAATAATTAAATCACACATAAGAATTTTCTTAAAAATTTTCTGAACATCATCTTCATGGTAACATCCAAATTCGGATAAATTTTTCTGACATTTCTTACAGGCAATACAAGGTTCTATTTTACAATCATATAACCATATTACTTCAATATTTGCATTATAATTTTCTAATTCCTCAATAAAAGGTTTTAGAATAGCAGCAGTATTACCTTTTTTCTTAGGGCTTCCCATAAGAATACATACTTCCATATTGACACCTCCATAGTATTTTAAAATAGTTTTTAATTATATAACAATATCTGCATAAAAAACTTTTAAAGACAAGTTACATAGAATGAAGTTTATTTTATCATAATACCTTAAAATCAAGAGTATTAGATAAGTGATTTAAAAAAAACAGCTATATTTGTAACTATATAAAATGATAATAAAATTAAAATCATCCATGTAAAAATATGATTTTTATATGGATATACTTTATTAAGCCTTTTCCCAATACGCACAAGTAAAATGTACATCAAAAAGTATACTAAAAAAACCATTAAGAATTTCATAAATAACCTCACAATTTTAGAGTTTAATATAGTTTTAGGATACTATGATAATGCGTTAACAACAATATCCTTTCCAAACTTGTAATAAATTTGAAATAAATTACTAAAAAACTAAGAAAAGATAACTATAATTTTATAAACTTGGAGGTAAAAATATGTACTCAAATAAAGAAATTCAATTTATAGAAGAACATGCACCTTGTTACATATATGATGAGACTAATATAATTGAAAAGTGTAAAGAGCTAAAAAATAATATTTTAGGTTTTGATTTTTTATATTCCATAAAAACAAATCCATATAATAAAATTGTGAGAAGTATTGTATCACAAGGATTTGGGGCAGATGCTGCTTCAATTAATGAGGTGCTACTTTCATCAGAATGTGGAATTGCCAAAGATGATATATATTATTCATCACCAGGTAAAACGGAATCTGACATAGAAACTGTTTTAGATAAATGTATAATTATTGCAGATAGTATTACAGAAATAGAACTTATAAATAAAATCTCAAAAAAAAGTAATAAGAAAACTAAAATAGGAATTAGAATAAATCCTGATTTTACTATGGATGATGATAATGCTATATCAAGTAAATTTGGTATTGATATAGAAGATATTGACAGTGTTTTAAAGATGTTAAGCATTTGTGATTATATATCTATAGTTGGAATTCATATACATATTAAATCTCAGGTATTGGATTTTGAAAAATTAGGATGCTATTATGAAAAATGTTTTCTTATAGCTTTAAACTTAAATAAAAGTAAATATGTTAATATCGAATTCATAAATTTTGGTAGTGGCCTTGGAGTAGTTTATGATAATCTTAGAGAGAATCCACTTAATCTTAAAAAACTTTCAGAATTAACTGAAAAGATTGCCTTAACTAATTCAAAGACATTGAATGCAAGGCTTCTTATTGAATCAGGTCGTTTCATAGTTTGTAAATCAGGTAATTATTATGTCAAAATTGTAGATATTAAAGTATCAAGAGGAAAGAAATATCTTATTGTAAAAAATGGACTTAATGGATTTATGAGACCTATTATTTCTAATCTAGTTGAAAAGGTTACTTGTGGAGTAGAATTAGAAGGTCAAGAACCATTATATACATCAAACCATGCATTTTCTCTTGCAGTATTAAATAATGTAAAAGAAGAAGAGTATGTAAATGTTGTTGGAAATCTTTGCACTTCATTAGATGTAATAGCAAATAATGTAAAATTGAAAAAAGCAAACATAGGGGATTTGATTTCGATTAATAACGCGGGAAGTTACTCATATTCTCTATCTCCACTATTATTTTCTAGTTATGAGTTTCCGAAACAATATTATAAGAGAAAAGATGGATACATTGAATAAATTATATTTTAAATATTTAATATAGAATAGATATGATTCTTTATGTATAGTACTGGAAATAAATATAATTTTAATTTAGAGTGATAAAAGGTATAGAGAGTACAATAACTCTTTATACCTTTATTTATTTTAAGAGTTTACTACTTCAATAATTGTACCTTCTGGAAATAATGTTCTAAAAATAAATCTTACTAATGGCCCTGCAATTAATAGCTGTAGTGGCAATGCAACAATAAAATTGTTTGCTATATTTATCATCCATATAGTGACAAGTGTATTAGTACTCCCAATTGATTTAAGAGCTCCGAATAAAGACATACATATGACCATTCCACAAACCATACAACTAGATATAACAATAGCTTTTATAATTTGTTTAGCATCTGGATTTATAATACGGAATGCTACTTTCTTTGCGATATTAGAAACAATAAACCAGTCAAAAACCATAGCTATAACATATGTAGTTGGGAAGTCCAACCATGCACTTCTAAAGGTATCTAATGAGAATTTATCATGTATAGAAATATTATAAACGCTCATAAAAAATACCATAAAAGCACACATAAGTACTGTAAATATTAAACTTTCTTTTCTATTTTGTGGCATATTCATTTACCTCCAAGTGTAATTTATTTATATTAGGATTATACATGAAGAAAAATTTTGTCGTAAGTAAATTTTTTTAAATTTGAAATTTATTTTTGAAATAGACATAAATGAATATAAAAAATTTTTATTTTTTAGAGTTATCCATGGAAATTGGTTTTTTTAAACTTTATAATTAATAGTATAAAAGTAATTAAATTATAGTGTTGTCAAAAAAAATAAAATATAGGGGGGGTAGTTCTATATGGAGTTGTGGAAAAGAAATTTATTTGTATGTTGGATAGGGATGTTCTTTAGTTCTATAGGTATGAGCCAAATAGCACCTATACTTCCACTATATATTAAACAGTTGGGTGTAACTGATGTTGGCTTAATACAACAGTATTCAGGTATAATTTTTGGATGTACTTTTGTAGTAGCAGCATTTTTTTCCCCGATTTGAGGGAAAGCTGCTGATAAATATGGTAGAAAATCAATGCTTCTACGTGCAAGTGTTGGTATGGGAATAGTGATATTTACCATGGCGTTTGTACAAAATGTTTATCAGTTATTAGGGTTAAGGATTCTTCAAGGCGTTTTTACAGGTTATGCTACTGCATGTACTACACTGATTGCAACCCAGACAGATAAAAATCACTCTGGTTGGGCTTTAGGTACACTTGCAACAGCGTCAACTACTGGTTCATTAATTGGACCAACAGTAGGAGGATATATAGAATCAATTTTAGGACTTAAAAGTGTATTTATTATAACAGGAGGATTGTTATTTGTATCATTTATAATATCTATTCTATTTGTAGTAGATAATTTTAGACCTAAAGAAATAAAAGAGTCAATTTCTGTACCTAGGGAACCATTAAATCCATTACCAAATAAGTTTTTAATTGTATCAATTTTTGTGACTACATTTATTACTCAGCTAGCGTTATATTCTATAGAGCCAATTGTAACAATATATATATCACAGCTTACAAATTTTGCATCAAATGTGGCTTTAATAGCAGGGTTAACATTTTCTGCATCTGGGTTAGCAAACTTATTAGCAGCTCAAAAACTTGGAAAAATGTCAGATAAAATAGGTCCTCAAAAGGTATTGCTAATTTCACTTTTATGGGCAGGGGTTGTATTTATACCACAAGCTTTTGTAAAAACTGCATGGCAATTGATGTTGTTGAGGTTTTTATTAGGACTATCAGTGGCAGGTCTTAATCCTTCTGTAAATAGCTTATTAAAAAAAATTACACCAGAAGAATATGTTGGAAAAATATTTGGATATAATGCATCTGCCCAGTATATGGGCTGTTCATCAGGAGCTTTCTTAGGGGGACAAATATCAGCTCACTTAGGTATTAGAACAGTATTTTTCTCAACAAGTCTATTATTATTTATGAATGCACTTTGGATGTATAAATTTACTGGATTGTTTACTAGGAATAAAGTAAAATAATTTTTAAATTTTGATAAATAAAGAAGAGTAGTTTTAGTATTATATAAAAAAAACGAATTAAGGTTATATATAAAAGAATTCATTTTTATGAATTCTTTTGTTTTTATTAGCCCTAAAATTGTGTTTTTACAATATCCTTGTGCCATTTACTCACCTGTTGTATAATAGTAGAAATTATAAAAATATAGACTTCAGTATATTTTAAATTAGTGTTTTTTATATTTTAATATAACTGTAACAAGAGTTTTATAGAATTCTTTACTATAATGGAGAATATTTTATAGAAGCTCTAATAGTAAGTAAGAGACACTTGAAATATATTGACAATTTCTATTTATGTATTAAAAAATGTTTAAAATTATAATTTTTTTATAGTGTAGATATTGTTTCTATATTTAATTTCATAATGTAGAATAAACAATTCTTATGTAATTTATTATAGAATTATCTCAAAAAATAGTACATGGTAAAAATTGGAAAATATTATTATCGACAAAATCTTTGACTTAAAAACTATATTGCGATAGTATTAATTTAATAAAAGTATGAGAGGGGCGTTAGGCTATGACAATTTCAAAAATACCACAAGCAGAATTAAAAGTTATGAAGTTTATTTGGGAAAAAAATGATACTGTAACATCAAAAGAAACTATTGAAGCTATGGAACAAAAATATGGATGGAAACAAACAACTACATTGACACTTTTATCAAGACTTGTTAAAAAACATTTTTTAAATGCAGAAAAAATAGATAGATATACTCATTATACAATAGTTGTTGGACATAAAGAGTATTTAAGTGTTGAGACAAAAGATTTTTTAAGTAACATACATGATAATTCTTTACAGAGTCTGATTTCAGCACTACATGATGATGAAGTCATTGACAAAGATGCATTAGATTTATTTGAAAGTCATTTTAAAGATTTAGAAGAAGAGTAATTAGATAAGCTAAAGCTCTAAACTTTCAATTAATAGATGTCTGAAAAAATCCATAAATGGTATTATTTAATCAGTTACTCACTATTCATAAAGTAATATTAAGTAGGTTCTAATTTAGTAAAATACCTAAAATAATTGGAATAGGGAGTATCAAGTTAAATGATACCACTTATCTTAGTAAATAACAATTTTTAACATTTAAAATAGTTTTATAACATATCAATATTCCTTAATCTAAATCATTATTTCTATTCAACCATATTAAAAATATACGTGATTATTTTTAATTGTTTCAACCATAAATTTGTTTTTGCTATTATAGATGAAGTAAAAGTAAAAAAAATTTATATATTTTAAAATTATCATTAAATATATAGTTGATACTTCATAGGTATTAAAAAAATTATTAAAAAAATTAGCTAATTATATCAAATTTAATTGTATGTTTATGCTATAATTAGTATGTATTTTTTATTATATTATTTTATAAAAAAATATAATTTAATCATCTTTGAGGATATTATTATGTTAGATACGCTTATAACAATTGTCTCTTCTATTGTAGAAATATGGGCATGCAAAAAAGTTTTTGATTACACAAGTCAAGCAAAAGCTAATTTTAAAAAATTAAATATATCTTTCTTATTTTCTATTTTTCTTATTATTTCTTCTTTCTATATAAATATTGGAGCAGATAGTAGAATATGGATATGTATACTTATAACTATTGTTTTTTATAAATCTAATTACAAAGTCAATATATATAAATGTCTGGTAATTTCATTTTTTTATTGGTTGGTATTGATAGGTATAAATGCATTAAGTATGCTATTAGTAATATCAGTAAATAATTTGGATAATATGAACATTTTACTTAGTGGAAATTTATATAGGTATGAGGCTATATTTTTAGGAAAATTAATTTTAGCTATATTGCTTTATATTTATAAAATTTCTCGTAAAAATTTTAAAATCAGTAAAAAAGAAATATACATATGTGTTCCTATTATAGCAAATTTATTGTCATTTTTTATACTCTATGATTATATCATAAATCTTGTTAAAATTTCTCCAGAGAAAAGAATTGCTTTTTTAGCAATAGTTTTCTTATTAATATTATCTAATATTTCAATATTTGTATTAATACGTATAATACTTAAGATTAAAGAGAAAAAAATAATATAAATTGCTAGGTATAAAAGGAGATAGCAAATATGTTTAGTTGCTATCTTCTAACAAAATTCATTTTATCTAAAAAATCACTTGTAAATAGACATGTCATATAAATAAATTAAGCTACCCCTTCAAATATAATTTCTAACAAAATTCATTTAAATAAAAAGTTAATAATTACTTCTTTATGTATAATTTTACATAGATTTATAGAAAAGTTATTTTATTAAAGACATATATAAATATATATATAAATATAATCTGAAAAAGTATTTTTAACTTTAAAAAATAATGTGAAAAAGTAAACAGATACTACAATATTAAAAGTAATACTTTAAATATCTTAAATGAATCAATCTTACATATATTTCCGATAGATTATATTGATAAAAAACACTAAAATTAAATTAATAAAGTACTTGGAGGGATGACAATGAAAGATGAAAATTTTATTAATATTGAATACGAAGATAAACGTTTTTCAATTAATATCAAAGAGATACTATACATAGAAAAGCAAGAATATGAATCAAAGATTTATACAGAAAGTGGCACTTACGAAGTTGGAGAAAATGCTCCTAGTATAAGAAAATTAATGAAAGAAGAAAATTTTTTCAAATGTAGTAATAGTTATATTGTAAATTTAGACAAGTGTGAATTTTATCTTAGCAATAATTGTATTTTTGTAAATAATAATTTTATAAGAGTTTTGGGTTCAGAAAGAAAGAAAAAGTTAAAAAAGAAATTAGAAAAATTATATAATTATGAAGATTAATCTTGAGAGGCTGTATTTTATACAGCCTCTTTATTTATTGTATTATTAATAAATTTGAAGTTATGATAAAATATAAAACAAGTAACTTATTTAAATATAAAATGCTTTTTAAGAGAAAGGAAAGAGATATGGGAGATTATAATAAAATGGTTGAATCAAAAAATTACTTAGATATAAATAAAAGAAAATTAAAATATCCTTGTATCTATAAACATTTTAAAGGAAAGTATTATGCTACAATGGGACTTAGTAAAGCCGTTGATAATAGCAATATAGAAAACATATGCAAACTATACAGTAGAGAAGATTTAATTAAAAATAAATATAAGTTAGTTATTAGACATACTGAAAGAGAAGGCGATATATATGTATATATAGATTTAGATGGGAAGTTTTATCATAAAGAAGAAGAAGACAAGAATGATTTAGTTCTATATAAGACTTTATACGATGATACAGGTATATTTGCAAGACCATTAGATATGTTTTTATCAAAAGTAGATACAGATAAATATTTTAATCCAATTCAGAAATACAGATTTGAAGAATTTTATAAGTAATGTATGAAAATTAATTTTTATAGATGTATAAAAATCTTGTTATAGGACAATAACTCGTGTAAATATAAATAATATTTATTGAAAATAATATACTAGATTAAATTATAAAATGGAAACAAAGTAAAGTATTCTATGATATAATTAAGTTTTGAGAAGTAACAATTTATATTTAATAAAAATAGGCATATATTTAGGAGGGCATATGGGAAATACTTTTTATATAGTAAGACATGGACAAACAGATTGGAATCTTTTAGGAAAAACACAAGGTCATGGCAATTCAGACCTTACTCCTCAAGGGGTAGAACAGGCAAAGGAACTATCTGAAGATATAGGCAAATATTCGATTGATTATATTTTTAGTAGTGACTTAGGGCGAGCAATGCAAACAGCTCAAATTTTAGGTGATAAACTTGGCCTTGAAGTTCAAAAAACTGAAGCTCTTAGAGAAATGGGTTTTGGCGTTTGGGAAGGTCTTTTAATAAAAGAAATTCAAAAAGACTATTCAGATATATATTCAACATGGAGAAATGAACCACACTTAGTAAATATACCAGAAGGAGAAACTCTTAAACTTATAAAAGATAGAGTAGATGCCTTTATAAAAGAATTAAATGAAAAATATGATAATAAAAATATAATTCTTGTTACTCATTCAATTACATTAAGAGTTATGTTATTGTCATTTTTAGAGTCAGGAATGGAAAACATATATAGAATTAAACAAGATAATACTGCTTTAAATATAGTAGAATTTAAAGATTATGGTCCTGTTATAATAAAAATGAATGATACAAGCCATATAAAAAATCATGTAAAGATAAATAATTCTGCATTAGAGTAGGAATCAATTATAAGGAGAAATTTATGAGCAAAGTTATAGTAGTTGGTGGGGGTGCTTCTGGAATGATGGCAGCTTTATCAGCTTCGAAAAATAATAATGAAGTGATATTAATTGAGAGAAATGGAGAATTAGGAAGAAAACTAAGGGCAACTGGTGGAGGTAGATGTAATTTTACCAATAACAGGGAAATAGAAGATTTTTTTGATAAAGTTGTAAACAATAAGAAATTTCTCTATAGTAGTTTCTATTCGTTTACAAATAAAGACCTTATCTCATATTTTGAAAGTAAAAATTTAGAATATAAGATTGAAGAAGAAAATGACCATAAAGTATATACTAAAAATGATAAATCTATAGAAGTAATAGAAGTATTAAACAAAGATTTAATCAACCACAATGTTAAGATAATGTATAACAAAAAAGTTATAGACATTATAACTGAAGAAACCACTGAAAAAGATGATTCTAACAAAGATAAGTTAAAGTATCTAATAAAAGGAGTCATTTTAGATAATGGAGACAAGATATTTGGAGATAAGGTCATTATATCTACTGGAGGAGTAAGTTATTCTAAAACGGGCTCAGATGGCTCAATGTACAAGATTCTTCAAAATCATGGACATACATTAAATAGACTATATCCAGCTTTAGCTCCACTTACAATAGAAGAAAAATGGATTAAAAATTTACAAGGAATATCTATGAAGAGTGTAGAAATATCTTGTAAGATTAAGAAAAAGAAAATATCAAAAACAGGAGATATGTTATTTGCACATTTTGGAATAACAGGACCCTGTGTGCTTATAATGTCCTCTTATATTAATAAGATTATTGAAAAAGAAAAGGTAGAATTAAATATAGATTTTTTACCAAATTTAAATGCTGATGAAATCTCTAGTAGAATCAGAGAAGTCCCAAATAAAAATATCATAAATAATCTTAAACAAATACTACCTCAAAATTTCTTAAAGGAAATTCTTGCTTTGTTATCTTTGAATGATAAAAAAGCAAGTGATTTATCTAAGGTAGATGAAATTAAAATTATTGAGTATATAAAAAATATGAAGCTGACTTGTAATGGAACCACAGGTATAAACACTGGTATGGTTACTTCTGGTGGCATCTCAGTTAAAGAAATTAACTCTTCCACTATGGAGTCTAAATTAATTAAGAATTTATTTTTTACAGGTGAGGTAATTGATATAGATGCAGAAACTGGTGGATACAATTTACAAATAGCTTTTTCAACTGGATATCTTTCGGGTATTAGTGTATAAGGGTAGTTTTTAATTAATAATTAAATATGAATAAATAGAGGTGTATATATGGGTAATTTAGTTATAGCTGTAGATGGTCCAGCAGGGGCTGGGAAAAGTACAATAGCTAAGATAGTAGCAAAAAAGCTAGATATAAATTATATAGATACAGGTGCTATGTATAGAGCAGTTACTTATAAGTGTTTAAAAAGTAATATTGATGTCAATAATGAGGAAGAAGTTATTAAAATAGCTAAAAATTCTGATATAGATTTTAAGAATAATAATATATACTTGGATAAAGAAGTTATAAATGAAGAAATAAGAACAATAGAAGTAAGTAATAATGTTTCTGCTGTAGCCAAGATAAAAGAAGTAAGACAGTTAATGGTTGAAGTTCAACGAAGAATAGGAACAAAAAGTTCAGTAATATTAGATGGTAGAGATATAGGTTCATATGTTTTCCCAAATGCAGATTATAAGTTTTTTTTAGTAGCTACTCCAGAAGAAAGAGGAAGTAGACGTTATAAAGAACTTTGTAATAAGGGATATAATACTACTTTAAAGGAAGTAATTGAAGATATAATAAAACGAGATGAAATTGATTCAAATAGAGAATTTGCTCCATTAGTGAAAGCTAATGATGCACTAGAAATAGATACTACAGGGAAAACCATAGAAGAGGTTGTAGATGAAGTTGTCTCTAAAATAAATCTTTAGTTTGATGTATCATAATAAAATATAATGTAGTATTGAAGGGAGATAAACGTGAATTTTTATAGATTTGCAATAACTATTTTTAAAGGTTTTTCTAAACTGTTTTTTAAGTATGAAGTTATAGGTGCTGAGAATATTCCAGATAGAGGAAATATAGTAGTAGCCTCAAATCATAAGTCTAATCTTGACCCTGTATTTTTAGCTGCTGCTATAGAAAATAGAGAAATAGCTGCAATTGCAAAGAAAGAATTATTTAAGATTAAGCCATTAGGATTTATATTAAAAAAATTGCATGTTATGCCTATAAATAGAGAAAAACCAGATGTATCTACAATAAAAACTATTTTAAGGTCTATTAGAGATGGTTATATACTAGGTATATTTCCAGAAGGGACTAGAATTAAAGGCGATTCTTTTGGTAAAGCTAAAGCAGGTCTTTCTGTATTTACAATAAAGAGTAAGTCTAAAGTTGTTCCAGTATCAATAATATCTAAATATAAACTATTTAGTAAAGTAATTGTATATATTGGAGAACCGATATCGTTTGAAGAACATTTTAAAGAAAAATTGAGTAATGATGACCATGAAAGAATATCACAAGAGATTTTAGAAGTAATAAAACAAAATTACTTTAAATATTCAAAATAAGGGGGGAAACTTGTGAATGTAAAAATAGCAAAAAATGCTGGCTTTTGTTTTGGAGTTAAAAGAGCAATGAAAATGGCGTGGGATGAAGTAGAAAAGAATGCTTCTGGCATATATGCTTTAGGACCTCTTATTCATAATAAACAAGCAGTAGCAAAGTATGAAGAAAAAGGTCTTAAGACTGTAGATGAAATTGATATAATACCAAATTATGAAAATATGATAATAAGGTCTCATGGAGTTCCTGAGAAGATATATAAAGAGGCAAAAGATAAAAAATTAAAAATAGTAGATACTACATGTCCATTTGTAAAGAAAATACATACAGTAGTAAGTGAGTATCATAATAAAGGTTATGAAATAATAGTTATTGGGGATATGAAACATCCAGAAGTCATAGGAATAAATGGATGGTGTGAAAATTCAGCAATAATAATAAAGACTGTAGAACAGATGGAAAATATGGAATTGGATAGTTCAAAAAAATATTGTCTTGTTGCACAGACTACAATAAATCCAGATTTATATTCAAGTATAGTTGCTAAACTATCAGATAAACTAGAAGAAATAGTGTTTAATGATACAATTTGTTCAGCTACAAAAACAAGACAAGAATCAGCCAAAGAATTGGCTAGAGAAGTAGATTGTATGGTAGTTATAGGAGGCAAACATAGCTCTAATACTCAAAAATTAGTAAAAGTTTGTGAAGATTTAGTTCCAACTTTTGCAATAGAAACTAAGGATGAATTGGATGTAGATATGCTTAAAGAATATAAGACTTTAGGTATTACAGCAGGAGCATCTACACCTAATTGGATAATAGAAGAAGTTGTAACATTCATTGAAAATTTATAAATTTAGTAGATAATACAACAGTTGGATATTGTTATAATATAGAACTTATTTATCACATGTGATTTCATATTACATGTGGTAAATAGATAGGCTAATATCAAAAAGTGTGTATCTTAATATGTGAGAAATTAATAATATAAGATGCGCACTTTTTAATATTAGGAATATAAAAGATAAGTTGATATTGATTATCAATATCGAATGAAATATAATATAATTATTGTAAAATTAATAAGGAGGTAAATTAATGGAAATGTTAATATCTGCTTCTGAAGAAGCATTTTTACATGTGGGCTCTATGATTGGGTTTTTTATTTTGTTATTTGGATATATTAACTATAGAACTAGTGGAAATTTTACTAATATCATATCAAAAAACAGAAAACTGCAACCTTTGATAGGAGCTTTAATTGGAGCTATACCAGGCTGTGGGGGAAGTTTAGCAATAATGCCATTATACATAAATGGGAAGTTGAGCTTTGGTGCAATAATTGCAAGTTTAATAGCAAGTATGGGAGATGCTGCATTTGTACTTATCTCAGCAAATATTAAAATGTATTTTTTTGTTACAATAGTTAGTACTATTACAGGAATAATAACTGGTCAGTTAGTGGATTATTTTAAACTTGAAGAAAAATTAGGACTAAAAAAACGAAGAGAATTGGATAAACACAGTATAAATAAAACTGGCTCTAAAGAAGAACATAATCATGATGAAATAATCTTGGACAATCTTGCTAAATCTCATGGGAACACAAATAGACTTGCATTTATAATAACACATGGGAAAGGATATAAAATTTATATAGGAATTATATTAATAGGCTTTATATTTATGTTGCTTGCTCACTCTGGTCTCAATCTTCCTATAATTGAGAAGCTACATTCATTAGAAGAATTGGTAGCAGTTATTGGAATATTATTTTCAATAATTTATATGTGGTGTTTTAAAAAGGTATTTAAAAATTCCAACCAAAAAGAAGAAGAAAATAAAAAGATTTCTCTAAGGGAAATGCTTATACATTCTGTTGGTGAAATATCATTTGTAATTACATGGATTTTTATTGCATATCTTATTTATGATTTGATAATATTAATTTTAGGTGGAGATGAATACTTAGTTAAGTTAGTATTATCAACAGGTGTAATAAGTGTATTCATAGGTGCAGGTCTTGGGCTTATTCCAGGCTGTGGTATACAAATTGTACTTATGTCATTCTATTTGAAGGGAACTATACCACTTGGTGCTGTGATAGCTAACTCTATCTCTCAAGATGGAGATGCACTTTTCCCGCTTCTAGCAATGGATAAAAAATCGTCTTTATGGGCTATGATTATTACCACCATACCAGCAATACTTGTAGGTATGATAGTTTATGTATTTTTAGGATAAAGATAGTTATATACAAATAGCGATAAGGGGCTGTCTCAAAATAGAGATAAGCCTCTTTTTTATTGTTGAAATGATAAAAATATATTTGATTTCATACAAAAAAGAGAGCCTCATGAACTAAAAAGTTCATTTGAGACACCTCCTTAATAATGAGTCAATATATAGGAAAAATTTAATACAACTGAACTATTAATGAGAACATAAGGAATAATATTATTCCTCATGTTCTCTCTGTTTAAGTAAATGAATAATGGAACAAATTTCAAGTGATACTTTTCATTAAAATTCATATATAATATATATTAATAAATAAAGCTATAATATATAATACGACAAAGTATATTGATATAAAAAACTTAAGAGGAGTTGTAAAAATGAGTATTTTAAAGAGACAGTGTGATGTAGCAAGTGGAAGAGATAAAGCTGACATTGTACTTAAAAATGGAACAATCATAAATGTATTTACAGAAGAACTGATAGTAGGAGACGTGGCAATAGTGGAAGATACTATTGTTGGTATTGGCGATTACAAGGGGAATGTAGAAATTGATTGTAGTGGTAAGTATATATCACCTGGCTTTATTGATGCACATATGCATATTGAATCTACAATGGTAATGCCAATTGAATTATCAAAAAAATTATTAAAATCAGGTACGACAACTATCATAGCTGACCCACATGAGTTGGTTAATGTAAAGGGAGCAAGTGCAATAGATTTTTTATTAGAATCGACAAAAGATATACCACTTAATGTATATATTATGATGCCTTCATCTGTACCTGCCACAAGATTTGAAACTAATGGAATAGGTAAATTTAGTGCAAAAAACATGGAGAAGTACATAAACAATCCTAGGATTTTAGGCTTAGGGGAGGTAATGTGCTTTAATGATGTTATAGATTCTGAAAAAGAAATCTTAGAAAAACTAGAACTTTTTAAAAGTAAAATTGTAGATGGACATGCACCAAATATAAGTGGAAAATCACTTCAAACATATGTGTGTGCAGGAGTAGAAAATGACCACGAATGTATAACTTTTGATGAAGTATATGAAAAATTGAGAGCAGGTCTAAAGATTTTAATAAGAGAAGGTAGTGCAGCGAAGAACTTGAAATCTATAGTAAATGGATTGTTAAAGTATAACTTGCCAATTGAAGAATTTATGTTTTGTACAGATGATAAGCATTTAGATGATATAGAAAAACAAGGTCATATAAGATGGAATATAAAATGTGCAATTGATTTAGGAATGGAACCTATCAAAGCCATAAAGATTGCAACATATAATTCAGCAAAAGTATATGGGCTAAAAAAGATTGGAGCAATAGGAGCTGGTTATAAGGCTGATATTGTTGTGCTGAATAATTTAAATGAAATGGAAGTAGATACTGTCTATAAAGATGGTAAGCTAGTAACTAAAGAAATATTCTCTAATTATAATTATGAAATTAAAGACAAAGAGTTGCTTAATACAGTTAAATTTAAAGATATCAGCAAGGAGAAAATACAGCTAAAATCAAATACAAAAAATTATGTAATGGAAATTGTACCTTATCAAATTTTGACAAATAAATTATATGAATCTATACCAAATGTAGATGGATATTTTGTTCCAAATGAAGATTATTCAAAGCTTTGTGTTGTTGAGAGACATAGAATGACTGGAAACATATCAATTGCTCCACTAAAAGGATTTGGTATAAAAAATGGAGCAATAGCTACTACTGTGGCTCATGATTCTCATAATATAATAGTTGCAGGGGATAATGATGAAGATATAATAATTGCAATAAATTATTTAAAAGATATTCAAGGTGGTTATGTAATTGTATCAAATGGAAAAGTTCTTGCACACTTAAGTCTTCAAGTAGCAGGACTAATTAGTACTCTTCAGGCTGAAGAAGTGCAAGAAACGACTGATAATATGTTGGAGATAGCAAGAAGTATGGGAGTTCCAAAATATGTAGACCCTTTTATTACACTTTCTTTTATGGCACTTCCTGTTGTTCCACAAATAAGACTTACTGATTTGGGTTTGTTTGATGTTGAAGAATTTAAATTTATATAGACTATGAAAATGGTAGTAAATTGACAGTATTTAATATATATTAAATACTGTCAATTTTAATTAATGGATTAGTTAATCTGATTTTAAGTTTAAATACTTTAATCGAGATATTTATGGTATATTTTTAGAATATAAATATTATGAAAATTATATATTGATGAAACTTTATATATAAAAAATAAAAAATTTTATTTATGTACAGATATATAGGGTAATAATATATAATATAAAATTATCAATAAAACAAAAGGAGAGATATTTATGTTGAGTATAGGAACAAAAGCACCAGAATTTACATTAGAGGATAAAGATGGAAATAAGGTGAGTATGTCTGATTTTAAGGGAAAAAAAGTAGTAGTATATTTTTATCCTAAAGACAATACACCAGGTTGTACACGTCAAGCTTGTGCTTTTAGAAATGCATATGATGGATTTAAAAAGGATGATGTACAAGTTATTGGTATAAGTAAAGATAGTATAAAATCACATCAAAAATTTGCAGAAAAACATGAACTTCCATTTATTTTACTTTCTGACCCTGATTTAGTTGCTATTAAAGCATTTGATGTATGGAAAGAGAAAAAAATGTATGGAAAAACTGCATTGGGAGTTGTGCGTGCAACTTATATCATAGATGAAAATGGAATTATTGAAAAAGTCTTTGAGAAAGCAAAACCAGATACAAATGCACAAGAAATTCTTGAATACTTGGAAAAACAGGAGTAATAAGAATTTATGATTATAATGTTATCACCAGCTAAAAATATGAAGCATATAGAAGCCTTTGATAGAGATTTGAGTTTACCCTGTTTTATAGATAACACAAAAGAAATAGTGGAAAATATAAAGGCATTTAGCATAGAAGATTTTAAAAACAGAATGAAAATCAATGAAAAATTAGCTATATTAAATAAAAATAGATTTGAGAATATTAAGTTTGATACACTTGGAAGCCCTGCAATCTTAACTTATGATGGAATTCAATATAAAAATATAGAGGCAGATAGTTTTACAAAACAAGATGAAGAGTTCGCAGACAATTGTATTCGAATCATAAGTGGATTGTATGGGGTTATAAAACCGTATGACAGTATATATGAGTATAGATTAGAAATGCAGACAAAATTACAGGTACGTGAATTTAAGAATTTGTATGAATATTGGGGAAATAGCATATATGAACAATTAATCAAAGAAAAAAGGGCTATCGTTAATTTGACATCAAATGAATACAGTAAATCCATAGAAAGATTTATTAAAGATAGTGATACATACATTACATGTACTTTTAAAGTAAGTAAAAATGGTAAATTGAAAGTTGAATCTACACAAGCAAAGAAAGCTAGAGGGATGATGGTAAAGTATATTGTAAAAAACAGAGTAAGAGATACTGAAGAACTCAAAAAATTTAATTTAGGAGGATATAAGTATCAAGAAAATTTATCTGATAATGGTGAGTACATATTTGTAAAAGAGTAGATTTTTATTAAGCATTAATAAGTATTGTTAAATTTAGGTAAAATATACTTATTGTGTATTGAATTGAACTTGATTTTAAAATATAATTATTCTTAAATCAAAAAAAGAAAGGAGTGATCTTCCAAAATGGAAAATCACAAACAGATGCCTTGGCATTCAAGAGCAACTCATGAAATTTTAGAAAGTCTAGATTCATCAGAGGAGGGGCTCACCGATACCGAGGCGGAAAAACGGATTAAAGAGAATGGTTTAAATGAACTGAGAAAAAAACCACCTAGAACAACTTTACAAATGCTTTGGAGTCAAATTACAGATGCTATGGTTTTAATACTAATAGGAGCAGCCATATTATCCTTGATATTTGGAGAATTTACAGAAGCTTTTGTAATACTAATAATTGTAACAGTAAATGCAGTTATTGGAATTGTTCAAGAAAAAAAGGCAGAGTCATCGTTAGAAGCATTAAAAAATATGAATTCACCTATAGCTCGTGTTATGCGTGAGGGTGAAGAAAGTGTTATTCCAGCAAGTAATCTTGTAGTAGGAGACATTGTTTTTTTAGAGGATGGAGCGATGGTCCCAGCAGACCTTCGTTTGATAGAAACATCGAGTTTAAAAATTCAAGAAGCTTCATTAACAGGAGAATCTGTTCCATCAGAAAAAGATTCAGATACAATCTTATCTGAAGAATGTGTATTAGGAGACCGTAGCAATATGGCTTATACATCCTCAATCGTCACATATGGTAGAGGTGTAGGTGTTGTAGTTGCAACTGGTATGGATACAGAAGTGGGTAACATAGCACATCTTTTAGATTCACAAGATGATTTTGATACTCCTATAAAACGTAAACTTAATACTGTTGGAAAGACATTAAGTATCATAGGTATTATTGTATGCGTTGTTATATTTGCAATAGGTGCATTTTATCAGAGACCTCTCTTGCCAATGTTTATGATTGCAATTTCCCTTGCCATATCAATTATTCCAGAGGGATTGCCTGCAACAGCTACTATTGTAATGGCTTTAGGCGTACAACGTATGGCTAAAAGAAATGCTTTAATTAGAAAATTACCTGCTGTTGAAACATTAGGAGGAGCTACAGTAATATGTTGCGATAAAACTGGTACATTAACTTTAAATAAGATGACTGTTACACATATTGCTGTAAATGGAGATTTTGAGTCTGGAAAAGTTACATCAATAGACACTGCATCTAAAAAACATCCACTAGTATATAAAGAAATTGTTTATGCTGGTGCACTTTGTAATGATGCGTGTATTAATCCAGATAAAACAGATGAAATATTAGGTGACCCAACAGAGGGTGCATTAATTTTTATGGCCAACAAATTTGGAATAGATCAAGAAGCTCTTGAAGAAGAATATCCACGTGTATTTGAACAGCCTTTTGATTCTGATAGAAAATGTATGACAACTGTTCATAATATAGATGGAAAGATTACTGCTTATACTAAAGGTGCAGTAGATGAAATTCTTGACTTATGTACTAAAATATTAACATCAAAAGGTGAAAGAAATATTACTGAAGTGGATAAAAAGAATATACACGAATTATGTCTTACTATGTCTAAAGATGCATTGCGTGTACTTGGTTTTGCGAAGCGTGAGATTTCATCTATACCAAAAGAAGATAATGAAAACATAGAATATGATTTGACATTTATAGGTATGGTTGGTATGATTGACCCTCCAAGAACTGAGGTAATTGATGCAGTAAATACTTGTAAAGAAGCAGGTATAAGAACCATAATGATAACAGGTGACCATAAAGTTACTGCCACAACAATAGCTCATGAATTAGGAATATGGAATGAAGGAAATACTGTTATATCTGGTGATGAACTTGATAATTTAAGTGATGATGAACTAGATGAAGCTGTTAAAAAAGCTACAGTATTTGCACGTGTGTCCCCATTTGATAAACTTAGAATTATACAATCTCTAAAAAGAATTGGAGAAGTACCAGCAATGACTGGAGATGGAGTAAACGATTCTCCTGCCTTAAAATCTGCTGATATTGGTATAGCTATGGGTATAAGTGGTACAGACGTTGCAAAAGATTCTTCTGATATGATTTTAATGGATGATAGCTTTACAACGATTGCTTATGCAATAAAAGAAGGTAGACGTGTATATAGAAATATACAGAAAGTTATACAATTCTTACTTGTTGGTAATATAGCAGAGATACTTACATTGTTTGTTGCAATATTATTAAATTGGGATACTCCACTTCTAGCAGTTCATATTTTGTGGGTAAACCTTGCAACTGCTACACTTCCAGCCCTTGCGCTTGGAGTTGACCCACCAAGTAGAAATATAATGAAGCATCAACCAGTAAAATCAACGACCTTGTTTGAAAAGAACCTTATACAAAGAGTAGTTACTCAAGGTATATTTGTGGCAATAATGACTATTTTAGCATATAAAATTGGTCTTAATATAGAAAACCATGCTGTAGGTCAAACAATGGCATTTTGTGTCTTAGCATTTTCGCAAATGTTAAGAGCTTTTAGCCAACGTTCAAATACAGATTCCATGTTTAACAAAAATAATGGAAAGAATCCATTTCTTTTAATTTCATTTTTAACTTCTGCATTACTAATAGCAGTAATACTATTTGTACCTGTTTTTAGAAATGCATTCAGTTTAACTATTTTAAATGGTTCAGAATGGCTTATAACAATTAGTTTAGCCATAATGTCTGTAGTTCAAGTAGAGATTGGAAAATTTATTAAAAGAAAATTTTTAAAAAAATAGTTGACAAAATTAGGAAAAATATATAAGATATAAAACATAGAAAAATTAAATAAATCTTATCCAGAGAGGTGGAGGGACTGGCCCTATGAAACCCGGCAACCAGTATATTTATATACATTGGTGCTAAATCCTGCGGCGAAAGCTGAGAGATGAGTATAATTAAGCTTATACAGAGCCTGAGTTATATACTCAGGCTTTATTTATTTTAAATCTCATCTGATAAATAGTTTAATTTTTTACTAAAATCTAAGGGGGATACAAAAATGTATAATAAAGAGACAATATGTGTGCAAGGAAATTACAAACCAGGAAATGGAGAACCAAGAGTTTTACCTTTATATCAAAGTACAACTTTTAAATATAGTAGTATAGACCAACTTGCTGAACTATTTGACTTAAAAGTTGATGGACATATATATTCAAGAATAAGCAATCCTACTATTCAAGCTTTTGAAGAAAAGATAAGTCTACTAGAAGGAGGAGTATCTTCTGTGGCTGTGTCATCAGGTCAATCTGCAAATATGTTAGCAGTTTTAAATATATGTAAATCAGGAGATAGTATACTTTGTTCTTCAAAAGTATATGGAGGAACATTCAATTTATTAGGACCTAGTCTTAAAAAATTTGGAATAGATTTGATATCATTTGACTTAGACTCAAGTGAAGATGAAATAGTAGCACTTGCAAATGAAAACACTAAAGTTGTGTTTGCAGAAACACTTGCAAATCCAACTCTTGAAGTTATAGATTTTGAAAAAATAGCAAATGTAGCTAAGAGAGTGAATGTTCCATTTATAGTCGATAATTCACTAGCATCACCAGTGCTTTGTAATCCTCTAAAATATGGAGCAAACATAGTTACTCATTCTACTACAAAGTATTTAGATGGCCATGCTTCAAGTGTTGGAGGAATTATAGTAGATGGAGGAAACTTTAACTGGGATAATGGGAAGTTTCCAGAGTTGGTTGAACCAGACCCAACATATCATGGAATAAGTTATACTCAAAAATTTGGAAATGCTGCATATGCAACTAAGGCACGAGTTCAACTACTTAGAGATTATGGAAATTGTTTAAGTCCATTTAATGCATATCTTACTAATTTAAATGTTGAAACACTTCACCTTAGAATGGAGAGACATAGTGAAAATGCACTTAAAATAGCCAAATTTTTAGAAAAACACGAAAATGTAGATTGGATTAACTATCCAGGACTTGAAGATAACAAGTATTATGAGAATGCGAAAAAATATCTATCAAAAGGATGTAGTGGAGTTTTATCATTTGGAGTAAGAGGTGGGCTAGAAAATGCCAAGAAATTTGTGGAGAAATTACAGATAGCATCTTTAGTTACACATGTTTCAGATGTAAGAACATGCGTTATACATCCAGCTTCAACTACTCATAGACAATTAACAGAAGAACAATTGATTGCATCTGGAGTATTACCTTCACTAATAAGATTATCCGTTGGAATAGAAAATGTAGAGGATTTAATAGCTGATTTAAATCAAGCTTTAAATTTCTAAGAGAAAGAGAAGTGAAAAGATATGGCTTTAATACTACCAAAAGGATTACCTGTTATTAATAAATTATTGGATGAAGGGATAGATGTAATTTACAAAGAAGATTTTAATAAAGAATTAAAATATGAAAAAAGTATAGATACAAAGATAGCTATATTGAATTTAATGCCTATAAAGATGGATACAGAATTAGATTTACTTAGAAGGATAGACAAAACAGGATTCAATGTATCTGTGGAATTTATTAAAATCTCAACAAGAGAAAGTAAAAGAGTATGTAATGAATATGTTAAGGATTTTTATAAAACATTTGATGAAGCCAAAGAAGAGTACTTTGATGGCTTTATAATAACAGGAGCTCCAGTTGAACAAATGGAGTTTGAAGAAGTTGATTATTGGAATGAACTAGAAGAAATTATGGATTATTCTAAAAGAAAAACTAAATCTACATTATATATATGTTGGGCGGCTCAAGCAAGTCTTTACAAATACTACAATGTAAAAAAACTTCCATTAAGTCAAAAATGTTTTGGAGTATTTAAGCATAAAGTAGATAAAAATAGTAAAATAGTAGATGGATTTGAAAAAGAATTTTTTGCTCCACATTCAAGACATACTACTATAAATACTGAAGCTCTAAAAAATAATAAAGAATTGAGTATTGTAAGTCATTCTAAAGAAGCTGGTCCTTATATAATTACAAATTCAAGAGATGTATTTGTAATGGGACATGGTGAATACGATAAGTACACTCTTGATAAGGAATATAAGAGAGATATAGATAGGGGCGATGAAATATCAATACCTCAAAACTATTATATTAATAATGACCCTTCAAAAGAGCCAACAGTCAAATGGAAGAAACATTCTGAGTTATTGTTTAGAAATTGGATAAAAAATTATCTACTACAATAAATTTAGGATAGTATATAAAAACTAATTAAATAAGATATAGAAAGCTATAGGTATAAAGATAATCTTAATGATTCTTTATACCTTATTATTTTTAAAAAATTTGACATTATAGTAGTAGTTTTATATAATAATACTAAACCGACTGATGGTCTAATGAAAGGAGAAAACATATGAGAATAGTAAAAGACCCTGAAGAACGAAAAGCTGAAATATTAGATACATCTGAAATGCTTTTTTGCACTAAAGGATATTCAAAAACTACTATAAATGATATTTTAAATGAAATTGGAATTGCAAAGGGAACTTTTTATTACTACTTTAAATCTAAAGAAGAAGTAATGGATGCAATTATAACTAGAATTATAGATAATGATATAAACATGGCAAAAAAAATTGCTTTAAATCCAGAAATTCCAGTACTTGAAAAATTTTTTCAGATATTAATGTCTCAAAGACCTAGTGTTGGAAACAATAAAGAAAAAGTAATTGAACAATTCCATTTACCCAACAATGCAGAGATGCATCAAAAGACAATAGTTAAAACTATCCTAAACTTTACACCAATTTTAGCAGATGTAGTAGAACAAGGTGTAAGAGAAGGAGTGTTCAATACAAAATATCCGAAAGAAACAATAGAGTTTTTGATTGCTTCTTCTGAATGTATATTTGATGAATCAATGTTTAATTGGAACAAAGATGAAATGCTGCAAAAAACAGAAGCTTTCATTTACATTATGGAAACAACATTAGGTGCAGATAAAGGAAGTTTTGATTTTGTACATGATATGATAATAAAAAATTAAACTTTGTACCATTTATTGATTTATCTTTTGATTTTTAGCTATATTATATTTTAAACAATTGCTTGTAATGAGGTTAAAAAATGAGAAATCGGTGTAAAATATATACATCGATTTTTTATTAAATTTTATTGTATCAAATTAAACATCAATAAGATAAGAGATTTATAATTGAAGTTACAATATTGTAATTGACAACAAATACTTAATACTATAATATTTAATACATTAAATATTATAGTATTAAGTATTTGCTTGTGAAACACACTTAAACCTAAGGTTAATAGTCAGTAAAATAAAGTATTTTCGTAGGGAGAGTTTGTATGGATGAGATAAGTTTTAAGAAAGAGTTATTGGAATTGACTAGAGATATAAATATAAAATTTGCAACACTATTAAGCCAATTTTACCAACCACTTGGTATTACAGCAGTACAAGCTTTGATTTTGTCAGAACTATGCGAACATGGAGAGAAAAAAATAAGTGATTTAGGAAAAAATTTAAATATGACAAACAGTAATGTATCAGTAATCTGTCAGAGACTTGAAAAAAATGGTTTTTTAAATCGCATAAGAGATATGGAAGACCAAAGAATTGTAAAAGTAAAGGTTACAAATAAATCATTAGACATACAAGAGAGTATTTCAAGCAGTATTTTTGATGATTATTTTGAAAATATGACTAGTGAAAAATTGCAGGATATGGAAGATATAATAGAAGGTTTAGAAAAGTTAAATAAGCTTTTAACTTGCATTGATTGCAAATAACATAAAAAATAATTTAAAGGAGAATAAAATTATGGATGAACATAAACCACAAAAAAGGTCTGGTCTCTATTATTATACAATAATAATAATAGTAGTAATGTTTTTAAATGCTTTAATATTTCCAAGTTTAATGGATAAAAAAATGGTTGAGATTGACTATGGAAAGTTTCTTACAATGTTGGATACAGGAAAGGTCAAATCTGTTGAGATAGAAAATAATAGAATAGCAATAAGCCCATCTAGTAGTAAGGATAAGAATATATACATAACTGGTAGAATGGATGACCCAGAATTAGTAGATAGGTTAAAGAATGCAAAAGTAGAATTTAATAAGGTTATTCCTAAGGAAAATTCACCACTTTTAAACATTTTACTTACATGGATAATACCTATAGGTATTCTTATGCTATTTGGTAATTTAATGATGAAATCAATGCAAAAGCGAATGGGTGGCAATAGTATGCAATTTGGAAAGAGCAATGCCAAAATGTATGTATCCGCTCAAAGTGGAAAAAGATTTAACGATGTCGCTGGTCAAGATGAGGCAAAAGAAGCTTTAAGTGAAATAGTAGATTTCTTACACAATCCAGAAAAATATAAAAAGATAGGAGCACAAATGCCTAAAGGTGCACTTTTAGTAGGGCCTCCAGGTACAGGGAAAACACTACTCGCAAAAGCTGTAGCAGGAGAAGCAAATGTGCCATTTTTCTCAATATCTGGTTCTGAATTTGTTGAGATGTTTGTAGGAATGGGGGCATCTAGAATCCGTGACTTATTTAAACAAGCAAAAGAAAAAGCTCCATGTATAGTATTTATAGATGAGATTGATACTATTGGTAAAAAGCGTGATAATGGAAGTGGATTGGGTGGAAATGATGAACGTGAACAAACTTTAAACCAGTTATTAAGTGAGATGGATGGTTTCGATGGTGGAATAGGTGTAGTAATACTTGCTGCTACAAATAGACCTGATAGTCTTGATAAAGCATTACTTCGCCCAGGAAGATTTGATAGACGTATACCAGTTGAACTTCCAGACCTTGGAGGACGAGAAGCTATATTAAAGGTACATGCTCAAAATGTAAATGTAAGCTCAGATATAGATTATAATGCAGTTGCTAGGTCTACATCTGGAGCCTCAGGTGCAGAACTTGCAAATATTGTGAACGAAGCAGCACTTTTAGCTGTTAAATCTGGTAGGGATGTGGTAGAACAACAAGACTTTGATGAATCTGTTGAGACTGTAATTGCTGGATATCAACGTAAAGGAGCTGTAATTTCTGACAAGGAAAAGAAAATTATAGCCTATCATGAAATCGGTCATGCACTTGTTGCTGCTATGCAAAAACATTCTGCTCCTGTCCACAAGATTACTATAATACCTAGAACTTCAGGTGCACTAGGTTATACTATGCAAGTTGCAGAAGATGAAAGTGTGCTTATGTCTAAAGAAGAAGCAATTGATAAAATAACTACCTTTACAGGTGGTCGTGCTGCTGAAGAAGTTATTTTTAATACTTGTACATCAGGTGCATCAAACGATATAGAACAAGCTACTAAAATTGCAAGAGCTATGGTTACTCGTCTTGGTATGAGTGAAGAGTTTGACATGGTTGCTCTTGAGACAGTAAGTAATCAATATTTAGGAGGAGATACTTCTCTTGCTTGTTCTTCAGACACTGCCGCTAAAATTGATGAAGAAGTATTTAGAATAATAAAAACTTGTCATAAAAATGCAACTGAAATTTTAGAAAACAATATTGAAAAACTTCATGAACTTGCTGAATATTTATTAGAAAAAGAAACTATTACAGGCGATGAGTTTATGGAAATACTTAATTTACAATAAAATAATTATTTAATAGTTTGTAATAAAATACTTTTAGATTGACTAAAAAGTGGTATAGCATTTGTGAATGTTGTACCACTTTTTAATATGGAAAAATATCATTTAACATAATTAGCTTTAATTTTTATGTTTTGCAAGTTCTAAACAAGTTATTTTAATTTAACAATATCTGTATTTGGTAATTCCATTGCAAAATTCCAGTTACAGATATGATGTGTACAATTATATTTGGACATATATTAGATTCCATTTTTAGTTTATGAAGCAATTCTCTTAAAACTATATCTTTATTTTCTTCTGTACAGTTTGCACATAGGTAATCTCCTTCTGGTAATGTAGTCAGTCCTTTTGTAGAGGGATATTTTAAACAAATAGCAAACAGTCTAGATTTTTCAGGCGTTGTAATCATACCTGCCATATCCTCAAATAAAAATTGTGATTCTAATGATGCATCAAGTTGCTTATAAAAATGTTCATGATAGTTCCATAAATTTTTTAATGATGCATGTTCCATGCTATTGGAAATAAGAATAACTCTTTTGGGAATATGCATTACAAAAAAATCATCTTTTTTAGTGTTAATATTATTTAGCTTGTTTTCATAATCTGTGTAAGCACGTTTAATTTTTTCTTTTGCATATTGGAGATAAGCTATTTTCTTGTTTGCATTTTCTTCAGCTTGTTTTAGAGCTTTAATAACTTTATGTAGGTTATCAAGTTGTAATATATCTCCAATTTCTGTTAATGTAAAATCCATTGATTTAAGTAATTCTATAGTTTGTAATTTTACAAGTTCTTGTTCAGAATAATATCTATAACCAGATGATTCATCTCTGTGACAAGGTTTTACAATACCAATACGGTCATAGTGACGTAGTGTTTCACTAGTCATACCTACAATTTCTGCAGCTTGCTTAATCGAAAAATAATTTTTCATTCATTCACCTCTTGACCTTTTTGTAACACAAAAGTTTATAATACATTATATCATGTGTTGATATAAGTCACAATGGTATAAAAAATGAACATTAGAGAGGTTAACAAGTTATGATAGAATTAAAAAAAATAACAAAGAAATACAAAGATGCAGTTGTTTTAAGAGACTTTACATGTACAATTGAAGCAGAGGGAATATATTGCCTGTTGGGAAGAAATGGTGCAGGAAAAACCACACTTTTAAAATCTATTGCAGGTTATCAGAATATTTCTAGTGGAAATATTTGGGTGAATGGATATTCTATTAGTACAGCAACGATGGATACTAGTGTAAGCTACATTGATAATTTTGCAAAACACTTTAATCTTCCTGTAAAAAAGCTTATTCAAATTGCAGGAAAATTAAATCCTTTTTTTGACAATCAATTTGCTATGGAGATGATGGAACGCTTTGAATTGGATGGAGGTAAAAAATTTAATAAACTTTCACTGGGAATGAAGACTATGGTTTCTACTATTATTTGTCTTTCAAGTAATAAATCAGTAATTCTTTTAGATGAACCAGTACTTGGTTTTGATGCAATTATGCGTGCAGAATTTTATTCTTTATTAACAGAAAGTTTTTCTCGGAAACCAAGAATTATCATTGTTTCTACTCACATAATAGATGAAATTGCAAAAGTTATGCAAAAATTAATTATTATTGATAAAGGTACATTATGTTTTTTTGATACATTACAAGTTATTAAGGATAAAGCATATAGTGTGAGCGGAGCAAAACGAGAAGTAGAAGAAGCTACTAAAGATTTAAATATAATTGGAAATGAGCAAGTCGGTGGATTTTTGACGAGGCATATTTTTGATGCACCTATTAATTCCAATAGCCTTAATATAGAAAAAATGTCTCTTCAAGATTTTTTTATTCATATGGTTGAAAAAAAGGAGGTAATTTAATATGAAGCCAATTTTAACAATTATAAAACGTAATTTTGCGAGTAGCTCTATTGGATTTATTATTACAATTTTAGTAGTACTATTATCCAGTACATCTAGTGATGCAAAAATAGCCATAAGCCGTGGAAATTATACTTACCTTTATATTTTAATAATTCCATTTTTTATTGTATATTTTAATTTTAGTAAGCTAATATATTTAAATGTAACTAAAAAATATTATTTTTGGGGTAGTATGATAACATATATCATTGCTGCTTTCTCAGTATCTTTGATAAATACTTTCATTCACCTTGTAATAGACCCTATTAATCAAACTCAAACTGTAATCAATTTATTAGAGCTATGTGGTTGGTGGGAAAATGGACCATTTATTGCTTTTTTTCAGCAATTTACCTTCCTACTATTAGTAGCTATATTTTTACAGTTATTATTGTCCATGCAAGCTTATTGGTATGGATGGCTAACAGATATCACTCTTATTGCTATCATATGTATATTTGTGCCTATACAACCTTTACGTAATATATTAGTAGATTTTTTTAAGCTTATGATGTTCAATAGCAATTCATTGTTACATATTGGAATTTGTTTATTAAGTAGTTTTATATTGGCGTATCTTTGGTTGATTGTATTAAAAAAGAAGGCTATTTAATTGGGAGATGATAATGAAAAAAAACATTAAAAAATTGTTTAGTATTTTAAGTATATTAATCGTATTATCAAGTATCTTAGCAGGATGTTCTTCTACAGATACTACTTATAAGGAAAAGCAATACTCTATGTTAGATATAGATAATATCACAGTGGATATAAAAGATAGAAAAGTTGAGATTTTTCCATCTTCAGATAGACAAATCCATATTTCTTATTATGAGAGTGTAAAGGAGTATTACATGATTGATTTATCTGAAAAAAATAGATTGTCAATTAAATATATTACTAATAAAGATTGGAACGATTATATAGGTGGGAAAACTTCAATGGAAAACAGAACAATAAAAATATGGATACCAAATGAATCTTTAGAAAATCTAAATCTAAAAACATCTAATGGAGATGTAGAAATATCCCAATTATCATTTTTAAGTTCAGTAGATATAAAGGTGAGTAATGGAAATATTGAATTGGAAGAACTTGATGTAGGAAACACTATAAAACTTGAAACGAAAAATGGGAATATTGGTGGAACATTAATAGGTTCTTATAATGATTTTTTTATATCAAACTATATAAAAAAGGGAAAAAGTAATTTGCCTAATGATAAACATAATGGTTCAAAGAAACTTACAACTTATACAAATAACGGAAACATTCTTTTGGACTTTATTAACGATTAAAACTAAATATCTGAAAATAAAATTGTAAATAAAGCAAAACGCATATCATTCATTTGAAGTGTTTTGCTTTATTTTTTATGTATATTAGACTCTAAAGTTACTAGATACTTGCATTTATTAAACACTTTTACTTTTTAGTTAATAGTACATACTTAAATCTTTACATAATCTTAATCATTAAAAATATATTTTAACTACAATTTTATACCAAAATTGATAATATAATAATAGTGAAAGGTGTAAGGAGGTTGTTTAATGGACAGACCAAATCCTGATATATTGTTACAAAAAATTAAAAGCGAAGAAAATAAATTGAATAGAGGGCAATTAAAAATATTTTTTGGTTATGCAGCAGGAGTAGGAAAGACTTATTCCATGTTGGAATCTGCACAAAACCTGAAAAAAGTAGGCGTCGATGTAGTAGTTGGATATATTGAACCACATACAAGACCAGAAACATTGGCTTTACTTGAGGGATTAGAAACTCTTCCTGTTAAGGAGATAGAATATAAATCTATAAAACTAAAAGAATTTGATTTAGATGCTGCTTTGCAAAGAAAACCAGAAGTTATATTGGTAGATGAGTTTGCACATTCTAATGTTACTGGGTTAAGGCACACAAAAAGGTGGCAAGATATAGAAGAATTATTGTTAGCAGGTATAAATGTATATACTACTGTAAATGTTCAACACTTAGAAAGTCTAAATGACATTGTTGAAATAATTACAAATGTATCAGTTAAAGAAACAATACCAGATAAGTTTTTGGATACAAATACACAATTAGAACTTATAGATGTTGAACCTGATGTACTTCTTGAAAGATTCAATGAAGGTAAGATATATAAGAAAGAACAAGCAATTAGAGCAAAAGACAATTTTTTTATAAAAGATAATCTAGTTGCACTTAGAGAAATTGCCCTTAGAAAGACAGCAGAACGAGTAAATAAAGAAGTACAAATGACTAGATTATCAAAAGGAGGTGTAAGCGTAATACCTACATCAGATACACTGCTTGCATGTATAAGCCCATCTCCATCTTCTGCAAAAGTAATTAGAACTGCATCTAGAATATCAGACAGTACATTTGCAAAATGGATAGCCTTATATGTTGAAACTCCAAATACAGCAAGATTGCCTTTACAGGAGCAAAAACAGTTACAAAACAATTTAAAACTTGCCAAGAAATTAGGTGGTGAAATAATTGTTTTACATGGTGAAGATATAATTGAACAGATACTCAGAATTGCAAAGCTTAGAAATGTGACAAAAATTGTAATAGGTAGAAATCATTCAAATAATAAAAAATTTAATAAGAAATTTAGAAAAGATATAGTTGACAAATTAATAGACGAAGTGGATTATATAGATATACATATAATACCTTACAAATTTGCTTCAGAAGTTAAATATAAACCTAAAAAAGATAAATTATCAATAAAATCAAAATTTAAAGTTAGCAAGATTGATTTTATCAAACTTATGATTGTTACTTTAATGATAAGTGTTTTAGCATATGTAGTGCAAAGTCTAGGATTTATAAGAGAAAATATATTGTTAATATATATGCTGGGAGTAGTTTTAGTTTCAATGTGGACTAAAGGATATAGTACAGGTATAATAAGCTCTGTATTCAATATAATATTACTAAATTATTTTTTTACAGAACCAATATATACATTATCAATAGCTAATTCAAATTATATAGTTACATTAGTGGTGTTTTCAATAGTTGGTATAATAACTAGTACACTTACATCTAAGATACAACATGAAGCAGTAACAGCTGCTAAAAGAGAAGAAAATACAAAAATGATATACCAGATAATCAAGGGATTTTTAAGGTTATCAAATAAAGACGATATAGTAAATAAGGGTATAGAACTTTTATCTCTTAGCTTGAGTAGAGATGTAGTTTGTTATTTAAGTGTAGATAAGTATAAGAAATCAAAGTTATATAAAAAAAATGCTTCTAATAAAGATAAAAATGATTTAGATAGTGATGATGAAAAAGCTGTTGCAAGTTGGGTTTTATCCAATTCAACAGTGGCAGGGAGTGACACAGATACACTTCCAGGCTCAAAGGGATACTATATACCAATTGTAGGTATGAATTTAACTTTGGGTGTTGTTGGGATATCATGTGTTGATTCGAAACTAGATGCAGAAGATATAAATTTAATTGAAACAATAATCGCTCAAATGGCAATAGCTCTTGATAGAGAAATATTGTCAGAGGCAAAAGAAAATAGCAATCTTGAAATAGAGAGAGAAAGATTAAGAAGTAATCTTCTAAGAGCAGTATCTCATGACCTTAGGACTCCATTGGCAGGAATATCTGGAGCAGTAAGTACGATTATAAAAAATAAGGGTACTATAGGTCAGGATATAATAGACGAATTACTTAGTGGTGTATATGAAGATACTCAATGGCTAATAAGACTTGTTGAAAATTTACTTAGCATGACTAAAATAGATGAAGGTAAATTAGAAGTCAAAAAACACTCTGAACTTGTTGAAGAGATTATCTCAGAGGCATTGCAAAAAATTAAAAAAAGAATTGAGAATACGATTATAGATATTAACATACCAGAACAGATATTATTCGTTCCTATGGATGCAAAATTGATAGAGCAAGTTTTAATTAATTTAATAGATAATTCTTTAAAATATTCAAAAGAAGATTGTAAGATAAATATAAATGTATATGAAGAAGAAGATTATGTTTGGTTTGAAGTATCTGATAATGGACCTGGTATATCAAAAGAATTGAAAAAGCATGTTTTTGATAGATTTTTTACAGGAGAAGAAGGGTCTAAGGACTCTAGAAAAGGTGTTGGACTTGGATTATCAATTTGTAAATCCATAATTCAAGCTCATAAAGGTGAAATTATGGTAGAAAATAATAGAGATAAAGGTTCAACTTTTAAGTTTAGTTTGCCTAAGGAAAATGAATTGCATTAAATTTTGAGAGTTATTTTGGAGGAAGAAATGAGTAAAAAACTTATATTATTAGTAGAAGATGATAAGACAATAAGAAAATTTATATCTACTGCACTTTTGACACAAGATTATGATGTCAAGGAAGCTATAACTGGTAAGGAAGGAATATCGATTGCTGTTTCATATTCTCCAGATGTTGTTCTCTTAGATTTAGGGTTAGAAGATATGGATGGAATAGAGGTAATAAAAGCTATTAGACAATTTTCAAAGATACCAATAATTGTAGTTTCTGCAAGAGAACAAGATAGAGAAAAGGTAGAAGTATTTGATGCAGGTGCAGATGATTATTTAACAAAACCATTTTCAATAGTAGAATTATTAGCTAGAGTTAGAGTAGCATTTAGACACTCACAGGTGGAATTACATCAAAGAGAAGAAGTAAAATCTACATTTGAGGTGGATAAATTATTGATTGATTTTGATAAAAGAAGAGTTATTGTTGACGATAACGAAGTCCATTTGACACCGATTGAATATAACATTCTCTCATTACTTGCAAAACATCATGGAAAAGTACTTACTCATAATTTTATAATAAAAGAGATATGGGGTAGTATTATTGGCAATGAAACTAAATCTTTAAGGGTTTTTATGGCAACATTAAGAAGAAAAATAGAAAAGCAACCTGCTGACCCAAGGTATATAATTACGGAAGTTGGTGTAGGATATAGATTAAACGACGAATAGGTTTTATGTATATTTAATTATCAGATTAGATATTTAATATATATTACAATTATATAATTTAATTAAAATAAGAATGAAGTGTATATGTTATTGTCAGTTTAGCATATGCATTTTATTTTTTAGTTTTTTTAGTATCAATAATTTTTTAGTATTAATAATATGAAATATG
>NZ_AVHW01000070.1 GCF_000449425.2 Clostridioides difficile CD160
ATGATTATAGAAAATTTTTAAAATGTAAATTGAAATTTAGGAGTAGATGTATGTATATACTGAATTTGAATACAAGAGAGATTATCGAAGATTTTAGAAAAAAATTTTATACAGCAGAAAATTCTTACCTCATATTAAGTGCTCCAAAAAATTTGAAATTACTCAAGGAAATCTTGGATATAGATGAGATAACCTTTAATGATTGTCTTAAATTTGATGAAATAACGAAACTTGACTTATTTGATAATTATGATTTTTTGAGTTTAAATACATTTGAATTAAGAGATGGAGATGCTGTTATAGAAGAAGTTAATATGTATCTATCAGATAATTTTATATTGGTTGTAGTAAATGAGGAACATTTTTTATTTGAATTTGTAAAAAATATTATTTTGAAAAATTCTCAACTTGAAAAAAATCCAGTTATAAACCTATTTAAAATAAACTATTTAATTTTTAGAGAAGTTATAAAAAATGGTTTTGAATCTTTGGAAAAAGTTGAAGAATTAATTCTTCAAATAGAAGATGAGATGATGGATAATATTCATAAAAATCATGTATCTAGAATAAGTGATGTAAGAGGACTAACAAGAACTATAGTTAAAAATACAAGACCTCTTTTATATATTGGTGACAGAATAGTAAAAGAAAATATAAGGTATTTGAAATATTCCAATGTAAAAAAATATAATCTTGAAAATTTTCAAGGTATAGATTTTGGAATTGACAAATTATATAATTTTGCATTATCAACACGAGAGTTAGCAGATAAACTCTTAGACATTTACTCCTCTAGAGTAGGTGAAAAAACAAATCATTTAATTACAAAATTAACTTTATTAACAGCTATATCTGCACCACTTACAATTATAACTGGGATATATGGAATGAACTTTAGATATATGCCAGAATTAAATTGGGTCTATGGATATCCAGCAACTTTACTTTTTATGTTATGTATAATTTTTGTTGGAATTGTAATATTTAAAATAAAAAAACTATTATAAATAGCAGATGATTTTTAAACAATTTTATAAAAATGCAACAATTAAGAAACTAATTTAAGTAAATGAAAAAATATTTTAAATTGAAAATATTTATAGAAAATATTGACAATTATATTTTCTTTGCTATAATTATTAAACAAGAAGAATAATAAATTATAAAAATGGAGGATAATACTATGAAAGGAATATTAAAAGAACTAACAGCAAAACTTTATAGCTTTTATTACTTTATGTTCTGGGGCTTTTATTTTAGCGCTGGCTATTTCTTTTACAAAAATACATGTAATTCCTTTCTGGTGAGGCCTTGTTTTAATGATTTTGAGCATAAGTAAATTTTATAAAAATGATTATTTTATATATTTATATAAGGTTTAATGCTTAATAGATTATTTTGGAGAACTCATTAGTGAGTTCTCTTTTTTATTTTAAATATAAAATTATAATATTGGGAGGTAGTAAAAATGATAGTAGTATTAAAAATGGGAGCAGATAAAAGTGAAGTTAAGAAATTAATAGAAGCTATTGGGAGAGAAGGAGTAGAAGTTAATCCCATAGATGGGACAGAACTAACTGTTTTAGGATTAGTTGGGGATACTAGTAAAATAGATGCAAAAAGAATAGAAGCAAATAAGATAGTTGAAAAAGTTATGCATGTAGTAGAGCCTTTTAAAAAAGCAAATAGAAAGTTTCATCCAGAACCTTCTATTATAAATGTTAATGGTGTGGAAATTGGTTCAAAAAAAATTGCCATGATAGCTGGACCTTGTTCTGTTGAAACAGAAGAACAAATAGTATCTATAGCTGAAGATGTAAAAAAATCAGGAGCAGGATTCTTAAGAGGAGGAGCATTCAAACCAAGAACATCACCATACGCTTTCCAAGGATTAAGATACGATGGATTAGATTTATTAAAGAAAGCAAAAGAAAAAACAGGTCTTCATATAGTTACAGAAATAATGTCAACGCAAGATATAGATATATTTGAAGAAAATGTAGATGTAATTCAAGTTGGAGCTAGAAACATGCAAAACTTCGATTTATTAAAAGAATTAGGAAAAACAAATAAAACAATACTTTTAAAAAGAGGATTATCTGCTACAATTGAAGAGTGGTTAATGTCAGCAGAGTATATAATGGCTGGAGGAAATGAAAATGTAGTCCTTTGTGAAAGAGGTATAAGAACTTTCGAAACATATACTAGAAATACTTTGGATTTAAGTGCTATTTTAGCTGTAAAGAAACTTAGTCATTTACCAGTAATAGTTGACCCAAGTCATGCAGCAGGAAAATCATGGATGGTAGACTCTCTATCTAAAGCAGCAATTGCAGTTGGAGCAGATGGTCTTATAATAGAAGTTCATAATGACCCAGCACATGCACTTTGTGATGGTAAACAATCAATTAAACCAAATGAATATGATGAATTAATAAGTGAATTAAAAACTATCGCATTAGCAGTTGGAAGAGAAATATAATCTATAAAAGGATGGTTAAGTGTGGAAGAAAAATTATTAGTAAATTTAAAAGAGAATAGCTATAACATATTTATTAAAAAAAATATACTAAAAGATATAGGTAAAGAAATTAAAAAAATATATTCTGGGAATAAGATTTTTATTGTAACTGATGAAAATATAGCGAAATTATATTTAAATGAAGTAAAAAATAATTTAAATGAATCTGGATTTGAAACTAAAGCTATAATATTAAAAGCTGGTGAAGAAACAAAGTCATTTAATACTCTTCCTAAAATATACGATAGTTTACTTGACTTTAAGTTGACTAGAAAAGATTTGATTATTACTTTAGGAGGAGGGGTAATAGGAGATTTAGGTGGATTTGTAGCAGCAACTTTTCTAAGAGGTGTAAATTTTGTTCAAATTCCAACATCTCTGTTAGCACAAGTTGATAGTTCTGTAGGTGGAAAAGTTGGAGTTGACCTTGAAAGAGGAAAAAACTTAGTGGGAAGCTTTTATCAACCTAAAGCTGTGTTTATTGACCCAAATGTATTATTGTCACTTCCAGAAAAATTTTATAGAGATGGGATGGCAGAAGTCATAAAATATGGTTGTATAAAAGACAAAACCTTTTTTGATAAGCTTTTGAGTTTAAAAAATAGAGACGAAGTAATGCAACATATAGAATACATTATACATGAGTGTTGCTTTATTAAAAAAACAGTGGTTGAAGCTGATGAAAGAGATTTTGGAGACAGAATGCTTCTAAATTTTGGTCATACATTAGGTCATGCTATTGAGACATATTACAATTTTTCTGGTTATACTCATGGGGAAGCTGTTGGTCTAGGAATGTATAAGATAACTTTAGAGAGTGAAAAAAGAGGAATTACAAAGAAGGGTACATCAGAGCTTATAAAATCAATCTTAATAAATTATGATTTACCTTATGAAATTGAATTAAGAGATAACAAGTCGATAATAGATGTAATATCTCTTGATAAAAAGAATCTAGGTGATACATTAAAAATAATACTTTTAAAGAATATTGGAGAGAGTATTATATATAATACTACTTCTAAATTTTTTCAGGAGGTAAACTGATGGGAAGTTTAAAAATATATCCAAGTAGATTGTCTGGAGATGTAAAAATCCCACCATCAAAAAGTATGGCACATAGGGCAGTTATTTGTTCATCTTTAAGTGATGGAAAAAGTAGAATTTCTAATATAGATTTTTCTGATGATATTATAGCTACTATAAGGGCAATGACATCACTTGGAGCTATTATAGAAAAGAAGGACGACATTTTAGAAATTACAGGTATTTTTTCAAAAGAAGCAATTTTGAATAAAGAAAATCAATTAAATCAACCTAAGTTGACTATAGATTGCAATGAATCAGGTTCTACTTTAAGATTTTTAGTGCCTATATCACTAGCATTTGATGGAATAAAAAGATTTGTAGGTAGAGGAAACCTTGGTAAAAGACCACTTGATACTTATTATGAGATTTTTGATAGACAAAACATAGAGTATAGCTATAAAGAAAATCAACTGGATTTAATCATATCAGGAAAACTTAAACCAGATGAATTTAAAGTAAAAGGAAATATAAGTTCTCAATTTATAACAGGTTTATTATTTATTTTACCTACATTAGATAATGATTCAAAAATAATAATTACAACTGAGCTAGAATCCAAAGGATATCTAGATTTAACTCTTTCAACTATGAGAGATTTTGGAATAGAAATTGTAAATAATGATTATAAAGAATTTATTATAAAAGGAAATCAAATGTATAAAGCTAGAGATTATAAAGTTGAAGGCGATTATTCTCAAGGTGCATTTTATTTATCAGCAGATGCTATTGGAGGAAATATTAATGTACTAGACCTTAAAGAAGATTCTCTTCAAGGCGATAGTGAAGTTATTGATATTTTATCTAGAATGGGTATGGAAATTTTAAGACAAGATGAAAAAATAAAAGGTATAGTTAATTGCTTAAATAGTACTTTAATAGATGCATCTCAATGTCCAGATATAATACCAGTTTTATCTGTGGTAGCAGCTTTAAGTAGAGGAAGAACTACAATAATAAATGCTGGAAGGCTTAGAATTAAGGAATGTGATAGACTTCATGCAATAAGTGTCGAATTGAGCAAACTTGGAGCGAATATAGAAGAAAAAGAGGATAGTTTAATAATTGATGGAGTAAGTAAACTAAATGGTGGAGTAGAAGTATGGAGTCATAAAGACCATAGAATTGCAATGACACTTGCAATAGCTTCTTGTAGATGTGACAAGCCAATAGTATTAAAAGATTTTGAGTGTGTATCTAAATCTTATCCACATTTTTTTAAAGATTTTGAGATGTTAGGAGGGCGAATTGATGAGTGGAACATGGGGAAATAATTTAAAAATATCCATTTTTGGAGAATCTCATGGAAATGCTATAGGTATAAATATAGATGGTCTTCCTGCAGGGATTGAACTTGATCTTGATAAGATTGATAAAGAAATGAAAAGAAGGGCACCTGGAAAAAATGCTATTTCTACCTCAAGAAATGAAAGAGATATACCAGAAATTTTAAGTGGTTATTTTGATGGAAGAACTACAGGAACTCCACTATGTGCAATCATAAGAAATAGTGATACTCACTCAAAAGATTATGGTGAACTTAAAAATTTGATGAGACCAGGACATGCAGATTATACAGGACATGTAAGATATTCTGGGTTTAATGACTACAGAGGGGGAGGACATTTTTCGGGTAGGATAACAGCTCCATTAGTATTTTGTGGTGCTATATGTAAACAAATTCTATCACGAGAAGGAATAGAGGTAGGAGCACACATAAAAAAAGTTAAAGATATAGAAGATACGAGCTTTGATTATGTAGATATATCAAAACAACAATTAACCAATTTACAAACTTTAGAGTTACCTTTACTTGATTTATCAAAGGAAGAAGCTATGAGGGATACTATTATAGATGCAAAAAATCAAGGAGATTCAGTTGGTGGTATAATTGAATGTGCAGTAGTAGGAATTAATGTAGGAATTGGAAATCCATTTTTTGATTCTGTTGAATCTACTCTATCTCATTTATTGTTTTCTGTTCCATCTGTAAAAGGTGTAGAATTTGGTCTAGGTTTTGGAATTACAGATATGTATGGCTCTCAAAGTAATGATGAAATGTATTATGAAGGTAATCAAGTTAAGAGTAAAACAAATAATAATGGAGGAATTATTGGAGGTATTACAACTGGAATGCCAATAATTTTCAAAGTGGCAATAAAGCCAACACCATCAATTAGTGTTCAGCAGAAAACAATTAATATAAAAGATAAAAAAGATGATATTTTATCTATTAAAGGTAGACATGACCCTTGTATAGTTCAAAGAGCAGTACCTGTAATAGAAGCAGTAACGGCTATTGGAATTTTTGATTTGATTAAAAAATAGCTACGCACACTCGTGACTTTAGTCATGGGAGGTTCAGGAAAGGACGATAATAATGGAGGATTTAACAAGATATAGAAATGAAATTGATGACATAGATAAAGAGCTTATTCAATTATTTGAAAAGAGAATGAATACAGTTCTTGAGATTGCTAAACATAAAATGAAAAATAACACTACTATATTTCAAAAAGATAGAGAAGAAAAAGTATTAAATAAAGCTGTAGATAATTTGAATAATAAATCATATTCACAAGAAACCATACAGTTTTTTAATTCCATAATGAAAATTAGTAGAGGGTTACAAAAGAGATTAATGGATAATGATAGTGAACATAAATTTGAATGTAGCCTGAATTCATCAAATGAGAAAATTGATTTATTGAACATAGATAAATATAAAACCTTAAAATATGAAATTAATAAAAAAAATATCCTAGTAGGATTTCCAGGAATATCAGGTTCATTTACAGAAGAAGCACTAAACAAATTCTTCAACAAAAAAATATCCAAAAAACAATTTAAAGAATTTGAAGATGTTTTCGCAGCACTTAAAAATAAAGAAATAGATTATGGAATAATACCTATAGAAAATTCATCTACAGGAGCTATTTCTGAAACTTATGACCTTTTAAGAAAATATGGATTTTATATAGTTGGAGAAGAATGTATAAAAATAGACCAAAATTTAATTGGAATAAAAGGTACAAAACTTGAAGATATAAAAGAAATATACTCTCATCCACAAGGAATAGGGCAAAGTAGTGAATTTTTAAAACAGAATAGTAATTGGAAGCTGATACCATTTAATAATACAGCAACAAGTGCTGAACTTGTAAAAAAACTTCAAGACAAAACAAAAGCAGCAATTGCAAGTAAAAAAGCTGCAAATATTTATGAACTAGAAATAATAAGCCCTTGTATAAATGATATTACGAATAATTATACCAGATTTGTGGTAATCAGTAACCAGATACATATTGATGAAGAATCAAACAAGATGAGCATAGTATTTTCTGTTGAACATGAAGCAGGAAAACTGTATAAAGTACTTGGATACTTTGCTGAAAATAATATAAATATGACAAAAATAGAATCAAGACCTATGCAAAATGCTTCATGGAGATATTTCTTTTATATAGATTTTGAATGTTCTATATATAATCCTAAAGTATACAATTTATTAGAATTGATAGAGAATAATACAGCATATTTTAAATTTATAGGTGTATATAAAAATAAGATTGAATAGGGAATAGAATTCTTTATTTGATTGTAGTTATTAGGAGGTACAAAGATGAATTTTTTTGGTCTAGTAGGTGAAAAACTCTCTCATAGTGTTTCACCTCAAATCCATAAACGAATATTTGAGATATTAAATATTGAAAGTGCATATAAAAACTTTGAAATTTCAAAAGAAGATATATCTAAGTTAGGTGGTGCTATAAAATTATTAGGAATACAAGGAGTAAATGTTACTGTGCCATATAAGGAACGTATTATGAAATATTTGGATTTTATATCACCAGAAGCAAAACGTATAGGAGCAGTTAATACAGTTTTACTTAAAGAAAATATATTATATGGCTATAATACGGATTACTTTGGTCTCGACAGTATGTTCAAAATGGCACATATTGATGTACAAGGAAAAGTAGCTGTTATATTAGGAACTGGTGGTGCTTCTAAAGCTGCTCTTACATATCTTCTTGATTCTGGAGTAGATAAAGTTTATGTTTCAACTAGAAAAAAGGATAATAAAAAATTATTAAATGATAAAGCTATATTAATAGACTATGAGGAACTTAAGCATATAAAAGGAAATATAATGTTAAATGCTACACCAGTAGGAATGTATCCTAATATAGGGATATCACCAGTATCAAAATCAATTATACAAAATTTTGATACCTTAGTAGATTTAATTTATAATCCTGGAGAAACCGAGTTTTTAAAAATTGGCAATGATGTAGGTAAAAAAACTTGTGATGGATTATATATGTTGGTAGGTCAAGCAATAAAATCTCAAGAAATTTGGCAGGATAAAAAAATAAATAATGATATTTTAGATGTTATATATAATGAATTAAAATTAGAGTTTTTGTAAGGGGGATTGTTATGATAAATAAATCAAAAGAAAAATTAATATTAATAGGTATGCCAGGGAGTGGAAAAACTACAATTGGGAAACTTTTGTCTCAAGAGTATAGTTGTAGTTTCTGTGACATGGATGATTATATAAGTGAAATCTCTCAAAAAAGTATAGCAGAATTATTTTCAGAAGGAGAATCTGTTTTTAGAGACTATGAGACTCAAGCGTGTAAAGAACTTTCTGTAAGTGATAAGACAGTAGTGTCTACTGGTGGTGGTGTAATAAAGAAAGATATCAATATGGAAATACTAAAAGAAACAGGTATAATTATTTTTATTGATAGACCTGTACAAAAAATTTTAGAAGATATAAATATTAATTCAAGACCTTTATTAAAGAATGGCAAAGATAGATTATACAACCTTTATGATGAGAGAATAAGTCTTTATAAAAAATTTTCGGATATCGAGATTTTAAATGATAAATCATTAAATACTGCTATATATAATATTACGAATGAAATCAGTGATAAATTTAAATTTGAGTTTAAAGAAAAATAATCTGGGGGAGTGAAGCTAATGAATATTGTTATTGTAGGGCTAGGAGTTATAGGAGGTTCTTTTGCTAAAGCACTAAAAAAAGCAGGATATGAAAATGTATTTGGGGTAGATGTAGATTTAGAAACTTTAAAAAAAGCAGAAGAAACAAAAATCATAAAAAAAGGAAGTACTACGGGTAACGATTTTTTTAAAGAAGCTGATTTAATCATATTATCTATATATCCTAGATTAATTGTGGACTTTTTAAATAATAATAAAGAATTCTTTAAAAAAGGAACTATAATTACTGATACCACAGGAATAAAAGAAGCAATTATTAATGATGTATTAAAAATAATTCCAGATGATATAGATTTTATATTTGGGCATCCAATGGCAGGAAGAGAAAAAAAAGGAATTGATTTTGCAAGTGAACAGGTCTTTAAAGGAGCAAATTATATAATTACTCCAACTGGTAGAAATAATATAAAGAATTTAGAATTAGTTGAAAATTTAATTTTAGAAATAGGATTTAAAAGAGTAAAAAAATTAACTTCACAGAAACATGATGAGATTATAGCTTTTACATCTCAACTTCCTCATGTTATGGCAGTTGCTCTTATAAATAGTGATGAAGAAGACAGAGATACTGGTAAATTTATAGGAGATAGTTATAGAGATTTAACTAGAATTGCAAATATGAATGAAGACTTATGGAGTGAACTTTTTTTAGGAAATAGAGATAATTTACTAAAATCTATAGAAAATTTTGAGTCAGAAGTAAATTTGATAAAAGATGCTATTTTTAATAATGATAAAAATAAATTGGTAGAATATTTTAAAAAATCATCAATAAGAAGAGAAATTCTAGAAAAATAAAGATTGCTATTTAAGGTATATGTAGATGGGTATAGATATAAGTGATAGCATATTAAATTATATTAGTATTTATAGCTTTAATATAATTTAATATGTTATTGATGTATTTATACCCTTAAATATTGTTACCCTATAAATAAAATTTTTTTAAATTGCCCTTTATTAACAATTTATGAAACTTAATTGTAAAAAAGAGTTATTAATAGTAAAATAAAGTGAATCAATGAAATTACAATTGGAAAAGAGGGTGAGGTGTAGCTACTTGAAAAATAGTAGGCCAATAGTGAAAAATGTGTTAATTGCATTTATAGTACTATTCTTTTTTAGTATATTTGCATTTTTTTATGTGAGCAACATGGATAATGTGTTAGAATATGAAACAAAAAATTATTTGTCTGAAATTAGTGCAGAAAGTAAAATTGCCATCAATAGTAAATTGAAAAGTAATTTAGACAAATTAGAGAGTATTTCTAAAATTTTAGAAACAGAAGACAGCTTCAATTTAGAAAAAACTTTAAAAATGCTAAAATCATATAACGAAAATAGTAATTATAATAATATTGGTATGATTTTACCAAATGGGAAAGGATATGCTGAAGAAATTTTGGGAATAGATTTTTCAGATAGAGACTATTTTAAACTTGCAATTAAAGGTGAATCTAATATATCAAAACCATTAATAGATAAAGCGACAGGAAAACTTACTGAGACATACGCTGTACCATTATACAATAAAGGTAAAATTGTTGCTGTGATTGCAGCTGATTATGATGTTGAGTTTATATCTGAATTATTATCCATTTCTACATTTAATGGAGAAGGTTTTTCACTTATATGTGATAGCAATGGTAATATAATTATTCCACCATATCATAAAAATTTAAACTCAAATATTACAAATCTATCCCAAATTAACTTTGAAAAAAGATTTAATTTTAAAAATATGAAAATGTCAGACCAAGGCGTAGTGCAAGTTAAAAAATTAGATGAAAAATTTTATATGGCATATACATCTCTAGGAATTAATGATTGGTTTATAGCATCCTTTGTTCCAAAAATAGTTGTATCTAAAAAACTGAATAATTTAATGATAGTTACAATTATTGGATGGATTGTACTTTCATTTTTATTTTTAGGTATTATAATGTACATATTATATTCAAAGACAAAGAGTCAAAAAACTATAGAAAAAATAGCATATACAGATTTTGTAACTGGTTATTCAAATTGGAGAAAGTTTGAATTGGATGTTACAAACTTACTGAAGAAAACTTCACAAAATAATAAATATGCAATGATTATATTTGATATCGATAAATTTAAAGCGATTAATGATATATACGGTCATAAAAAGGGAAATTTAATTTTAAAAAATATTGCTAATACTCTATATGAATTAACCAATAATAATGAAACTTTCGCTCGTGTAAGTGCTGATAATTTTAATATCTTATTAACATATGATACAAAAGAAGATATAATAAATACCATCAAAAAGATTATGACGAATAATGAATTTGTAAACTTATCTTTTGGAATTTATGAAATTAAAGATAAAACTTTAACTGTAAGTGTATATAGTGATAGAGCTTCACTTGCAAGAGCTTCAATAAAAAATAATAGTGATATAAACTTTGCTTTTTTTAATGATAAACTAAGAGATAAGTTATTACTTGAAGATAAGATAGAAAAAGAAATGGAATATGCACTTGAAAATGGGCAATTCGTAATGTATTTACAACCAAAATATAATATTAAATTAGATAAATTTTGTGGGAGCGAAGCCTTAGTAAGATGGCAATATACAGAAACAGAAGTCATATATCCAGGAGATTTTATTCCCATATTTGAAAAAAATGGATTTATTAGAAAGATTGATATGTACATATTAGAACAAGCTTGTAAAGAAATTAGATTTTTATTTGATAAAGGTATTTCTCCTTTGCCTATATCTGTAAACTTCTCAAGAGTTGATTTTTTAAAAAAAGATTTTACTTCAAAGATAGTAAATGTATGTGATAGATATAAAATACCATATAGTTTAATAGAAATTGAAATTACTGAGTCTAGTATGTTTGGAGATACTGATACCCTATTTGATGTGAGTAGAAATCTGCAAGACATTGGTTTTATAGTTTCAATGGATGATTTTGGCTCAGGATATTCTTCTGTAAATATGCTTAAAAACATACCATTAAATGTAATAAAATTGGATAGAGGATTTTTTATAGATGATAAAGATATTGATAAGAGCCAGATTGTTATAAAAAGTATAGTTTCTCTTATCAAGCAATTAGGTATAAGTGTCGTTGCAGAAGGAATAGAAACTAAAAGTCAAATAAAAATGTTAAAAGAAGCAAATTGTGATATTGTTCAAGGATATTATTTTTCAAAACCATTACCAGTTAAAGAATTTGAAAAATTAGTCTATAAAATATAGTCAATAAATCTTAAATGGGAGGTGGTAATTAAATGATAAGAGCAAAATCTTTAAAAAGTATACTGAGTATTGTTTTAATATTTTTATTTACAATAATTTCTTTTTCTGATTTTGCATTTAAAACTAATGTTCAAGAAGAAGAAAATAATAAAGTTAACTTAAAGGAGATATCTCTTCAAAGTTCTAATGCTATAAAAATAAAATTGGATAGTTCATTATCATTCATTAAAAGTGTATCAAATATGGTTTCATATTTTGCTACTATAGATAATCCAGAAGTAATTCCATTGTTATCTAGAATATCGAAGGAATCTGACTTTCAAAGAATATCTATTGTATCTCCTAATGGAATAAGTCATACTAGTGATGGGAAAATTATTGATGTATCAAATTATGAATATTTCAAGAAAGCAATTAGAGGAGAAAGTAATATATCTGAAGTTGTAAAATCTCCAATTGATGGAAAAGATACTTTTGTTATAGCTACACCTGTATTTAAAAATAATAAGGTGATTGGTATTTTATATGGTTCTTACTATAATGATAAATTAGCTGAATTTATAGATATAACAAGTTTTAATAGTGAAGGATATATAGATATATTTGAATCTAGTGGACAATTTGTTCTAAAATCTTCACATACGGACAATCTTATCAAATCAAGTAGTAATATATATGATATATTTAAAAAAGCTTCTTTTGATGAAAGCTATAGCTATAAAAAAATATATGAGGATACGAAGAATAACAAAAGTGGCTTTACATCATACGAATATAAAGGTGAAAAGCGTTATGCCACTTATACACCAATTGGTGTAAATGATTGGTATGTACTTTCTGTGATACCACGATATACTGTAAGAAAAAATATTGATAAAATAAATCAATTAGCATTTTCTCTTATTTTTAAAATATTTTTACTGTTTATTATACTTATAATATATATCTTTTATAAAAACAATAAATCTCAAAAACATATATTAAAAACTAATAAAGAAATATCATCTATTACGAATAGCATTCCTGGAGGCGTACAAAAATGTACTATTGGTGAAACATATGAATTTAATTTTTTAAGTGATGGTTTTATAGATTTATTTGGGTATACAAGAGAAGAAATAAAAACAGTATTTAATAACGACTTTTATAATTTAATATATAAAGATGATGTAAAAAGAATAAAAGAAGAAATTTCTGAACAACTTCATAAAAATAAAACTATTGAACTAGAATACAGAGTTATGACAAAAAGTCGTGATATAGTGTGGGTTTTAAATAAAGGCGAAGTTATAACAGAACCCGATGGAAAAGAGTATCTTTGTTGTGTAACAGTAGATATTACAAAAACAAAACAATTGGAAAAAGAAATGGAACAAAAGAATCTAGAACTTGAAATGGTATCCGAAAATGTTTTAGGTGGTATACTTATAACTGAGTTTAATGAAGATTTTACGATACAATATACTAATGCTGGTTATCTTTCGATGATTGGATATACTCGCAAACAACTAGAAGAAGAGCTTCAATACAAAGCATGTAATCTCGTTTTTTATGATGATAGAAAAAAGACTCTTGAAAATATACAATATCAGTTAGGTATAAAGGGTATAGCTGTATATGAACATAGGATAAGAAGGCGAGATGGTAATATTATCTGGGTTTCTGTAAAAGGAAAGCTTATTGTTGATAGTGATGGGAGTAAAAAAGGTATTTGGATTCTGACTGATATAACAGATTTGAAAAATGCAGAGCAAAAACTTAAAATTAATGATGAAAGAGTTAGAATTGCATTAAAACAAACATCAAACACTATATTTGAATATGATATAAAAACCAAATCACTTTTAAATGCTAACAAAGAACTTGATAAATACGATATTCCTGATATCACTAAAAATGTTCCATATTCTTTGGTAGAATCAGGAATAATTCATAAAGATTTTAGTGATGATTTTATAAATATGTACGAGAAAATAATAAATGGAGCAAAAATAGCAAGTTGTATAGTTAAGATAAAACTTCCAAATGAAAGTTATATATGGAATAAACTTACTTTAACTACAGTTTTTGATGAAGACGGGATACCCGTAAGAGCAATTGGTATACAAGAAGATATAAGTGAGCAAAAAGAAGCAGAAATAAGATATAACCAAGAAGGTAAATATCATTCAGCTATATTATCAGAAGCAATGATAACTTATGAGATAAATGTATCGAAGGACACTTTTATAAGAGGAAATGAAAACTGGTATAAAGAATTTGGAATTAAGCCTGAGAATAACTATTCTGAAATGGTAAAAACTATAGCAAATAGTATCATTTATAAAAATGATAAAGATGTGTTTTTAAACACATTTCTATGTAAGGACCTATTAGCTGCATACAAGAAGAATATAAGTGAAATAAAGTTGGAATATCGAAGAATGAATCAGGAAAATAAAATGATTTGGGTTATTTGTACAATGCACTTAATAAAAGATTCTATTACAAATGATATAAAAGCTCTTGCTTATGTAAAAGATATTGACAAACAGAAGAATGAGGAAATTAGATTAAAAATAAAAGCGGAAAGAGATACCCTTACAGGATTATATAATAAAGGAACTACAGAAAAACTGATTAATGATTTTTTAGCTTCTGAAGAAGCCAGTCTAGGAATTCATGCATTTTTAATTATTGATATAGATAACTTTAAATCTGTAAATGATAATTTAGGACATGTATTTGGAGATAAAGTATTATTTGAAGTTTCTAAACATTTAAGACCTATATTTAGAAAAGATGATATAGTGGGTCGTATTGGTGGAGATGAATTTATAGTATTCTTAAAGAATATTCAATCTTTTGATAATGCTAAAAAGAAAGCAGAAAAAATATGTGCTATATTTAGAAATTCTTACACCGAAAATAACAAGACATATAAGATATCTGGTACGGTTGGAATTTCATTTGTTCCAGAACATGGAACTATCTTTGAAGACCTTTATCAAAAAGCGGACATAGCACTTTATTATGCAAAAAGTAAAGGTAAAGATAAATATGCACTTTATAGTGATTGTATCTATCAAAATGAAACTAATAATATAGATTATGACAATATAAAAGAAGTAAATGAATATGAAAAATCTAAACCAGTACTTAAAAAAGCACTTGATTCCATTGATAATTATGTATATGTAGTAAATCCGAACACTTATGAACTTATTTTTGCCAATAATAAGATATTAAGTCTAGATTTAGAAATAAAATTGGGAGAGACTTGTTATAAATCATTATTAAAATCCAACGAACCTTGTAATAATTGTCCTCTCAATGGATTGGAAGAAAATAAACATTCAAAATTCAAAATAGAGACAAATACATTTGGTACAAATATCAGCATAGCAAGTTGGATTAATTGGATAGATGGAGAATATAACTGTCTTATAGAGTGTATAGATATTTCTTTGTACAAAAATAAATAAAAAGGATTATGAGAATATGTTAAATAGTATAAATTTGATATTGGGTATAATATTTACAATTTACTATTTTTATCTTAAAATGGTTTTTGGAGGAATTTCATTTAGTGAAATTTTCTTGGTTGTAGGAATTCTATTAATTGTTTATCAAATATTTAAGAAGAAAATTAAGGAAAAGAAGGTTTTTTATAAAGTGTTAAAGATAATAATCAGTGTTTTCCTAATAGTATTCATAATCACTGAAAGTTTAATTATTTTTTATCCTAAAAATAGTTTTGAGTCAAAGAGTGATTATCTATTGATTTTAGGAGCTGCTGTCAAAAAAAATACACCAAGCACAACTTTAAAAGGAAGATTAAATACTGCCTTGAAATATTTAAGAGTTAACAGTGATTGTGATGTGATTGTATCAGGTGGTAAAGGTAATGGAGAAAATATAACTGAGGCAAAAGCTATGAAAGACTATCTTATAAAAAGTGGTATAGATAAGAATAGAATAATAGAGGAAGATAAATCTACTAATACTTACGAAAACTTTAAGTATTCAAAATTAAAGATAGAAGAACATAGCAAAAGAAAACTAGAAGACTTAGAAGTGAAAATAGTAACAACGGATTTTCATGTTCTTAGAAGTAAAATCTTAGCATATAGAAATGGATATAAAAATACTTCTTTTTATGCTAGTAAATCAAAACTTTCATTTGTACCTACTTATTATACAAGAGAATTTTTTGCTCTATGGAAAACAATTGTTTTTGATAGATAATAAATAAAAAGGCTAGATATAAATTATAAATTTATACCTAGTCTTTCTCTATGTAATAAATTAAAAACTATAAATTAATGCAAATCAATATAAAGGAAATTTTAACATTATACTAATTATTGAAATTATTTATAAAGTTTACATAATAAAAATAAAGTTAACTAAAAATTCTTGTTTTGAGTTCTATTGTTCAATTAGACATTTAAATAGATTTTAAGCTTATTACGCTCTTAAAGGTATAAAACATCAACGAAAAATATATAAGCTGTTTAAAAACTAAAATAAAAAGCCGTTATTTTGGACGAAATTAAAATTATAAAGATTAATTAGAAGGAAAATATCAAAATAATGAAAGCAAATAAGTGGTGTAAAACTCACATAGGTTTTAGTGTATATTTTCAAGCTTGTTTTTGATTTGTGATTGTTATGAAGGAAATAAAAATGCCAAGAAGTTTTTGTAATTAAAGTGAAAAATAAATAAAAAATGAAACATGTATGGTTTAACCTTAAAACATATCTTAAGAAGTTAAGTTTAATTTTTATAATATTTTGTTTGATGTTTTAGAGTATGAAAGTATATTTCTAATATATTTAAATCTAAAAAAGAGAAAAAATAAGAAAAAAATACTGACATATTACTGACAAATCGTGTTTTTTTCGTTATAAATATATTGAAAATACTTACTTAATAAAAAATGGCATAAAATAGTATATTTTATGCCATTTACTATTTTTTAGGAAGATAAGAAAAGAATTTTATTCCTATTATTGATGAGGAGAATACTATTTTTTTATATTGGAATAATAAGAGTAAATCTATAATATAGAAAAGAGGTATTTCTAGTATGCATGAAAATAAAAAGAATCTATTAGATGGAAGTTTAGCTCAATATAATGATGCAGCTGTTCCAAAAATACCAGTATTTGCTGGTAGTGATATAACTTCAGAAGTTTATTATTTTAAACCTAATCAAGTTCTTAAAGCTCATAGACATCCTAATGGCGAGCAAATATTTGTGTTCTTAAAAGGTGAAGGAAAAATGAAACTTGGCGAACATGAATGTGATGTAAAAAATGGTGATACTGTCTTTGTACCAACAGGAGAATGGCATGAGATTACGAATGGAAGCAATGAAGAAATGGTAGCTGTTCAAATTACAAAAATTAATGCTGGAGCAGAATACAGAGGATAGATATATAAGTACAAGTAGTACTTTGATTTCTATTTTTTTATATAAACTTTAATCTCAAAATATAAAAAGAGTCTTTTAAAAGACTCTTTTTATATTTTCATATTTTTTATATAGATTTTTTACTTAAACATTCTACTTAAATAAGAAGTTTTTTAGTTAAAGTTAAATATAACTTTACTTTATATTTTTTATAGCATTCTCAGCAAATTCAGTATTTACAATATCTTTATAAGGAGCTTCTTTATCTAATTCTTTAGCCTCTTTCATAACATCCATTAATTTATTCAAACCTTCTTCTTTTAGTACCGGATTTTGTGACCATGCATCTATTGATTTATATCTATCTACAACTGTTGTTAAGTCTTCTAAAGATATATCTTCAAAGAAAGGTTGCATAGCTTTAGCTATATCTTTACTAGGTGCTTGTTGAACCCATAGTTGACCTTTATAAACAGCATTTGTAAATCTTTGAATTAAATCTTTATTACTTTTCATATATGATCTAGTAGTAGAGTAGGCTGTAAATGGTATCTCTCCAGAATCTTTTCCTATAGACGTAACTATATATCCACTGCCTTCTTTTTCCATAGCTGTAGCTGTAGGTTCAAAAGCTGTTGTGAAGTCTCCTTCTCCACCTGCAAAAGCTCCTGCCATTACACCAAATTGGTAATCAGTTTGATTATAACATCAAAATATGCACTTAATTTTTTGAAATATTAGGGTAGAGTATTAAAGAAAAATCATCAGTTCTTTGATTTGGTTCTTTTTTGTACACGGCATAATTAATTACAGTTTTAAGTAGTATGTTTTTTAAATAAGGTTCTTTATCTTCCGTATATTCATTTAAAACTCTTTCAAGTTGAGGAACGACTTGTGTTTTAACTACTTTTCTTTCTTTTTCCATTTCAATATCTATATTTGTTTTGTTTATAGATTTTCTTATATTTTCTAAATGAGACATAAGTATTTTTGAACGTTGTAGAAATGTATCACTGTCATAAATTCCTTGTTCTAAAAAATCATGCAATCTCTCTCTTTGTTTTTCTAGGTTATTTAATTCTTTATTCAGACTTACTAAAGTATGTTCTAAATTACCCTTGATTTTAAAATTATCTTTTTCTTCTTTCAAAGATAGCCTATAATCCATTAGCCATTTATTTAAGACAAGTAAGATTTTATTTTCTAATATGTACAATTTCGTAGCTTTATTTTTACAATTAGTACAGACCATGTATTTCTCACATCCACTTGATGTAGTATTAGATTTAGCTACTAAAGTATGATTACAGTATCCACATTTTACAATACCAGCTAAGGGATTAGTTATTTTATTGTTTGGTGTAGGAGAATTGCTACGTTTTTTTCTTATATTCTGTGCTTTATTCCATATATCTTCACTTATTATTGGTTCATGTTTTCCTTTTACTTCAATTTGCTCTTCAATCCCCCTAGTTCTACTAGAATTTCTTTTTCTCTCAACTTTATTCCATACTATATATCCACAGTATACTTTATTTTTTATAATATCTCTAACTCCTTTTTCATACCAAGTTCTACCTGTTGTGGTTTTATAACCAAGTTCATTTAAATAACTAGCTATTTTACATGCTCCATCTCCCTTTAAATACATATCAAAGATTAGCTTAATAACAGTTGCTTTATCTTCATTTATTATAAGTATTCTTTCTTTATTGTTTAAATATTTAATATCATACCCATAAGGAGCTGCTTGAGCTATAAATTTACCTTCTTCAATACTTTTAATTTTTCCTCTTTGCATACGCCTAGATATTAACTTTAATTCTTTACGAGCCATAAAAGCTTCAAATTCGGAATATTCTTCATCAAACTCATCATTTAAATCATAAATTTTTCTAGGAGTAATAATTTTTGTCTTAGATTTTTTAAATGTATCTAATATCAATCCCTGGTCTTGCATATTTCCACGTCCTAAGCGGTCAATATCCATTACCAAAACGGCATCGTAGTTATTATTTTTGACTTCATCTAGTAATTCTATCATCTTAGGTCTATATTCTATACTCTCACCAGAAATAAGTTCCTCTTTAATATCAATAACATTTAAACTCTGCTCTTTTGCTAATTTTAAAAGAGTTGTCTTATGTCTGCTTAATGTTTCAAATTCGCCTCTATGCTCTGCTTCTTCATCGGCTCTACTTTTACGTAAATAAATTGAGACATTCATTAAATCACACTCCTTGAATATATTATATTCAATAGCAATATGATTATATTTAACATATAAAAATAAACCCTCAAAATATAGAATATATTTTACAGGTTTATTTTTATATGTTATTTCTATAATATATTTAAAATCTTATAGTCTAGGTAAATATTTATATTACTAGCTTTATACCTTAGTTATATTTTAAATTTAAAACTATTTTTTTACAACAGGTATCCATACTTCAAACTTAGCATTTTGTGGGTCTGGATTTAAGTAAAGCTCAATATCAGGACCATTATCATATTCATATCCAGAAGTAGGTAGCCATTCTGTCACAATACGCTTTTCTAGTTCTTGGATTGCTTGTGGGCATTGTCCTTCTCCAGAGAATATCGCCCAAGTAAAAGCTGGAATAGTGTATTCATCCAATGTATCATCTGCAGATTTTGTACTTGAAACAGAGATAAAATACTTCCATTCTTCTGAATTGTTACAAATGCTTATACCTAATACACCTTGAGGCTGACTATCCATCATAGGTATTAACTTTTGAAGAGTTCCATCTAAAGCAACCTTTTGCCACATTTGAGGAACAAGCTCAAAATTCTTTTCTAATTCAGTGTGAAGTGGTTGAGATACACCAACTATACGAAATGCTTCTTTTTTTTCAATTCTATAATTCATTTCTTCTGCTCCTTTTATACTAATTTTAAAGCTGATTGGAGGAAAGGCTTTCAAAGTTATTATTTCTCCTCTTTTTATAACTGATGGAGCAACACCATGAATACTTTTAAAAGCACGATTGAATGCTGTCGGAGAAGAGTAGCCATATTTTAAAGCCACATCAATTATTTTTTTATCATCATGCTGTAATTCTACAGCTGCTAAAGACATTCGTCTACGACGAATATATTCAGAAAGTGGTACATCTGCCATATAAGCAAACATCCTTTGAAAATGATATGTAGAGCAACAAGCTATTTTTGCAACTTGTTCATATTCAATTTCTTTTGTTATGTTTTCTTCAATATAGTTAATTGCTTTGTTTAATCTTTCAATCCATTCCATAAAATCAGCTCCTTGTAATTTATATAATATATATTTTGAAATAGTTAATCCTCTCTTTCTATGCACTAATTAACTAGCTTAATAAAGAATAAACATGAGAAAGTATGTAATTAACCACAAAAATGAGTAAATAGTATTGTTTTTCATATTAAAGTATATCACAATTTAATATTTAATTTTATGTAAGATAACAGTTTTAATTTATTATGAAATTTTTATAATCTTTTAGGTTAAATATTTAATCGTATATAACATTTTATCTATAAGCCCATTCTTTTTAAAGTTTATCATTAATAAAACTAATCTTAGTCAGCCAATTATAAATATTGATTGAGAATAGGACAATTTTTAAGATACATAAAATATAAAAAGGAGGGGATTTAAATGCCAAAGATAGAAAAAGACTTGGATGGTACAACTACTATAACATACCTAAATGATGATGTAGATGTTCCAACAGACGAGAACGGTTATAAAATATCCATGACAGTACTACATGGAAAGACAATATGCCATGTAGTATCTCCTGAAACAATATTAGGAAGAACACTCACACTAGAAGAAAAACAAGAAAAAGATACAATAATATATGAAGCAATAGAAAAAATAATGGTAGATAGACAATTACAAATAAAAAATTCAAATAAAGAAGTTGCTAGTCATTAGCACTTCTTTGATAAACTAAGTAGGACAAGTATTTTATGTATATTCTATAATACTATTGACTTATAGTCTAATTAGACTATAATATAACCATGGATAGTCTAATTAGACTATTCTAAAAAATAAGTACAATAAGAGTTTAAGAAAGGATAATAACAATGATTAAATCATTTTTAATGTTAGGACAGTCCAATATGGCTGGAAGAGGATTCATAAGTGAAGTACCTCCAATTTATAATGAAAGAATACAGATGTTACGTAATGGAAGATGGCAAATGATGACAGAGCCTATTAATTATGACCGCCCAGTATCTGGGATAAGCCTTGCTGCATCATTTGCAGAGGTATGGTGTTGTGAAAATAAAGAGGATAAAATTGGGCTAATTCCTTGCGCTGAGGGGGGCAGTTCATTAGATGAATGGAATATAGATGGTATACTTTTCAAACATGCTATAAATGAAGCTAAATTTGCTATGCAAAGTAGTGAATTGACAGGGATTTTGTGGCATCAAGGAGAAAATGACAGTAATAATGGTAACTATAAATTTTATTATAAAAAATTACTTTCTATTATTGAGGCTCTTAGAAAAGAATTAAATATTCCAGATATACCTATTATTATTGGTGGTTTGGGAGACTTCTTAGGAAAAGTAGGCTTTGGAAAAAGTTGTACTGAGCATGAGTTTATCAATAAAGAGTTGCAAAAATTTGCTTTCGAACAAGAAAACTGTTATTTTGTTACAGCATCAGGTCTGACATCTAATCCTGATGGTATTCATATTGATGCCATATCCCAAAGAAAATTTGGATTGCGTTATTTTGAAGCTTTTTATAAGAGAAAGCACGTTATGGAAGCATTAGTTAACGAAAGAGAATTGATAACATCTAGTAATTCTAAAACATATACAAAAACAGAAAAAATATATATAAATAGTATGGATTTAGCATTAGGAAAGATATCATATGATGAATTTGAATCTCAACTTATAAAACTTAATGATAATTAGATAAAATATCCATTAATATATTCGCAAATTTAGCTTGAAAGAGGTGATTTTTTGATACCATTATTAATTTTAGGATTATTAAAACAAAATCCAAATTCTTATGGATATGAGTTATTAGCATTAATGGAAAAGAAGCATTACAAGTATATAGTAAATTTCACTAAAGGTTCTTTTTATTATAACTTACAGCAACTCGAGGAAAAAAAGTTTATTGAAAAAGTTGAGAATAGTCAACCTAATAAAAATAGGGAAACTCATAACTATATGATTACTGAACTTGGATGCCAAGAATTTGAAAAACTAATGTATAAATATGGTTCTAAGACAGAGTATGTAAATCTATCATTTTACGCAACACTATTGTTTGCAAATGACTATAAAAATGAAAAGTTAATAGAATTATTAAAGATGCAAATCAAGCAAACTCAAGTAAGAATTTCTCTATTAAATGAAGCTATAGAAAATGATAAAACAAATTCACACTATTTTAAAAGGATGTTAGAGAATTCTCGTTCTCATCATTTAGTGAATATTGAATGGTTTGAGAAGTTATTAAATGATATTAAAGATTGATGCTAGTAACAAAAATAAACCTATATATACTTTATATAAATGTAATATAGGTACATAGATTAAAATAAGACAGATAATTTCTATTGGGATATCTGTCTTTTTATTATAAAAACTTATATTAAATTTGATTATCTTTTCATAAGTTGGTAAATGTCGATATATCCTGTATCTACAAGGAGTATCGGCATTTTCTTTTTGGAAGATACTTTGCATAAGTTGGCATTTAACCGTATAAGAATGCCATCAAAAGTAGTAAATAAAATGAACCATGTGCATAATAGCCAAGCGTCATAGTAATGTTTTTATGCCCCATAATATATTGCAATATATTAGGACTCATTCCTTTGTTAGCCATATTTGTACAGAATGTATGCCTAAAGGTATGTGGCGTAATCTTTGGTAGCTTGTCCTTATACTTCTTGACTAACGCTCTTAACATGCTTTGATAATGAGTTGCTTGTTTTGGGAATCCATCTTGTTTAAGAAATAGGAAGTTCTGGTAACCATCAACAATGATTGGTTCTGCTTTAGCGTTCTTACGCCGTTCCACGATACGTTCAAATGATTGATAAGCTCTTTCAGTCATTGGAATTTCTCGCTTACCCTGTGTGGTCTTTGGAACTTCTACATAATAGCCAACCTTAGTATAACTCAACAATTGATGGTCTACCATAATGGCTTTATTTTTCATATCCAATTCTAAAGTCAAACCGCATAATTCAGAAATGCTTAGTCCTGTTTCTAAGAGGATAACAACATCATCATAATATTTACAATAAGTCTTATCGCTCTCCATAAAGGATAATAAGCCCATTTCCTGTTCTGGTGTTAGAGCGATTTTTGGTTCTGTTGTATCTTCCAAAACATCACTTAACTGAAAATTAAATGGATTCTTTCTAATACAGTCGTCTTGAATTGCCATGAAAAACGACACTTTCAGTGAACGCTTATAATTGTCAATGGATTTATAAGCACACCCATCTTCACTCATTCGGATAGCCCAGCTTTTAGCGTCTGATAATTTAACCATATCAATGCTTTTCGCACCTAGTGGGTCATTGTTCAGAATCTTCATAAGATAATGGCGTCCTTTTTTAGTGTTAAGTCGGATATTCTTTCTTAGTCCATTCTTTTTAGCGTATAACTGACAAACTGTCATTTTCTTACCAATAGTGTCAATGCTATCATCAAGGTCATTTTGTATTGCTTTTTCCTTATCCCTTAATAATATATCATCACGTTTTCCCTTTGGGGGTTTATCAGTAGGTACAAGTTTCCAAGAGTAAACAAATTGTGGTTTACCAAATGAATCTACATACTTATATGCGTATCTTCCATCTTTTCTCTGGTTCTCTCCAGTTCTTAAAATTCTATCTTTATTATCTCGTCTTTTTTTAGTTGACATGATAAGAAGCTCCTCTCAATAACCGAATTGAGCTTGATACGTCATATGAAAAAGACGAATGATATAGTGTTCAAAATGTTTAAGTATTCCGTTTATTGCATTTACATCGTCATGTACAGCAAGTAAAATAATTGTAAAAGGTAATACTTCTTTAGTAGGTTTCATTTCAATGTTCCTCCATGAGTTCTTTCAACTCTTTTAGTGCATTTGTTTTGTGATAATGTACGGTACTTTCTGCTAAATCCATCAATGTTGCTATGTCAGCATTTGTCATGTTGAGAAAGAATGAAAGTAGAATTATATCTTGTTTTCTTTTTGTAAGTTTTCCGATTGCTTGTGCCATTAATACATCTTCAATTCGTATGTTGTAGTCGTAAGAAACCATACAGATGTAGTTAGAATCATAATCATCTAAAATACTCAATTTACTTAATTCTGCAAGTGACAAAGATTCGAGAGATACCAAATAATCATTTCTGCGTTTATTTTCGTCATAAATATCTCTAGCATAGTTACGTAAAACTGTTTTACAGAAACTGTCGAATTGATATTCAATTGTCTTTTCATCAACCATAAGATTTCACCCCCTTTCCATCACAAGGAGTTAAATAACCTTGCTTACTCCTATCACGGTGGGAGGGCGTTAAATCTTCGATAAATTTCAAAAAAAGAGAAAAAAATACACACTCTGCCTATAGGGCAAAAATGTGTATTCTTTAAAACGTATTTAATTTATATTGGTTGTAAGCCACCACCATATTGATGTATGGAAATATGCATTGGCTAGCTTTTCATAAAAATACAAAGATGCATAAGAAATTAATAGAGGGGAAAAACTTATTCTGTTATTAAAAAGTAGGTTAATTCTAATAAATGCTATTGCGGTCGAATTAAACTATATACATGGCAATCAATCATGTTTCTATTCTTTATTATGGAATTGTGACAGTATTCTTCAATCTTAAAACCACATTTTTCCAATAATTTACTTGACCCTCTATTGTAGGAATATACATTAGCATGAATTTTGTTAAGGTTGTATTTTTCAAAGGCAATTTTGCATATTTCTTTTACTGCATTTGTTGCTATCCCTTTGCTGTTCCTACCAAGCCAGTAACCTAATTCAGCATTTTTATTAATAGAGGTATCTTCTTCAAATGTTAGGCTGATACTTCCAATAGCCCTTTCTTGATAAAAAATAGCATAGCTAAGTTGTTTAACATCTGGAGTTGCCAAACAAAAACTAATAAAATCTCTAGCGTTTTGCTCCGTATAAGGGTGGGGGAAGTTGTCACGAAGATTCTTTGCAATTTCTTTATCATTCGCAAACTCAACTAAATCGGTAATATAAGCATAATTCCACTCTATAAGTTCCATTTTTCTTCTTCTTTTATGAAACAGCTACAAGAAATCTTTCTAAGCCAATACCACTTATCAAACAGCGTTCTTTTTTATTTCCAAGCATTTGATAAGTCCAGTCAACAAATCCACCGTCAACCATTTCAACGGTTTCATTTCCTTGTTTGACCGATAATTTGAAATTGATACCTTTATAATAATTATTATCAACATCATCATTATGAATTGATAACTCTATATTAGGAAAAATAAGTTTGATAGTTTCAACCATTCTGTCGAAAAATCCGTCATTATCTTTGTATCCGTTTCTTTTGCGTAGAATAATAGAGAAACGAACATTTTCTATTTCACTTAATATATCTTTATAATAGTTTAAGTGCTTTTCTAACAACATTTTTTCACAAGTGTAAGACCCTGTATCTATACCAGATGAAACCATACAATATAAGCCAAAATGTGAATATAAACCTTTACCTACAAAATTTTGTGCTCTTATTGCCCTAGCAGTAGTAGCCATGTGGATAGGTATGGTATTATTTTCTTCTTTTCTTTTTAATTTATCAGCAATAATTATTGCCAACATATTTGAGGGGTCTGCAAGTGTTTCTGTCCCTCGTAGAGCACTTACTACGTTATATTGATCTACGGAGCCAAAAACGCTACAGCTACCTAATGGAGCAGAGGGAGAAAGCATAATCGTCTTGATATCCATATTGAATGCTTTTCTCAATAATTTTGATTCCAAAGCATGAATTTCTTCTGGATCTATACCGCTAGGGATAGTAAATCTATTTAGTTGGTATGACTTTAGAATATCAGTTGCAGTTAAAGTATTTGCTTGTCTATCAAACACTTCTAATAGAAGTGAGTTCAAATCTGATTTTGATAGAGCTGATAACTTATCAACTATATTCTTATCCCCAATTTTATTTGTAATTCTACTTAAAATATCACTCATAGTTATCCTCCTTACTGTTACTTTCAAAATAATTATAGAATGGTTACAACAACTAATCTAGGTCGTTTGACCAAAGATGAAAAAACACTGAATATTTACTATTCAATGTTTTTTTACTTTGGGTTTATTTGATTAAATCTTGAAAATACTGTAATGCAACCCTTTCAGCTTCAACCTTTCGGACAATAGGACTTTGTGATAATTCCTCTCTTAACTCAAGATACAGGTTGATAGTAGCCTGCAATGCATTAACACAGCTTTCATATTCATGGGTAGCAACTGTCTTTTCTAATGCTTCAATATATTGGGGTGCGTCCAATTCAATTTTTCTAACTCCACGAGGTAATTTACCTAAGAGAAGCTGTATTAATGGGGCAAGTACTGATTGTCTTAAAAAAGATAAAAAATCAATTGTTTCAAATAGTTCTCTGCGTCCAATCTTAGTGCAAGCGTAATGAACCCAAATCCAAAATCTATCTTCAATCCACTGTAAGTCTGGAGTTGGGAAGTATGCTTCTTTTTTAGAATAAATTTCTGTTATGCAGTTGTTTTCTTCATAGAGAATAGCTGAATCTTCAACCCTATCTAGTAAACCATCTAAGGTTGTAAACTTAAAATCAACATGAAGAACAGGGGAATCATATAGGGAAATTATCAATCTAGGTTCTCCAACGTGTTCGCCAGTAAAAGCAGAAACTAATGTTCCAAACTGTTCCACAATAAGTAATCTCTCTTCGATAACTTCTTCATAGGATTTATCATCTGCTACAATCAGAAAATCCAAATCAGAATATTCATCTAACGATTTTGTGATATAAGAACCGCTAATTGCAAGTCCTATTATCCTACTATCTCTTTTTGAAAATTCTAATACGTTTTGTATCATTTCCTGTTGTGCTTTAGTCATAATATAACACCTCTCACTTTCTTTTATTAGCTATCAATCCAACATAATTATGCATAGGAGTATTATATAATGAAGAAATAAAAAAAAATAGGTCACTTGACCCGAAATAAAAAAGTATTGAATAATTATTATCCAATACTTTTTTGAAATTATACTTATGTTGTAGGAAGATTCTTTAATACCTCTCGCTGATTAATTACACTAAATCTTTTGTTTTCATAAGCAATTAGATGTTCTTGTACACATTCATTTATAGCACGATTAATGCTTCTAATTGGAGCGTTTACTTCGCTAGCAAGCTGTTTTTTGGTAAGCAGATTTAATTCACTTCTATAATAGTGTAAGGATATACACCTCAGAAGTCGTTCTTTAACACTTAAAGATGATAATTCTTCAATTAATTCAGCATTTACAACTAATTTACTAGATATTTCTCGAATCAGAAATTTTGTAGCTTCAAAATCTCCCTTTAACCAGTTTAAAAAATCATCTCTATGAAGTTTATATACATTACAATCTGTGAAAGCGACAATTTCAACGGGTTTTTTACCATCATTAAATTGTTCCATTTCTCCAAAAAAACTACCACTTCTATAAAGATGAATAGTTGAGATGTTTCCTTTCACATTTAAGATGAATGCTTCTGCAATACCGTCAATCATAAGAATTACATATTCATTTTCTTGCTCAGCAAAAAGAATAGTCTCTTTCTTTTTATACGTTTTTTTAACAAGCTTCTTTTTAATATCTTCATTCATAAAATCAATTAAATGCATATTCATCCCTCCTTACCAAATCTTTGATTAAATTATATCATCTTTCAATTAGTTAGGTAAGATAGTAAAAATATATTTACATAGAAACTATTCCATTATTATTTTCCAGTTGTCATTTTTCTGCAAAGTAAGCTCAAACTGGGAAAGCTGTGTAACTTTGGTTTCCTTATCAAGGTATTTCACTGTTACAATAGCGGTCACTTGATTGTTAACTTGTGTATAAACAGGATTCACAAGTTCCACAAATACATAATCTTTATTAATTACATCAAGTGCTTGATTACTTACATAGTAAGATAGCTCTTTTTCTGTTGCAGTAGGATAGAGCTTGAAGAATGTGTCTAGGAAACTATTAATTTCCTCTGTTGTATTTGCGTCCACCGTTTAGTCACTATCAGAAAGTACAGGCTCATAGCTTGACTTTTGTGGCTTGCTGTCAATGGTAGGGTTCTTAATAATTACCATATTGCCTACTTCATCTACTAGACAGTAACAGTATAGGTGGAAGCGATATTCTTTTTGTTCTCGCCCTCTGAAATCTGTTGTCCTACTGAAAAGAGTACATCATAGGCATTTTCATTGTTCTGTGTCACACTCCATACTTGAAAGCTGTTGACAATAGAACTAGTAGGAATATCCGAGCGAACCATTTCAGTATTCAACTGTTGTAGGTTTTCAGTCAGATTAGTATTTCCTTTCATAGTAATTTTGCATGAAAAAAGACGCTCAATTAAGAACGCCTGCAAATAGAAAAGGAACACCTTTTTTTGTGTTCCATGTTCTATAAAATATTTAGTTTTTTTTGATACAATACTGATGTGTTAATACCATATCTTTGCATTTCTAGGACTTATCAACGTATCAAGGCTCATTCGGTAGTAGTAAATTAGTAGTAAAATGGCTTTGTTAGTCCTGTATATATGCGGATAGGTACTGTGTTCTAGGGGATAATCAGATTTTTAGTATGTTTTTATTATATAAAATGATAAAAGTCATTTGTACTATGCAGACTGGATTTATAAAGATAAAACTATTCGTTATTGAGTTATAAGTACTTAAAATGAAAAGTATAATATTTGACATAATGGAATTGTTTGTGTATTGATTAATAGTATGGGTAATTGTTAGATAGTTGTATTTATAAATAATTATAAAAAATAATAAATTATTTTTTATACTGACTTTTTTATAATTTGAATCGTTATATATAATGACGGAGGTGATAATAGTGAATGATGCTCGGATTATATCACGAATAAAAGCAGGAGAAAAAGAATTGTTTGATACTCTAATAAAAAAATACTATGACAGCATCTATTGTTATTGTTATCGCCATGTAGACAATCAAATGACTGCACAAGATTTAACCCAAGATGTATTTATAACAGTTATAAAAAACATAAGTGATTATAAACATTATGGTAAGTTTGAAAACTATTTATATGTTATTGCAAAAAACAAGTGTAAGGACTTATGGAAGAAAAAGCAACCAATATATTTAGAGTCATTAGATAAAGAGATGTCAAAGCAAGAATTAGTAGATGTTGAAAACAAAATATTTGTAAAAGAAGCTTTGGTTAAATTGCCAGAAGTAGAATTTGAAGTGATAATTTTAAGGTATTATCATGATTTAAAATTTAAGGATATTGCTAAGATTATGGATTCAAGTGTTTCTGTTACTAAGTACAGGATGAATAGAGCATTAAAAAAACTAAAATTATATCTGGAAGGGGGTAAACTATGAATAATAAAGAAGTTAAAGAAAGTCTATCTAAATATAAGGTTCCAAAATATGATGTTTCGGCATTTGAAAAGACTGTTAAAACTATACATGAGTTAACATTTAATAATGCTAATAAAAGGATGAATAGTATGGAATTTTTCATCTCTCAAATTGGTTTTATACGAAAAAGAACTTGGGTTATTCAATTTTTAGTACTGTGTATAATATGCGTATTTTTATTCAGTACATCAAGAGATAGTAATTCACTTTACAATACTTTATCCTTGATTTCTGCGACATTTCCACTTCTTATATTAACTAATATAGAAGAGTTAGCAAAAGTATATAATAGTAGTGTTTTAGAGATAGAATTTTCAACAAAAAATACGTTACATAAAATTATTACTACTAGAATGCTTGTATTTGGGATAAGTGATTTATTGTTTATGCTTATTATCTTGATATCTGCAAAACAAACCATTAATCTAGATATCCTGTACATAATAATTTATATACTAGTGCCTTTTAATCTAATGTGTATAGGATGTATGGAAATTATAAATAGAAACAAAGGTAAAAATACAAATTATTATTGTATGATATATGGCGTATCTCTTGTATTATTAATATTTACACTAGGTACTTTTAGAAAAAGTATATATCAATTTGAAGCAATAAACCAATGGTTAATTGTTTTTATAATCACATCAGTAATCTTAATGTATGAAACAAGAAAAACATGGAGACATATTCGTTCATTTGAAAATATTATTGTGTAAGTAAAAAATAAGAATATACAGTATTGGGAGGAATAAGTATGGAGCTAAGTGTAGAAGGCTTAACAAAACAGTATAATAACAAAATTATAGTAGATAAAATAGAATTTAGATTAAATGAAGGTATATATGGATTTTTAGGAGAAAATGGAGCAGGAAAGACAACTCTTATGAGAATGATTTGTGGGATATTAAGCCCATCATCTGGAGAAGTAAAGATAGATGGGAAAAATAACTTGGATATGGGAGAAGATTTTAGAGATATGATTGGATACCTTCCACAAGACTTTGGATATTATCCAGATTTTACTGCAAAAGAATTTATGCTATATATAGCTTCATTAAAAGGGTTGATACCTAGTCATGCAAAGAAAAAAACACAAGAATTATTAGAAATGGTCGGTTTATCAGGTGTAATCAATAAAAAAATAAAAACTTTCTCTGGAGGCATGAAACAAAGGCTAGGATTTGCTCAGACACTACTTAATGACCCTAAAATTTTAATATTAGATGAACCAACAGCAGGGCTAGACCCTAAAGAACGAGTTAGATTTCGTAATTTAATTTCAGACTTCTCTAAAAAGAAAATAGTTATTTTATCTACTCATATTGTATCTGATGTAGAACATATTGCAGATAAGATTTTAATAATGAAAAAAGGAAAATTTATTTTAACTGGTTCAGTTAAAGAGGTAACTTCAAAAATAGAAGATAAAGTATGGAAATGTGTAGTTAATGAAAATGAAGTAGACTATATGTCTGATAAATATTGTTTAGCAAATATTCATCATTCTGGAGGAGTCGTAAATCTTAGAATTATAAGTGATATGAAACCACACGATAATGCATGTAATTTAAAACCAACATTAGAAGATTTGTATTTATATTGTATTAATGAGGTACTATAAATATATATAAGGAGATAAGTATGTCTAAACTAGTTAAATTTGAATTGAAAAAAATAATAAAAAGAAAGTCTACAATAGCAGTTATTTTAGGAAGTTTAGCCCTAAGCATAATTCTTTTTTCTTTAATGCCACTTCAAGAAAGAGCTAATGACGAGAACGGAAAAGAGTATAGAGGTCTACAGGCTATTGAACTAAAAAAGCAACAATCTAAATTAAATGATGGATACATAACAGATAAAAAAGTAGAAAACTCAGTTAAAGAATATCAAAAAATGTTTAATAATTCAGACAATATTATAAAAGATGAAAATGGTTTTTCAGATTTTAAACCAGATATTTATTGGAAATTCTTTTATCCTAATAAGAGTTTTTACAGTTTTATAATAGAGTCATATAGTAAGCCTAATGATTTTGATTCCTCTATAATTAAAACAATGTCATTAAAAAATGGTGTTGATTTTTATAAGTCTAGAAATGAAAAAATAAATACAATCTTAAATATGGAATATGCAGATGGAAATTATACACAAAAAGAAAAGGACTTTTGGTTATCTAAGAATAAGGAAATAAGCGAACCCTATTTAAATGGATATTATCAAGGTTGGGATTATTTCATATTATCGAGAGATTTACTGATTTTTACTATATTAGCTATTTGTATAAGTATAGCTTCTGTATTTTCAGGAGAATATCAATCGGGTACTGATTCAGTGATATTATCTTCTAAATATGGAAAAAGTAAAGTTATAACAGCCAAAATAATAAGTTCCTTTTTATTTGGGACAATTATTTTTATAATAAACACAATTGTATGTGTTGGGATACTCACTTTGTCTTTTGGAATGGATGGATGGAATTTACCATTACAACTTACAACTAGTTCAGTTCCATATCCATATACACTTTTACAGGCAACCTTACTAAGTATATTAGTTATTTATATTATATTAATAGCATTAATTAGTTTTACACTTTTATTATCCTCTTGCATGAAATCACCTTTTCCAGTTTTAATTACGAATATAATAATACTTTTCGTACCGATATTTTTACAATATAGTGAAACCAACAAACTTTATAATCTGATTTTACGAATTTTGCCATCAAATGCTATTTCATTTTCGTTTGCTAATTATATAGATTACAAGATTGGCAATCTAATAATAGATTTACCAACTATGATTATTTTTACATGTTTAGTATTTGCAATTCTTTTCTTACCTTTTATTAAAAATAATTTTAAAAAACACCAAGTTAATTAAACTATATAATATAAAAAACTCGATGATACAGAAATAAATTATGGTTAATTTCTGTATCCTCGAGCTTTGAAGTTTTGTATTTAAGTTAAGCAATTATAAAATATGTAGTTTAGGGATTATAAGTTTATGTTATAAACATACTGATTTTTGTACATCAGTTCTTACATTAACATTACCTGCTTTTAGATTTTCTCCAATAGTAAGTCCTTTATCTTTTAGAACATATTCAAAAGTCATAAGTGGAACTCCACCTTTTCTACCACCTAATATTTCTTTTCCTTTTAAATCCTCATAAGAGAAATTAGACATTTTTTTTCTAGCCACTAAAAAACTTCCATCTCTTTTAGTCAATTGAGCAAAGTTTACTGCATAATCATTTTTGTTTTGATTATATACATATATAGATGCTTCAGGACCCATTAGACCTACATTTGCTTCGCCTGAAATCAAAGCAGCCATAGTTTTATCTGCACCTTGAGTATTTATAAGGTCTATTTTTATACCTTCATCTTCAAAAAAACCTTTTGTAATAGCAGCGTATTGAGGAGCATAAAAAACAGAATGAGTAACTTCTGCTATAGTTACTTTATCTAGATTTTTAGATGAAGAAGAGTCATCCTTTTTATCATTAGAATTAAAATCACATCCAGTTAGACATAGCGTGCTTATAACAATAGAACTTGCAATTGCGACTATTTTTTTAAACATAATAAATACCTCCCATAAGACATCCGAATAATATATAGTATTAAATATTTATTATAGTTGTTACAAAAACGTATCTATATTTATTCTATTTCTACAAAAACCTAAAAATAAATTTAAGTTTTATGTTTAAATTTTAAGTAATATATAATCATGGATAAATTATATTGATTATTTATAATTTAAAGGGTAAAATTAAAATACTATCATTTTCATGTATTATATATAAATACTAATTTATTATATATACAAAATAGATTAATTTATATGAAAAGAATTTATATATATAAAGTTATATTATGATTGTTTTTATATGAAATTACCTAACTTTATAGTGCAAATTTAATTGAGAATTACTGAGTAAACATAATAAAAATGGAGGAAATTATATGAAACAAAATAAATATGATAATGACGAATTCTTTGACAAATATAGTAAAATGGAACGTTCTATAAATGGACTAGCAGGTGCTGGAGAATGGCATGTTTTAAAAAAAATGTTACCTAACTTTAAAGGAAAACGAGTTTTAGATTTAGGTTGTGGATTTGGATGGCACTGTCAATATGCAATTGAAAATGGAGCAGAGTCTGCTGTTGGAATTGATATTTCAGATAAAATGCTAAAAGAAGCTAGAAGTAAAACAAAATTTGATAATATAAAATACATATGTATGCCTATTGAAGATATTAGTTTTCCAAAAGATAGTTTTGATATGGTTATTAGCTCTTTGGCATTGCATTACATTCAATCATTTGAAGATATATGTAAGAAAATAAGTGATTGCCTTTCAAGTGGAGGTGACTTTGTATTTTCTGTTGAACACCCTATATTCACTGCATATGGAACTCAAGAATGGTATTGTGACAAGGATGGTAATCATCTTCATTGGCCAGTAGATAGATACTTTACAGAAGGAGTGCGTAAAGCTAATTTTTTAGGAGAAGAAGTTATAAAATATCATAAAACACTAACAACTTATCTAAATACTTTGAATAAAACTGGATTTGAAATATTAGAAATAATTGAACCTCAACCAGAAGAAAAACTATTAGATACAATTCCTGAAATGAAAGATGAGCTACGCAGACCTATGATGTTGCTTGTAGCTGCAAGAAAAAGATAGTAAAAACAGTAGACTTAACTATAAATAAAATTTCAACTGATAAACTGAAAGGGCAATCGTATTTTTAAAGAAGGCAAAAGTAGTGAGTTCTTTTGCCCTTTCTATCAAGTAATAATTATACTTCTACATAATATATTTCATTTCCATTTTGTTCGATAAGTTTTTTCATATCTTCAAATTTTAAAAACACAGTAGCAGTATTATCATTTGGATGTATACCTATTTTATCCATTTTTAATAAATCTTTATCAAATACAACTTTTACAATAGCCTCTGTATCGTTTAATATACCAAAAGGAGTTACAGCTCCCTTAGTAAGTTTTAAGTATTTTTGAAGTCTTTCTTCTGATGCAAAACTAAGAGGTTTACTATCAATTTGTTGACGAATATCTTTTAAGTCTGCTTTTTTGTCTTTACCTAATACAACTAAAAAATGTTCTTTCCCTTTAGCATCACGAAGAAATAAATTTTTTACAACAAATTCCATATGTAATGTCTTTAATTGTTCCATTTCTTCAATTGTATAGACTGGTGGATGACTCACAGCTTCATAAGGTATATTTAATTCATCCAATTTTCTATATACTTCTTGTTGTTGAGTGTTCATAATATCCTCCTATTGGAAATTTATTTTATATATAAATAATATTATCATAGAAAACTTTAAAAGAAAACGTTTTATAACATGTAAATACTAGATTATTTTCTTTTAGTCAAATAATCCTATAGGAATAATATAAATCTACAAAGCTAAATAAATTTAAAAAATACTTGTAAAAAGGACATTATTTACTATTTATAAATTATATAAAAAGAGATTATATAAAGTCACATATGAAAAAACTATATTATACTATCTTTTCTTTTTGGAATAAACTATACTTTAAATAGATATATTTAATTTTAATAAATTTTACCGTATTAACAGTAATTTATCTTAGAAAGGAACGTGCTTTATATGTCTACAGACAAAGTTGTTGGAATCATAGATGAAGAAATATCAGAACTTGCTGGAATTGAATATACTGGTAAAATTTATGCTTCTTCTGGTGTTATAAAACATATAAAGAAAAAACATAGGTGTCAATTAAGCAAGGATATTGTTAATGATATAATAGATACTATAAAAATGGTACTCAAGTCTCCTGAATATATAGGTAGTCATCCCAAAAAACCTGGGAAAAGTGTAGAGTTTATAAAAAAAATTGATGATTATATTTTAGTAGCTACAGAACTAGATACAAAAAAAGGCTACTTATATGTATCTTCGCTATATGCCATAAAAGAAGCAAAACTAGAAAGTAGAATTAGTAGTGGAAGAGTAAAACAATACGACAGTTAACATAATATTATTATTTTTCCAAAACTATTGAAGAATATTATTAAATAAGTTATAATTATAATATATACGTAGATATTTATTAGTTAGATTTGAGGTTGGAAAAGGCACCCAATACGCTACTATGGAGTAGTTAATAGAGATGCAGGATACGCCGCCCTGCCAAATCTAATTAAATTTAAAAGAGAGGATTAATTCCTCTCTTATTGTTTTTTGAGCTACTAAATAACTTTATATAGAAGAATTAGAGTATAAATATATTTACTTATGTTAAAGATTTTTTTGTATTTTAGCCATCAATGCAATGTAATTTATGGAATGATATGAATAATCTTATCATCATGTGAAAATATATAAAAGAATTTTTATTGGTTTCTAAAAATTTAGTTAGAAACTATATCATTATGGAAAAAAATGTATTATAATATTTAGAAATATTATAATAAGGGGCGATTGGATATGAGTTTATCAAAAAAAATAGAAGATAAAAGAAAAGCTAAACAGAGAGCTGAAAAAATTAAACAAGCCAAAGTTGCTACAGCTGGTGTAGTGCTAGGAGCTGTTACTGGGGCAGTGAGTGGAGTATTGTTGGCTCCTAAGTCAGGCAAAGAGACAAGAGAAGATATAAAAGATGCTTCACAACAAATTGTTGAAAAAATAAACATAAAAACGGTAGATGTAAAAGATAAAATGTCTGATAAACTAGAGGATAGAAAAGGAAATTTTATAGAATCAAAGAAAAAAATAAGAAAGTATATAGATAACAAAAAGAATATTGAACATTCTAATGAGGAAGATAAAGTAATAGATATTGTTGAACCAGTTAGTGTTACTGAGGAATAGGAATGAACAATACAATAACAATTAATATAAGTATAATATATATATTATTAGCTGTACTTGGATGTGTTGCTCTAGTTTATTTAATTATTGTACTTGCTAAATTACATAAGATTTTAAATACTGTTGGTAATATGTTAAATGAAAATACTCAAAATATAAATACAACTTTAAATAATCTTCCTAGTGTTGTAGAGAATTTTGGAGAAGTAGGCGAAAATATGAAAGATGTAACAGAAGCGGTTACTGAAGTTACAGCAGACTTTCTTGTTACTAAAGATAGTGTCAAATCAAATATGGATGTTATAGTTGATATATTGACCATAATTAAAAATATTTTTCTAGATAAAAAATAATATTGGTTTTAATAAGAAAGTTAGTATTAAAACAGAAAATAATTTGTCAATAAAATGAATATGAATAAAGATGTATCTATTAATTAATAAACTAATAATTAGATACATCTTTTATTAGGTTTTTAAAAAATAATTCTTATTTTATAATTTATCTATTTGTTTTAATGCCAATTTAACAGTTTCATATCTATCAGCACCATTTATTACTACATCGCCTTTTACAAGCCTGTTAGCTTCTCCACCTACAACATAAACTTTTTTACCTAAACCTTGCTTATAACTAGATGCTTCAACCATTAAAGCATCTTTTAATTGCCAATATAAAATTTGAGCTGCTACTTTGTCTGCGTCTCCTGTATAAACTATTACATTTTCATACACTTTATTTCCCCCTTGAGAATTTGATATAGATTTGTTTAATATTCCTTCTGCTATCAATTTAGCAACTTTATCTTTATTGTTAATATAGTAATCTGTATCTGCCTTACTATCTACAAAACATACTTCTATCAATATTGCTGGTGCATCAGTATGATTAAGCCAATAAAGACCTCTAACATCAGATTTTGCACCTCTATTTTTGAATACTGTAGCTAATTTAGCATTTACTCTTTCTGCATGTATTTTGCCATTAGTAGTTTTATATATTGTTTCTGTACCTTCTGGAGCTGAAGTTGTGACATTTGCATTAAAATGAATTTGAACAGCTAAGTCAGTTTCTTGTTTGTTTGCTATTTTACATTGGTCTGCCAAATGATTATTTGATTCATCAACTCTTCCTGTATAAACAGTAGCTCCTCCTATTTTAAGCCATTTGACAATCAAGTCGTTCATTATTCTTGTTTCTTTACCTTCATTTATATATCCAACAGCTCCTGTACCTTTTCCAGTTAAAGTATGCCCTGGTATTACTACTACTTTCAAATTATGCATCTCCTTTTCAATTAAATTTAACCTCTATTTAATATATGCATAACTTAGAAATTTGTTTCTTTTTATACCTTATAGCTTTAATATAAGATATCTTGTAAATTTATAGAGTATTAGCTAAGAAGTATTAAAGTTATAGTTTTGTATATAAGACATTGCTTGATTGCAATAATTTTATAGCATATTCGTCTATTCTATATCCATTTCTATAATATATATGTTTAATTCCAGATTGAATTATAGCCTTAGTACAATTTAAACAAGGAAAATGAGTTACATAAATGGAACAGTCCTTAACTGCAATACCTTCTTTTGCGCAATAGTAAAGAGCATTTTGTTCAGCATGAATTGTTCTAATACAATGTCCATCTCTCATCTCATGACCAACTTCGCTACAATGCTTATCTCCAGAAATGCTACCATTATAACCAGTAGACACAATTCTATTTTCTGAGTTTACAATTATAGCACCTACATAAGCTCTATCACAAGTCCCTCTTTCAGCTACTGTTTCACACAATCTCATAAAATATTCTTGCCATGAACATCTATTTTCAATTTTATTTTCCAAATTAATCCCTCCAAACTTATGTCTAATATATAAGGTTTATACCTTAAAAATAGTATTAAAAACAAAT
>NZ_AVHW01000071.1 GCF_000449425.2 Clostridioides difficile CD160
TATAAATATACTATAAATAAAGTAATTTAAAATAAGAAAACTGTCTCAATAAAATCGAGACAGTTTTATAATCAAGGTTTATAATACAAGTTCATATTTTTCTTTAAATTCTTTTACAGCTTCAGGCCATGCCTTTTGTTCTGTAATTCCTTTTTCTTTAGCTATTTTAATTGCAATTTTTCTTATCATTGCAGCTCCCTCTAATATTCCCATTTTTAATCTCCCTTCAAATATCTTTTTGTACAGAATATAAATAGTGCTAAGATTTATTACATGCTGCATATACACTATTTATACAACATAGAACTTCTAAATTCCTTTTATTTTCATACGTCTTTAACCGACATATAATTATATTCAGTAAGTTTTAAAATTATCACTTAAATAATTACTATTTAATCTTTTTTATTATTTACTTTCTTATTTACACACTAAAAACTGTAGGTAAATTTGTCTTATATCTTCACAAATATTCCTACAGCTTTAATTATTAAAAATGTATCTCTTTAATTTCGAAAAATGATTACTTATAAGAAATCATTCCTTATTATAATCACTAAAATAATCAAATGTCTTGAATAAAATTTTATTTATCTAGAATTGTATATTTTTTCTATAATATTAACTACAGCGTACATTGCCCATGCACAGATAGCCAATACAAATACACCCATCATTACTAAATCTAATTTGAATACTTGAGAGCCGTATACTATTAAGTATCCTATTCCATATCTTGAAACCAAAAATTCTCCAACTATTACTCCTACCCATGCCATACCAATATTAATCTTAGTTAAATTTATCAAGTTTCCTGTATTTGCAGGTAGTATAAGTTTAAAAAGTATTTGAGATTTACTCGCTCCAAAACTTTTTAACATTTTAATTTTCTCTTCATCCATATTTATAAAATAATTATAAGCTGAAAGTATAGTAACAACAACAGAAATAGTTACGGCTGTTACGACGATTCCTTCTATTCCAGCACCTACCCAAACTATGATTATAGGAGCCAAAGCAGTCTTAGGAAGAGCATTTAAAACTACCAAAAACGGGTCTAATATTTTTGATAATTTCTCTGACCACCAAAGAGCAATTGCTACCAAAATACCTAAAACAGTCCCTATAACAAGACCAAGAACAGTTTCATATACAGATATTCCAATATGCTTAAATAATTGACCACTAGATGCATATTGAATAAATAAATTGTAAATATCACTTGGTTTGCTAAATAGAAATGTATTTATAACATTTAAGTCAGCTAAAAGTTCCCAGACTACAATAAAACCAATTAGAATTAATAACTGGTAGAACAATACATTTCTTTTTTCTCTTTTTACACCTTTAACATAGTTTATATATCCTTCAGATCTTTTATTAAGCCTCATGTGTATCTAGCTCCTTCCATAATATGTCGAAATACTTTTGAAAATCAGGAACTTTACGTGTTTTGAGAGGCGTTTTTGTTCCATCCATATTAAGTTCAATGTCGTAAATGTTTTTTATGGTAGCAGGTCTTTTAGATAATATTGCAACCTTATCTGATATGCTTATTGCTTCTACTATCGTTAAGAAAGTGCAACTAATGTTTTAAAGAAACAGAATCATCTATTTCAGCACCCATATAAATAATATTAAGATTTCCTAAACTACTATCCCAAATAACAGAATCAATAATAGTGGATAACAATAATCTCTTATCATCTAAACTAGCATTATCAACTTCATCACTAAATCTTTTTAAATTGCTGACGATGATGTCTAAATTAAGATGATTACTACTAATATTTATATCTCTAGATTTCAAGTCATTAATTTTACCCTTTAAGATACTAATTTCATTATTTAAGTTTTCAACTTGAGAAATTATATAATCACAAGCAATACTGCCAGTATTTTTTGCAAGTTCTTTAATTAAATTGTTAATAAGTTTCTCTTTATCTGAAACCTGACTTTTAAGTAAATTAGTTTCAGAGTGTAAATCATTAGAAATATTGCAAATTTTAATTTTATTGATATTAAATGCACTTATGATAGACTCTACATTACAGTTTTTAATTTTATCTACAACTAAACTTTCAACTAATGGTCCATTAAGGTTTTTGCAGTTACAACTATCAACACCAAGTGTTTTTTTAGTACCACATACATAATAATATTTTAAATCCTTATCAGTTTTTTTACCTTTATAAGTGATTCTCATATTAGCACCACACTTACCACACTTTATAAGACCAGATAAAAGAGCAGTTTTACCAGTTGCTATTCTTGGTGTCTTATCACGATTTTTATCTAGCTGAATTTGAACTTCAAGCCATATGTCAGGCTCTATGACTCCATGATGTTTTGCAATTGCTGCTATTGAATCAGATGTATTTTTAGCATATGTTAGTATTCCACATCTTCTATCTGGAGTTCCTACAACGTCCATACCATTGTTTCTAAGATATTTTAAAATTTCATCATTAGCTTTTACATATGCTGGATTTCTAAGTATCCTAGATAAAGAACTAGGGTCAAATTTACCGCCATGAGGACCTCTTATCCCATTATGATAGACATATTTGTATAATTTTGATAAAGACCTAAGTTCTAAATATTTATTATATATCAGCTTTACAACTTCCATTTGTTCATTATTTACTTGAAGCTTATACATGCTTCTTTCTTTTAGGTTTTCGTCTAAAAAAGTGATTTTTTCACTATTAAATCCATGAGGTGTTTTACCACCAAGCCATCTACCACTACGAGCTAATTCGTACATATTATCTTTTATACGTTCTGCAATTGTTTCTCTTTCTAATTGGGCAAATACACTTGATATAAACATCATAGCTCTTCCCATTGGAGTAGAGGTATCAAATTGCTCTTTAATTGATATAAATGAGATATCTAGTTTGTTTAATTTTTCTATTAAAGTAGAAAAATCAGATACATTTCTTGATATTCTATCTAATCTATAACAAATTAGATGATTGAATTTTTTATCTTTTGCATCTTGCATCATCTTTTTAAATTGAGGTCTATCTATGTTACTACCACTAAAACCTTCATCCTCATATATAAAAAAATCTTTTATACCAATAGATTTAGCATAATCCATGCATAATTGTATTTGATTTTCTATAGAGTCACCTTTACCAGTAAATCTTGATTTTCTTGAATAAATAGCAGCTTTCAAAATTAAGACCTCCTACAAATTAGGCTATATATTTGAAATCATTTATATAAAGTATTTCAAATGAACATATTAATTGGTTGAATTTATACAATTCTCCTCTTTATAATATATGACTATTTATTTCTTTTATTTCTTTGCCACTAAAATTTCAAATCAATTAGAAATTTTGATACTTAGTTGTATCAGGACAAATCTATAACTTCATAGATTAATATAAGAGGGTCAGAATCCAAATATTTTAAAATTAGTGGTTATAACAAAAACATGTAGGAGGCTTGCATATGGAAATCAAGGTTATAGAGACTTTTCCTAAAGATGAAGCTAAACTTAATGAAATAGAGATGGCTAAAGCCAACTGGTTTGTGAATATAATAAGTAAAAAATATCCTAAAGAAATTTTAAATAATGCTTTTACTGTTTTAGAGAAAGAATTAAATGTAAGTAAAGCTGATACATAAGCTTAGGTTATTGATTTTAATACACTATGACTTGACATTATATTAATCAAATAGTATATTTTTAAATATAGCACAACGAAGTGTTAAAAGAGCAATGGAGCTCCATAGATAAAGTCTATGGAGCTTTTTTGCGTATTTAACTTAAGGAGGATGGTAATTTGAATAATTTTGAGATTAAAACCAAAATAAAATTTGGAGAAGGTTCACTAAAAGCACTGCAAGAATTAAAAAACAAAAACGTATTAATAATAACAGACCCATTTATGGTTAAATCAAAAACAATAGATAAAATAACATGTAACTTAATAAATTCAACATATCAAGTTTTTGAAGAAATAGTACCAGACCCACCAATAGAAATAGTAGTAGCAGGAATAGAAGCATTTAAATCTATAAATCCAGATGTAATAATAGCATTAGGTGGAGGTTCTGCAATAGATGCTGCGAAATCTATAATGGATTTTTCTAAAAAAATATTAACAACTGACGAAGTAGAATTTATAGCAATACCAACAACAAGTGGAACAGGTTCAGAGGTAACATCATTTGCAGTAATATCAGATAATCAAAAGGGATGTAAGTATCCATTAGTAAGTGATGATTTGCTTCCAAATATGGCAATACTAGACCCAGAACTTGTAAAAACTGTACCAAACTTTATAACAGCAGATACAGGTATGGATGTATTGACACATGCGATAGAAGCTTATGTATCTACAAATTCTAATGACTTTTCAGATGCACTAGCTGAAAAAGCTATAAAACTAGTATTTAAGTATTTAATAAAGGCATATAAAGATGGAAATGATATAGAAGCTAGAGAAAAAATGCACAATGCCTCTTGTATAGCAGGTATGGCATTTAACCAAACATCACTTGGTATAAATCATTCTATAGCACATGTATTAGGTGGGAAATTTCATATACCACATGGAAGAGCAAATTCAATATTACTTCCACATGTTATAGAATATAATGCATCAATAGTAGGATATACCAATCCAACTTACTCAGATACAGCTATGAAATATGCACAAATAGCAGAATTAGTAGGGCTTGGGAATGGTAATATAAGAATAGCTGTTAAAAACTTAGTAAATGAAATAAAAAAATTACAAAAAGAGATGAATATGCCAACTAAATTGACACAGTGTAAATTAAGTTTAGGAGATATAATTAATGAAGAAAGAGAAATAGCTAAACTTGCTATAAAAGATACTTGCACATTAACCAATCCTAAAGTGCCAACTGAAGAGGATATAATAAGTATATTAAATAATATCAAATAATTACACTTTATTACATGTAAACATAATATTATACAAATAGGGAAAATGTTTTTAAAAATATAAATAATATATTGACAAATATAAAACATAAAACTATAATGAAAGTATCACAAAGGCGTGATACTTTAGTAAAAAGCAACGGAGCTTCTTAGGAATATTAATACTATTCTTATGGAGCTTCTTTTATTTTAAGCAAATAACTTTTTAGTAAACTATATTTAAAGAAAGTAGGGAATAAATTTGGCTGAAGAATCTAAGCAAAGAGTTATTCAAGAATATGTTCCTGGGAAACAGGTCACATTAGCACATATAATAGCTAACCCTAATGAAGATATATATAAGAAGTTAGGATTGGTACTCGATAAAAAAGATGCAATAGGAATACTTACTATAACACCAAGTGAAGCATCAATAATAGCAGCAGATGTTGCTACAAAATCTTCAAATGTATCTTTAGGTTTTATAGATAGATTTAGTGGTTCTGTAGTAATATCAGGTGATGTAAGTTCTGTAGAATCAGCATTAGATGATGTTTTAGAAGTTTTAGGAAATATGTTAAACTTCTCATCTACAAAAATAACAAGGACATAATAATACAATGAAGAATATAATATTTATGGGAAAGACAGGTAGTGGGAAAACTACTCTATGTCAAAAACTAGACCAATTGGAATTGAAATATAGAAAAACTCAGTCAGTAGAACTCTACAATAATGCAATAGATACTCCAGGTGAATATATGGAAAATAGAAGTCTATACAATGCATTAATAACAACATCAGCAGATGCTAAAATTATAGCCATAGTGTATGATGCTACACAAGAAGAAAATTATATAGCACCAGGATTTGCAAGTATGTTTTGCAAAGACGTAATAGGGATTATAACTAAAATAAATAAAGCTACTAAAGATGAAGTAAACATAGCTTATGAGAGACTCTCACTAGCAGGAGCAAGCCAAATCTTTAAAGTAGATACAGTGGATAATATAGGGCTTGAAAAATTATTTAAATATCTAGAAAAATCTAAAAATATAGATGAAATTTAAGGGGAAATGTTTTTTTAACTAAAAAATATGATAAAATTATATGGATAGTTAAAGAAAATATAAATTAGTATTTTATAAAAAAATATATAAACTATTCTAAGAAGATTTAATCTTTAAGTGAGGTAGGAACATGGGGAAAAAAATACTATTGGTTGATGATGAACCACTGTTAAGAATGGATACAAAAGATATACTAGAAAGTCATGGTTATGAAATAATAGGAGAAGCAAGTGATGGATTTGAAGCTGTTGAAATGTGCAAAAAACACAAACCCGATTTAGTTATAATGGATATAGAAATGCCAATACTTGATGGTATAAAAGCAGGCAAAATAATATGTAAAGAAAATCTAGCAGGTGGAGTGCTTTTACTAACTTCATTTGAAGATAAAGAATACATAGAAAAAGCCAAAAGTATAGGTGCTTATGGATACTTAGTAAAGACAGCAAGTGAAAAATCACTTATACCAACTATAGAAATGTGTTTAAATAAGGTAAATGAATTTGAAAAAATGAAAAAAGATTTAGAAAAGGTAAATTCTAAATTGAATGAAAGAAAATTAGTAGAAAGAGCAAAAGGTATACTTATAAGAGAGTTTAAAATTTCTGAGGATGAAGCATACACTAGAATAAGAAAATTAAGTATGGATAAAAGAACTACAATGATGGAAATTGCCAAAATGATTATAATAGGATACGATGACTAATACGATAAAAAAGATAGCAACTACACAAACATACTTAAATAATAATGAAATTGAAAAAATTATAGAAGTATCAAAATCCTTAGACTTAATGGCTTCCTTTTATGAAGCTGATGTTTTTATAGATGTACTAAGTAAAATTGATGATGAAGCAATTGTTGTAGCACATAGCAGACCTAAAGAAAAGTCAGTGTACAGTGAAAGTGTTGTAGGTAAAAAGGCTCTAATTGAAAATGAACCAGGAGTTATAAAATGCCTAAAAACTGGAGAAAGAGCAAGAGATATAAAAGCTTTAACACAAGAATACAAGCTGGTTAAACAAAATATTCAGCCAATAATATTAGAGGACAAAGTTCTAGCAGTATTAATCGTTGAAAAAGATATAAGTAGTGAAGTTAAAAACGAATTTGAAACTAACGAAGATGAAGAAAATAAAAGTTTACATCAGTTTATAAAATTGATAGGAAATAATGATTTTTTAGTTGATAATTTAAATTCTGCTATACTTATATTTGATAAAAATGGAAAACTAAAAATTAAAAATCGTATTGCAAATGAGATGTATAAAAATCTTGGATTTGAATGTGATATACAAGATATGCATTATAATGACTTATATATAGAGACTAAAGTATTTGAAGATATAATAATAGATGAAAATTATGATGAAACAAATGAAGTTTCAATAGGTAATATGTTTTTCAAAATAAAAACTATATACATCAAAGACGATGAATTTAAGGTTTGTAAAATAGTACAAGATATAAGTGATTTAAAGCGAAAGGAAGAAGAACTAATTTTAAAAACAGTAGCTATTAGAGAAGCTCACCATAGAGTGAAAAATAATCTTCATACAGTAATATCTATAATAAAAAAGCAAAGTAGATTATCTCAAAACGAGGAAGTTAAACAATGTTTAGATAATATAATAAATAGAGTGTTTGCAATACTTTCAACTCACTATCTATTATCTAAGGAAGTAGATAATAATATATCTATACGAGAAGGTATCAACTTATTAGTATCAAATATTCAAGGTGGTTATCTGTTTAGTAAAGATATAGATATATGCATAACAGGTGAAGATTTTAAAATTAGTGGAGAAAAAGCAACAGCCATACTTTTAGTTATAAATGAAATATTACAAAATTGTTATGACCATGCTTTCGTTGATAGAGAACGTGGCAACATACAAATACTAATAAATAAGGATAATGATTTTAGAAATATAGCTATTATAGACGATGGAGTTGGATTTGATAGTGATAATATAAATAAAAATAGTTTAGGAACATATATAATAGATAGTTATATAACTCAAATGTTAAAAGGAAGTATAAAAAGAAAGAGTAGTAAAAATGGGACAGAAGTATTAATTACTATACCTACACAAATTAATATTTAAATAATAACTCATCTACAAAGTAGTAGTTTTAATTGAGCAAAGAGGCTTAAGGTTATTAATAAATTAAGTTAGTTGAATGTATTTATAAAACTTGTAAATATATATTCAATTTAACAGATATTTATTATAGCTTTAAGCCTCTTTGCTTGTTTAAGACATACTTAAACTTTAGGAGGTGAGAAAATGAGAGAAGAGTTATTAAGTGTTGGTATTGACATTGGAACAAGTACTACTCAGTTGATTTTTTCTAAGTTAATAGTAGAAAATACTGAATCAAATTTTTCAGTGCCTAGGATAAGTATAGTAGACAAAGAAATTATTTATAAAAGTAAGGTTTATTTCACTCCCCTTATCTCAAATAATGAAATAAATGGACAGCAAATAAAAGAAATAGTTGAAAGTGAATATAAAAAAGCAAATATATCTAAAGTAGATATACATACAGGAGCAGTAATAATAACTGGAGAAACAGCTCGAAAAGAAAATGCAAATGATGTGCTTCATACTTTAAGTGGATTTGCAGGAGATTTTGTTGTTGCAACAGCAGGTCCTGACCTAGAAAGTATAATATCAGGTAAAGGAGCTGGAGCTCATATTTATTCAAAAGAACATTCGACTACAATTGTAAATATAGATATAGGTGGGGGAACTAGTAATATAGCCTCATTTAAAAGAGGAGAAGTAACTGATACTGGATGCTTAGATATAGGTGGAAGGCTTATAAAAGTAGATAAAATAAGTAAAGAAATAACGTATATATCACCTAAAATAGATAAAATCATAAAAGATAATAATTTAAATCTTCAAGTGGGAACTGTAGCTACAATAGAAAATACAAAACCAATAGTTAATATAATGGTTGACTTATTAATGGAAAGTATAGGATTAAAAACTCAGACACCTTTATTTGATTTTATAATAACTAATAAATCAATCAATATAGATGAAGATATTAAGAATGTCTCATTTTCAGGTGGGGTAGCTGATTATATTTACTATGATGGAGAAATAAAAGATTATTTTGAATATGGTGATTTAGGAATTTTACTTGGTCAAGCAATAAAAAATTGTGAATACCTTAAAAAAGTGAATATAGTCAAGTCCATGGAGACAATAAGAGCTACAGTAGTTGGTGCAGGTTCTCATACTACTGAGGTAAGTGGAAGCACAATAACATATACTAGTGAAAATTTTCCACTTAAAAACTTGCCAGTTTTAAAATTATCAATGGATGAAGAAGTAGGTACTTCAAAACAAATCAGTGAAGCTATAAAAAATAAACTTAACTGGTTTAAGTTAGAAAATGATTTACAGAAAGTTGCTATAGCTATGATAGGCAAGAAAAATCCAGCCTTTTCAGATATACAAGAATATGCCAAAGGATTTGTGGATGGAATGCAACAAATCATAGAAAATGATTTGCCTTTTGTAGTAATTGTTGAAAATGATATGGCAAAAGTATTAGGTCAAGCAATATATGCATTGTTAAATTATGAAAAAGAAATTGTTTGTATAGACAGTGTCAAGGTCGAAAATGGAGACTATATTGACATTGGGAAACCTATAGTGGAAGGTAAAGTTTTACCTGTGGTAATAAAAACATTAGTTTTTAATTAATAGAAGGAGGTAAGTAAATGATTTTAAAGACAAAATTATTTGGACGTACTTATCAGTTTAAAAGCTTATATGATGTAATGGCTAAAGCTAATGAAGAAAAATCAGGAGATAAATTAGCAGGTCTTGCAGCAGAATCAGCTGAAGAAAGAATAGCAGCAAAGGTTGTTTTATCACACATAAAGCTAGAGGATATAAGAAATAATCCTGCAGTAGCGTATGAAGAAGATGAAGTAACAAGAATAATACAAGATGCTGTAAATGAAAAAGTTTATGAGGAAATAAAAGAATGGACAGTATCAGAACTTAGAGAATGGATATTAGATTCAAATACTACAAGTCTTGATATAAGAAGAATATCAAGAGGATTAACTTCTGAAATAATAGCAGCAGTTGCAAAGTTAATGTCAAATATGGACTTAGTTTATGCTGCTAAAAAAATAAAAGTTACTGCTCATTGTAATACAACTATAGGAGAACAAGGTACATTATCAGCAAGACTTCAGCCTAATCATCCTACAGACGACCCAGATGGAATACTTGCATCACTTCTTGAAGGTTTAACTTTTGGTATAGGAGATGCAGTACTTGGCTTAAACCCAGTTGACGATTCAGTTGAAAGTGTTACTAAAGTGTTAAAAAGATTTGAAGAAGTAAAACAAAAATATCAAATACCAACTCAAACATGCGTATTAGCACATGTTACAACACAAATGGAAGCTATAAGAAATGGTGCCCCTGCAGATTTAATATTCCAATCTATAGCAGGTTCTGAAAAGGGAAATGAAGCATTTGGATTTAATGGTGATACTATCGAGGAAGCCAGACAACTAGCTTTAAAACATGGTACAGCTACTGGACCTAATGTTATGTATTTTGAAACTGGGCAAGGTTCAGAACTTTCTTCAGAAGCACATCATGGAATAGACCAGGTTACTATGGAAGCTAGATGTTATGGATTCGCTAAAAAGTATGAACCATTCTTAGTAAATACAGTTGTTGGATTTATAGGGCCTGAGTATTTATATGATGCTAGAGAAGTGGTAAGGGCAGGACTTGAAGACCATTTTATGGGTAAACTACATGGATTACCAATGGGTGTTGATGTTTGTTACACTAACCATATGAAGGCTGACCAAAATGATATGGAAAACTTAGCTATACTATTGACAACAGCAGGATGTACATACTTTATGGGAATACCTCATGGAGATGATGTTATGCTTAACTACCAGACAACAGGATACCATGAAACAGCATCACTTAGAGAAATGTTTGGATTGACTGCAATAAAAGAATTTGATGCTTGGATGGAAAAGATGGGATTCTCTAAAGATGGTAAGTTAACAGAGTTAGCAGGAGACGCATCTATATTATTAGGATAGGAGGTATTTAGTATGAATGAGAAGGATTTAAAAGCATTAGTAGAACAGTTGGTTGGACAAATGGTTGGAGAATTAGATACTAATGTTGTATCTGAAACTGTTAAGAAAGCAACTGAAACTATAATTGATAACGATGCTTGTATAGATGATATAACAGAAGTTGATATAAGAAAGCAATTACTAGTAAAAAAACCTAAGGATGCAGAAGCTTACTTAGATATGAAAGCTAAAACGCCTGCAAGATTAGGTATAGGAAGAGCTGGTACAAGATATAAGACAGAAACAGTTTTAAGATTTAGAGCAGACCATGCTGCTGCACAAGATGCTGTATTCTCTTATGTAGATGAAGAATTTATAAAAGAAAACAATATGTTTGCAGTAGAAACTTTATGTAAAGATAAAGATGAATACTTAACTAGACCAGACCTAGGAAGAAAATTCTCTCCAGAAACTATAAACAGTATAAAATCTAAATTTGGAACAAATCAAAAGGTTTTAATATTAGTGGGAGATGGACTTAGTTCAGCCGCTATAGAAGCAAACTTAAAAGATTGTGTGCCAGCTATAAAACAAGGTCTAAAAATGTATGGCATAGACTCAAGTGAAATTTTATTTGTTAAACACTGTAGAGTTGGTGCTATGGACCACTTAGGTGAAGAATTAGGTTGTGAAGTTATATGTATGTTGGTTGGAGAAAGACCAGGATTGGTTACTGCTGAATCAATGTCAGCATATATAGCATATAAGCCATATATAGGAATGGCTGAAGCAAAGAGAACAGTTATATCAAACATTCACAAAGGTGGAACAACTGCAGTCGAAGCAGGTGCTCATATAGCTGAACTGATAAAAACTATGCTAGACAAAAAAGCTTCAGGAATAGACCTTAAATAAAGTCGAGGGAGTGTAGAATATGAAAAACGATATGATTCGTCCTAATATACTAGGAGTTAAAATAATTTCAAATATAAGCCCAGAAATGGCACAAAAGCTAGAACTAAAAGCACATCATAAAAGCTTGGGCTTAATAACAGCAGACTGTGATGATGTTACATACACAGCTCTTGATGAAGCAACTAAAGCTTCAGAAGTTGATGTAGTATATGCAAAATCAATGTATGCAGGGGCAGCAAATGCTTCAACAAAACTTGCTGGTGAAGTGTTAGGAATAATAGCAGGACCAAGTCCAGCTGAAGTAAGAAGTGGATTAAATGCAGTAGTTGATTTTATGGAGTATGGAGCAACTTTTATAAGTGCAAATGATGATGATTCAATAGCATATTATGCTCATTGTGTATCAAGAACAGGAACATACCTTTCAGAAGTGGCAGGAATAAGAGAAGGTGAGGCATTAGCTTATTTAGTAGCACCACCACTTGAAGCAATGTATGCTTTAGATGCAGCAATGAAGGCAGCAGATGTTAAAATGTGTGAATTATTTGCACCTCCAACTGAAACAAACTTTGGTGGAGCATTACTTACAGGTTCTCAGTCAGCTTGTAAAGCAGCATGTGATGCATTTGCCGAAGCAGTAAAATCAGTTGCAGATAATCCAACAGGATTCTAGGATAGTTAGATGGATGCTATAGGTTTAATAGAAGTAATAGGATATGTTGCTGCGATAGAAGCTTCTGATGCTTGTTTAAAATCTGCAAATGTTAACATTGTAAGAATCGATAAGGTTGGAGCAGGTATTGTTACTTTAACAATATGTGGAGACGTTGGTGCTGTTAAATCTGCTCTAGAAGCAGGTGAAATGGCAGCTTCAAGAGTTGGTACATTAAGAGCATCACATATTATACCAAGAATTCATAATGAAGTAACAGATATTTTATTTAAAAAGGAAGAATCTAAAGTGTGCGAAGCTTTAGAAAAGATAGATAGAAATTTTGAAAATACATTAGAAAGTACTATATCAGAAAAAGATAATGTAATTTTAGATGGCACTGAAAATAGTGAAAAAGATAATGAAAAATTATATAGCCATATAGATAAAGTCAACAATGAAATAGAAATAGTTGATGGTAGTTTAACTGAAATTAATAAAGAAAAAATAGAAGATTCTAATTCTAGTAAAGAAATATTAGAACAAGTTAAAATAGAAAATATTGATTTTGATAAAGATGATTTATCAAAAAACAGTGTGAAAAAACTTAAAGCTATGGCTAAGAAGTTAGATTCTTCAATAACTTATAAGGATTTAAATATTCTTAAAAAAGAAGAGTTAATAGACTTAGTTAAAAAGCTTAGCAGAGGGGATAGATAGTTATGACACTTTTAGATAAAGATTTAGTATCTATACAAGAAGTCAGAACTCTTGTAAAAAGGGCTAAAGTGGCTCAAGAGAAACTTTCTAAAATGAGCCAAGAGCAAATAGATAAAATAGTAAAGTCTATTGCAGATGCAGCATTTAATAATGCTACTAAGTTAGCTAAAATGGCAAATGAAGAAACTGGATTTGGAAAATGGGAAGACAAAGTAATTAAAAACACTTTTGCATCTATGGGAGTTTATGAAACTTTAAAAGATACAAAAACTATTGGAATAATTGGCGAGGATAAAAAAGAAAACACTATAGATATAGCTACACCAGTTGGAGTTGTAGCAGGGCTTATACCTTCAACAAACCCAACATCAACAGTAATATATAAAACCATAATATCTATAAAAGCAGGAAATACTATAGTTTTCTCCCCACATCCAAATGCAAAAAAATGCATACTTGAAACAGTTAAAATAATAAATGAGGCAGCTATAAATGCTGGAGCACCAGAGGATTCAATATTATGTATAACTAATCCAAGTATAGTTGGAACAAACGAATTAATGAAGCATAAGGATACAAACTTAATATTAGCAACTGGAGGGGAAGCAATGGTTAGAGCTGCTTACTCTTCAGGAACACCAGCTATAGGAGTTGGGCCTGGAAATGGACCAGCATTTATAGATAAATCAGCAAATGTTAAATTAGCAGTCAAGAGAATAATAGACTCTAAAACTTTTGATAATGGTGTTATATGTGCATCAGAGCAATCAATAGTAGTAGAAAAGTCTATGGAAGAAACTGTTTTAAAAGAACTTAAAAATCAAGGTGCATATCTTTTAAATGAAGAAGAAAGTGAAAGATTAGCAAAATTTATATTAAGAGCTAATGGTACTATGAATCCACAAATAGTTGGTAAAAGTGTTGAAGTAATAGCGAATTTAGCAGACCTTACAAATGTACCTAAAAATACAAAAGTTCTAATTGCAAGAGAAACTAAAGTTGGCCATAATGTAGCCTATTCAAGAGAAAAACTTACACCAATACTCGCATTCTATGTTGAAGATAATGTGGATGCTATTATGAATAGATGTAGAGAAATACTGTTAAATGAAGGTGCTGGACACACTTTCTCAATGCATGCAAATGATGAAGAATTGGTAAAAAGATTTGCTCTTAACATGCCAGTATCAAGAATACTTGTGAATACTCCTTCAGCACTTGGAGGAATAGGTGCATCAACAAACCTTATACCAGCACTAACACTTGGTTGTGGTGCAATAGGTGGAAGCTCAACTTCAAACAATGTGGGTCCACTTGATTTGATAAATATTAAAAGAGTGGCTTATGGAATCAAAGAAATAGAAGAACTTGGAAGAAGTAAATCTCAAGTTGAAAAATCAATGTTTGACTCAATGGACAAAGAAGAATTAATAAATCTTTTAGTTCAAAGATTAGTCAAAGAACTAGCATAACTAAAATAAACAATGAAATTTATAGTTTATAACTATAGATTTCTAAAAATACAAACTATAAAATAATATTAAATTTTTGGAGGATAAGATTATGGCAAGTGCAAATGCATTAGGAATGATAGAAACTAAAGGATTAGTAGGAGCGATAGAAGCAGCAGATGCAATGGTTAAAGCTGCAAACGTGCAATTAGTAGGAAAAGAACAAGTAGGTGGAGGATTAGTTACTGTAATGGTAAGAGGAGATGTTGGAGCTGTTAAAGCTGCTACAGATGCTGGAGCTGCAGCTGCTGAGAGAGTTGGAGAACTGATATCAGTTCATGTTATACCAAGACCACATTTTGAAGTAGATGCTATATTACCAAAAGTATCAGCTGAGTAATATAAACATACTTTTAAAATTTAAATTTTGATTAAAAAAAGAGGCTATCTCAAAAATGAGTCTTACAATAAACTCAATGTATTTTGAGGTAGTCTTTTTTATACATCTAATAGGAGATGTGATAAAATGGGTGTTTTAACAGAAAATGAAGTAAAAAGAAAAATTGGAAAAAACAAAGACAATATAACTGAATTTTATATAGAAAAAGGACAAATAATAACGCCTTCTGCAAAATCTTATTTAGCTGAGAGAAGTATTGAACTTAAATATGTTGATAAACTTTCAGCTATAAATAATGAACCTAAAGAAGTCATAAAAGAAGTAGTTAAAGAGAAAACGTATAAATATACTACTATATTTGGTGCTAAATTGGATGAAAAGCCAGAACATATGACTCAATTATATGGAAATCTTTTAGTTTTTAAAGACCATAAAAGAATAATACTAAGAGGTAAAATAGATTCCCTTGAATCAGAAATACTAAAAACTCAAGTTCTTTGTCAAAAGCTAGATATGCCAAAGCTTGTTAAGGAATTACAAGAGGTATTAGACTTTGTAAGAAATATAATGAGATGTGAAGTTTTGGAAGAAAAACTAGAAGACTTTAAACTTTTAGGATTAACTCCACAAGAACTTAGAGAACAATCTCACTATCCAAAAAAATATTTTGGCATAGGACACGAATTCCCAAGTTATGAAATGGGTGAAGCTGTAGTTGCTATAAATAGTATAAGAAGTAATACACGAGAGGTTGAACTTGCAGCTTATGAAGCTTTTAAAGGTGAGTATGGAAATGTTCATAGAGAAGATTTAATAAGGGCACTTAATAGATTATCATCTGTATTTTGGATAATGATATATAAAATTAGAACTAATAAGTATAAGTAGTTGGAGGATGTAATGGAGAGTCTATTAAACGAAATAGTAGAAGAAGTAATAAATAGAGTTAAAAAGGAAGCGTTTATAGAAGTTGAAGCATCAGGAAGGCATGTTCACTTAAGTAGAGAAGATGTAGATAAGCTATTTGGAAAGGGCTATACCCTTACAAAATTAAAAGACTTATCTCAACCAGGTCAATATGCTTGTAAGGAAAGAGTTACAATAACTGGACCTAAAGGAAGTATAAAAAATGTAGTTGTACTTGGGCCATGTAGAGAAAAAACTCAGGTAGAAATCTCTTTAACAGATGGTTCAACTCTTGGATTAAAAGCTCCTATAAAACAAAGCGGAGACTTAGAAGGTACTTTAAGTATTAAAATATCAACACAACATGGTGAAGTTGAACTTAACAAGGGGTTAATGGTTGCTAAAAGACATATACATATGACTCCTAATGATGCTGAAAAATTCAATGTATGTGATAAAGAAATAGTTGAAGCTAAGGTTATGGGTCAGAGACCTTTAACATTTGATGATGTAGTAATAAGAGTTAGTGACAATTTTAAAACTTACATGCACATAGATTATGATGAGGCCAATGCATGTGGTTATTCTAAGGGAACTGTTGCTAAAATAATAAAGAAAGCATAAATTTAATCTGCTATGTAGATTACCTCTAGGGAGGATTTAATATGAATTATGATAATCTTATAGATTTAATAATGGAAGAAATCTATAAAAAAATAAATAGCGATGAACTAAAAGTATCTAATAAGCCTAAAGCTGTAATTGTATTTGAACAGGATATCAGTAAATTCAACTTATTAAAAGATAAACTTGAAATAGTAGAATTTGATAAAAGTGTAAAAGAATGTGAAATAGTGATAGTTTCAAAGCTTTGTATGAGAGGATTATCAAACTTAGCGTTTGGAAATTCAACAAGTGAAGAAGAAAGATTTATACTAAAGATGATTATGAAGGGTAAAAAAGTATATGTCTTAGACGAAGGAATTGAATATAAAAAATATAAAAATACTGCACCAAAAGCATTATATAAAAAATTTATATCATTTGAAGATGAAATATGTAAATTTGGTGTAGAAATTATAAAAGATTTAAATACTGTAGCTAAAAGTAAGTTAAGTACACAAAGTGGAATATCAAGTGATATAGGCTTTGAAAGCGAAAATAAACAAACTTTAAATAAAGACTCTATAAGTTTAATCAATACAGAGAATACAAATATAGATAATGAATTTAGTTTAGATTTAAGAAATAAAAAGCTTATATCAGAAGCTGATTTAAGAAAACCTACTATAAATGGTGTTAAAAATATATTGGTTAATAAAAAAAGTATAATAACTCCATTAGCAGTAGACTTCATGAGAATACACCATCTCAAGCTAAAGAAAATGTAAGGAGGTAATTTTATGGATATAGGAAAAGTTGTAGGTAATGTTTGGGCTACAAGAAAAGATGAAAAACTGTGTGGTCAAAAACTTTTAGTAGTAAAGATTTTAAAAACTAAAGACACATACAAAGAAGGCTTCATGGTTGCAGCCGATAATGCGGGAGCAGGAAATGGAGACTTAGTTCTTATATCCAAAGGTTCCTCAGCAAGAGAATCTATTGAAAAAAAGCATGTTCCAGTAGATGCGACTATAGTTGGAGTGGTTGATTCATTTGAGGTGTTTGATGAATAAAAGCATAGGTGCTATAGAGTTTAAAAGTATAGCTAAAGGTATAGAAGTATCTAATGAAATGGTAAAAAAATCCTCAGTTGATGTACTATATTTAAAGAGTATTTGTCCAGGTAAATTTTTAATAATAGTAGGTGGAGAAACTTCTTATGTAAATGAATGTATAAATTATGGAATAGAGCTTGGAGAAAGATACATTGTAGATAATTTTGTAATAAATTCAATTTCACAAGAAATATTAAATGGATTTAAAAATAAGTACCAGGCATTAGATAATATAGTCTCTATAGGGATTGTTGAGAGTAGTAAAGTATGTGCTGGAATAAAAATGCTTGATAAGACTTTAAAATCAGGTGACTTAGTATTGGTAAAACTCCAATTATCTTTTGCTATAGGTGGAAAATTAGTATATATAGTATCAGGAGATTTAAGTAGTTTAGAATATGCATTAAAAGAAAGTGAAAATGTTGTAAAAGAAAAAGAAATAATCTATAAGACTGTAATATCATCAGTAGACAGTCAAATAATAACAAGTCTAATAAAATAATGGGGGGAATTATGAGTATAAACGAAATTATAATCTATGTAATGGTAGTCTTCATGGTACTTGGAGCTATAGATAAATGTATAGGCAATAAATTTGGTCTTGGAGAGCAATTTGAAGAAGGTATAATGGCAATGGGTTCACTTGCAGTTGCAATGGTTGGTGTTATATGTCTAGCACCAGTACTTGCTGATGTATTAAGACCAGTTGTAGTACCAGTATTTGATATGCTTGGAGCTGACCCAGCTATGTTTGCGGGAAGTTTATTAGCTAATGATATGGGTGGTGCACCACTTGCTCTTGAACTTGCAAAAGACCCCAATGCCGGATTATTTGGTGGATTAATAGTAGGTGCTATGATGGGACCTACAATAGTATTTATAATACCAGTTGCACTTGGAATAATAGAAAAAGAAGACCAAAAATTCTTAGCAACAGGAATACTTGCAGGGATAATAACGATACCTATTGGAGCATTCGTTGGTGGATTAGTTGCAGGATTTGAAGTAATGATGGTTCTTAGAAACTTAGTGCCAATAATAATATTTGCAGTAGTTATAGCACTTGGATTATTGAAGTTTGAAAATGCTATGATAAAGGGGTTCACATACTTTGGAAAAGGTGTAGTAATCGTTATAACTCTAGGACTTGCTGCAGCAATAGTTGAAGCATTAACAGGAATAGTTGTAATACCTGGAATGAAACCAATAGGTGAAGGTATAGAAATAGTAGGAGATATAGCAATAGTTTTAGCAGGGGCATTTCCATTAGTATTTGTTATAACAAAAGTGTTCAACAAACCATTAATGGCTTTAGGGAAAGTTCTTGGAATGAATGATGTATCAGCGGCAGGGCTTGTTGCAAGTTTGGCTAACTGTATACCAATGTTTGGTATGATGAAAGATATGGATAATAGAGGTAAGATAATAAATGTGGCATTCTCTGTATCGGCAGCATTCGTATTTGGAGATCACTTAGGATTTACAGCGGGATTTAATGCTAATATGATAACACCAATGATAGTTGCTAAATTGGTTGGTGGTATAACAGCAGTATTATTAGCTATGCTTATCGCAAATAAGACACTAAAAAAGGAGAATGCATAAGATGGATATAGCAAATATAGATAAAAATTTAATTGAAACATTAGTAAGACAAATAATAGAAGAAAAAATAAACGGAACTAAAGATACTGTAGATTTTGTTAGAAATAAAGATATTAGTGGAATAACTTCTATAAAGTTACCAACAGTAAAGGTTAGTGAATCCGATAGATTGGACACAGGAAACCCTAATGATGTAGTTTATACAAAGGATTTATTTACATTAGAGGAAAGTCCTAGATTAGGTTGTGGTATGATGGAAATGAAGGAAACTACTTTTGACTGGACTCTAAACTATGATGAAATAGATTATGTAATAGATGGAACTTTAGATATAGTAATAGATGGAAGAAAGGTTTCTGCTTCTTCAGGTGAGTTGATATTTATACCAAAAGGAAGTAAGATACAATTTTCTGTACCTGATTATGCTAGATTTATATATGTAACATATCCAGCAGATTGGGCATCTCAAAATTAACAAGAAACTAAACTAAGTTAATAATAATCAAATAAATAATTTAAAACACAAACCATCAATAATTAAGGGGTGTCTCAAAGTGAACTTTTTAGTTCATGAGGCACTCTTTTTGTATGAAATCAAATATATTTTCACAATTTCGACAATAAGAAGCTTATCCTATGTTTTAAGACAGCCCCTTTTAATTATGAAGAGTGTATAACTATTTAAAAAGAAGTAGGAAAGTAAATTTGTATCTCCTTATGATTCAAGGATAATAAACAGTTATTGTCATGCCTAGAGTTGAACATTATCTTATTTTATAAGAAAATATTTTGTATAGATTACAGAATAAATCTTATGGAATAATTGGTAAATTACATTACTATAAGTTTAAAGTAATAAAAATTTTCCAATAGTTTCCTTTATTGATTGAAATAAAAGTTAATGTGGTATAATATCTAAAAAGAGAATCTTATCAATTAGAATATATATAGAAACAAGTGACTTAAAAGGAGACGCTATAATGGAAGAGATAGTAAAGAAAGAACAAGCAAGTATGAATGATATTTTTTTGTATCTTAAAGCGAAATCAAACTCATTATATAAATTTGTAATATTATATAATGATTTTATCAATAAGCCTAAAGATTATGGAACTGGAGAACTTATAAACATGGCTGAGGTACATATGCTAACAGCGATTGAAGAAAATCCAGGAATAAGCCCAACTCAATTAGCTAAAATGTGGAATAGAACTAAAGGTGCAATATCTCAGACTATATCTAAATTAGAGAAAAAAGGTTATATAACTAAAGAAAAGAAAGAAGGAAATGCAAAAACTATATTACTATATCCAACGACATCAGGAGTAAAGTTAAGTAAAGCACATAAGCTATATGATACTATAGATGTTACAAGAACATTTGAATACTTAATCAAAGAATGTACATTAGAGGAAATAGATAGTTTTTATAAAGTAATTGATTTGTTTATTAATTTATTAGAAGAATATCCACAGGAAAATAATGATTCTGAAAAAGAGTAGCTAAGATTGAAGCTAAATAGAAAGAAATAGATGATATATAGTTAGTATATGGAGGTAGTTATTAAGTATATATTATATGAAGATAAAAATATAATAGTTATAGAATTAAAAAGTTTAGTGGTTTAAAGTTTAACTGCTAAACTTTTTTGGTGTTTAGAATCTAGTATTATATAATTTGTTACAAATAAAAAAATTTCAATAGATTAAGATGAAAATAGAGATATAAATAGAAAGATGCTGTTATATATGGATTTAATGCAGAGAAAAATAAAAAAGATTGAGAAAAACAAAAATGAAAACGTTTTATATTGACATAAGGAAAAAGTAGTGCTACTATTTAAATATAGTTTAGCATCTAAACTATATTTAAATTATAATAACTATTTTAGGGGGATGTTATGAATTTAAAACAATTAAGTGAAAAATATGAAGACTATGTAATTCAGATGAGAAGAGAATTCCATAAGTATCCAGAATTATCTTTTAAAGAAATAAGAACAGCCCAAAGAATAAGGGAAGAACTACAAAAAATAGGGGTACCTTTTGTATCTATTGAACCAAATATTGTAATAGCTACGATAGAAGGTAAAAAAGAAGGTAAGACAATTGCAATTAGAGGAGATATAGATGCGCTTCCAATGAAAGAAGATTCAGATGTAGAATACAAATCAGAATATGATGGAATAATGCATTCTTGTGGACATGATGCTCATGGAGCTATGTTACTAGGACTTGCACATATGTTAAATGATATAAAAGAAGATTTAGAAGGTAGAGTATTATTAGTTTTCCAAGCAGCTGAGGAAGTTGGTGGAGGACACAATGAGATAATACAGTACTTTAAGGAAAATGGAGGGCCAGATAGATTAATAGCTACTCATGTTTGGTCAAATATTGAAGCTGGTAAAATTTCTGTTGAACCAGGACCTCGTATGGCTGGTGGATCTGGTTGGAGAATAGATATAACAGGTAGAGGTGGTCATGGTTCTAGACCAGATCAAAGTATAGATCCGATAAAGCCAGCTTGCGATATAGTTTTAAAAGTATCCTCTATACCAGTTAATTATGTAAGTGTACTAGAACAATGTGTTGTACATGCATGTGCAATACATGGAGGAACTACAATAGGAAATATTATTCCAAACAGCGCAGAGGTAATAGGTGGATACAGACATTTTACTGAAGAGTCAGGTAAAAAAGTGTTTGATACTATAAAGCAAATAAGTGAGGGTGTTGGACAAGTTTACGGAGTTGATGTGAAGGTTACTCATACTGGAGGTATAGGACCTGTTGTAAATGATGAAGAAGCAGTTAAGATGGCTAAAGAAGTAGTTTCTAATATAGATGGATTAGAGTTAGATCCTTATGAACCAATATGTGCATCAGATTGTTATGGTGAAATATTAAAAGAGTATTCCGGTTTTTATTGTTATCTAGGGGTAGGTAACAAAGAAAAAGGAATAATATATGCACAACATCATCCTAAGTATAATATAGATGAAGATGCATTAAAGTTAGGTTTAGAATTTATGGCTAAATATGCAGTTGAATTTTTAAATAAAAAATAATAACTAAAATAAATCTAATTTTATAAATGGGGGGGATAAAAATGCAAGGTGCATTAAAGGAAGATAAGAAAAAAAGCGGTGGAGGATTTTTAGGGTGGATTGAAAGAGTTGGAAATAAAATGCCACATCCACTAGCATTATTTACATATATTACATTGATAGTAGTAGCATTATCTGCAATGGCAAGCTTTTTAGGTTTTTCAGCAATAAGCCCTGCTACAGGCAAGTTAGTAGAAGTTATGAACTTAATAAGTGCAGAAGGTTTAATACTATTTATGCAAGGATTTGTTAAGAACTTCCAAAACTTCCCTGTACTTGGGGTAGTTCTCGTTATGGCAGTTGCAACAGGAGTTTGTGAAAAAACAGGATTTTTCTCAACTGCTATAAAAATGAGTTTATCAAAAGTTAAGGGGAATGCGGTTGTATTTATAATAGCTTTTATAGGAGTATTTGCTAATCAAGCTGGTGATGCTGCTTTCGTATTAGTACCAACTCTTGCAGGTGCAATATTTTATGGATTAGGCAGAAATCCATTAGCTGGTATATTCTGTGGATTTGCATCAGTTGGTGGTGGATTTGCAACAGCTGTAATTCCTGGTGGATGGGATGTTACGCTAACACCAATAACTATATCAGCAGCTCAAACTATTCAACCTGCGTTTGATATGACATTATTAGCTAGTTATTATGCACTATTTGTATCTGCATTTATAGTAGCTACAGTATCAACAATAGTAACTGTTAAATTTATAGAACCTAAATTAGGTAAATATACTGGTACGCCAGAAGGCATGGATGATAATCAAGGTTTTGAGGTTACAAAAAAACAAGCAAAAGCAGCAAAGTCAGCAGGTTTTACAGTATTAGCTTACGTAGCATTATTAGTTGCTTTATGTATACCAGCTAATAGTTTTTTAAGAAGTCCAGAAGGATCTTTAATATTTGGGGCACCGCTTATGTCTTGCTTACAGTTCTTTATAGTTATACTATTCTTCTTACCAGGGATTGTGTATGGAATGAAGGTTGGTAAAATTAAGACTGTAAAAGACTTAAATGATATATTATGTCAATCAATGGCAACGATGACACCGTTTATCGTACTTGCAATAGTTATAGGTCAGTTCTTAACACTGTTCTCGGTATCTAACCTAGCACAGGTACTAGCTATAAAAGGTGGAGCATTACTTAACTCATTGCCATTACCACCACAAGCTATAATACTGCTATTCTTAGTACTAGTAGCATTTATAAATATATTTGTTATAAGTGGAAGTACAAAATGGATGATATTTGGACCAGTATTTGTTCCAATGTTAATGCAATTAAACATACATCCAGCATTTACTCAGTTTGTATATAGACTAGGGGATTCTGTAACTAATCATTTATCACCATTAAATGCATTCTTTATAATACTTTTAGCAACAGTTCAAAAATACGATAAAAATGCAGGTATGGGAACTATATTCTCAGCCATGATACCTTACACTATAGGATACTTTGCAGTGCTTGCAGTTTTAGTAGTAGTTTGGATGACAATAGGTATACCAGTAGGAATAGGTGGACAAGTTTGGTTATAAAACATATTTAATAATTTTGGGAGGAAAGAAAATGGAAACAACTGAAGTAAGATACAATTTTGATGAAGTAATAGATAGAAGTGGAACAAACTGCCTTAAATATGATCTTAAGACTCAATTTATGCCAGGCTCTTCAGAAGATGCACTACCACTATGGGTAGCAGATATGGATTTTGCATGTGCTCCTGAGATAATTAATGCAATGCATGAAAGAATAGACAGAAAAATATTTGGATACAGCTCTCAACAAACTGATGATTATTATGAAGCTGTATGCGGATGGTTTAAGAGAAGATTTGATTGGAAAATAGAAAAAGAGAATATGTTCTTTAGCCCAGGGGTTGTACCTGCATTAGGATTTTTCATACAAATATTAACACAAAAGGGTGATGGTATAATAATAGAAAAACCTGTATACTATCCTTTTGAAGCTAAGATAACTAATAATGAAAGAAAGGTAGTCAATAGTCCTTTAAAGTTTGAAGATGGTCATTATTCTATGGATTATGATGGATTTGAAGAGTTAGCTAAAGATGAAAATAATAAGGTGTTTATATTATGTAGCCCTCATAATCCAGTTGGTAGGGTATGGAAAAAAGAAGAGCTTAGAAAAATAGTAGATATATGTAAGAAATATAATTTATGGATAATATCTGATGAAATACATTGTGATATTATTCGTAAAGGTGAAAAGCATATACCATTAGAAGTAGCATGCCCTGATTATAAGGACAGAATAATAACTTGTACAGCTCCAAGTAAGAGTTTCAACTTAGCTGGTATGCAATTATCAAATATAGTAATCAACAATAAAGAATTACAAGAAAAATGGATGCTTGAAACAGATGCTAAATTAGCCATATTCTTACCCAATCCATTTGCAATAGTTGCTACTAAAGTTGCTTATAATGATTGTGAAGATTGGATGAATCAAGTAAATGAGTATATAGATGGCAATATTAAATATGTAGAAGATTTTGTTAATGAGTATATGCCTAAAGTAAAAATGATAAAATCTCAAGGAACTTATTTAGTTTGGTTAGACTTTAGAGGATATGGGTTAGATGCAAAACAACTTGAAGATATAATGTTTAACAAGGCGAAGGTATTGCTAGATGAAGGATACATGTTTGGAGAAGAAGGAGCAGGATTTGAAAGAATAAATGTTGCTTCACCTAGACCAATTATAGAAGAATGTATGAATAGAATAAGAAGTGCATTTGAAGGATTATAATAGTAATATCTAAAAATAATATATTTTCGTATTTTAAAAAAGACTATGTTTTGAAATATTTCAAAGCATAGTCTTTGAACGTTTTGGGATTATTTTAAAAAATTTCAAAGCGTGACTGTTGTTGATAATCTTCACTTAGATATTTATATTAGAAATAATTTTATAGATATATCAAAGTTTGTAGGGGATTTATTAGATTGTAATAAAGAAAAAGCTAAAGAAAAATTATTTATTTTTCTAAAGTTGCACTTTTATACATAGTGCTTCACCAATATCATGTGTAACCAAAATAGTAGACTTATTCTCATTTTTAATAATACTATAAACGTCATCACAAACTAACAATCTCGTCTGATAATCAAGAGCTGAAAAAGGTTCATCTAAAAGTAAAATATCTGGATTTACAGAAAGTGTTCTAATAAGTGCAACCCTTTGTCTCATACCCCCAGATAATTCTTTTGGGTACATGTTTCTAAAATCCCATAATCCATAAGTCTTTAAAAGACTTTCAACTCTATCTAAAGATTTTTTATCTTTTTTGCCTTGAATTTCTAAGCCAATAGTTATATTATCCATTATATTTCTCCATTCAAGCAAATTATCTTTTTGAAACATATATCCAATATTTCCAGTAATCTTTACATCGCCACTAGTTGGTTTTAAAAGATTAGTAAGAATATTTAAAATTGTAGATTTACCGCTTCCAGAAGGACCAAGCAAAGTTAATATTTCCCCTTCTTTCAGGTTAAAATTGACATCTTTTAATACTTCAAGCTCGCCTTCCTTAGTGTAGAAGTTCATATTTATATTTTTAACTTCTACTATGTTGTCATTCATTGTGCCACCCCCTATAACTTTTAGCTCGTATATATTATGTTATTAACAATATGACCTATTTGTACCATTTTTCATAAATATAATATAAATATTTTGTTTATTTACGTATTTTCTTAGTAACTTGTACGTATAAATTATAGATAAATAAATTATAAGGTAGGGGATAAAATTGAGTAACATAATAACGAATTTAATAGAGTCAATATTTACTAATCCAATAACTATATTGTTTTTACTTGCAATAACTATGTATTCTGTTTTTAAGATAATAGAAAATAACAGAGTATACTCATTTGTAAGTTCAAAATTAGAGGAAATCAATAGAAACCATAAAACGAGTGAATTTTATGGAAAGATAAGGAATGATTACTATACATATAGTAAAGAAAATCCTTATTCAGACGTAAATATAACTTCATTTATAGAAGAAGTTGTATCAGATTTAAAACATAATAATTTGCCACTGTTAGAGAAGATTAGAAGCATAAAGAATTCATCTTCAATAAGTATATTGTTAGGAGTTTTAGGTACATTTGTTGGGCTTTCTGCAATGCTTTTATGTGTTGATACTAAAGACATTATAAATTCACTTCCTTCAACTATTAGTAGTATGCAGACTGCATTTACAACAAGTATATTTGGAGTTGTGTTTTCTCTAATTATAGGTTACTTTACAAAGATAAAAGATTGTGAGCATGTCCTAATACAGATAATGTTAAAATGCGAAAATTTACTGACATCTGAGATAACTCATTTTAAATCAGAAAGAATGGATTTAAAGGTAGAAGAGGTAAAAAATACAATAAAACAAATAAGCAAGTCTATAGAGGCTATTGAAAAATTTGATAAAATTTCTAAAGATTTAAATGACTTCAATGATGAATTTATAAGTGGGATAGAAGCTTTAAAAGGTCTTTTAGAAGGTTCTCAAAGTTCTATTAAGACATTTGACCAAAGCGTAAGAAAATTAGATAAACAGTTTAATATTTTGAATGTAAAATTTGTAAAATTGTTTGATAAGTATGATAATCAAGATAATATAAATAAAGAGATTTTATTTGACATAAAAGAATCCTCAAAAAATATATACAATGCTACTGAAAGCCAGTTTAAAATCAGAGATTATATAAAAAATATAAATGCAGGATTTGCTTTATATGAAAGAAGTGCTCAAGATTTATTAACTAAATTAATGACTCATGAAAATAAAATATCTCAAAATCAAAAAATCCTTTTAGATGAAAAATTTACTCTAGATGATTCAATAAAAAATCTTTCAAGCATTATTGAAAAATTTTCTGATGACCTACAAGTTAAACTGGATATAATGTTTGAGAACTCTTTAGATATTCAAGATAAATTAGATGTTATGTTTAACAACTCTTTTATGCAAGATGAAGTTCCTCTTGATAGTGAAGAGCTATTTAAAAATGATATTGATAGTGTATTTAACCCTTTCAACGAAGAGATTTATGAGATAGAAGATAAAGAAATAAAGGTCATAGGTGAGGATGAGTTAAATGAATAATAAATATAGAAGAACTGTTAACAGAGAATTTGAAAAGAGTAGCTTTTGGCCAACATTTACAGATTTATTATCAACTGTATTGATGGTTGTAATTCTTATCTTATTTAGTTCAGAAAGTATTTCAGGTTCTGTCGAGCAAGATTTAGCTAAAAATGTCAATGCTTCTGTTGAGGAGACCTTAAAAAAAAGTGGTATGCCTGTGAAAGTAGATAAGGCTAATGGTCAAGTAACTTTTGGTGAAAGAACTATGTTTGATGTAGATAGCGATGTTTTAAAACCAGAGGCTAAAGAAATGTTAAAAATGTTTGTTCCAAAGTACATAGAAACTATTTATAAAGATTATGGGGACTATATATCAAAAATAGTTATAGAAGGTCATACAGATGATGTAGGAAGCTATATATACAACTTAGATTTATCTCAAAGAAGAGCATATAGTGTTGCAAAGTATATAGTAGGGGATGAGATTGGTAACTATAAATATAAAGATAAGGTTACTAGACATATTATTGCAATAGGAAGATCAAAAGCTGAACTTATAAAAAATGAAGATAAGAGTATAAACAGAGATGCATCTAGAAGAGTAGAGCTAAAATATGAAATAAATATTAATCAAAATAAATAGTTAAATTTTTATAAAAAAAAAGAAGGCAGTTGGTGTGAGCTTTAGGCCTTCTTTAAGGAAAAAGTTTATTTATTTTTGTTGATACTTAACATATTATAGTTTTTGGAAAAAATTTGCAATATATTAAACGTAAATGGGCGTTTAAAATGCATAACTGGGTACTACTGATGTAAAATATTTCATTTTATATAATATAAAACTTATAAGGTGTCAATTGTTCATGTTATGTTTTAAAAGTTGCCATTTAGAATATTATGTAAAAAAATATCATAAAAACGCATATAGTGTTATGATTGTCAGAGAAGTGTACATAAAAGCTATACCTGTTTTCAATTGTAGCAGTTATAGCTTTTTATATTTCTAAAATGTATTCCATAAGGTATAAAGAGAGTAGCTCTTTATACCTTTTTTATTTATTTCCATACTAATTAAGCAAAAAAATCAACTGCGACTTGTTTGAATTGCACATAAGATATGATTTTATTTAGAGATGCGTTTTTTGTCTTTATATATAGTCTAATGTAATTTTATTTTGACAATTTGTATAGAGAATTATAAAATATAGAAATGATAGATGAAAATTTATACAATAAAGGAGGTCTTAGGAGAGTAAACAAAGTAATTATCAACTTATTGTAAAATGGAGGAGTAGTTTGTGACAGAAAGAAATATAAATAATAAAAAAAATTCTAAAGTCAAAGCTTTAGTATTTTTACTGATAATATCTATATCAATTTATTTGACTGGTTGTGATACATCAGATAACGGCAACAATCAATCAAATAACCAAGATTCCTTATCTAGTAGTATATCAAGTGATAAAAATGTAAAAATTCATTTTATCAACACTGGAAATAGTGATGCTATATTAATTCAAGATGGCAAAACTTTTACATTGATAGATGGTGGAGATAATGATGATGAAAATTTAATGGTAGACTATCTTAATAATCAAGGTGTAAAAGATATTAAGTATCTTATAGCTACCCATTCTCATGCAGATCATTTAGGTGGACTTGATTCTGTTGTCAAAAACTTTAATATAGAAAATGTTTTTGTATCTAATGGTTCAGCAGAAACGAAAAGCTATAGAGATTTTATAAATGCTTTGGCAAATAAGGATTTATCTCCAAGCGTGCCACTTGAAAATAAGAAGTTTTATCTAGAAGATTCTTACTTTGAAGTTTTAAATACAAATGGTGGAGATACCACTAATGAACAATCTCTAGTTCTTGTATATACTAATGGTAAGGATAAAGCTTTATTTACAGGTGATGCTGAAGAAGGTACAGAAAAAGAGATATTACCAAAGCTAGGAAAAGTAGATCTTTTAAAAGTGGCTCATCATGGTTCTCGCAGTAGTTCATCTCAAGCGTTTTTAGATAAAGTAGCACCTGAATATGCAGTTCTTTTAGTAGGGAAAGGTAATTCATATGGACATCCACATCAAGAAACAATGAATAAATTAGAAAAAATGGGAGTAAAGGTACATAGAAGTGATGAGTGTTCAGATATAGTATTTGAATCCACAGGCGATGGAGTATTTACAAGTTGTAAAGATGGAAGCTATAAAAAGGGTGTTAGAGAAGATGGAAATTATGAAAAATCAAATAATAATACAACAAAAGACGAATCTTTAAATAAAGAACAAAATTTATCAAATACATCAGAAATAGTGTATTTTACTCCAAAAGGGAAGAGTTATCACTCTACAAAAAACTGTAGTGGACTTTCAAGAAGTAAAAAAATATTATCAGGTACAATTGCAGAAAGTAAGAAGAATGACCCCTGTGATATATGTTATGGAAAATAATAAAAAAGATAAATAATAAGCTAAATGCATAAAAAAATAAGCTATAATCAATAGATAACATATTTTATCTATACGAATAGCTTATTTTTTTGAGTATTCTTTAATAGCTATTTTATAACTCTAAATACACCAGTTACAATACCTACAATTTCAACTTCTGAGTCATTAAGCATAATTGGTTCCATAAAATCATTTTCTGGCTGAAGTCTTATCAAATTTCCTTCTTTAAAAAATCTCTTAACCGTAGCAGATTCACCATTTATAAGTGCAACTACTATCTGAGAATTCAAGGCTGTATTTTTTTTGTCTACTACAACGTAATCTTCATCTAAAATTCCTGCATTAATCATACTTTCGCCTTTTACTCTTAATACAAAATTATTGCTGCCCTTTACTAAACTGGCAGGGAATGGAATATATTCCTCTATGTTTTGTTGAGCTAAAATGGGTTCTCCAGCTGTTATTTGACCTACTAAAGGAAGTTCTATTATTTCTTGATTAGCTCCAGAAACATCATTTACTTTACTGCGTTCTAAAACTTCAATAGCTCTTGGTTTAGTAGGGTCTTTTCTTATGTATCCCAGTTTTTCAAGTTTATTTAGATGAGAGTGTACAGTTGAAGTAGATCTTAACCCTACAGCAGTACATATTTCTCTTACAGCAGGTGGATAACCTTTTAATATGATTTGAGACTTTATAAATTCCAATATCAAGACTTGCTTTTCAGTTAGATCTAAATACATAACATCACTCATTTCTAAACATATTTTGTTTTTATTTCCATACGCTTTATATTTTTAATTATAACATAATCCATTTATATCTGCAAACATTTGTTCCTGATTTTTAATCATCCTCAATCCATTCAAAATTCTTAACTATATCACGTTTTACATTCTTTTTATGAGCTGCATAAAGCTGAGTAGTTGTGACATTGTCATGGTCAAGTAAATTTTGAACATCGTATATAGAAAATCCTGTTTGTATTAGAGAAGTCGCAGCAGTTGCTCTTAATTTATGAGGGCTATATCCATTATCTCTAGTCGTATCTAGTGGAATAGATGTATATTTTTTTACTAGTGTTCTTATAGCTTTTGCTGTAAGTCTCTTATTTTGGAGTGATAAGAATAAAGCATCTTTTTCCTCATCATTTAATAAATCATCTCTTGTTCTTTCATTTTGCAAATAGTCTTTTATTACATGTTCACAAGTATGATTTATGGGCATTAAAACTTCTTTTCCACGTTTTCTATATATTTTAAATTCTCCTCTTGAAAAATTAAAAGATGATATATTAAGTTCTCTAAGCTCATTTAATCTAAGCCCATATGTAACAAACAAAGCCAAAATAGCTTTATCACGTAGTTTAGTTTTTCTCCAATACACCTTTTCTTTTTCTGTAAGACCTTCACCAGTTTCTACTGATTCCAACATTTTAGCAACTTCATCTATTTCAAGACGCTTAATAGCATCTGGTTGAGGTTTTGGAAGTTTTATTGGATTAAACCCATCAGTTATATTATTATCTATTTGAGAGTTCCTGTATAAGAATTTAAATAGAGTAGAGATGGATGATTTTTTTCTTGCCAAAGCTCTATTATTATTTTCAAAAATTAATGTATTTTTTTCTGTATTTTTATAATATCTACTACAATAATCACCTAAGAATAAATTTATATCCCTTGATTTTATTGTATTAAAATCATCTTCTGTAATATCTTTTATACAATCTGCACTTGTTAATTCTTTGGTTTCAATCAAATAGGAACAGAAAAAATTTATATCTTCTAAATAAGCAAGTCGTGTGGAAACTGCGACAGAGCCTTTTAAATATATAAAATAATCCTTCATAAATACAGGAAGTTTATTTTCCAAAAGTAGACATTTTTCTATAAGTTCATTTTCCTTGATGACGATATTGTCAGGTTTATCTGATTTATTATGTACTTTTATAATTTTCTTATCATTATTCAAAATTAAACCTCCTAAAGTTAAAATATAAATCTTTTATAT
>NZ_AVHW01000072.1 GCF_000449425.2 Clostridioides difficile CD160
TTTTTAAGAGATTAGTAGTGCTCTAATCAAAATCACCTCTAACTATTCCCTAAATCCACATTTAAAGACTAGTTAGATTTAAGTACTCTTTTTTTATTTCTCAATATATTTATATAAATATATTGAGAAATTTTATGCTCTACTAAAATCTTTTTTATATAATATTTTTATATGTTTCTAATTAAACTAAATATATAGTAAAATATGTAACTCTTTAATTAAAATTCAACTAATCTTTAATTTTTAAATGGACTAACCAAACTTAAAATATAAGATATTATGAGCGTTATTATTGAAAAAATAAGCCCTATCGCCATAAAGAAACTTACAAATATATTATATTGAACTATTAAACTTGATATATTCAAGTTATCAGGTCCAAGTAAGTATGTAATTAGACTTATAACAAAAATAACTATGATTATAAAACTCAAACCATTTAAGCTATTTTTTAAATCGGCACTACTAAGTGACATATGTGTAGATATAGAATACATCAAGAACATAAATATAAAATACTTCAACGAATATATACTAGGTGTTAACAACATTACTTTTATAAAATTGAAAATATCATCTAAAATAATGTGTATAAAACCACTTATATTGAAATTATTAATCATACTTACATATAATTTTAAATCTATATTTTGTGTCACTTTCATATAACTCTCTGGCAACAATATATTAAAAAGTAAAATAATCACTATTGTTCCACCTATAATAGGCGCAATTCCTATAAAAAAATTTCCTATACTTTGATAAAGATTATCTTTTTTATAACTATGACTTACATATCCTAATATGCCATCATTTTTACTTTCTATTGGTCTGAAAAATTTAACTGAATTTATTTTATGCATAAAAATCAAGCACATTACCAAATGACTAAGTTCATGAATAAAGGTTCCTATAGCTCCAGTTACAATAATTCCAGTTTTCCCAAAAGATGAAAATATAAATTTATTGTTTAGATTTTCTGTAATACTAAAAATCAATCCAAACACAATAAATATTCCTAAAAAACAAAAGATATTTATCATACTTATTTTTAAAATTTCGACTATATGAATCATAAATTAAAACCTTATGTAGAAGTATTTAACTACTCTACTTCATATCCATTACAGTTTAAAATTTTACAAGCATTTTTTATATCTTTTTCTTTTATTAAAATATAATCTGTATCATATGTAGAAATTGCAAATATGCTTATTTTATTTTCTGCTAACAAACCACTTAGCTTAGATAAAATTCCTATAAGTGAAAAATCCAAAGGTCCTAATATCTTAAGTATTCTCCATTCTTTTTCTGACTTAACATCAGAAGGAATATTATTATTTGAACATACAATACTTAATTCATCTTCAGTTTTAGTTATAGAGTAAAAATTTTTTGTATCTATCCATGTTGGTATTTTACTATCATTACTTAATCTACATACTGCATACTCTTCTGCAAATAATTTTAATTTCATAATGTACATCTCCTCCAAACTTATTTGTCTACTTAAGATTATACATTAAAAATTATATAAAATAAAACATATAAAGTAAAAAAGGTTCACTATAGTATCCTATTTCTATAGCCAACCTTTAAAACTTAATTAAATTCTAATAAAAAGATATATTATCTAGGCTCAATTATAAGTTTAATGGCTGTTTTCTTATCACCTTCGATTTCTATATCAGTAAATGCGGGAATGCAAACTAAATCCATTCCACTAGGTGCAACAAAGCCTCTTGCTATTGCAATTGACTTTATAGCTTGATTTAGAGCTCCAGCTCCTATAGCTTGTATTTCTGCAATACCTCGTTCTCTCAGTACTCCAGCCAAGGCTCCAGCTACAGAATTAGGATTAGATTTTGATGAAACTTTTAGTACTTCCATTTCAACATCTCCTTGTTAATTTGTTAAAGTATCCATTACCTAAAGTACTAAATCATAATTGCCATTTACTAATTACAATCATCATTTAAAGTATACTTTTATAAAAATATACTTCTATAATTGTTTTAAGAAAACCTTTATTTTTTAAAACCATTTTATAATGAAAAAACTACAAATTTCTTTATATTCTATAAGCATTTTCCAATATTTCTAAATTTATTATATCTTTGAGTCATAATTTCTTCTTTATCCATATCTTTATAATGATTTAATCTTTCTAAAATATAAGCTTTTATTTCCTTTGAAACAGCTGCTACATCTTTTTGTGCTCCTCCAAGAGGTTCTTTTATAATCTTATCTATTATTTTTAAATCATATAAATCATCACTTGTAAGTTTCATAACATTACAAGCTTCTTTAGCTTTAGAAGAATCTTTAAATAGGATACTAGAAAGACCTTCAGGGGAAATTACAGAATAAACTGAATGTTCTAACATGTAAACATCATTACCTACTCCAATACCTAAAGCTCCTCCACTACCACCTTCACCAATTACAAAAGTGATTACTGGGACAGAAAGTTTACTCATTTCAAGTAAGTTTCTTGCAATAGCTTCTCCTTGTCCTCTTTCTTCTGCCTCTAGACCACAAAAAGCTCCTGATGTATCAATAAACGTTATTATTGGTCTATTGAATTTCTCAGCTTGTTTCATAAGTCTTAATGCTTTTCTATATCCTTCTGGATGAGGCATTCCAAAATTTCTTTTTATATTTTCCTTTGTATCTCTTCCTTTTTGATGGCCAACTATAGTAACATTAAATCTTCCTATCTGACCTATTCCTCCAACTATAGAAGGGTCATCTTTAAAAAGCCTATCTCCATGAAGCTCTAAAAAATTAGAACAAATGTGTTCTATGTATTCCAATGTCGTAGGTCTTTTTATATCTCTACTTAGCATTACCTTCTCATATGGTGATAAATGAGAAAATGCATCTTCTTTAAGTTTTTCTAATTTATCATTAAGTGAATTTATTTTATCGCTTAAATCTATATTATTTGCCTCAGAAATAGTTATTAATTGTTTAATATCATTTTCTAAAACCTTTATTTTTTCGCTATTATTTTCAATCAAAACAGTTCCTCCTTCATGCCCTATTTCTTGTGCATAGCAAGAATTTGATATAATACTTCCTTCATTTTTCTTCTATCTACTATCATGTCAATAAAACCTTTTTCAAGTAAAAACTCAGAAGTTTGGAATCCTTCAGGAAGTTTCTGATTTATTGTTTGTTCTATTACTCTTGGTCCTGCAAAACCTATCAATGTATTTGGTTCAGAAATTATAATATCTCCAAGCATAGCAAAACTAGCAGTTACTCCTCCAGTAGTAGGGTCAGTTAGAACTGATATATATGGTAATGATTTTTCTTCAAGTTTAGAAAGTGCTTGAGAAGTTTTTGCCATCTGCATAAGAGATACCATACCTTCTTGCATTCTAGCTCCTCCTGAAGCAGAACAAATAATTATAGGTAAATTATTTTCAGCAGCATATTCTATTGAATAAGTTATCTTCTCTCCAACAATAGAACCCATACTTCCCATCATAAAATCAGGATTCATTACACAAATAACTGTTTTAATTCCGTTTAATCTTCCATAACCTGTGACAACAGCTTCTGACTCATTCGTTTTTTCCTTATAAGAGTCTACTTTTTCTTTGTATTTAGGAAAGTTCAGTGGATTTTGAAATTCTACATCAGAATTAAATTCCATAAAAGTTCCCTTATCAATCAATAAATTTATTCTTTTTCTTGCTCTTAAGCCATAATGTCTTGAACATTTTGGACATACAAATGAATTTTCTTCTATGTCCTTTCTAAATACATGACTATCACAACCTTTGCAATAAGTCCAAAATTTATCATCTACACTATTCTTTTTAAAGTTGTCATCTAAAGAAATCGTAACATACTTAGATTCTTTTGACGATAAAAATTTTTTTATCATAATCTATTTACTCCTTATAATGTAGCAAATTCTTTCTTCATAAAGACATCTTCTATAAATTTGGTATGATGAGTATCTTCTCTAAACTCTCCACTTGTTACAAGTGCCTTTTGGAATTCTACATTTGTATTAATACCTTCTACAATAATTTCATCTAGAGCTCTATACATTCTATTTATACATTCTTCTCTAGTCTCAGCCCAACATATTAATTTACCTATCATAGAATCATATAAAGGTGGTATAGTATATCCTGCATATACAAAAGTATCAAATCTAACGCCAAAACCTCCAGGTAAATTTAATGATTCTATCTTACCTGGTGATGGAGCAAAGTTATTTGATGAATCTTCAGCATTTATTCTACACTCAATAGCATGACCTCTAAAAGCAATATCTTCTTGTTTAAAAGGAATTTCTTCCCCATTAGCTATAGATATTTGAAGTTTTATAAGGTCAAGATTTGTTACCATCTCTGTAACTGGATGTTCAACTTGTATTCTTGTATTCATCTCTATAAAATAAAAGTTTTTATCTTTGTCAACTATAAACTCAATAGTACCAGCACCGATATAACCTACACCTTTTACTATATCTACTGCGATTTTATGAAGTTTTTGTCTTTCTTCATCTGAAAGGTATGGACTTAAAGATTCTTCTATTACTTTTTGATTCCTTCTTTGCATAGAACAATCTCTATCACCTAAATGTATTGCATTTGAGTGTTTGTCCCCAAATACTTGTACTTCTATGTGTCTAGGATTTTCTATGAATTTTTCCATATATAAATCGCTATTAGAAAATGCTGCTAGAGCTTCTGAACTTGCCATATCAAAATTTGAAAAAAGCTCTTCTTCTTTTCTAACGATTCTCATACCTTTTCCACCGCCTCCACTTGAGGCTTTTATCATAACAGGATAGCCAATTTCTCTTGCAACTTCTAAAGCTTCTTCCTTAGTTTTTAAAACAGATTCTGAACCAGGAACAACAGGGATATTTAATTCCATCATAGTTTCTCTTGCTCTAGATTTATCTCCCATCAAAATCATTTGTTCTCTTGTTGGACCTATAAAAATAATATTATTCTCTTCACATTGCTTTGCAAATTCAGGATTCTCTGATAAAAAGCCAAAACCTGGATGAATAGCATCACACTTTAATTTAAGAGCAAGGTATATTATATTTTCTATATTATTATAACTCTTGCTTATATTGTTTGGCCCTATACAAATAGATTCATCAGCTATATATCTATGAAAACAATCTTTATCTATTTCAGAATAGATAGCAACAGTCTTTATACCTAGTTCTTTACATGTTCTGATGATTCTAACTGCTATATCGCCTCTATTTGCAACTAGTATTTTTTTTATCAACTTAAATACCTCCTACTACAATGGTTTTATCTTAAATAAAGGTTGATTATATTCTACTAGTTCTTCATTATCAACTAATACTTCAATTATTTCACCTTTAATTTCACTTGTTATCTCATTCATAAGCTTCATTGCTTCTAATATACATAAAGTATCGCCTTCTTCAACTATATCGCCAACTTTGACAAAGCTATCTGCATCTGGACTTGGAGAATCATAAAATGTTCCCATTAAAGGAGCTACTACTACCGATAGATTCTCATTAGATGCGACAGGTATATCATTTACAACTGGCTTTTCTAAAGAAAGATCCACTACTGATTCTTGTTGTACACTTAAAACAGGTGAACTTGAAGCTTGGGCTTTTTTAGATACTTCTAATTTTAAATCGCTACTTTCAAGTTTTACATATTCTAAGTTAGTTGAGTCTATAACCTTTAATAATTCCTTAATTTCATTGATGTTCATGTTGTTACCCCCTTGTATTATTACCTGGTGCTAATATTATATCACAAAAAACAAATTTATAAAAGAAAAAGTGCTGACTAGAGAATCAACACATCAATATATATTTTAATTTTAGATTAACAACAAGTAACTTATATTTGTTTTAATTTTCCATTATTAATATAGATTATAAGTATAAAATGAATAAAATTCAATATTTTTTGCAAAATACAAGAGAATATAAATTAATACCTCGGGAATTTTTAAGACAAATACCAATATTATGCAATTTAGACTTCGCTTTCTTTCAAATTAGTATCATTTTCTTTATTCTTACATAGAATATACTTTAACTTAGTTATTAAAATATTACTATATAGGTTAAAAGTTATTAAAATTGCAGGAATTATGAAGTAAACTCTAGCGCCTATAAAGCCAAAAACTACTGTAGTAAATATTAATCTTTTATTTAAAGTAAAAAAAGGTATATTAAAAATACTTTTATCAGATGTTTCTGGTGTATAAGAATATATAATTCCAAAAAGCAAAGTCAACATACAAAGTGGTAGTAATATATAACTTGAAATTATTCCTAAAAAGCCTATACTCTCAAAGTATTTGCTAGCACTATTTGTATAAACAAACATGTATCCATTTAAGTAAGCACATATGCACGATATAATGCCAAAAGTTCCTCCTAAGGATTGAGTGTACCAATTAAAAAATTTAGATTCCATATACCTCGCCTCCTAAAACTGTATATATAATGATATGCATTTAAATAATGAAATATATCTTTATATGCTTATGAATAAATTTTTGTTAATTTCATTAATTTATGTTTAAGAAATTTGAAGTATAGTGTAGTATATATTAATGTAGATAAAGTTTTATGATACTCAATTAACTTACCTTATTATGGATTTATCATAGGTTTAAAAATTATTTTAGGGTTTTATATTTTTGTTGAGCTGAAAAATTTATTATAAATGAAGGGATGTTTTCGCTTTGGTAGATACATTAGAATTTGGTCTTAAAATTTTATTTTTTATATTATCAATTATTTGGATGGGTAAAATAATGATTTTAAGAACTGATAAGCAAATAGTAATCAATCCTTTGCTTATTGGTATATCTGCAGTCCTTGTGATGTTGCATACCTCACAAAGTAACATTGAATTTTTTGGACTAGATGTCCAGTATATAAGAGTAGTTTTATATATCGTATATTCATTAATAATATTAATAGGAATATGGGCTACTAACAGAAGAAATGGTATTTTCTAGATATTCTATTTCTAATAGATATCTAAAGGTTGCTAGTAACAAAGTGCTAATAATAGTGCTCTGTTACCAGCAACCTTTATTTTGATTATACATTTAAATTGAAAATTAAATTATTGAGCAAGGACATATATTTATTTTACGTTGATAGTGATTAGAACTTCTTGAGATGTATTTAAATCATTTTTGTCATTTAGTATAACTTTTACTACAGCCTGACCTGTTTTATTTCCTTTAACAATCATATCTTCATATGAAACTACACTTTTATCACTTACAGATACCACAAAATCTAAATCCTTTGGAAGGCTATCAGTAACTTCCCAATACTTATAATAGCTATCAATTTTCTTTGTAATTATTTTTCTCAAATCAATACTTTCACCTTTCGCTATATCAACATTATGATATTTAGAGTCCAGTTTATATTGATTATCTTTTGTATCGATAAAATTCAAATCACAATTTACATCTACACCATTATTAGAAAGAGAATTTACTACACCATCATCAACCAAATAATTATTTGCTAGATTGATTGAATCCATATCCTTTAGACTTAAAGCTTCTTTAGGAACTTCTTTTATATTATTGTTCCAAAAAATAAAATTGTCTACATTTTCAAGATATGATATACCTTTTAAATTTGAAATGTTTTCACCAGTTGCATAAAATTCTCCATCCAAAGCTTTTATATTACTTATAGTCATCTCATCTGGGTTTATATATCGTTTTACAACTGCTCTTAGATTAGCATCAGGAAAAATATTTTTAAGTTGGTTGTCATTTAGAACATTATCATTTGAACTTATTGGATTTAAAGCCGCCGCAGAAATAAGAAATGGTATTAAATTAGCTAAATTCATAGTACCCTCCCACATAAAATTTTTTTATATAGTAATTTAATTTCTATGAGAGGGTTCTGTTTCCTTGTTATATATGCCTACTTTCGTACACTTTATTAATATAAATTAAAATAAATTTCTACTATTAAACTTATAAACATATTACTAGTTACGTTTTTTAGCTTCACATCTAAATATTCGCATACCTTGTGACATAAATTTGTCCTCATACTCTGTTGTAACATTATTTTCATACTCACTATTTCCTAAATCAAGAGAAATATTCTTCAATAGCCAATTATTTGCAGCAATTTCATTTAAACTAAACTCGAATAATTTTTCATTATCTGTTTTAAAGTGAATTTCGCCATTATCTTCCAAAACCTTATTGTACATTTCTAAAAATCCAGAATGAGTTAGTCTTCTCTTACTCCATCTATTTTTAGGCCATGGGTCACAGAAATTTATATAAATTCTTGATAATTCTTTAGCTTCAAAGTAATCTAAAATATTGCTTACATCTCCCCATAAAAATAATATATTATTCAAATTAGAAGAATCAGCTTTTTCAACAGCCTTTAAAAGAACTTCTTCCTTAAGTTCCATAGCAATATAATTTATGTCAGGGTTCTGTTTGGCTAAAGTTGTTATAAATTTACCTTTACCAGTACCAAATTCTACATGTATGGGATTATCATTTCCAAACTTTAAACTCCACTTGCCTTTTATTTTTTCTATATCGTCTCTTAAAACGTATTTTGTATAACTTAAAAGTTTTTCATCTGCACCTTTTTTTCGTCTTCTTCTCACAATAATTCTCCTTATATATAAAAAATTAGTAAAATACATTTTTTATTATACATTATCTGAGCAAAAAATAAAAAGAACTCTCTTAAAATAGAAAATTATTTCTATAAAGAGAGTTCTCAATTTGCTAAAAAGTTAATCTTAGTGGCACCCTGAACAACCAGAGCATCCTCCCCCACCTTGATCTTTCATATTTTCAGGAATAACTCTAAATCCAAATCCTGTATCTTCTATTATTATATCTCCATACTGACTATATTCATCAGAGCTCATTACAAACTGTAATTCTCCAACTTCATAAGTTAAGTCATCTTCTTTTTTCTCATCTAAAGCTAGTCCAAAAGAAGGACCTCCACAACCAACACCTGCAAAGTATACTCTTATATTATTAGGTTTATCTTGATTGTCTTTTAAGATACTTTTCAAAGTATCAATAGCTGTTTCTGGTAAAGTAATTTTCATTAAATCATTCCCTTTCAAATATTTTATTAAAACAATATCTATTATATACCCATATAAGGTACATAATCAATTAGTTTTTGCATATTTTACTAAAACTTCTGCCAAATATTACTTAAAGCTTTAAAATACTTTATATGATATTTTATTTCCTTAAGTAAATACCCTATTGTATGCTTAGTAAACAAATAAAACTTATGCTAAAAAATATAATGATTTTATTTGTTGTTTTAATATTATAACACATTTGATAATGTCCAATTCATATATGCAAAATTTATATATTTGAAAGCTTATCTGTGTACAACAAGCAAAGCATAATGGTGTGTACCATTATGCTTTGTTTGTTGCTATTGAAAAATGGTGTTGCTATAACAATGAAAAATGACTACTCTCGATAACTGATTTCATCTGACATAAGCAGAAAGGATGTCCAGCTGGGTCAAACATAACCTTCCAATCATCGGAAAATTGTTCATCTGCGATTGTTGCTCCACAATGAAGTGCATATTGAACTGCTTTTTCCAAATCATTAACAGCAAAATCCATATGTGCCATTTGCTGTTGAGCTTCAGGCTTTTGCGGCCACACAGGTGGTTTATACTCAGGATTTCGTTGAAATGTTATACCAGGATATGTACCTTGATTTGTTCCTGGAGCACCAACACATGCAAATTCTTCATTATAAAATGGGATTTCCCAATTAAGTAACATAGCATAGAATTTTGCTAATTCATGTGGGTCTTTACAATCCATTGTAAATGAGTACATTTTTATTTTCAATTCATCATACATAACGTAATTACCTCCAAATGTATTTCTTTATCTTTTTATTGATATTTCTTTCTTTTATTTTAAATTCAAATATTGAGTTTGTAAGCTATTTTATGTATTCTTATATTGTGTACTAAATATTTATTTTTTGCAATATAAAGAAAAATTTCTATATTTTAATATTTTATAATTATTGAAACTGCTTAATAAATTCAACAGGATACATCGTGCGTTTTGAAATTTCTTCGATACTTAAATCTTGCTTTAAAAACCTTTTTATGACACTTTCCATATTTTCTGAAACTTCTATAATATTTTTGTCAAAGTCATAGAATCTAAAAGTTCTTTGCCCCCAAGAATATTCCTTTATAGGATGTAAAAATTCGATATTTTCTATTCTATTTATTTTGCTTTCCCACTGTTTGATGTCATCAACTTCAAAATACAATTGAAAACTATTTGATTGTTGATTTATTGGTAATTCATATCCAATTATAGCTTTGTAATTGATTTGTAAGCCAAATCCATTTTCAAATGATACATGCTCTCCTAAATCTAATGTAACTTTTTGTTCCATAACATCTTCATAAAATTTCTTTGATTTATTTATGTCTTTGACAATTAATAATACTCCTCCAAATTTCATATTATCACTATCCTTTCTTTTACAAATATTATAGCTTAAAATTTTGCAATTTCACTGTAAAAATCAGACATATTGGCTCGATATTTTTGAGGAGTTATTCCACAAACAATTTTAAAATCTTTAATAAAATGTGGAATATCATAAAATCCTAATTCATTACATATATAGAGCAATGAAATTTTATTATTGTTTAGAAGTTGTATAGATTTATTAATGCGTACTAAACGTGAAAAAGTCTTCATATTCACACCTAGATATTGATTAAAAAGTCGGTTTAAATGTCTAGAACTATAATATACTTTCTTAGAAATTTCTTCTGAAGATATATTTCCAAAGTTATTAATAATTAACTTAATTGCCAAATTAAACTCATCTGAGTATACAGTTTTAATATTAGAAATCAATAACTCTTCTAACTTTAAAATCAATTCATCTGTAGATAAAGACTCCTTGAATATCTTTTTTATTTCTATATCTAGTAAAGTATTAACTGAGGAAAAGAAAACAACTTTATCCCTAAGCTCACTTTGTTGTACACCTACAATTGGAAAAAAACCAGCAGGTTGAAACTCAATAATTAATATAACCTCACATTTATTAGCAATATTTCCTACTGTTTTTGGTTTAGTAGTTGGACCAAATAATAAACTATGTAATCCTATATCATCGTAAAAAAATACTAAAGTTACACTTCCATGAGGGATAATAGTATAATTATCAGAGATTGTTGTTTGATTTGGAAATGAGATAGTAAAATTTGATATCCAATTTCTTAATTGTATACAAGGCAAGAGATAAACAAAATCCTCTTCATAAATAAGAAGTGACCTATCTTTATTTATAAGACGAATGCTTTCTTTTTTTAACATAAATTATATCCTATCCTGTCATTAATATTTATTAAATAAGAAGTATCATGCTATTTTCATACATCATGAATACTCCTTATATGCTTAGTAAACAAAATAAAAATAAAATAATAAAAAATATATTACTTTTATCTGTCATTTTATATTATAACATATTTGATAGTATCTAATTTATATCTACTTTACATATGTAAAATTTATAGAGTTAAAAATATCTACATCAAAATAGAATAATCAATCATTATACGATTACACCATCTAAAACTGTAATAGTACGGCTACTACTTTTAGTTGCTTCTCGTGAGTGGGTTACCATAATTATAGTTTGACCACTTTCTTTATTTATTTTACTCAGTAAATTTATTATTTCTGTTCCAGTTTTACTATCTAAATTTCCAGTAGGTTCATCAGCAAATAGAATTTCTGGTTTTCCTATTAAAGCCCGAGCTATAGCAACACGTTGCTGTTGACCACCAGATAATTCTCTTGGTGTATGCTTACGTCTATCATATAAACCAACTATATTCAAAATTTCATCTAATTGTTTTTTATAGTCTTTTAAATTTTTACCATCTAATAATAAAGGAAGCATTATGTTTTCTTCCACATTTAGATTTGGTATTAGATTGTAAAATTGAAATACAAATCCTATATTTCTACGGCGTATTATACTCATCTTATCATCATCAAGATGTGATATATCAGTTCCATTCATATACACTTTTCCATTTGTCGGAGTATCCAAACCACCTAAGATATATAAAAGAGTGCTTTTACCAGAACCAGATTGACCCATTATAGAAACAAATTCACCTTTCATTACTTGTAAAGATACATCTTTTAATACTCTCGTTGTTGTATTTCCAATTTTAAATTCTTTAATAATATTTTTTGCTTCTACAGCCAAACTATTACACGCAGTTTTCATATTAACCTCCAAATTATTCGAATTTAATTTCTTCTACCAGCTTCATTTTCTTCCCTTTTACAATAGGTACTATTGAGCCTATTAAGGTTACTGTAATTCCCAATAACCCTGCAATAATAAATGTTTTAAAATCTAAATTTGGTGTCATTGAAATCTTTGGTCCTGCAACTATGAAGATAGTTTGAATTTCCATTATAGATATTACAATCCCAATAACAGCACCAAGTAAACCTGAAGTAAAACCTTCAATCAATGTCATTTTTACATTTTGTTTATCGCTCTGTCCTACCGATTTGTACATAGCTATAAAGCGTCTCTCTTGAATATAATTAATTAGCAGATTATTGATAATACCTACTGTAGCAAGAATAAAAATAAAATAAGTCATTTTATTCATAGGAGATAAAAAACTGCTTATAGTTTTTAAAGCATCATTGTTAAATTCTTCAACAGTACGACTCCAATTAGATGTATCTCCAAATAAGTCTCTTATCTGAATCATAACAGCATCTGGATTAACGGCTGTATATGCTAAAAAACCATAATTAATTTCATCAAAATCACTAACAGCATAATGTGATGGTATAACAGCTTCTACATCACTTACACGAGATTTAAAACTCCCCACTATACTATAAGAAAAATTAGATTTATCATTAGATAGAGTTATGGTATCTCCTATAGACAAGCCTACTTTTTTTAAAGTATCTTCATTCAAAATAATAGAACGTTTATCTTTGAAAGATTCAATCACTTGCTCTTTCATATCATAATTTGTATAATTAATTGCAAGCATAGAACTGTATAATTTTAAATTATCTGTAGCTTCTAATCTTGAAAATATTCTATCGTTACCAGAAATCTTATTATTCATAACATAAGTAGGTAAAACATTTTCAATTCCATTCATATGTCTAACATCTTCAATAAACTCTTCATCCATCTTTCCATCTGCAAAACCCTGTAATTCTGCATCTCGAAATACATCACCTATATAAGTCTTTACAAAACTACCAACAACACTTATTGCAATTACTGCAGAAATACTTATAAATAATAATGTGATATTCTGTGTGATATTTTTATTATTTTTTATATTTCTAGCAGCTAATTTACCCTCATTGCCTAAAATCTTTTCATAAACAAACTCAAAAACTGTAGACATAGTATTAGTAAAAAGTGGTATTAATACAATAGTGGATACAATTAATCCTAGCAATGAAAATCCGCCAGCTACATATAATGTATTTTCAGGCGATATTCTTGGCAGTAGAATAGACAAAATAAGTATAATAGTTCCTATAAAAAGTATAGAACGATTTGAAACACGTTTTTCTTCTACTGTTCCTAATACAATACTTTTGATAGGTAAACGACCAGCTTTTTTAACAGGTATATATGCACTAAGAGAAGAAACAATTATTGCTACTATAACAGAGACAATTACTCCAATAGGAGATATAACTGTTGGGATTGATATTCCTTGTTCAAGAGAGTTTCCAAGTCCATGAAGCATAATATTCAAAACAACTATACCAATAGGAATAGCAATCAATCCTCCAATACTTCCATATAGTATACTTTCAAACATTAAGATATAAATTACAGTTTTTTTATTGGCACCAATACTTCTAAAAGTACCAATAAACGGAAGGCGTTCTAATGTAATCACCTTATAACTACTGTATATAATAAATATACTAAGAGTTAATGCGAAAAAGCTTATTAAAAAGAAAGGCATTGCTTTTTGTCTAGCATCTGCAACTATCTTACTTTCATTTACTGTACTTGATACCTTGAATTTTTCAGTTGAGAGCTCTTCAGATAATTTATTTACTAGACTTTCTGTATTTTCTTCTTTTGATTCTATAAGAACTCTTGTATATCCATTTACTTTATCTAAAATCTTTGATAGAGTTTCTTTAGGTAATAGTGCATTTACACCTCTTGTATGTCTCAAAAATACTGTATCATATGAAGCAATATCACTAACTTCAAAAGTATAAGTCTTACCATGGATTTGTAAAGTAATAGAATCACCTTTTTTTATTTTATATTTTGATGTAAAACGATTAGGAAGAATAATTTTATTACCAGAAAAGTCATCAATATTATTTCCATTTTCTAATCGTGGTTTGTTGATTTTATTCAGTTGATTTAAGTCTGCTGATATAAGACTAAATGATTCATAATATCCATCCTTATGATAAACAGCAGAACTTTCCAATATCCCAACCTTTGATTTTATGGAGTTTAGATTGGGAATATCTTCTAGACTAGTTAACATATCTGGATTCTTATTTTGAACAGATACAGTTGCACTACCAAACATACCTCTTGCCATCTTTCTCTGCGCACTTTCGTAAGATAATCCAATCGAGAATGAAACAAAAAGTAAAACTGTTGATAAAACTATGGACAATAACATAACTGCTGTCCTAATTTTTCTTTCTCTAACATTTGTTAAAATATACTTTAATATAATCTTCAAATTTACACCTACTTCCTTAATTAAACCTAACCTAGATTTAGATTTAATCCAATCTAGGTAGAATCTCTAATACAACTTTTTCTTCTTCTGTTTTCAACTAAACAAAATCCTAAATAAAAAAGATTGATAAACTATTATATAAACATAATAATCTACCAATCTTAATATATTTTTTAGTTAACCTTAATTAACCTTAACTAAGTAGAAAAACAGATATGAAATGAACTACCTAATCTCAATTCACTTTCAACAGATATATCTCCTCCATGAATTTCAATAATTTGCTTTGTTATTGCCAATCCTAAACCAGTTCCTTCTATTCTTTGCTTTGTATTATTTCCTCTATAATAACGATTAAATAAATTTGACACTTCTTCTCTTGTCATCCCTTTTCCATTATCTGAAATAATAATTTCAATTTTTTTATTCAATGCTATATGTACAACAACTTTAGTATTCTTATTTCCATATGTAAAAGCGTTAATGATAAGATTGCTAAAAGCACGTTTTAATAGTGTATAATCAAAACTAAAATCAATACTGTCTATCTCATTTTTAAATTCAATTATATTTGACTCATACTCTGGGTAGTTTAAAATATCAATGGACAATTCCTTCAAAAACCTTACTAAATCACCATTTTTCTTATTTAAAGGAAGAATTCCATTTTGTAATTGATATGTTAACTTTAAATCACTTATAAGTTTATTTGTATATTCTATATTCTTTAGCATGATTGAAGCGTATTTGTTTATTTTTTCAGATGAATGAGTAATACTACTATCTGTAAGGAGCTCTGCATATCCTTTTATTGGTGAAAGTGGAGTTTTTAAATCATGAGTTATGTTTGAAATCCATTCTTCTCGCATAATATCAGTTTTCTTTTGTATCTCGTCACTTTTATGAATTTCTTCATTTAGAAGATTTAAACTATCATATACATCTGCAAAAACTCCTTTAATCTTGATTGGAAAGTAGCTTCTTTTTGCAATATCACTAACAGAAGCTGTAATATTTGAAATACACTTTGTTACCCAATAGCTGTAAGCAATTCCAAAAACCAAAATCATTAAAAATATAATCCCTATAATTGAAAATATAATTGACTTCCCACCTATAAACTTAGTTCCATCAAAAAACATATTCACTTTAGATATATTTAAAGGAAAATGTATAATATAAATAAAATCATTTTTGTTATTTGTAATAGTATTAAAGTAAACAGTGCCATCACTAGAATTATTTTGGTTGGCTAATACTAATAATTCAGAATTCGAATAGTAATTTTTATGGTCTTTTGGCTCTGAAAATCCATAAATTATATTTCCATTAGAATCTAAAATTTGTAACCACAATTTATTTTCTTGAAGCTTTTCTAACCCAGATTGTTTTATTCGTGGTTTATTATCTATAAACACTACTTGTTCATTAAAATCTTCTGTAAATTTTTTAGCCCAATCACTACGTACATACTTCCCATTTGGCTGTTGAATAGTAATAAGGGATAAGAAAATACCTATTACAGTAAAAATTAAACAAAGAAAAATTATGAAAAAAATAAGGTATGAACGGAGTATTATTTTATAGCTAGGTTTATGCATTTAATCAACTCTTTTCTTAAACTTGTATTTTAATTTAAAAATATAACTATCTACATAAATTATATTTACATTACTTCATGTTATCAAGGCAGTTGTTGTATTTAATAAACTCACAAAATATCTACATAGCTTAAATAATATAAAGAAATTCTTCATAGAACTGCCTTTATAGGGGATACTTTATAAAAGAACTAAAAAATTATAACATATAAAAATTTTCACAGGTAAATAACAATACTAATAAGAATATTAAAACACTGTATGAAAATTCACAAATATTAAGAATAGTGAAATACTTGAAATTGCTTATATCAAGAAAATTTATATAATATAAATTGGTCAAATATGTTATAATATTAAATTGTGACAAGTTCATGGAGGTGTTTATATGAAAAAACAAAAGTCGCCAATTTTACTTGAGATGTTTGGTCTATTTTTTGGTTGTATATCAATGAGTATTGGTATAAATATGTTTTTAAAACCACATACAATTGCTCCAGGAGGGCTTAGTGGTCTATCGTTAGTATTAAACAAAGTTACAGGACTTCCAGTATCAGCTATCATGTTAATTATAGGTGTACCATTAGTAATACTTGCTTTTAGAATTATGGGTACAAAAAATTCATTAAAAACGTTATTTGGAACAATCGTGTTTTCTGCTATAGTCCAATTAACAGACCCATTATCGAAGTTAAGATTTACTGATGATTTACTATTATCTGCTATAGCAGGAGGAATCTTAGTTGGTATAGGTTTAGGCATAATGTTTAAGTCAGATGCTTCTACTGGGGGAACAGATTTAATTGCACTCATACTTAGTAAAAAATTCCCAGGAATAAAAGCTACAAAATTTATGTCATGTCTAGATGGAATGGTTGTTATATCTTCTGGTATAGTAAATCGTAGTTTAGAAACTGCACTTTACTCTGGTATAGCACTTTGCATATTAATAAAAATAGCAGATATGATAATTGAAGGATTTGACCATTCAAAAGCATTTTTTATTATTTCTGATGAACCTGAGAGTTTAAGACAGGCTATAACTGAAGAACTTGATAGAGGTCTTACTATTCTTGATGGTAAGGGTGGATACACTAGAGAAAATAAAGAAGTCCTATTAGTTGTGGTTTCTAAAAAACAAGAGCTTTATCTAAAGAGATTGGTTAAAAGAACTGACCCTACTGCATTTGTTATAGTTACAGATGTACATGAAGTTCTTGGAGAAGGATTTAAAAACTTAGAGAATTAATTAAAGTATTAATATTTTAATATATTTTAGTTAAAATAAACTTTATATAAAAAGGCATGGGACCCGCAGTTTCCATGCCTTTTTATTAAAATATATTTTAGAATGTTAAATACCTATACCTATTATTTTCTCAATTCATATTGATAACAAGGAACATTTTTTACAATACTACCAGCATGAATTTTTTTAATGTATTTTCCTGTGCATTTGAATCCTAGTAAATCTAATGATTTTGTAGAATTTTGATTTTCTTCGTATGTTATCGCAATAATTTTATTTAAGCTTAATTCTTTAAATCCATACTGTATTACTCTCTTAGTTATCTCAGTCGCAAAATCATGACCCCAATAGCTTGGGTTGATACATATACCGATTTCTGCTTCTAATGCTTTGGGATTTATATTATTAAACCCCATATTTCCAATAACTTTATTATCTTTTTTATATACTATAGCAAAGTGGCCGATTTTTCCTTTTTTATAAGGATTTAGAAAAAAAGATTTTATAAACTTTCTTGTGTCTTCTAAAGATTTATGCTCATTAAATGGTAAGTGTTTTACTACTACTTTATTTTTATAACAGTCAAAAAAATCTTCAACATCATCTAATGATGCAGGTCTTAGTATACAGTTTCTAGTTTCTAAGATTTTCATTTGAGGATATTCAGAATCAGACATTTCTAATCCCCCTTTATACATTAATCTAAATATACTGTTCATATTTAAAATACGATATTAATTATATAAATGTTCTCAAATTAACCTTATTTTTATTTTTAATAAAAACTAGTTTATTATATGAATCTTTCAAACTTACGAATTTATCTCTATTTTTCATATTAATTTACTTGTGATACATACTCTAAATTACATGTTATTTGAAATCATATTTAAAAATTCTTTCGTTGCTAAAGATAAGGATATATCCTTTAGATGGCAGTATCCTATACTTCTCTTAGGTATTGGCTCTTTTATATCCAATTTAAACAATTTTCCGCTTTCCAAATAGTCTATGCTGAATTCTTCTATAACACAAGATACACCTAGATTTATGTACGCAAATTCTAAAAGTAATTCATGAGAACCCAATTCTATGTCTGGATTTAGTTTTATACCTTTTGATAAAAAATATTCATTTACATACAGTCTTGAATTTGCTTTATTTTCCAACATTATTAAAGGCAATGTATTTAATTCTTCTAGTGATATTTTTTTCCCTTTGTATTCTATGTAATCATTTGCACATACAAATATATCATGTATTTCAATACATTCAACAATATTTAGTGAGTCATCTTCTATTGGCATATTTATAATTGCTATATCTATATTTCCATCTTTAAGTAGGGATATAAGTTCTCTACTCGTTCTATTTATTGTAGATACATGTATATGTGGATACTTCTTATGAAAAATTTCTAAATATTTTAATAAGAAAAAACGTGCAGCTGTATCCCCTACTCCTATTTTTAGAGAACCATATTCTAATTTTTTAAACTTATTTATTCTATCTTCTCCAGATGCTATTAGCTTTAATGCAGTAGTTACATGTTCACTTAGAATTTTTCCCTCTGGAGTTAATTTTACACCTTTATTATTTCTATAAAACAGTATAGTATCCAATTGTTCTTCTAATTGTTTTATTGACTGACTTACAGCTGGCTGTGACATAAATAATTCTTTGGCAGCAAGAGAAAAACTCTTATTACTTGCAACTGCATTAAAAATCCTATATAGTTCAAGTTTTATATTCATATATAATTACTCCTTATGTCAAATATTAGTATTATTTATTTTACTTATAATCATATTTGAATTATAATATACATGGTACTAATATGACAATATTAATTCTTTAGGAGGATTTTGAATAATGAATAGATTAGTTGGGACTGTTTCAAGAGGGGTTAGAGCGCCTATTATAAGACAGGGAGATGACTTAGTTAAAATAGTTGTTGATTCTGTTTTAAATGCATCAAAAAGTGAAAACTTTGAAGTTAGAGACAAAGATGTAATTGCAGTTACAGAAGCTGTTGTAGCTAGAGCACAGGGAAATTATGCTCACGTTGACAATATTGCAAAAGATGTAAAAGATAAATTTGGAGATGATACTGTTGGTGTTATATTCCCAATTTTAAGTAGAAATCGTTTTGCAATATGTTTAAAAGGAATTGCAAAAGGATGTAGAAAAGTTGTATTAATGTTAAGCTACCCTTCTGATGAAGTTGGAAACCATTTAATAAGTATTGATGAACTTGATGATAAGGGAATAAATCCTTGGTCAGATGTTTTAACAGAGGAAAAATATAGAGAGCTATTTGGCTATAACAAACATACATTTACTGGTGTAGATTATGTAGATTATTATAAGAATTTAATTAAAGATTGTGGTGCAGAAGTAGAAATTATATTTGCCAATAATCCAAAAACTATTCTTGACTATACAACAAGTATTTTAACTTGTGATATACATACAAGACAAAGAACAAAGAGAATTTTAAAACAAAATGGTGCTAAAAAAGTGTATTCTCTTGATGATATAATGACATCAAGTGTAGATGGTAGTGGGTATAATGACCAATACGGACTTTTAGGTTCAAACAAAGCTACAGAAGAAACAGTAAAATTATTCCCTATAAACTGTGATGAAGTTGTAAACAAAATTCAAGGTGACATAAAAGAAATCACAGGTAAAAATGTAGAAGTAATGGTTTATGGAGATGGAGCTTTTAAAGACCCTGTAGGGAAAATATGGGAGTTAGCTGACCCAGTAGTATCTCCTGCTTATACAAAAGGTCTAGAAGGAACTCCAAATGAAGTAAAATTAAAATATTTAGCAGATAATGATTTTGCTGACTTATCTGGTGATGAATTAAAAGAAGCTATTTCAAAATACATAGTTGAAAAAGATAACAAATCTGATGATTTAACAGGAAATATGGTTTCTCAAGGTACTACTCCAAGAAGATTAACAGACCTTATAGGTTCTTTAGCAGATTTAACATCTGGAAGTGGAGATAAAGGGACTCCTATTATTTACATACAAGGATATTTTGATAATTATACAAAATAATATTTTTTAATGAGATTTTATTTCTCTATATTAGATTTAAAATCTGTTAAAACCTCTTAATTGATATATTTTACTACGTATCAATTAAGAGGTTTATTTAATGACTACAGAAATGACTATAATTAAGATATGTTTGGATTATATAAACATTCTTATTTAAATTTATATAATGCTAACTCTTACTTATTTCTGAAATAATATTATTTTTTAAAATTTGTCTTACTGGAATAATAACTGCAACAATACTAATGACAATATTTAAAACAATCATACCTATATATAGAAAAGTATTTATTTCAAAGATTGGATTTATATATAAATATACGCGTTTTACCATAAAACAAATCATAAATTGTCCAATAATGCCTCCAATTATCATTATAATACTTGCATATAATCCATACAAGAAACCTTCTCTCATCATCATAAGTAAAAACTTATTATCTGTAATACCCATAGCTCTTAAAATTCCAAATTCATGTCTTCTTGAAAAAACTAAGTAACTTACTGTATTTATAATATGGAACAAACTTATTGCAAGAAGTACAAATACAATACCATATATAAATAAAAGTTTTTGATTTAAATAAGTATTATTTTTTTCAATAGCTATAGTATAATCTGTTACAATACATCTCTTTATATTATTTACAACACTTTTTATATTCTCAGATAATTCTACACTGCTACTTTCTTCTGTCTTTTTTATACTTACTGAATTATAATTTTCAATATCGAAGTTATTCTTCATTTGTTCATTTGTCATAACTATATCCATACCATAATCACCAATAAAATACATGTTATTGGCCATTACACGTTTTACAGTAGCAGCAACTACAAACTCTTTTGTTGTATAATCATTCTTATTTTCTTCTTTAAATTTAACAATTTCACCTGTTGGCTTCATTGTTTTTGGTACTTTAACCTTTATCTTATTTCCTGGTTTTATATCAACTGCATCATACATACCAGTTCCATCCATAGGTAATCTAACTATAACTTTATTATTTTTGAGCATATCATCATGATTAATTTTGCCATCTATAACATAAGAATTTAGCCCTTCTAACATTCCATTGTTATATCCATAGATATTTGTTTTTAAGAGATACCCACCTTCACTTTGCTTTGTACAAATACCATTAAAAAAATTCTTTATTCTATAATCTTTTTCAAGAGGTTTGAAGAAGTTTTTCCAAAATAGTTGTTCTTCTTTAATTTGTATAGCTCCAAACAAATACTTCACTGGATAAACTCGGGATACTCCCTCTACCTCATTGAGTCTTGAAATTTTATCTTTAGGTATACCTACGTCAAAATCTGTTGTTTGCATAGTTATTTGATAATCAGAATTTAAACCATCATCAGCTTTCATTGTAAGCTCATTATTATTTTTAGTAAGCTGTATTGAGTAGCTAGAACATAGAAAAATAATCCCACCAAGTGATAATGAAAATAAAATGCCCATAAACATTCCTTTTTTTTGAGTCATGTATTTGTGAGATAATACCTTTGTCATATTAGAATGTCTTACACTTTCTAAACTTCTTTTTTGCTTATTAGTAACTTTAAAATTTTTCATAGATTCTATGCTAGAGTATTTATTCAATTGATGAACAACACGTATAGTAATTAAAATTAACAGTAATAAAATAAATAAGAATCCCAAATAAATAGATTTTTCGCTTATGAAAAACGCTCCTGGAGCAATATCACTACTCAAAAATATATGCGGAAATTGTTCATATATTGTAGAAGCTATTCCAATACCCAAGATACAACCTATAGGAAATCCAATAATAAAAAGTAAAAATAACTCTAAAAATAGTAAGAATAAGAGTTGTTTATTATTGGCACCTAATACTTCTAAAACTCCATATTGTGATATTCTTTGAAGTATTGAAACATGGAAAATACTATATACTGCTGCTGCACCAAATACTCCAACAAGTAAGATAATTGCATTTGTATTTAGCTCTAGATTTTTCAAAAACTCAAATATATTATATTTTTCTATGCCTTTTGGAGGCTTTACTCCAAATTCAATTGATAAATGCCAGTTTACACGAGCGTTTTCTTTTGATATATTGAATTCTTTCATAAATTTAGAGTTTTGCTTATTTATATTTTTACTTTCATCATACTTTACATAAACTAAATAAGAATCATCTTCTTTAGGCTGTGAATAATCATTTACAAATCCTTGCATACCAGTTTTTGGATTTGAAAGATTTGATAAAATACCACATAATTTATAGGTTTTCCCACTTAATTTAACTGTAGTTCCAATCTCTTTTTTTATATTTAAATTATTTAGTGAATATGTGTCAAGTGCTATCTCTCCATCTTTACTAGGGAGACTTCCCTTTAATAATTTCCTACCTGTCATATCTAGATACGATAAATCTGCATTTAAAAATTCTATAATAAAAGGTTCATCTATCTGAGATTTAGTATTTGTAACACCAAGTTTGTCTATAGTGTATTTTTTTGACTTTTTATTTTCTTTAATCTTTTTTAGTTGTTCCTTATCTACCTTATAGTAAAAATGAAAATCTCCACTATCTTCCCTTATCTTTTCGATTGTACTTTTGTTTGTGCTATGAACTAGAGAACCAATACCTGTCAATAGTGCTACTGATAGTACTATACTTAAAACTATAGATATAGATTGTTTTTTATAATGTTTAATATATTGAATTGCAAATTTTATTAAAGACATCATAGTACTCCACCACCATTATTCACGACAATTCCATCTTCAATGTGTATAATTGAATCACATACCTGGGCTATATTTTCATTATGTGTTACCATAATTATCGTTTGGTGAAATTTTGCACTACTTTCTTTTAATAAACATACTACTTCCATTGTAGTTTTACTATCGAGATTTCCTGTTGGTTCATCTGCTAATATAAGCGCAGGTTTATTTGCTAAAGCTCTAGCAATTGCTACTCTTTGCTGTTGTCCACCAGAAAGCTCACTTGGGAACTTTAAACGCTTATCCCAAATTCCCAATGTATTCATCAGCATTTCAATATATTCATGGTCTACATGATTTCCTTTATCTAACGTAACAGGAAGGGCTATATTGTCATAAGTGTTCAGTACTGGTATTAAACTGTAGTTTTGAAATATAAACCCTATATTTCTTCTTCTAAATATTGTTAAATCTTTTTTGCCTATTTTAGATATGTTCTTTCCTTTAATTATTACATCACCTGATGTTGGATTATCTAATCCACCTATAATGTTTAATAATGTACTTTTACCAGAACCAGAAGTTCCAACTATGGCAGTAAATGTAGCTCGTTCAATTTCTATGCTTACTCCATTTAAAGCTTTAACTGTAGTCTCATCTTTTCCATAGTGTTTTACTAAATTATTCGTCACTAATATACTCATTTAATTTCTCCTTTCAGTACAGATATATGTTCTTATAAGATATTGTAAGTGACGATAATTACACTCATCCTACAAAGTTAATTTAAACTCTTACAATTTTGTAAGAAGATACTAAAACAACTTCCGCTTCCCAACTTAGATTCTACTATAATATTCCCATTTTCTTTTTCCAAAATTAATCTTGCAAGATACAGGCCAATTCCTGTTCCATTTTGATTTTCTACATTCTTACTTCTATAAAACCTTTTAAAAACATCATTTAACTCTTTGTTATCAATACCTATTCCTTCATCTTTAATAGTAATTTTAGTATACAATTCCATTTTTATTACAGAGACAGTAATTATGCTGTTTGATGGTGAGTATTTTATTGCATTTTCTAAAACATTTACAATTGCTTCTGTAGTCCATTTTTTATTATGAACCAACTTTATATCTGAAAATGGTTCTAAATTTATCCTTATCTCTTTGGCTTCTGCTTTATTAAAAACAGTACTGATACTTTGAAGTATAGTATCTTTGATTAATAGTTCTTCTGTCTCAAATTTAATGACTCCATCTTCTAATTTAGTCATCTTAAATAGAGATTGTAACAACCAATCAATCTTAAAGGTTTCATTTTTCATCTTTTGTAAAAACTCTTTCTTCTGTGATGTAGAAATATTCATATTCTCTAGAAGTTCACAATAGATAGTTATATTTGAAAGTGGAGTTTTTAATTGATGTGACATATTTGAGATTAGACTTTTAATTGCTTCTTTTTCTAATTTTGACTGTTCTACTTCTATCTCTATCATGTCTTTAACTTTTTTTACTTGGTGAGAAATTTTTGATAATCTTGTATCTTTGGTATCTGAATAAGTAACTTCTTTACCTTCCAATATCTGATTTAACATTAAACTCAATTCATCATATCTATTTTGATTTTTTTTAGTGATTATTATATATATAGCCACTGTGCATACTATAAAAGCCAATACTAACATCCTATTCTACCTCGTTCCATAGATACCCCATTCCATAAGCTGTTTTTATATATTTTGGATTAGATGGGTCATCTTCTACTTTTATCCTAAGTCTTCTTATATTTACAGACACAATATTCTCATCAACATAATTTTCTTCACTATCCCAAATATGATGTAAAATTTGTTCCTTTAATAATATTTGACCTTTATTTTCAATTAGATAACTTAGAAGTTTGTATTCTACAGAGCTAAGCTCTAAATATACTTCATTTTTATATACTCTAAGTAAGTTTTGGTCTAATTTTATTCCATTAGAATATATTATTTTATTATTTGATTTTTTTCTTATTGCTACTTTAACTCTTGCCTTTAATACAGATAAAGAGAATGGTTTTGTAATGTAATCATCAAGCCCTATTTCTAATCCTTTTACTTCGTCAACTTCTGAGTCTCTTGCAGTAAGCATTATAATTGGTATATCTGATTTTTCCCTTATTAGTTTACACACATCAAATCCATTTCCATCTGGAAGATTACAGTCTAAAATTATAAGATCTATATTTTTATTGTTAAATACATGCAATCCTTCTTGTCTTGTATAAGCCTTAAATACATTAAATCCATCACTTTCAAACGCATAAAAAAGACCTTCGTTTAAATTTATATCATCTTCAATAATTAATAAGTTCAATTTTACACTCCTTTAAATTTTTTAGATAAATAATTATTTTTGTCTTGTTACAGTTTTAATACACATTTATTTTGCTAAAAAGACTGTAATTAAATTTGTTTTTTCAAATCTAGTTACAGTCTTATACATTGTATTTACACATTCTTAGAATATTCCCTATAAAATATTTTGATTGATTCTAAATTATCATTAGTTATGATAGGTACACCACTTGCACTTAAACACTCAGATAGAAATTCAATACGCCTGAAATATTTTTCTGCACTATCTTTAAATAATACAGGGTCTAGCCAAATATTAATTAAAATTATAAATACTTCAGATACTTCATCTGGATAATCTGTTTTAAAAATACCTTCATCAATACCTTGTTTTATTAAGCAAGATAATAAAGGAGTTACTTCAATAGTAGATGCGCGTATGTTTTTTATAAAAAAAGCTGGTTTTTTTTGACTGCACATATAATCAATCAATTTTTTTCTTATTTCTGAACTAGATATATGTAAGATAAATTCAGATACTTTTCCTCTAACAGTCAACTTAGGATTGTTTAATATTGACTTTAGATTTTCAACCTCTACTCTTAAACTATTTAATATAATCTCTTCAAACAATATTTCTTTGTCTTTAAAATGATAATACACAGCCTCTTTAGATATATCAAGAGTATCAACGATTTGTTGCATAGTTACATCATCATAATCTTGTTCTTCAAATATTTTCCATGCGACTTCTAATATCTGATTTCTTATTTTATCAGAATATTTATTTCTTGACATATAAATTCACTTCTTTCTTTATAAGTTTATACTAATCATTAGTATATTAATTATAATAAGATTCTTTACAATATGTCAACACACTCCATTTAAAGACAACAAAACGTATCTATTCCTAAATTTTTTAATATTAATATAATTTCCTTATAAAAATATTATAATCAATTATATAGTTATACATTCCTCAATTTAATTACACTTAAATTGAAAATACAACGTTGTTCTTATATAATTAAATTATACAACAATAATGATATATTTTTTAAGTATATTTTTACTAGGGGGAATAGAGATGAAAAGGGTTGATGAAAGAAATACTATGTTTGCAAGAGCAAACTATAAAAAGGATAGTACTGCTTATAATGACTATTATAAAAAAAATCCTGAGAAAAAAGAAATTGATGATAGTATAAGAAGCAGACCAAATTTGTGTAGTGAAGGAACAATGACTTACAACAAAGTAAACTCTCCAATGGCAAGTAGTGCATTTGATTTTTTATCTGATATAAAATCCTTATGTGAAGGAAAAGTTTCTGACACAAAAGTAGATGTAGATGCAAAATCAATGACAAAAAAAATAAAGGGTCTTGCAAAGCAATATGGAGCTTCTGTAGTTGGTATAACTAAATTAAGAGACTATCATATTTATACAAATAGGGGGAGACATGAAGAAAATTATGGAGAAGAAGTTAATCTAACTCACAAATATGCTATTGTGTTTGGATGTGAGATGGATAAAGAAATGATAAATAGAGCTCCAATGATATGTGAAGTTATAGAAACATCAAAGTGTTATGTAGATGCGTCTATTGTTGGAATGATTTTAAGTTACTATATAAGAAACTTAGGATATGATGCTAGAAACCATATGGATGCTAATTATTTAGTAATGCCTGTTTTTATAGCTCGTGATGCTGGTTTGGGGGATATTGGAAGAAATGCTATACTTACAAATAAAGAGTATGGCTCTAGACTTAGATTAGGTGTTGTTACTACAGACATCCCACTTTTAGAAGATGAATATGTTGATTTTGGATTAGAAGATTTTTGTAAGGTCTGTAAAAAATGTTCTTTTAATTGTCCTTCTCATTCACTTTCTAATGATATTAAGATTGGTAATGATGGGAAGTATAATTGGGTAATTGAACATGAGACATGCTATATTAAATGGAGATATTTAGGTACAGATTGTGGTATGTGTATATCTGCTTGTCCATTCAGCCAAAATCTTGAAACTATAAAAAACACCACTTCTTTTAAGGGTAACAATGAGCTTATTGAAAAAGCTTTAGATGAGTATACTTCAAAATTTGGTAAACGAATATTTATACCTGGAAATCCTTCTTGGTTAAAATAATTATATTTAGTCAAGAGTCTGTCCTATGATAAATTCTAGGACAGATTTTTTATTAAACATATAAATTGTTAGATATTTTTTCTTATCTATAACAATTCAGCAATATTTTAGGTTTATAATTAATTTTATAAAATGTCAAACATAAAAGGAGTAAATGTATGGAAAAAATACTGGTGGTGGAAGATGATACTATATTAAATAAAACTCTATCATATAACTTAATTGAAGATGGATATATTATTACTTCAAAATTTACAGCTATCTCTGCATTAAAGTCTATTAATGAATGTAAATTTGACTTAATTATTTTAGATGTAAATTTACCAGATAAAAGTGGATTTGAATTATGTAAAGAAATCAAGGTAAATTTTGATATACCAATAATTTTCTTGACTGCTAATGATATGGAATATGATATGATTAAAGGCTATGAACTTGGAGCTTTAGATTATATAACAAAACCCTTTAATATCAATGTATTTAAACAGAAAGTAAAAGCTCTTTTAAATTATATTAAAACAAAACAAAAACGAGATTACTATAATGATGGATATCTTGAAATTAATTTTTCTGAGTTATCGTCCAATATAAATGGAAATCAAATTATATTTACGCCATTAGAATATCGTACCTTAAAACTGTTTATTGAAAATCCTAAAAATATCTTAACAAGAAAAGTACTTTTAGAAAAGCTCTGGGATATAGATGCTAACTTTGTAGATGAGCACACTTTAACATCTGTTATAAGTAGGATTAGAAGTAAGATTGAAAAGGATAATTTTCAATATATTAAAACAGTATATGGCATGGGGTATATGTGGTTAGGAGAAAAAGGAGAAAGAAATGAATTTTAAAAAACTTTCTTTTAAATCTATTTATTTAATAATTGCCATTAGTATAATTTTTACAGCCATTTTATTTAATGTAGTAATTTATATAATAACTTATGATTTAAAACTCGTTGCCTTGTTATTACTATATACAATAGTGCTTTGTGGATTTATAGCATTAATAGTATTTTTACTTCATAAAAAAATAACTGTGTTTTGTTCTGAAATATGTCACACTTTAGATAATATGATGAATAGTGAAGCTAATACTGAAATTGCATTAGAAGAAGAAACCATTTTATCACGCATCAACCATAAATTAGTTAGAATGTATGAGGTTATTCAAGAAAATCGTCATAATATTGCTATGGAAAAAGCTAATTTACAAGAATTAGTTTCTGATATATCTCATCAAATTAAAACTCCTATTGCAAATTTAAAGATGATTAATACTACCCTACTCAATCAAAGATTTAAAACAGAAATTCAAAATGAATTTTTGATGGATATGGAAGGTCAATTAGATAAGTTAGATTTTTTGGTGCAGTCTATGGTAAAAACATCTAGGCTAGAAACAGGTATAATTACATTATCAAAAAAGAAGAATTTAATTTATGAAACAATTGCTATAGCACTTAGTGGAATTTTATTTGATGCTGAAAAAAAGAATATTGAAGTTACAGTTGATTGTGACCCAGATTTATATCTAATTCATGATAAAAAATGGACTTCTGAAGCTATTTTTAATATATTGGACAATGCTGTAAAATACACTAATTTTAATGGAAAAATACATGTATCTACAGAATGTTGGGTTATGTATACCAAGATAGATATTATTGATAATGGTAAAGGAATATCAGAAAGTCACCAAGCAAAAATCTTTAAAAGGTTTTATCGTGAGGAAGATGTACATGATATAGATGGTATTGGAATAGGTCTATATCTTTCAAGGAAAATTATATCTTTGCAAGGTGGATATATTAAAGTTACATCAGATATTGGAAAAGGCTCTACATTTTCTATATTCTTACCAAATAAATAATTCTTTAAATATTTTATTTGTGATAATTCTGCAACATTTTGATTTTATACTGTTCTTATAAGATATAAAGGAGGTTTTATGATGAGTATTTTACAAGTAATTGATTTAAAGAAATATTATGGTAAAAATTCAAACATTACCAAAGCTCTCGATGGTGTAAGTCTATCTATTGAAAAAGGTGAATTTATCTCTATTGTAGGTACATCTGGAAGTGGTAAATCAACATTATTAAACATGATGGGAGGGTTAGATAATCCTACATCTGGAAAGATTATTATAAGAGGTAAAGAATTATCAAATATGACTGATGAACAACTTACAATTTTTAGACGTAGAAATATAGGTTTTATATTTCAAAATTATAATCTTGTTCCTTTGCTTAATGTATATGAGAATATTATTTTACCAATAGGGTTAGATGGGGAGACCATAGATAAAGATTTTATACATGAAATTATAAGTATGCTTTCTCTGGAAGAAAAACTATATGATATACCAAGTAATCTTTCTGGAGGACAACAACAACGTGTTGCTATAGCTAGAGCACTTGTAACAAAACCTGCTATTATACTAGCAGACGAACCAACAGGTAATCTTGATAGTAAAACGAGTACAGACGTGTTAGCTTTACTGAAAATGACAAGTGAAAAATTCAATCAAACAATTGTAATGATTACTCACAATAATGAAATTGCTCAACTAACTGATAGAATTATTCGCATTGAAGATGGAAAAATTGATAATTAGGAGGTGTAATATATGTTTAAAAATAATAATCGTGCCTTTATAAGAAAAATAGCTTTAAATGATTTAAAAAGTAATAAACTAAAAACATCTCTTTCAGGTATTATTATAATGATTTCTACATGTTTACTGTTAACAGTAGCCTTAGTTTCATATAATAGTTCTGTAGATTTAGTTAATGCATCTCCATATCATGCTATATATAAATCTGTAAATGAAAAATCAAAGAACATACTATATCAAGATAAAAATTTTAGTGATGTAGGGATATACAAGTTACTTGGAAGTAATAAGAAGACAGATTATATGATGTCAACTATTTATGCAGATGACATGGCAATTAAACTTATGAATTTTCAACCATTGAAAGGTACTATGCCTACAACGAAAAATGAAATTGCTATTTCTAAAAAATATTTACAACAACTTGGTTTAAATAAAGATATTGGAGACAGTATCAAATTAAATTATCGTGATAACATAACAAGCAAAGAAATACAAGATAATTTTATTATTGTTGGTCTCTTAGAAAATTATTATCAAGATAAGGCTAAACAATATTATACAGTTGTTTCAAATGAATATTTTAAGAATACAACTTCTACATCTTTACAAAATAAAAGTAGTAGTTTTGATGAGACAAGACCTGATAGTGTAGACATATTAGTCAGATTATCAAAAGAAAATACAAAGAAAGATTCAGCTTCTATTAAGAGACAATTAAAAGATATTGGTTTTTCTTTAGGTATTGAAAAATATAATATATATTTAAATGATAAATATATTGAATCAAATTTAATTGATAATGAACAGATTATTACAGTTTTAGCAGTTGGAATGGTTATTCTTTTTTCTAGTATTTTTGTTATATATAGTATATTTTATGTTTCAGTTGTTAATTCAGTTCAGATGTATGCGAAGTTGAAATCTTTAGGTATGACTTCTTTTCAGTTAAAAAAGATTATTTCTCTACAAGGAAATATTTTATCGGTTATTTTTATTCCATTAGGTGTCATTACCTCCTGTATAATTACTTACATAATTCAACCATTAGCGTGGCAGATGATAGATAATTTATTTATAATCTTAATTTTATCACTAGTAATGTTTTTAACTGTTAGAATTTCTTTACATAAACCAGCTAGAATTATTTCTAAAATATCTGCTATTGAAGCCATGCAATACACAGAAACTAAGGTTAGAAAAAAAATCAAAAATTTTAATTATATAAATATTAAAAATTTAGCATTAAAAAATATTGAATCAAATAGAAAGAAAAACCTAATTGCATTAATTTCATTAAGTATTAGTGGAGTTTTATTTATTTCAATTGCTAATCTTGCTAATTCAATAGATTTCAAAAAACAGTTGTCTCAGCAATTTGTATATAACGAAAATTATATTGTAAGCGTTAAAAGCGATAACTTATATGAGCGCATTACACAAATCCAGCAAAATAACCCATTAACAGATTCTCTTAAAAATGAAATTGAATCTATTTATGGAGTAAAAAAAGTAATTGAATCTAAATCAATTAAAGTTAATATTATAGACCCTTACATCAAAGATAAAGATAATAGACAATTTACTACTTTAATTAAAGGTATTACACCTGAACTTTCAAAATCATTTGAAGAATACATTGTCAGTGGGAAAATAGATTATAAAAAACTCAACTCAGATGATTTAATTATAAATAAGTATAGAACGAAATCCTATGGATTAGATTTAAAAGTTGGAGATACAGTTACATTTGATATTTTTAGTGGAAATGATATTATTAAAAAGCAAATGAAGGTCAAAGGAATTATTGACAATTCTAATTCAGGAAATATGTTTTTTACTTCGGATAAGACCTTAGAATCTCTAACACCATATAATACAAATTTAGATTTTTCTATTTTGATAGATAAAAAGTGCTCTAAAGAAGTTGAAGAAAGTTTATTAAACATCATACAGAAAAATTCAAGTTTAATGATTTATTCATATGAGGATGATTATGAAATGATTACTAGAGCATTTCAATATATAGTTATAACTTCATACATTTTTGTTGGTCTAATCTCCTGTTTTGGTATACTAAATATGACCAATATTCTAATAAATAGTGTTTTAATTAGAAAAAAAGAGTTTGCCTTACTTCAAGCTGTTGGAATGACAAAAAAGCAACTTCGAAAGATGCTTTACAGAGAAGGTCTAAATATAAGTATTAAAGCTGTATGTATTTCAAGTTTATTAGGTTATTTGGGTTCAAGCCTACTTTGTACTTTTATAAAAGATGTAATTAGATTAGATTTTATTAATTTTAAATTTTCTATATTTACTATTTTAATTTTTTCATTTGTATTAATTGGTATACAGGTTTTAACAACTGAATTACTTGTGAGAAATATAGAAAAAAAATCACTTACAGAACGCTTACGTTCTCAATAAAAAACAAAAAATATGAGTTGCCATCAGTCTATAAATAGATGATGACAACTCATATTTTACTCTAAATACTTTTCTTTTTATCTGATATTTCATATACATAGTCTTCTGTTGAATTAATATTTTTTTCTCTTCTCTTTTTAGAATCAATTAAAACAAAATACAGTATAAAACCTACAACAAGTCCCCATGTTCCTCCTTTAGCAGCAATTACACCTCCCATAAGTCCAATCAATCCCTTCTCTACACCAGTATCACATAGTTCCATTGATAACTTTGTACATAAATAACCTTGAACTAAAAGTGTGACTGATAATGCTAATGGTATAAGAGGAGTAGCAATCTGTGCAATTGGGTAAAAACATATAAAAATAGCTGAAACCCATACTAATGTACCCATGCCACTAAAAATAGACTGCATCGCTTCTTTTCCAACCTTATACCTTTGAGCAACACTTCCAGTAAGTGTTGCAGCCAATGGGCCACACATTGGTATATATGGAGAAATAACTGCCATAATAATGTTTCTTATACCACTTATAACATTAGACCTATTTGAATTGAAATCTATATATTCATCTTTTCTATTTTCACTTTCAGAGAGTACTAAGTTTTCACCTGTTATGAAATCACCAAATGCAATTATGTATATCATAAAAGCCATTGGTAACCCTTGTATAAATAGCATCATGCTCGGAAAACCTATTCCAAAAGGAGACACTGTATTTATAAGTTTTTTTAAGTCTACTATATAAATTATATTATCAAAGCTAAGATTAGGAATTCCTATTTCCTTACTAAATATACCTACGATTAAACTCACTAAAATGGCTGATACTACTCCATATTCTCCTAAATGAAATAAAAATTTATTCTTAACTTTTAGAGTATCAAATCTTTCAGAAAACATTACAAAACATGCAACTAATATTCCTACTGTTATAGCTATTGGGTAAGAATCAAATCTACCTTTAGGGCTAAATTCTGATATTACAGTAGATATACCAACCCCCATTAGTATCCCACCTTTAATAGAATTTGGTATTTTACTAACTAATTTACCAGCTACACCAGTTAATCCCATCAAAATAAATATAATTCCTAAATCTATTTGCAAAGCTGTCAATGCTTGTATTCTTTCAATACCTATGTTGAACTTTAACAAATATGCAGTTGTAAGAGTTATAGAAGCTGTAATCCAACCAGGTACAACTGGGTCTCCCATAAATACATGTAAACAGTATAATATAGAGTTGATTATAGCCATACTCCATGCTACTTCATAAGGCAATCCCAAAATTTGCGTACTAAGGCCAATAGTTCCTAAACTCGTCATACTTGATATTATTCCTTGAATAGCTTCTGGTTTCTCAAATCTGTAATGTATAAATGGAATTCGTATTTTGAACATTCCAAATTTTATATGGGGTTGCTCTCTTCTAGTGAGTCTTTCCATAACTTCACTCCACCTTTCAATAACTCTTATAAATTTACAACCTTATAATTGTTTATAAATTATCAATGTCGTTAAAACTAGTATATAACATGCAAATTACATAAACAATAAATTAAATTTATAAAATTGATAGATTTTGTGCATATATGGAAAGCCATATATATTTTTAGTTGTTTATATTACTTAATATAGGTTCTTTATAAAACTCAATAGTTCTTTTCCATGATTCAAACTGTCCTTCTGTATTTCCTTCTATAGTCCCACCTGAAGAAAAGATTCCTCCACCCATATTTACACATAATGTCTCTCGTAGAGGTATAATATATGGAATTGGTAATGGATGTCCCATATTATTATATGTTAATAATTCTACTTTATATGGATAATTATTTTCTTCAAGTATTTCTAATGCATCCAAACAAGCATCATAACTATTCCATATATTATCTTTTTTCCCAGCAATCATAAGTATATCTGCTTTAGAATTTTCTATTTTTATTCTAGCATTTTCTTTATTATCTGCCCTTTCAAAACTTTTCTTATAAGTACTAGCAAATCCAAAAGGAATTCCTTTTGATATATCTTTTTCCTGCTCTTCAAAAAATATATCATTATCTACATTGATATATGGAATTGGTTCTCCTTTATATGACCATGATGAAGTATCCTTTCCATTCAGCATTCCATTAAGAGCTTGAAAACAATAAGTATGAGGTTGTGATACTACCACTTTTTTTATTTGTTCATATCTTGAAGCAAGTAAAAGTGCTAATTCTCCACCCTTTGATGTTCCATGTACAAAGATTTCTTTAGTATTAGTAATTTCATTTTCACTAATCCACTTAAATACTTTTTCAAAATATTCTAATGGAACTTCTTCTAACTTATCTGGTAACCCTTCTAAGGCAAAGTATGCAACTGTTAGTACATTGAATCCTCTAGATGCAAGTGGAGCGGCTAAAAAGTCTAAAGCATCTAAACTCCCATCAGAACCGCCTAACATTAAAATTGTTTTATTATTAGAGTTTTGTTTATGAAATAACTTTCCTATGAATTCATCAGATATGTATTTTGTGGTAATATCTTCTGCTTTAAATAATCTCTTCAATTCAACTTCTTTTCTTTCAGTAGTAGTTTCAAATATCATATTCATGATTATTGGTTTATCAATAGATATATTTTCTGCAAAACTTTTACCTTCAGTTTTAGATTTTTCCAGCGAATAAATTAATCCCATACAGTCAGCCTTTTTATAAGTGCCTTCTATAGGTTTAACAGAATCTAAATCTATCTCTCCTTTTTCGTTTGAATAAAATACTCCATAAGATGAGAATTCTTCTCCCTTACACCATGGAAATTCCATTTTCATACTCACTTTAAGTTTAGTATTTGGTGTTAAATCTGAAACCATAATCTTAAGTCTTTCATCTACAAATGATTCTAAATTGTATACATTTATTTTCATAATTCATTTCTCCTTATAATAATTATTTGTTATTTGCATATTTAAAATATTTTATTCAATACAATATGAATCATTAAAATTAAGACATCATATTGACTATTTTATTATACCAATCTACTTTCATTTTGTCAATATGATGTCTTTTACTTTCAATTTAAATTATGTCTGACATACTACTTTTGTTTAAAATTAGCACAAATAAAAACCACTCTTTTTAAAGAATGGTTTTTGATAAATGTTATTTTTTATTTATAAGTTTATTTCTTAATTTAAATTTATATAATTTGATGTTTTTATTTAATATTTAATAAAATTATGCATTTGCAAAAGTATATATAGCATTAATTCTTGCTATATATAAATTCTCATCACTGCATCCAATATATTTAGCATATTTTTCTATCTTTTCTTTTGCATTTTCAACATCACTTTCATCACTCTCCATTAACTCATTTATATAAAGGTCCATTAATGAGGCTTTATAATTTTTTATATCATAACCTAAAAATTCAGTTAATCTCTCAATTTCCTTACTAAAATCTCCATCTTCTTTTACCAAGAATTCGTATACATCTTCTCTATATGGATTTAAAGTTATTATTTGTTTTACAACCTTACATTCGTCAGCCTTCCCAATAAAACCATCTTTATAATTATTAAATAATGCATTAGATTTTTTTATAGACTCTTCATCAATATAAGAATGTACTTCAGTTACTCTATTTTCTATAAGAGCATCCACGACAGCATAATGAATTTTAAAACAATCATTATATAAATAATTACTCATTTTTTTTACGGTTGATTCGATTTCCAAAAAACTAGCATGACCATTTTTTTTATTTTTATTTGGAATAATAAAAGTTTTATTCAAATTATTAAAAAGTCTCTTAAAATCCAAGTATTTTTCGCAATAAACACTTTTAAAGGTATCGATATCTATAGTTATAATTCCAAAACTTACTATAGTTTCAATGCCTTTCTTAAAAGATTCCTCTATATATTTTTCTCCTAAGTTTAACCCTCTATCTGATATTTGTTTTAGGTTTTGAAAATTATTTAAACAATCCCTCTCAAAGTTTTTAGAAATTTCTAAAGCGTATAGTTTAAAGATTTTCCTTATCTTATTATAATTATTTTTCGTATCATCAAATCTGATAATAGCTCCATTTACATCAAAAGTAATCATTGAGTTTTAACCTCCCCATTAGTTTCATCAATAAAATAAATTTAATATAAACTTTATAATCATAATATTAAACTTATTTATACTATAATTATTAATTTGATGATAAAAGCTATTTTCCTTCTAAATAAAAAATTTGTCTAAAGTTTTTAAAAAAATTAGACAAATCTTAGATTATTATTCTTTAAATTATTCCAAATACGCCAAATAATATTGGTATAAATATGGCTGGCAATAAATTTGCTACTTTTATATTTGTTAGTTTAAGTACATTTAAACCAAGGCCTATAATCAATAAACTTCCAGCTGCTGTCATCTCTGTAACTACAGGGTCACTTAAGAATCCATTTAGAAAAGATGCACCTACACAGATAATACCTTCATATAAAAATACAGATATTGCAGAAAACATTACACCTATACCTAAAGAAGCAGTAAATATAATAGAAGCTATACCATCTATTACGGATTTTACAAATAAAGTATCATGACTTCCTGTAAGACCACTTTCAAGCGAACCAACTACAGCCATAGCTCCTATACAAAATAATAAACTAGATGATATAAAACCTTCTGCAATAGAATCCTTTTTATTTCCTTTAGAAAATTTGCTTTGTAAAAAAGCTCCTAACTTATTTACCCATTTATCTATATCTATTAATTCTCCTATTAAGGCACCTATAGCTATAGATATTATTGTTACTAAAGTATTTTTTCCTTCTAAAGCTCCTGATATACCAATATACAATACACACAAGGCGATTCCATTCATTATGGTATCACTTACTCTTTGAGGTAATCCTCCCTTGATTATAAGACCTACTATACATCCACCTGCAATGGCTAAACTATTTGCTATTACTCCAAACATTTTTTCTCCCCTCGATTAGCTAATTAAGATTTGCTTCCATTATAAAAACTTAAATATCAATACTTTGTAGTGGATATTTTAAATATTCCAAAAATTCTTCAAAGCCTTTTCTAGATATATTTACAGTTTTAGTATTTATATTTGGATGAAAATTTAAGTAATCTTCTTTAATTACATCTTTGTCTATGTAAAGCTCCACTTTTCTTTCTGTATCATTTATCAATGAAAAAGGATTTACACTTCCAGGAAGAAGTTTAAGTACATTGTATAATCTCTCAGGCGAAGCAAATGATAATCTAGAACTTCCTATCTTATCTTTAAGTGAGTTTAAATCAACCTGTTTTTCTCCTTTAACTACAATAAGGTAATACTTATTTCCTTTAGCATTTCTTAAAAATAAATTTTTACATTGACACCCTTTTGTTATTTCATCTAAAATGACTAGTTGTTCTGCTGTATATACAGCTTCATGTTCTACTACATCATATTCAATATTTAATTTGTCCAAAACATTATATATTTTAGTCTCATTCATATTCACTTCATTTTCATCTTGCTCTTTCATAATTTTGTCTTTTAAATCACTCATATTTCTCTTTTCTCCTTAAATACTTTGTTATCTTTAACCCTATTTGGGATATTACTCTACGATAGCTATCGCTCTTACTGGAGCACCATCGGCATCATTATACTTAAATGGAGCTGCTATAAATAGAAATTTTTCTGGAACATTTTCTAGATTTGTAAGATTTTCTATTATTATTTTTCCTTTTTCAAATAAAATATGATGAACTTCAAAAACTGATGTATCATATCTATCAACTGATAGCATGTCTATACCTATACCTTTTATATTAGTATCAGCTATATAATTTGCAGCTTCTTCTGTTAATGTAGGGTAACCTACATAGTACTGCTTTTTATCCCAAAACTTTGACCAACCTGATTTAAATATTATAAAATCACTACTTTTTATTTCATCTTCATATTTTTTTAGATATTCTAACTCTATATTCCTATTACCTTTTTCAAGTTCTAGTACATAAGCATTTCCAACAAAATTTTCTATATCCAATTTATCTAGGGTCTCACCTTTAGTATACATATGTCTTGGTGAATCCATATGAGTTCCATTATGAGAAAATACACTAATCAGTGTTTCTTGATAACCATTTTCTTCAATAATTGCTACTTTTTTGATGTCTGGTCTATTAGGCTCTGCATATACAGGCATGTCATTATGTGTCACATGAGTTAAATCAAAAACCTTCATCTTTATATACCCCCTATGTTTTATTTTATATTATATACCTAAATTCATTTTATTTCTATCAGATTTTATTCCATTATATACCATACTAATATATATTTTTTATAAATTTCAATGGATTTACAGAAAAATCTTGAAAAGAATTATCAGTAAATATAACATCTTCTCCTAAAAAACGTTTGTATCTTCCTTCTTCTTTCTTTAACGTAATTCTTTGTTTCTGTGAATGATTGTTAAAAACCATTATTTTAAGTGGAGATTTTTTTCTATTTGTCTGTACTCTTTTTAACATGTATTTTATGTGCATATCAGCTTCAGGAAATGAATATCCACAAAATATTAAAAGGTCAGTATCTCTTAAAGTTTTTTCTGTTTCATTCCATACATTACTTAAAAATATATTTGACATATTCTTAAAATATGTTGGTGGAACTATAATAGGTTCTGTTAATTCACCACATTCTAGACATTTTGTCTCTGAACTATTTTCAATAAGTTTCATGACACCACCTTCATGTGGCGTAAGGGTTACACTATTACAAATAGGGCAATAAAGCCAATTTAATGACCCATGTACCTTATATAATTTTATTAGTGGTTCTTTTGGTTTTCTCCAATTTATTTCTTCTTTAAAATTAGTAAATTCTACACCGTAATCAAGCATAATTGGTGAATTATTTTTATCTCTTAAACCAGTGACTGTATTGTCTATATGTATATCATAATTTGCACTAATAAAAGTGGTGTCAAGAAGTAAATCGTTTTCTAAAAGATTTTCAACTAAAAGTTTATGATATTTATTGTCTGTTCTAGGTGTATTATGAATTGCTTCAGCCATTAACAGTATTAAATATTGTCTTAAAAAACGTATACTATCACTTCTGTTATTTAGATTCTCTAAACCAAAGTTTCTAAAAGCCTCTCTTCTTTGTTCTGCTAAATCTAAAAGTCCTAAAACTTCCTCAAAGGTAGGAAAATTTGCATTATCTAGATTATCTTTCACTATATCAATATTGAACATCTGTTTAAAAAAATTATATAATTCTCTATTCATATTGGTATTATAGTTTTTAGGATTTAGCTTTTTAAAGTATTCACTAAATAATTCATTTTGAATAGGTAAATTTTCTGCTGCTGAAGCTCCTGCTCCCAAAAATATAGCTATTTTCATATGATTCCTCCTAATATAAATATTACTACTATTTCATATCATATATTTGATAATACAACAATAAAGCTGTCTTTTCCTAGAAAAAATCCTATTACAAGACAGCCTTATATTATATTAAATCTTTAATAATTCATAAATAGAAAGAGCATATATTTGAGTAGCCTTTACAATATCCTCTACTATTAAATATTCATTAGCTTGATGTTCTGTTTCTGGTTTTCCTGGGAAAATAGCTCCAAATGCAACACAATTATCTAAAGCTCTTGCATAAGTTGCTCCTCCAGATGAAAGTGGTGTTCCATCAAGACCAGTTTCTTCTTCGTATACTTTTCTAAGTGTCTTAACAAGAAGTGTGTCTTCTGGAACATAGATTGAATCTAAGAAATCATACTCCTTATAAGTTAAATTGTACTTATCTGTCATTTTCTTTAATTCTTTTACAAAATCATCTTTTTTGTATGTTACTGGAATTCTTATGTCTATTCCAGCAAATTCTTTTTCACTATCAATAGTTACTCTACCTATATTTACTGTTAGTTTGCCAGATACATCATCTTTACAATTAGAAATTATATTATTTCCATTAGCATCTTCTCCAATGACTTCTGCTAAAAACTTAATTATATTAGAATCTATACCTATATTATTAAGAGCTATACAAAGTCTAGCTACTGCATTTATACCCGTATCACTTGCTGCTGAATGGACACTTTTCCCTATTATACATATTTTATTTCCTTCAACAGTATATTCAAAGTTTAATTTATCAAGTTCTTTCTTTAATTTGTCAGAATATTTTCCAATATAAATTGCTTTCCCTGGAACTGCATTTAAGGCTTTTCCAACTGATAATTCTATGTCACTTTTACTATCACAAGTTAAATGAATTTGTAAAAGACCTTTTTCTGCATTTGTTATTGGGAATCTAGAATCTGGAGTAAATCCGTAATTTGGAATTTCTTCATTATTTTCTTTATATTTATTTATACATCTCCAAAGATTTTCTTCATCAGCCCCAAAAATAAATCTTATTCTTTTGTTAAAGTCTACATTTAAATCCATAAGAGCTTTTACTGCATAAATTGCTGCTATTGTAGGTCCTTTATCATCTTGTATTCCTCTTCCATATAAATTGCCATTTTCTAAAACAGCTTCAAATGGAGGATGATTCCAACTTTCTAAATCACCTTCTGGAACGACATCAACATGACCAAGTATACCTATCATTTTTTCACCTTGTCCTATTTCTGCATATCCATAATATCCATCCTTATATACTGTCTTAAATCCTAGAGATTTACATAAGTCTAATATACCTCTTAAAGCCTTATCTACATTTTTACCAAAAGGACAGTTTTCAGTTGCTTCAGATATAACACTAGGTATTTTTACACTTTCTTGTATTGAAGAAATCATTTCATCTTGTAGAGAATTTACTTTTTCTTTAATTTGCTCTTTCATATTATCACCCTTCAATTTTCATCATAATATACTAATAAATATTTTGACCTTTTTAATAAAAAATATGCTTATTTTTTCAGTTTTTTTATAAATTCAATTGCTTTTAAAGTTCCCATTTTTGAATGGTCAAATGTAAGTCCACCTTGGAAATAGACGTTATAAGGAGGTCTTATTGGAGCATCTGCACTTAACTCTATAGAAGAACCTTGGATAAAAGCTCCTGCTGCCATTATGACTTCACTTTCATATCCAGGCATATCCCAAGGAACAGGTTTTACATAAGAATCAACTGGTGCAGCTTCTTGTATTCCTTCACAAAAACTTATTACCTCATCAGCATCATTAAGTCTAATACATTGAATAATATCACTTCTTAAGTCATCGTATTTTGGTAATACATCGTAGCCTAATTTTTCAAAAGCTCTTGAACAAAAGATAGCTCCCATTACAGCCTGAGATACTATATAAGGTGCTAAGAAGAATCCTTGAAGTACATTTCTAGTAGTTCCAAAAGTAAGACCACATTCTTTTCCTATTCCAGGAGAAGTCATTCTATAAGATATAAGTTCAATTAAATCTTTTCTACCAGCTATATATCCACCTGTCAATGCAAGTCCACCACCAGGATTTTTTATTAAAGAACCAGCCATAACATCTGCTCCAACATCAGTAGGCTCTTTAGTATCTAAAAACTCACCATAGCAATTATCAACCATTACTATAACTTCTGGTTTGACAGACTTTATTACATCAATAGCTTCTTTTATATCACTAATTGAAAGTGATTTTCTCCAAGAATATCCTTTTGACCTTTGTATCATAACAAGTTTAGTTTTATCATTTATTTTATTTTTAATTCCTTCGAAATCTAGATTCCCATCTTCTAAAAAATCTACATCATTATATGTAACACCATACTCTTTTAATGAGCCTTTTTCTTCTCTTATCCCTATAACACCCTCTAAAGTATCATATGGTCTACCAGTAACAGACAGAATCTCATCTCCTGGTCTAACTATACCTTGTATACATAAAGTAAGTGCATGTGTTCCATTTACAATTATTGGCCTTACAAGAGCATCTTCTGTATTAAAAACTTTAGAATAGATTTCCTCTATTTTTTCACGACCAATATCATTATATCCATACCCTGTAGTCCAATTAAAGTGCATGTCACTTAGTTTAGATTCTTGCATAGCTTTTAAAACTTTATATTGATTATATTCTCTTATTTCTTTTAGTTCTTCAAACTTATCTTTTATATCTTCCATTACTTCTTGTGATAGTTTAAAAGTATCATTATCTATCCCATAGTAATCTTTTAATAATTCCTTTGTCTCATTAAGCATTTTATCACCTGTCTCTTTATGGTTTTATTTAAACATGTCAAAGGAGACTATTTTACTAAAACAAATAAATCATAGTTTATAGGTTAGTATAAGTCTCCTCTCAATCATTTTAAATTAAATTAATTATCTATCTGTTGTTATTATTATTGTTATTATTATTGTTTTGATTTGTTAGATTAATATACTTTCCAGGTTGTATAGTGGAAACAGCATGTTTATAAATCATGTTTTGTTGTCTATTATCTCCTTCTATTAATATTATATAACTATCAAATCCTTTTACAAGCCCTTTAACTTGCACGCCATTAACTAAATATATAGTAACAGGTATCCTTTCTTTCCTAGCATTATTTAAAAACAAATCTTGTAAATTTAAAACTGTATTTTTCATTAGATTTGTACCCTCCCAAGATTAAATTGAACTTCTAAAATATTCCTACCTTATATTCTATATAAGTTATGATAAATTTTCAATATTAAGTTGTATACTTAAAAAATTATATATTATTTTATAGAATCTTTAATATATAAGATTATTTCATTTTTTAATGTATCTATGCTTTCATATGTGTCTAAATCAAACCATTTTGCTGTCTCATATCTTTTAAACCAAGTTATCTGACGCTTTGCATACCTTCTAGAATCTCTTTTGATTATTTCGATAGCTTCTTCATATGTATATTCTCCATCTAGATACTTTAATATCTCTTTATAACCTATACCTTGCATGGATATCATGTCTTTTTTAAATCCCATACTTAAAAGTTTTTTGACCTCTTCAACAAGTCCATTTCTAAGCATAATGTCAACTCTCATATTTATTCTTTCATATAAATATTCTCTGTTTCTATTCAAGACTATTATTATAGGTTCATACTCTTCATTGAATTTTAAATCACTTGAAAAGTCATTCATTTTCTTGCCACTTAGACAAACTTCAAGTGCCCTTATAACTCTTTTAGTATTGTTCTTATGAATTCTATTAGCGGCTTCTTCATCAAGTGATTTTAGTCTATCATGCATGTAATCTATTCCATTTTCAGCAAGCTGATTTTGAAGCTCATCTCTTAATTCATTATTGGCATCTGATTTTGCAAAATCCATATTATATATTAAAGAATTTAAATAAAGCCCTGTGCCTCCAGTTACTAAGACAGATTTTCCCTTTTGATTTATTTCATGTATATATTTCTTTGCCCTTTGTTGAAACTCTGAGACTGAAAATGGATAGTCAGGCTTAACTTCATCTATAAGATAGTGCTTTACTCCCTGCATCTCTTCCTCTGTAACTTTTGCACTTCCAACATCCATATATTTATATATTTGCATGGAATCTGCTGAAATTATCTCTGCATTCATATCCTTTGCTAATTTTATTGACAAATCTGTCTTTCCAACAGCAGTTGGACCTGTAAGTATTATAAGTGGTATTTTTTTCATAATATTCCTTTCCATATATTTTAACTACCCAAATATTTTACATAATTCTTTTAAACATTTTTTCTATTTCTGTCTTAGATATTTCGACCATTATAGGTCTTCCGTGAGGGCATGTAAATGGATTCTCACACTCTTCTAGCTGTTTTAATAGGCTTTTTATTTCAATATCATATATTTTATCATTTGCTTTTATAGCAGACCTACATGCCATAGATGCAAATCGTTCTCCTTTTAAATCATAATTACTCGTAATCTCTTCCATATTATCAATTATTTGGAGTATGAATTTTTCAGTTTCAGGAACTCCAAATATAGTTGGAACACATCTTATCATTATATGATTATTACCAAATACTTCTAGTTCAAAACCAAATTTCATAAATAACTCTAAATTGTTTTCAATTTGAAGCATATCTACATTTGACACTTCAATTACCACTGGGTCTAAAAGTATTTGCATATTGATATCTTGTCTATAGAACTTTTCCATATATCTCTCATACAATATTCTCTCATGTGCAGCGTGTTGGTCCAACAAATACATAGAATCATCTTTACTTAAAATTATATAAGTATTAAACACAACTCCAATTACAATATATCCATATAAGGAAAACTTACGTTTTGAACTATCTAAATACTTCTCTTCACTATCTCTAACACTATTTTCCATATAATAGTTATCTTCGTTTCTGGAGCCATCAACTTGAAATTCTTCTTGTATATTGTCATTTGCATCATCTTCACTCAGATACTTAGTATTTTTTAATTCATCTTCTACACTTGCATTTAAGACTTCACTTACAGATTGAAATTCATTTGTTGGTCTTTCACTCGATAAAGTTACAACTTCAATAACTTCATCTTTGTCTTTAGTAATATTGTTATTTTGAAGATTAGATTCTAATAAATTATTATTTTTCAATTCACAATCTGTACTTTTTTCTCTGTTATTAATAGCAATTCTAGGTTGTGTTTTTTTATCAGTATAAGTAGCATATTTTCCAATAAGATTTGAATGTATCAATTTGACCTTCAAAAAATCTCTAAGTTCTATATACACTTCTTGTTCTTTTTCAAATTTAATTTCAAGTTTATTAGGATGTATATTTACATCGATACACGATGGGTCTACTTCTATATTTAAGAAACAAACTGCATGTTTACCTATTGGGATTATAGACTTATAACTTTCTGTTATTGCATCTATTATTATTTTGCTTTTTACAAATCTTTTATTTATATAGATATGTTGTAAGTTTTTATTAGAACGATATATATTGTTATTACCTATATATCCATTCATTTTAAAGTGATTACACTTAAACTCCACATCTATTATATTTTCCGTTATTTCTTTTCCATATATGCTTCTAATGGTGTTTACAAGCTTACCATCTCCTGGAGTATTTAGCATTTGTTTATTATTATTTGTATATTTAAATTGAATGTTTGGATTACCTATTGCAAGTTTATTTATTAAATCACTTATATTTATAGTTTCTGCATGAGTAGACTTTAAAAACTTCTGTCTTGCTGGTGTATTAAAGAAAATATCTTTTATAATGATTGTAGTTCCATTAGTAGAACCTATTGGTTCTTTTGATATTATTTTTCCACCCTCAACGTATATTTTAGTTCCTATAATCTCGTCCTTTGTTTTAGTAGTCATCTCTAATTTAGATACAGCTGAAATAGATGCTAATGCCTCTCCTCTAAAACCAAGAGAATATAAGTCGTATAAATCATCAATTTTTTTAATTTTACTAGTAGCATGTCTTAAAAATGATTTTTCAACTTCACTTGAAGGTATTCCTATTCCATTATCTGTAATCTTAATTAAACTCTTGCCTCCATCAACTATATCTATAGAAATTTTATTTGCACCTGCATCGATAGAGTTTTCAATAAGTTCTTTCACTACAGAAGAAGGTCTTTCTACAACTTCACCTGCTGCTATCTTGTTTATAGTCAAATCATCTAGGATGTTAATTATATTTTTCATTTGTACACCTCTAAGATTTTATTTCTTTTGCTTTTTTTTGAAGATTATAAAGAGAATTTATTGCATCTAATGGAGTCATATTTAAGATATCTAGGTTTAAAATTTCTTCTGATAGTATATCTCTTTTTACACTATCAAAAGATATTTGAGTTAAGGCTACTTCTTTTACAGAATCTTCTTTATTAGTTTTCTCTTTATCATCATTTTCCTTTATTAAAGCAACTTCATCATTTAATAATTTAAATTTAGAATTTAATTTATCGTAATCCTTTTTTATATGTTTATAGTCTTTTACGACAAGTTCATGCTCTATTTTTAAAGATTCATATTTGTTCTTAAAATTGCTTTGATTTACCTTAAGCAATTCTTCATCTAAGTTGATATTAGGCACATTAGTTTTTTCTTTATCTCCATTTATTGCTACACTGTTATAGACATGATTTTTTTCCAAGTCTTTAAGTATATATTTTGCTCTTTCTATAACTTCATCTGGTAATTTAGCTAATTTAGCAACATATATTCCATAACTCTTATCCGCCCCTTGAGGAATTATTTTTCTTAAAAAGATTATTCCTTCTCCATCTTCTTTAACTGCTATTGAGTAATTCTTAACCTCTTCAAATTCCTCTTCCAAATCAGTAAGTTCATGATAATGAGTTGCAAATAATGTCTTGCATCTAATATTCTTCTGAATATATTCCACTATTGACCATGCTAAGCTTATACCATCATATGTGCTGGTTCCACGACCTATTTCATCTAATATAACTAAACTTCTCTCTGTTGCATTTTTTAGTATAAGAGATACTTCGTTCATTTCTACCATAAAAGTAGATTGACCTTGAGATAAGTCATCACTAGCTCCAACTCTAGTAAATATTCTATCTAAAATTGGAATATCAGCATATTCAGCTGGTACAAACGAACCTATATGCGCCATAAGTGCTATTATAGCAGTTTGTCTCATATATGTTGATTTACCAGACATATTAGGACCAGTTATTATGTTAATAATATTTTCCCCACGGTTTAGATATGTGTCATTTGGAACAAAATTTTCCTCACCTACTATATTTTCAACAACTGGATGTCTACCATTTCTTATATCAAGCTTATTATCTTCATTTATTGCTGGCTTTACATAGTTATTTATGTGTGCAACTGTTGCAAGAGATACAAAAACATCTATATTAGCTATAGTCTTAGCTACTTTTTGTATTCTATCTATATTTTTGTATATAGTATCTCTTATACCTACAAATATCTCGTATTCTAGAGACTTAATTTTCTCTTCAGCATGTAATATCTTTTCTTCTATTTCCTTTAATTCTGGAGTTATATATCTTTCTGCATTACTAAGTGTCTGTTTTCTTATATATGTCTCATCTAGTTTTGCCTGTTTAAAGTTAGCTTTTGTTATTTCTATATAGTAACCAAAGACTTTATTAAAACCTATTTTTAATGATTTAACTCCTGTCTTTTCTCTTTCTCTATTTTCTATTTCTTTTACAAGAAAAGCTCCATTTTTAGAGATATCTCTTAATTCTTTAAGCTCATCACTAAAATCAGACTTAATTATATTTCCATCTTTTATAGTTATTGTAGGTTCTTCTAAAATAGATTCATCTATTAAATTGTATATATCATCTAGTTTATCCATTTCTGAAACATACTCTTTTAGTATTGTTGCATTTGATAAATCTATTGTGTCTTTTAAATTAGGTAACTTTTCTATTGAATTTTTTAAATGAATTAATTCTTTTGGTGTTACCCTTTCAAAAGCTATTTTCCCACATATTCTTTCTATATCGTATATATTTTTGAGTATATCATTTAAGTCTTCTCTTAATATAAAGTCATCTTTTATCTCTTCTATTACATCCAATCTATTTTCAATTTTAGATTTATTTATCAAAGGCTCTTCAACATATTTTCTTAAAAGTCTACCTCCCATTGCTGTTGAAGTTTTATCAAGAACATGCAATAATGAACCTTTCTTCTTATTACCTCTTATAGTTTGGGTAAGCTCTAAATTGGTCCTAGTAAACATGTCTAGAACCATATATTCTGATGAATTGTATATATTTATATTATTAATGTTAGATGTTATTTGTTTTTGAGTATTATATATATAATTCAGAAGAATTGATAAGCTTGACTTTATAAGACCTTTATCATCAAACTTTAGTTTTTGTAGATAAACCTCTGGAAAATATTCTCTTAATATGTTTATGTCCAAATAGTTATCACTAAAACTTTCATTTATGTATATATTACTTACAGTAGCTATATCTCTAAGTTTTTCTATAAAGTTTAAATCATTTATAATTATTTCTGTAGGATGGATTTTTGCAATCTCTTCAATTACTTTATCTTCATTCAAACATGTTGCATTGGTTTCTCCTGTACTTATATCGACATAAGTTAGCCCTATATTAGAACCATCCTTATACAAAGATAACAAATAATTATTTTTTTTATTTTCAAGTAAATTTCCATCTAAAACGGTTCCAGGAGTGATGACTCTTATAACCTCTCTTCTAACAATTCCTTTTGCAGTAGATGGGTCTTCCATTTGTTCACCTATTGCTACTTTATATCCATTTTCAACTAATTTTGATATATATGAATTGGCTGAGTGGAAAGGCACACCACACATAGGAGCACGTTCTTCTAAACCACAAGCTTTTCCTGTCAATGCTATTTCAAGAGCCTTTGAAGCTACTAATGCATCTTCAAAAAACATTTCATAAAAATCTCCCAATCTAAAAAACAGTATACAATCTTTATATCTGTTTTTTACTTCAAGATACTGCTTCATCATAGGAGTTAATTTATTCATATCTATTTGCATTATCAAACCTCCTTCTTTTCTAATTAAATATTATATCATAGTAGATGATTATTATTAACATAATATATAAAATTTTGACGTATAACTAAAAAACAACCCAAAATGTATAATTACATTTTGGATTGCTAAGTTTAATACTTATTGAATAAAACACATATAGAATTTTTATAATAAAGATATTATTTCTTTCTTAAGTTTAATGACATTTTCAAGGTTATCTTCATTCAATTCTCTACTATCTACTATAAATTCTTTTTTTATTATTGAAGGCTTTTTTGAAATAACATAAATTCTATTTGACAACATTATAGCTTCATCAATATCATGAGTTATAAGAAGTATTGTTGAATTTACCTTTTTCTTAACATCTAAAAGCCATTTTTGCATAGATGTCTTAGTCAATGAATCAAGCGCTCCAAAAGGCTCGTCTAAAAGCATTATATCATTAGAATTTATAAAAGTTCTTAGGAAATTTGCCCTTTGTCTCATTCCTCCAGAAAGTTCTGATGGATATTTATCTTCATATCCACTTAGACCAAAGACTTCAAAATAATGTTTTACCATTTCCCTTGCTTTACTCTTTTTTTCTTTTTTTAATACCAGTGGTAGTGACACATTATCTATTATAGTTTTATATGGTAAAAGTAAGTCTTTTTGATACATGTAACTGTATTTCCCACTTATATCTACTTTACCACTATTATAATCTGTAAGTTTAGTTATAATATTAAAGATAGTACTTTTACCACATCCACTTGGACCTAATATAGAAACAAATTCACCTTCATAGACATCAATACTTATATCTTTTAAAACTTCAACTTCTTTATATGTTTTTGATACATTTTCTATAGATACTTTTATTTTTTTATTGTGGTAAGAATTCATTTGTGTAAGCATCACTTGCCTTCATATCCTTATCTATTAATTTATATTCTTTTAAGAATGATGTGTAGTTATTCCATACACTGTCTTTCATTTCTCCCCATCTAGGTGCATCGTCTTTATATTTACTTGCTAGGTATTCTTGACTCTTTAATGCTAATTTTTCATCTACCTCAGGTGCATTTTTTACTAATATTTTTGCTGCATCTTCTGGATTTTTAATTGCATATTCGTAACCTTTTGTTGTAGCTTTTAAGAATTTCTTAGCTAGTTCTGGATTATCTTTAAGTACAGTTTCATTAGAAATTATAAGTGGTGTATAATAATCTAATCTTTCATCTAAATCTTTTACTGGTATAAAGTTTAAATCATAGTCAATTAAACTTGCCTTAACTGCATCCCAACCTTCAAATATCCATGCAAAGTCTACAGTTTTCATAGCTGCAAAGAAATCATCTTGACCAGTATTAACTATCTTTAACTTATTAAAATCAGCTCCATTTTTCTTCATAACTGCTTTAAAAACAGCTTCTTCTGACGGAGAGCCCCAACCACCATAAGTTTTTCCTTCAAAATCCTTAGCTGTAGTTATATTTTTTTCTTTTGGTGATGCAAACCCAGAAGTATTATGTTGTATAACAGCTGCTACAGCTTTTATTGGAAGTGGGTCTTCACTAGTCTTTGCATAAGTAACTTGTTCTTGATAACTTATACCAAAGTCCGCTTTACCTGTTGCAACTAAAGTCTCAGCTCCACTTTCAGGTGGTTGAACTATTTCCACATCTAGACCTTCTTCTTTATAGTAACCTTTATCAAGTGCTACATATAATCCAGTATGATTTGTATTTGGTGTCCAATCAAGTACCATAGTCACTTTTTTAGAAGAATCATCTTTAGCACTACTTTTATCCTTATCATTATTTGAAGAACATCCAGTTATTGTTGCTAGTGTAAAAACACTTACTAAACCTAATATTCCTAATTTTTTAAAATTCATAATATCCTCCCTCAAATACATTTAATCTGCTAATCTATGTCTTATAACAATTTTTTTTACTGCTTGTACAACTCCTACAAATATCAAACTAAATATAACTACCAATATAGTAGATGCAAATACTTTATCAAGAGCGTATGCACTTTTTGACCTTAGCATATAAACACCAAGACCTTTAGTTCCACCCAACCACTCTGCAACAGTTGCTGCCATTACAGCATATGTTGCAGATATCTTGAGTCCAGAAAAAAATTTATCCATTGCCATGGGAAATTTAAGATGAATAAATGTATTAATTTTATTTGAATTCATAGTCTTAAATAAATTTAAATAATCTTTATCAATATTCTCAATTCCATCTACAAAACTTATTAATATAGGAAAAAAACAAGTAAGCGTTACCATCAATATTTTTGGCATTGTACCAAAGCCAAACCATATCATAAAAAGTGGAGCTATAATTATTGTAGGTATCATTTGAGTGACCAACATAATAGGATAAAGACATTTTTTTATTATCAACACAAAATCCATCAATACACCAATTATCAATGATATTATAATTGCAACTATAAAACCAAGTATTGCCTCTCCTATAGTAACTACAGCATGCATGGATAAATTTTGATAGTCTTTAAAAAACACATTAAGTATATCTACTGGTGTGGGTAGTATATACTGTGGGACTTTTAAAACTTCTACCACAGATTGCCAAAGAATAAGTATAAACAAAAATGTTGCTATTGGATATATACTATCTTTAACTTTATCTATGATTTCTAAGTTTTTCATCTATAGTTAAGCCCCCAGCTTTTTCATCTACTCTAGCTACTGTTATAACTCTTTCACATCCAAGGTTAAAAGGGATTTTATGTACTTTTTTCAATAATTCAAAAACTTCATCAAAATCACCTTCAACAGTCGTACTCATTGCACCTATTTCACATTTAAGACCACTTTTTTCAATTTCAGCAATACAAGCATCTACTACTTTATACATTTCTTCTTCACCTTTGTAAGGTCTTAGTGGCATTACTGCTATGTCTGCGATTACCATTTAAATCACTCCTTTAAAAATAATTAATACCTACTAGGTATATTTTGTTTTTTATTAAAATTTTTTACTCCTAAAAAGATAATATAATATTTAAATAAAATAAAAGTCTTATCCACAATAGGATAAGACTTATTTTCATCTTTACTGGTCTCCCTACACTGGCATTATCCAAACAGGTTCAAAGGGTCGAGATAAAATCTCCTCTCAGCACATTAGCTCCCCGAAATATATTATATCTTTTCTACTTGATTATACTACACTTATCATATTTTAACAAATTTTTTATTCATATTATATATTTTGTCTGTTTTAAAATATATAATACCAAAATAATATTTTAATAATACTTT
>NZ_AVHW01000073.1 GCF_000449425.2 Clostridioides difficile CD160
TTATTTTTTTTAATTTTTAAATTTTTTAATATGTATATTGAAAAATAAAACGTTTTCCTATATGATTGTAATTGTAGAATAAAACTAAATAGGCAAAACTAGAGAAATTTAGTGACGCAAAGCTATAGGGACTAAGGCTTATAAAACAAGTTATGTCAGCCAGTTGCCAAAAAGATATTTTCTTTTTGTTTTTATGAAAGTTTTTTAGGGGGATAAATGATATATGTTTATAGATAAAAAAGATAGATGTACGCATATACTAACTGCATATATATGCAGTTCATACGATTACTGCAATTTTATAGATACACAATTAAATGACTTTATACTAGAATATGGAGAGAACGTGGTAGAATCTTGTTTGCATCAAGTGATGGTATTGGTAAGCAGATATAATTAAAGAAATTTTATTTTCTAGAAAACCCTTTTTAGTTTTATCTACGTTTTATAATACATTAAAGAACTAATTAAAATAAACTTCATTATCTATTTTTCATGAAGTAAACAGTTGAGTTTATCTCATATACTGTTTACCCCAATTACATAATTCTAATAATATCGACTCCAATGATTTACCACGTTTAGTAGACAAATATTCAACTTTTGGAGGAATAGTCGGATAAGGAATCCTCTTAATAAGTCCATCTCTTTCAATATACTTTAATTCTTGTGACAGTATCTTATGACTTATATGAACAACTTCTTTTTTTAATTGACTGTAACGTATTGGCTCTTGTTTTAAAATATGCCATAAAATAATTGCCCTCCATCTACTTCCTATCACAGTCATAGTAAAACAAATTGAACAATTAAAATCTTTTTGTCTTTCTTCAATATTTGGAAATTCTTCAATATTATTATCTATATTCATTCTAATCCTCCTTTCAAAATGGTAAGTAACTAACTAAAAAATGTATTCCTGTTTAACATACTAATTCGTAATATAATCTTGCTTGTAGCATAGGGACTTACATAATAACAAAAAAACGCAAAGGCAAGATGTCAATAAAAGTAATTGTTTCAGATAATAAACCAGTTGAAATAAAAACAATTGGAAAAGCTGTAATTACATTCTCAACAAACATAGAAGTTGAATCATAGGCTTCTTCTAAGTAACATTCCGAACTTTTTAATTCTAATTAATACTAATTTAATAACAAACTAATTTATATACAATCAAATTAATTTTTTTATTATTTGTTAATATATATTTATCATTATATTATATAATAATATAGATAGTTACTATATCTTAAATTAGATAAATCATAATTATATATTATTGTCAAAACTCAATTATATAATTTTTAATAATATTATTTTAGGAGGAAAAAATGATAAACGATATTAAAAATAAGTTCAAAGATTACAAACCATATATAAATGGATATAAAAATATGAAAAGAGCATCTGTTTTAATTCCAATAGTAGAAATAAATAACATACATCATATATTATTTGAAGTTCGCTCAAAGAATTTAAAGCATCAACCTAATGAGATTTCTTTTCCTGGTGGCAAAATAGAATCCAATGAAACTCCATATAATGCTGCTATCAGAGAAACTTGTGAAGAACTAGGCACTTTTAGTGACAATATAGAAATCATATCTAGTCTAGACCTACTTATAACACCTGTAAAATTTATAATACATCCTTATTTAGGATATATAAAAAACATTAACAATTTAAATATAAATAAAGATGAAGTTGACCATACTTTTTTGGTGCCTATAAAATATCTTTTAGAAAATCCTCCAAATACTTATAATAATACTGTAAAAGTTTTTCCTGATGAAAATCTACCTTATGGATCAATTCCAAATCAAAAAGATTATAAATTTGAAAGCGGGAGTTATCCTATTCTATTCTATAAATATAAAGATTATGTAATCTGGGGTATGACAGCAAAAATACTAGAAAATTTTTTGAACTTCTTATCAGAATAATACTTGTAAACAAACATTAAAATTTTTAGATAATAAGGTTTAAATTTTTCTAAATTTAAAATGTGATAATTATAGGAAATATAGAAAGTTATATTTTATAATGTTTTTTCTACTTGATTATTGTTAAATTATTATTACATAATATTCAATACAATTTCAAGGTAAATACTAAGTGTTATTATCACACTATAGATAAACTATAGCATAATAATATATCTAATAAGGCTAAGATATGAAATAAATGACTTTAATGTATGTTTATGGTAAAATATAATAAATTAGTAAACTGTAAGTTAAAGTATATGGAGGTGCTTATAATGTTTGCAGTAGGATTCATAGTTATATTGGCAATTGCCACTTTCATCTTAAGTATATTATTATTTAATGGAAAAGCCAGTATGCTACTGGCAGGTTATAATACTATGAGCGATAAAGAAAAAGCTCGATATGATAAAAAAAAATTATGTAGGAGTTCTAGTATTGTTATTTTTATTGTATCTATAATGTTATTTATTATGGCGTTTTTTGGTTATAGAGTAGAAAGCGGACAAATGGATGAAAAAAACATGCTTCCATTTGCTGTGATATTTATAATAGTTATACTTGCTAGTGTGCTTTTCAATATCTATTATTCTAATAAGAAATGTAAAAAATAATGATTAGTAATTTGAGCAGTTAGTCATGAAAGATTAACTGCTTTTTATATCTATTATATAATACTTTAGTATATACTAAAGAAATACTAAATATAGTTATATAAAACTTATCAAAATAAAATAAAAATAGATGTACAATGAATTTACATTGTATATCAAATGTATATCAAATTTATTTATAATAAAAACTGAAATTAACATATATGATATATGTTTTTAAAATTTGATATATTTTGTTTTATAGTACATCTATTTTAATTAGTTTACATAATTTTATTATTTTATACAGTATTAATTATTTACTAGTACACCATTTAATGAAAAGGTTCTAGGTTCAGTGATTTTAACCATAACTAATTTTCCAATTAAATCATCACTTCCACCTTCAAAATTTACAAGTTTATTTTGTCTAGTTCTACCAGCAAATTTATTTTCATTATTCTTACTTCTTCCTTCAACTAAAACTTCAACTATTCTATTTTTATATCCATTATTTATATCTGCTGAAATCCTATTTACAGCTTCTAATACTCTATTAAATCTTTCATGTTTTATTTCTTCTGGTATTTGATTTTCCATTTTAGCAGCAGGAGTTCCCTGTCTTTTGGAATAAATAAATGTAAAAGCTGAATCATATTTAACTTTTTCAATTACATCTAAAGTATCCAGTAAATCTTCTTCTGTTTCTCCTGGAAAACCTATCATTAAATCTGTTGAAAACGCAATGTCTGGTACTTCTTTTTTAGCCTTTTCTATTATTTCTAAATAATATTCCTTCGTATAATGTCTATTCATTTTTTTCAAAAGACTACTACTTCCACATTGTATTGGTAAGTGTAAAAATTCGCATACCTTATCGCAATCTCTAATTGCATATATTACTTCATCAGATATATCTTTTGGATGAGATGTCATAAATCTAACTCTTTCAATTCCTTCTATCTCATTTACTTTTCTTAAAAGTTCTGAAAATGTAACTGGATTTTCAAGTGTCTTACCATAAGAATCGACATTTTGTCCAAGTAAAGTTATTTCTTTTGTTCCATTTGCTACAAGTTCTTTTATCTCATCAATTATATCTTCAGGTGTTCTACTTCTTTCTCTACCTCTTGTATATGGAACTATACAGTACGTACAGAAATTATTGCATCCATACATTATATTTACAAACGCTTTTAGTTCAAATTTTCTATTACTTCTAAGACCTTCTATTACCTCTCCATCCACATCCCAAACATCTACTAACATTTTGTCAGAATTCATTGATTCTGTAAGTAGTTGTGGAAATTTATATAGATTATGTGTTCCAAATATAAGGTCTACATGTTTGTATTTTTTTCTTAATTCTTCCACAACATGTGGTTGCTGCATCATACATCCACATACGGCTATTTTCATATTTGGATTTTTTCCTTTTAGATGCTTTAGTTGACCTAAGTTTCCATATACTTTTAGCTCTGCATTTTCTCTAACTGCACATGTATTATATATTATTAAATCACTTTCTTCAGCCATCATTGACATTTGGTATCCCATTTCTTCTAGCATCGAACATAATTTTTCTGAATCATGTTCATTCATTTGGCATCCAAAGGTTTGAGTAAACACGAGTTTTCTCTTTCCAGTTCTGTTGAAGTATTCTTCATTTTGTCTGTGTATTTGTTCTATATATTTATCTTGTTCTTGTATTTTCTCTATAGGTATTGTTACTTGTTTTCTTTTGCTCACTTCTATTCCTCCTAGTTAATTTCTTATATTACACATAACCTTAATTATATCAAATAAGAAAAATCTTTTAAAGATATTATTATTTTTCTATGTGTGTTTTGATGATAATTTAGATAAGATATGTCAATTAAGGTAAATCATCATATAAAAATAAGTAAAATAATAAATAAAAGAGATAAGTTCGATCGAAATTAGTAGAAATAAAAAAGAGAAAATAAAACAATTTATAGTTATAATAATCCTATAAGATTCTAGTTAAAAACTATTTTATCTTTGTAATATGTCTTTTAGATCCAATACATTTTCTTTTATTTCTTGTACATCTATCTTCATTATTCCCATTTCTATTAATACATTTTTATTAATTTCTTGTTGTTGTGTAGATAATTCGATAAAGTTTTCTACTGTCTTTTTATACATATCTCTATCTTCTTTCTTCTCTTGCATTGTGTTTTTGAATAAAAGGGCACATAGTATTCCTATTGCTCCCAAACTACTTAATTCTGTTACTAGCTGTTCCATAGTGACCTCCTATTCTAACTGATATAAATTTAATAAGGTTATTTTAACTTCTGTTGCTTCTGTACTAGTTACTATTCCTTTTGATATGGTTTGTGTATTAAAAAACTCAATTCTATAATATTGGTATTTATTATTACAAGTTACCTCTATAAATTCAGCATCTGAAAAATCATACTTAGAAATATCATCCTTCCACTTGCAAAACAAATCTGGATTACAATTTTCACAATTATATAATTCTGTAAAACTAGAACCATCATTTGAGCCTAGCAGTTTAAATTTAAATGGAACTTGTGCAGTATCTTGATTTGATATTGTTGTTCTAAAGTGCATTTTAATAGCCCATATTCTTATATCTTTATCTAATTTTATTTGAACCCACTGACTTGAGTTTTGTTTTAGCCCAGTTAAGTTTAAATCATCTCCTAAAGTTTCAGTAAATGCTCTATATGCTCCCCAAGTATTTTGACTTGATGCAGCTTCATAAGGCTCTGGTTTATTATTGGCTGTTAGATATACTCCATAACGTTTAGTATGTTTAATTTCTGTATTATTAGAATAAACTACTATACTACCTAAGTGAATTTTATCTACATTCCTTTCACCTAAATATATTTTATCTAATTTTCTATTTTCCAATTCTATCATGCTATTTATCCTTTTATAAAATTCTCTTAGACAATAAAAAAGACTATATTATAATAGCCCTACTCTTTGTCTTACATATCTGTTATTGTATATATTATTTTCATTGTTTTATCAGAAGTTTTTTCAATTGGTGTAGTTAAATTATTTATTGTTGTTAACATAGCATTCAAATGATACACACTCATAAAGGTATTGCTACCTGTATAAAAAGTCACAAAATAATTATTATATGTGTAAGTTGTATTATCAATATTAACACCATAAGGTTCTCCAATATATTTTTTTACTTTATCATTAATTACAACCACTTTTTTAGAGTATAAACTTCCTCCATTGGAAGAAAATTTTAGATAACCTTTATTATCAAATTTAACAACTCTATCACTTTCTAATAATTTAATAGTCTTATCTAAAAAATTATATTTATAAAATGAATATGCATCTTTTGTAACTAGGTATACAGAATTATTATTTACAGGAAAAAAACTTACTGCTCCTGTAGAAGCATATAAAAACGTATTTTCTAGAACAACACTTTCTTCTGTATAATTAAAGTCTTTTTCTGATATTTTAATTATATTAAGAGTTGCATTTCCTGTACTATTTCCTAAGGTACTAAAACCATATATATAACCATCTCCACCACTTGAAAAATTTATTGCTCTTTTTATCATACCTATTTCAGTTCCAGATAAGACTTTAGCCTCTAATAATTTAAAAGAATTAGGTTCATCATTAATACCAAATTCTAAAAAGTTATGTTTATACCTTGATATTTTTATATCTCCAGTTGAATTATTATTTTCACATGTATATACATACCCTTTCTCAAAATCTGCAGAAACTATAGTAGGTATATTTTCAAAAGACCTGTAAGATGAATGACAGGCTGTCATAACCACATCAAGTAAACCATAATTACCAGCATCTTTATGAGTTAAACAAATACACTTTATAGTCCCATTTGCTTGTGTCTTGTCAAATTCCCAAACAAATTTATACCCATTATCTAATTGTTCACATTCTTGTAAAATTGGTGACCCTCTTAAAATATTATTAGCATCTTCATTAACTTCTTCTCCTGCATGGCCTATTAAATTTGCTCCAAGTGGCAAAGCAGTAATTTCAGGATTTTCTTCTATATTGTTGTCAAATAATAATATTCCTTTAAAAAAAATATTCAAAGGAAAAAATTCATTTGGTAATATTTGAGCATTTAAATTTACACTAATCAAATCTTTAACTGCATTTGTAACTATATTATTTTCTTCATATATTTCTAAATTTCCTGAACTATCTATAAGTTCTATTTTAGCATGACCTTTTGCTGGCACTTTATCACCTCTTTTATTTTACCTTTATTCCTAATGTAGTGCTTTTAGTATAAATACCTGTAAATCCTGCACTTTTTGAATTTAATTCATCTGAAATATATTCATCATCAAGATTTTTAACATCCACCCTTGAAATAAGAATTTTATTCATTCCTTCTAAGAACTCTACAATGTTTTTATTATTAACATCTATTATGAACTTATCATTCATAGTTTTTACATTATTCCCTATTCCATTTGTTGGTTTAAATTTACCATTTAATTCTACTTTAATAAGTGAAGTAGTTTGATTTTTAGAATAAATTAAGTAGTCTCCTAAATAAATCTTATTTAATTCTTTATCACCTAGAAATATATTTTTTGCCTCTCTATTGTTTATATTAAACATCTTATCACCCATTTATTATGTATAAGGTATTAGAATCTTTTGTCACTATATTATCATATTGTACTTGCGTTCCAGTCCAAAAATTTAATCCTGTTATTGCTTTTGAAGTTAAATTTGGCTTATTTGTTAAATTATTATAATCACCATTAAATAGAATTGGTTTATTTGTTAAACTCTCATAATTACCATCAAAACTTGTTTTAGAATCCCAACTTATCACTTTTTCCTGTGTAATTTCATCTAAGACAGTTTTATTGTTATGAGCATGATTTTGTGATGTGTCTATGTCTGAATTTGTTATATATCCTGCATCATTTTCAAAGTTAGATACTTTAGTTGGCTTATTTGTTAAGCTATTATAATTTCCATCGAAATTTGATTTAGAATCCCAACCAATAACTTTATCTTGTGTAATTCCATCTAAAACAGCTTTATTATTATGAACATGACTTTGTGATGTGTCTATATCAGAATTTGTTATATACCCTGCATCATTTTCAAAATCAGATACTTTAGTTGGTTTATTTGTTAAGCTATTGTAATTACCATCGAAATCTGTTTTAGAATCCCAACTTGCCACTTTGTCTTGTGTAATTGCATCTAGAATAGTCTTATTTGTATGAACATGATTTTGTGAGCTATCTATATCTGAACTTGTTATATACCCTGCATCATTTTCAAAATTAGATAATTTAGTTGGTTTATTAATTAAGCTATTATAATCTCCATTAAATATCTCCAGTGCTACACGTTCATCTACTTTTGTAGCTAACTCTGCTATATCATCTACTAGATTCCCCTTAGCAATATTAATATCTTGAGTCATCAAATCTACAGAACTATCAATCTTACTATTTAAGGTACTTATATTAGTATTTATATCTTCTATTAAATTATCTTTAGTGTCATTTATATCAATTATTGAATTTGTAATATCAATTATTGCTTGTCCTAATAAATCCCATTGAGGAGTTGATTCTATAGCATTATCTTTGTCTAATGATTCTTCGACTTGTATTTTCATCTGAAAAGTAGTTACTATCTCTTGATTTTTTCTAAATTGAAATTCTACCTTAATTAATCCAGGTAATGCTAGAATGTTGTTATCTAAAATAGCCTTTACAATGTTACCATTTATAATACAATTCTTTTGAATTAGTGCTTTATCATTCTGAAAAAATGCTAATGCTGTATATCCCTCTAAATCTACCTCTTTGCCATCTTCAACCAATCTTATTGAAAAGGGGATTAGATTGTCAAATTGTTTATATATTGGCACAGAATATACTTTCGTATTCAAATCAATGGTATAAGTTTTATCTCTCATTTTTTACTCACCTGCTTTTTATAATGATTGTATCCAAAAATCTTTTACATATAGATTACATTCAATAAATCCATAAAAGGTTAAATGATTATTAATATATACATCTGTCTCTGTGTATCCAGGTGACTCTAGTTCAAGAACAATATTTTTTCTTTGAAATGTATCAAAATTGAATGTTAAATTTTTTTTAGCGATTGTTCGACCTGTGTATACTTCTATTTCGGGAGTAACTGTATTCGTCCAATCAGAAGAAGGCGGTGAAAGTCCACCAGTTGCATATGCACACTCTAAATCGAAAATAATAACTAATTTAAATTTTTGGTATTTTAACAAATCTAATCGAAAATACACATAAGGTGTATAAGTACTCATACCAGCTACTCCAGTATAACAACAACAAAAAATTTCTTTGCCATTAATTATTTGCGTAGAGAAATTATATCCACCATGTACAGATTGTATTTTTTTATAATCTTTTACTATATAAAATGCATCAGTAGGTGGTTTTACTACTTCTCCACCAGAATCACCACTGCCACCAGAATCACCATCTAATAATATTCTCTTTTTAACTCCTGCATTTTCATAATATATTTTATCTTTTTCAAAAGATATTTTCCCATTTACAGTATCTATAAAACAAGAATTTTCGTTATTGCCAAATTTAAATACCTCATATTCTGGATAACCACTTTGATAAAGCCCAAAAGAATTTTCTCTAATACATAAATAATTTTCAGAGTCCCTCTTGTATCTTAATGCATCTCCAATACCCTCTTCATATTGGGCTGTAGCATCAATAGAGCAATCAATTCCTCTTTCTTCATTTACAAATAGATGAATAATTGGATTATCTGTACTTGATTTTAACTTATCAACAGATAAAGTATCTGTTATTATATTGCTACCATTTATTCTAGTTTCTCCCTCATCCTCAAGAGAATTGAAAGTAACATATCCTTCTAAATCAATATTTATTGCAGACATCTCTATCTTTTCTGCTGATTGGTTAATAGTTGATACTATGTACTCACCATCTATTTTTTTAGTTACTTCCATTACTATTTTTTCAGTGTCAATTACAATCTTTGATACTGCTTCATCAACTGTACTTTGTACTATAGCTTCTATACTACCAGACAATATTTCAAACTTAGACTCTAAAGTTTCTTGTTTATCTGTAATTTCTTTTACATAAAGTTCTATACTTTCATTTGTTTGAATAAAGCCACTCTCAAGTTTTTTTAAATTACTATCAAGCCTTTGTATAGTCCTTGATGCACTTCTAACTTCCTCTTTATCTATCTTTGCTTTAACTGTAGAACTAAGGCCACCATTGTAATTTATCTTATTATCACTTATAAATGTAGCCTGTGGTATATCATCTTTATCATATATAATTAATTTATCACCTACATCAAGTCCAAAATCACCCTGCCAATCCATACTAAAACCAGTATAAACAAAATTCTTGTATTTATTTAAAATGCTTTGTGCGACTTTTCTTATCTCACTTTCCTTATTGTAATCAAGTAACAAAACACTTAATTGTAATCCATTTTCAAAAGGGTCTCCAGCAACTACTCCATTTATATCAACAAAATTTATTTTATTAGATTCACTACCTATAGTTACATCAAACCAACTATTACCTGTGATTTGCACATCTGTTTCTATTAAGTCTAAAAATTCTATTTCACCATATTTAACAATCAAAAAAGACCCCGCAATGACTGCACAGTCCATCAAAACTTGTCTATATGTAGCTTCATCTGAATTTGGCTTATATTCTATAAGTAAGTCATTATTATTGAATCTACGTTTTACTATCTTGTCACTTAATTTTAGATTTAAAGTGTTAGCTATATCTACAACTATATCATAAACAGTTGCTGGAAATCCTATATTTGGTTTGTAGGCTTTATCAGTTAATATAAGGGTATCATAACATTCAAGTTTTATTATTTTTCCACTTAACTCTGTTTCAAATATATAGTATTTTCCAAAGTAAATTTCTTCTATTCTTGATTGATATTCATTTATTGCTATTTCTATATAAAAATAAAGGTCAAACCATTTATTTTTAAATTTATAGTCTTTAAATTTGTTAGAATAGTTATTTATTTCTACGTTTACTGATGTAGCTATTCCTCCACCAAGTTCAAACTTTTCATTATTTAAAATAGATTCTTCTATATTTATAGATATTATATCTTCATCAGTATATTTTTCATCATTTATTATAATTTTAGAACTTATAATCCTTGAACTTTCCAAGATTGCTTTTTTATATTCTTGACTAGTTTCTTTCATTATTATCACATTCTTCAAACTCGGCTAATTTTTCTTGTAGTTCAATAATATAAGTATCTTTTTCATCATTAATAGCTTTTTGTATGATTAAATCATTTTGAAGTTTTACAACCTCATTTAAAGCCTTTTGATAAAGTAATCTATCGCTTATTTTTATATCCATGAATATACCTCCTTACTTTTCTATAAAATTCATTTTTAGACTTTGCCAAAATATATTATTATCTTTTTTTAATGCAACAGGCATAGACCTATCTCCTACATAAAAAGTCTTTGTCTCTATGTGCCCTAAAACAGGGTCTGGATATGTTATTTTAAAAAACACATCTTTTACTTGATTTAGAAGTATAGATATTTCACTTGAACCTAAAATACCCCATTCACAACTTAACTTTCTTTTAGTTGCTATTCTATCTCGACACATCTCTCCTTTTGCATTTCTATTACTTTCTCCATCTATATCAGTTAAATCTACTTGAAAAACTGTAGGAGCAATTATGTCTACACCATTTATAGATAACATATCACCACTCCTTATAATTCTAATATTGTTTTTCCTGTTTTTCTTTCCATTTGTCTAAATGCTTTTATTACAACTTCGCCCATTTTATTTCCATCCATTTTTAATTCTACTGTTAAATCTCCACTGGTATTATTGTTTTTTCCTAAGCCATTCATTCTTTCCATAATTTTGTTAGCTAATAAATCAAGTCCTTGTGTATTATTTTCAAGTGGTACTACAGCTTCTGTTCCTCTTTCTCCAACCATACTTAATGTTGGTTGTTCAATGATACCTCCTTTTGCAAGAAGAGGTATTTTAGGTATTCCAAAAGAATTACCTCCAAAACCAGGAACCCAATCTGGAATATCAAATTTAAGACTTCCTAGGCTGCTATTAAATAATTTTATAACGCCATTAAGTGGTGCTTTTACTATATTCACAAGACCATTAAATGCTTTTCTAAATACACCTGGTATAGCATCTATGACTGATTTTATTTTAGTCCCCATTGAACTAAAGAATCCGCCTATTTTACTACACACTCCACTTATAAAATTCTTTATATATCCAAAGATTTCTGTAGCTTTCTTTTTTATTGTATCCCAATTTTTATATAAAAGCACTCCTACTGCTATAAGTGCACCTACTGCTATTACAACTAAGCCAAATGGTCCTAACATTGTTCCTAAAACTTGTGGAATTAATTTCATGACTCCACCAGCAGCTGATATTGTATTTTTTAAACCATTAAATATATCTATTCCTTTTTTAACAGTATCAAATACTGTACATGCAGTTTTTACGACACCAAAAGCAACTGCCATACTTCCAAGAACAATTATTATAGTATCTAAAACTGGTTTACCTTCATTTAATAACCAATCTATGAAATTTGTTAAATAATCAGCAAGAGTTCCTAACACATCTAAAACGAAAGAAATTGCTGGTGCTAATATGTCTATTAAGCCATTAGCAAAAGGTGCTATAAAATCTGTTATAACATATCCTACTAGTTCAAAGATTTTTTCTGCTAGTTTTACAATTCCTAGATATAAATGCTCTCCTCCATTATCCCAAACTTCTACCAACTTCCCTGTTAGGTTTTCAATTACTCCTATAATAGCATTTAAAATTTCATAAAAAGTTGTTGCAAGCGGAACACCCACAACCTCCCAAGCTTCTCTACAGCTTTCTTGCATATTGTGAAGTAGTGTAAGCAAATTAGTTATAATATCACATATTCCTTGAATTATTTGTTTTCCGATATTATTACTTTCCCATGCAATACTAAATGCATCTGTAATTTCATTTATAGTACCAAAGATATCTGTTAATATTTGAAGTATGAGTGTATTTATTTCTACCCCTGTGCCATTATTCCATACCTCAACAAAAGTTTGACCTATATTATTTATCAACTCTAAAATAGAATTTAACATATCAAATATGGTTTGTATTAATATTGTTCCTGTTTCATTACTCTTCCAGGCTATATCAAATGCACCTGCAATACTTCCTATAATATCAAATATTGTTTTTAGTAAATTAAGTATATTTGTACAAAATTCGATACCTGTACCATTATTCCAAACTTCTATAAAAGAGTTACCTATATCTCTAATAATCCTTAAGACATTCAATAAAGCATCTGATATACTTTGAATTAATTGAGTTCCTAAATTATTAGATTCCCAAGCTATTATAAAAGCATTGTTAATGTCTCCTATAACATTAAATATATTTTGAAGTATCTGAAGAGTAGTAGTTAATATTTCTGTTCCTGTACCATTTGTCCATACTTCTTTAAATGACGAACCTATTGATTTTATTACATCTTTTATACTTGTAAAAGCATATTTCATACTATCAATAGTTGCTTGACCTTCTTTACTCCAAGCATCTTGAAATGGCTTAAACATATCTGCTAACATTTTATTTAGCTCTTGATTTACTTTTGATAAATTTCCTGTATCTATATTAGGACTAATAGGGGAAGTTACATTTCCCATATCTCCTAAGCCATCAGTATCTGAATTTTTAGTTAATGTATTTATCTCATCAAACCCACTTATTAATCCTTTTATTTTTTTTGCTGTATCTTTTGATGCATCTCCAATACCAGCTATTGAATCACTTGCACTATCAGAGTTATTTCCAATTGATTCAATATCTTTTGGTATAGAGCCAAAACCACCAGATGATGCATTATCTCCAAAAACAGATTCTGTGAAAGCTTTAAATTGTTGTGCTACGACTTGTAGTTTAAGTATAAGTGTATTTAACATTTTTACAACTGGTGTAAGCATATTAATAAGAGCTTGACCTAATGTAGTTTTTAGAGCATTGAATTGCTCTGAAAGTATTCTAGTCTGATTTGCCCACGCGCCTTGAGTCCTGACAAAATCGCCCTGTGCATCTTTTGTAACACTTAGTAAATAATTATATCTTAGTAATGTTTGTTCAGACTGACTCATATCTTGATATGCTTTAGTTATTCCTTTTGACATTGCATATGCCTCTAAATTAGCAACTGACATGTTAATACCTAATTGTCTTAAAGGTTCTATCTCTCCTGAGATACCACTTCTAATTTTCTCAAAGGCTTCCTCTGAATCAAGATTATAAAATGAAGACATATCAGCAGATAATTGTGTTATAGTTTTAGACATATCAGCAGCTTGTTTAGTTGATAATCCAGAACTTTTAAGCATCGCTCCCATAGTTCCAGTATATCTTTTAGCAGCTGTTTCTGACATACCCATTTGAGTTATAGAAGTTTTAGCAAAATCATTAATATCCTGTGCCATACTTCCAAATGTAACATCTACTACATTCTGCACTTCATTTAAATCAGAACCTAAATCAATACATGATTTTCCAAATGCTGCTATTGCAGTTGCACCTAATGCTACTCCCATCATTTTACCTAATCCACCAAAAGCACTTCCAATTGTTGATTTAGCTCCATTTGCTATCCCACTTAATTGCTTATTAAAAGTCCCCTGATTTATATTTAAACCTAAATTTATAGTACCTACACTAATACTCATCTATGCACCTCCCTTCTAACTAAAGGTTTCCTTGCACCAATTCTGAAAGTTATTTATATAAGAAGAATAATTATTTTTATCTTCTCTAAGTTTTTTATTACGTTTTAATATCCAATCATTTCTTATCTTTCTTTGTTCTTTAGTAAAACTGTTTAATGTTTTAGGGTCTTTTTCAGATCTAATTGATACTATTTGACCAAGAGGTGTCTCTGGCATAATTCCAGACAATAAAGAACAAAACTCCGACCAAGACATATCAATCTCAGTTCGGAGTCTTATTCCATATTGTTTTGCAAAACTTGATTCTATTAATTCCCAATCTTCATATAAATCATAAAATCCATCAGATTTATTTTGAGTTTTGAAATCGCTTTTCTGTCTCTTCGTAAGTTTCTCCTGATATAGCAGCCATAACTGCTATGAATATGGTTTTGTAATCTACAAATGAAAGTTGCATTGAATCTATTTCCTTGAATGCCTTTTCTCCAAGTAATAGTTTCAAAGCATCATCTATAAGCTCAATTTCATTTGAATTATTCTCAGACATTCTCTGATTTACTATGAGAACAGTATTTTTACTATTATTCACAGTATATACTTTATCTTCTGATATCTTTATTTTTGGTTTTTCGTTTGTTAATTTTGTTGATATATCTATTATATTTGACATATTTTAACTCCTCTTAATAATTATTTCTAGCTTTCACTAGAACCTGATGCAGGTGTATATATTGGTTTACCATCACTTAAGGCTTCCCATTCTAATGCATCTGTGGCAGTAGAATCTCCACCCATGCTAGTTACATTTATTATACAGTCAAATTTAAGAGTTGCTCCGTCTGGAAAATTGATTGAAAATACACTATTACAATCTTGTCCATTTTTAAAAGCAAGCCCTGCTATATAGTCATTACCAGGGTCTCCATAATTTCTTTTTCCTCCCATAGATACTGATAAAGACTTAGATGTCATTAACCTTCTTGTCCATCCACCTTGATCCATAGGATTCCATTCTTCTATATTTCCATCAATACTAACACTTAATGATTCTGCATCTTTAACAATAGTATCTGCATCACCAGTTCTACCAGTTGTATTAACTCCAAATGTTAAGTCATATACAGGTACTACTCCACTTTTACCAGCCATTTAATCACTACCTTTCATAAATTATATCTAAATCAATTACATATTCATAAATTCCATTTTCATCAGTACCTAAAAATACTGGTTCATCATTTTTCATAATAAAAAAAGCATTTACTTTATTAATGACAACTGTTTTACCATTAAATAAATCATAAATGCATCTAGACATTTTTTCAGTTGTATCACAGTTTTTACTCCAATGGATTAAAATTGTAATAGCTTTAGTGGATGTTGATGTATTTATAAGTCCACCTATAGCTATTTTATTACTGTTACTATCTTTATTATAGATACCTATTACTTTTTCTTTATTAGCATCTATCTTACCAATATAAAATGCAGTATTTTTATCACTTATAGTTTCCTTTAACCATTCTTTAATATCTTTAAGATACATTTTACACTCCAGTTAACTTTTTATAGCATTTATAATATGCTTTTTCTGAGAAATCTTTTTTATTTCCTTCCGTAAAGATTTCTAACCATCTACCTTGTGCATTCTTATTCTTATCTTTCCTAAAATTATACTCAGGATGATAATATAAACGTCTAGCATATGGTGTATCATACGTTATTTTAAGCTGACCTTTATTAAGTAACTTCAAATTTATGCTTACAGACTCTTCAAGTACTCCTGTTTGTTTTGGCACAACTTGCATTGTATTAATTTCTGTTTTTAAAGCTTCTGCTGTCATTCTAACAGCTTCTCTTTGAGTTTTTTTTAATTTATTAATTTTGGTATTATTTATTTTTATATCAATACTCAATTTACTTCTAAATGGATTTTTAATTACCATCAACTCCAAAATAAAAAAGTACTTGATATAACAAGTACTCTTTAATAATTATTATGCCCAAAACTGTTTACCACATTTTAGACATGTAACTCTAACTTTTTTAGCATTTGCATTTCCAGCAACAAGACCAATAAGATTAGAAGTAACTAATGTTCCAACAACAGCTTTCCCTATACCAAAACCTTTTTTATGTGCTGATAGAGATGTTGAGCCACACTTAGGGCAACGAGCTGTTTTTTTATCTTGTTTTATAGCATTTTTTTGTTGTTTTATATTTAGTTTTGTATTTTTCATTTCAAGCTTAAGTTGTTTTTCTTGAAGCTTTTTAATTTTATCCTCATGTTTTTTTTCATTATTAGAATCTTTTATTGCATCATATTTTTCTATATTCCCCAAATTATTATTTATAAAATAATCATCAACTATCTTTTTACACTGAGTCAAACTTAAACTGGTTAATTTATTTATTTGTTTTATAGAGTTAACTTTATTATATCCACATTCTTCTATAATAGAAGCTATCTCTATATCTGTTAGAGATAAATAGGGTAATTCTTTTTCTTCTTTATATTCTTTTACATTAATTCCTTCAGAATCATTTGAGTATATAAACTCATCTCCTACTGGAATATCCTCTAATTGCTTTCTAGCTTGAAGTTTTTCTATCTCTATATCTCCACTTAATCTTTTAATGGCATCTGTCATCTCTTTTATCTTATCAATGTTTTTTGCTTTAAATTCAACTCTATACTGATTTTCTTCTTCTATAAAGTCTATAAATATCACATTATTGTATTTATAAACCTTAAGTACATTATCAAGTGGAATAAATAGTTTTTTCTGAAACAAACTATCAAACGAAAATCCATTTTTTAATATTAATAATTGTCCTTTTGAATTTTCTTTTAATCCAGTTACTCCACCACAATAATCCACATAAGTACCACCTACTGCTCCCAATAATCCACCTGCATCTTTTTTAACTAGTTTCAATTCTTCATCTGAAATTATCATAAAAACTCCCCCCTTTTAACAAAATAATAGCACATATTAAGACAAAATGAGGGCTTTTTTTAAATTAATTCTATTTCAGTAGAAAAAATTGAGCCATCTGGATTCCTAGGTTTTGATACTCTATAAATATCTCTTTTATTACCTTGTATTTCAATATATCCTTGCAATATTTTATTTGGATAAATGTCACCTTCACAAATAATCTTTCCAACTAAAGTTATAAGTTTTCTTTCTTTATCTAAAGTTTGTTTAGTTTTTTCAGAATAGTTACACATACCATCAAGTATCAAACTTTCAATAGGCTCTCCATCTTCACTTATATAAGTACTATATATCTTAACAGGTGTAACTAAAATCCACCTAGGAAATGGTAGCTTCATCTATATTTTCCTACAAGTAAGACCTGTTTGAGATAAATAGTTAATTATTTCATTTGTAGTAGTTATACCATTTATAGTACTTGCATTAAAGCTTAGAGATATGTCACCTGCTGAATACCCACTTAAAGGCATGTCAATATATTCTCCATACTTATATATGAAATCAGCTTGTATACACACAGCTTTCTTTATTTTATCTCTTTGAAACTCTGTTAAACTATCAAAACCTATAGTAACAATTCTATTAAATGTTAAAACATCTATTTGGTCAGATGCTCTTTCTAATTTACTAATTAACTTTTCATCTTCTATAAGATTTCCACCATAATCGTTTTTATAGTATTCTTCTGTTGCATAAGGCACTTTATCACTTCCTATTTACGTTTTGGTTTAGTTATTTTTTCTTCTAATCTATCATTTATTATCTTATAGCCATGTTCATTAAACCATTCAATTAAAATGGGATTAGTGGTTTCACCAATCCCATTTTGAAAATATACATTGGCACTTAAACCATTATATTGACTATTTGGTGCTATTACTTTAGCCATCTAATCCTCCCTATTTAACTTTTATATTTCTAAAAACTCCAGCTGCTTTTGATGCTTTTAAAGCTATTGCTGCACTCATTTCAACTTCTCCTGTTTTTACTGCACCAGAAGTAGTGAAATCTGGCAACCATGTTTGTACAGGTGATACACCTGCCATTGATACTCCATGTAATCCATCTAAACCAAGTCTTGCAACATATAATGATGTTGTTCCTTTTGTAGTATCTGTAGATATTACATCATCATTTGTACCAGGCTTTGCTCCTAAATCAACAAATGGTATGTTTCCATATGATTCTATTTGTTGACCAAAACTATTTAATTGTGTTTGGTACATACTTGCTCTTCTTGCACATGCTCTTAACTTAGATATCAATTTAGTATTTCCTGCTATAAATGATGGAGTTCCATCTAGACCTGTTAAAAACTCATCCAACATATCTAAAAATGCCATATAATTTGTTGTAATAGCTTGTGAAGTAGATAAGTCTATTGAACTGTCACCTAAATTATATTCTGTTGAACTTCCAGCTAGAGCTTTCTCTAAACCATCAAATGCTTTTGAATCTACTGCACTATCTCCATTTATAAATGTATCATTAAAAAGTGCTTGAGCTGCCTTTATTTTTTGTGCTTGTTGAAGCTCCACTTCTGATACAATACCACCCATATTAGCTATAACTCTATCTATTTGGTAGCTACCTCCAAATACCTTTAAATCAACAGAATGTCTTTCTTTAGTTACTTCATGTGGTATATATTCTTTGTTTATTTCTCTAAATGCTGCTGTTGGCTGAGTTTTAAGTCTTGTATAAGAATAAGTAAGTGTAGACCCTCCTCCTGTTGGTGAAACAGCATCATCAAATGTTAAGTTATCTAAAATCCAGTTTGACTTTCTAAATTCATCTATAACACCTATTTGTAAATCATCTTGTACATTTTTACTAGCTTCTTCTAATGTAATTGCCATATTTATTTTCCTCCTTTAAAATTACTCTTGTTTAGCCATTTGAGACTGTATTTTTGCTTGTATAGCATCTTTCATACTCAATTTACTTGGTTGATTAGAGTTATCTATATTATTTCCTCCATCACTACCAAATTTAAAACCTGATTTAGGACTACTTTGTTTCTCTTCTTTAAATAAAAATTTCTTTGATTCTTGAATAGCTTTTAGTTGTTCTTCTATTCCAGCAACTTTTCCATCATCACCCAAAATTAATTTTGATTTGTCAAATAAACCTGCTGCTAACTCTTCATCATGAACTTTACCTGATATTGATAACTTAATGGCATTACTAAGTTTTAAATCTTGTAATTCTTCTTGATATTTAATATCTTTATTTTTATTTTCTTCTTGTAATGTTTCAATTTGCTTTTTTAATTCTTCTGAATTTCCACTATTTATTTTTAAGTTTTCTAATTGTTTATCTCTATCTTGTATATCATTTTCAAGTTGTTTTTTAGCTGTATTTACTTCATCAAATCTTGTTTTAGGTATGTAATTTTTAAGTTCTGAAAGTGATTCTGATTCTGCCTTTTTAGCAAGTTCTTCTGTTAATCCTAATGCAATAAATTGTTCTTTATTCATTTTATCTTTCTCCCTTTTCATCTTCATTTTTTAACCTGGTCTTGCCCAGTGATGAGTTTATAGTTAACGCCCAAAACAACAAAATGGCGATAAAAAAAGCACCTACTTAGTTTTAAGTATGTGCTTAATTTTCTTGTATCTATTTGTATAATTAATACAGTAAATAATTTAAATATAATATTACATCTCTACCATTTTTATGTATTTAAACTATAAAAGTGATTTTAACTATAAATCTTAAAAAATGCTTTATAAAAATTAATTCATTAAAA
>NZ_AVHW01000074.1 GCF_000449425.2 Clostridioides difficile CD160
CATCCAAAGGTTTGAGTAAACACGAGTTTTCTCTTTCCAGTTCTATTGAAGTATTCTTCGTTTTGTCTGTGTATTTGTTCTATATATTTATCTTGTTCTTGTATTTTCTCTATAGGTATTGTTACTTGTTTTCTTTTGCTCACTTCTATTCCTCCTAGTTAATTTCTTATATTACACATAACCTTAATTATATCAAATAAGAAAAATCTTTTAAAGATATTATTATTTTTCTATGTATGTTTTAATGATAAATTTAATAATTTAAATATAGTGTATTTCTAAAAAATAAAAATAGATATTCTTTATCATAACAATAAAAAAGATGTTTTAAATTTTAATTTAAAACACCTTTCTTATATTAAAATACACAATTTATTATTGAAGATAATAAATTCTATTCATTCTCAATTAAATAACAATTATTTAGTATTAAATATTGACCTTCCTCAACTGTTATATATCTATTCCCAGAGAAAGCATCATTAGTAACTATTCCATCCAAATCACCTAAGCTATCATCTCTAACTTCATAATATGCATCAGAAGAATTTGAAACTACAGTATATTCTCCAGCAGGAATTTCTAGTCCAATTTTATACATGCCATTTCCAAACTTACCATTCTTAGCTTTTTGAACCTTAGCATACTTTGCTAATATCATTGTTGAATCTTCAATTTTAATATACTGTCCATTCTCTAAAGTTATGTATCTAGTTCCACTAAAAATATCATTTGAAAGTATACTATCAGCATTTCCTGTACTATCACTTGTAACTTCATAATAAGAAGCATAACTTCCTGAATTTGAAGTTATTAAATATTCACCTGCTGATATATCTTTCCCAACCTTATACATGCCAGCCTTTATGGTCTTTGTAGTTGGCTTAGCATCATCTTTTACGATGCCAGTATTAGTATCTCCAATTCCATTTGTTACATTTAGACACTGCTGAATTATAGTTGAATTTATGTATCCTATAGAAGTTATCTTTTTAGCATTCTTTAAAACGCTTTTATTACTGCCATTATCAACTAATACCATTGGACTATTTTTTGATAAAGAAGAGCCTACAAGAGCATTTGTTAATTCATATGCTCCAGCTACATAAAATTCTTTAGCATCCTTGTAAAATTTATTTATTATTGCTTTATTAGTTTCAAATCGAGTACTTCCTCCCAATCTAGTAGATTTAGTATTATTTACTAAAGTAGTACTCATTGAAGATGTTCCACCTATTGCATAAGATTTCAAACCAGTAGTTGAAAAAGGTATGCTTCTTCCATTAGTAAGAATTATTGGTGCCTTATCTCTTGCTGCTAAAGAGGCAATACTTATAGCATCAGCTTCTCCTTTATATGCATTTGTCAACATAACAGTATCAACTTTTTTTATTGAGTTTATTTCTTTTGCAACATTATAACTTGTTTTTATTCTGTCACTTCCTTGAATTCTTACAACTTTTAGATTTTTAGATTTTAATGAATTTTCGACAGTTGTACTAACAGAGTATGTTCCTCCAATTATATAAACTTTTGATACATTTTTTAATCTTGTAGATGTTTCAGTTGGTATAGTATTTTTTTCAGTTAATAGTATAGGTGCATTTAAAGCTCCTGCTAATCCACTTGCACTTAAACCATCTGCGATAGAATTATTAGTATTAATTAGTATAGCAGCCTTATGTGCATTTTCATCTGCTACATTACCTGCAATTTCATACTTATTTTTTCCTTGTATCTTTTCTACAGATGATATTGCATTTACTAGTTGAATATTTGCAAATGCAAAAGAAATACTCAAAGTCAATGTTAACATTCTTTTATAGAATTTCATAATAAAATTATCCCCCTCATAATAAATTTTTAATATGTGAATACATTCTCTTAATTAGGTTATGTACTTAACAAACTTATATAAAATCATAAACTATAGTAGATTGTATTACTAATAATTACAAATGCAATTATTCATTTAAATATAATTGTATTTACATTTATATTAAAAATCAACTAAATTTATATAAATACTTATAATTATATTTTTATTCTTAATATTTTTTTTATTATGTTATTTTAATAGATTTATTTTTCTTTTTTAAGTATATAGATACATTTCTCAAAATATTCTATTGCTATTATAGTTACACGTATTTAATTCAGCTAGAGTCTCATTTAAAATTAGAACCTTAAATTCTACATTAAAACTATATTTCATATATATTGTTTTAAAAACTTTAACTAAACTTTATTTTATACCATGAATTATGTATTTTTTCTTAATCAAATTTAAGCAAGTTTTTCACAAAAAATATGTTTTTTGCTATATTTTTTAGAACTATATAAATGTAAATATATACAAATTTAATTAAGTTGAGATTTTAGTATACTCTAAGAGCTGACAAATCAGAGAAGATTAATGCACAAATTTATCTTGAAAAAGTAAATTTAAATAAATTTTATATTTAATAGCTATAAATGAGATACATATAAGAATATTGACATAGGTATGATAATTTATCCATTAAGTTGAAGTTATATTACTATTATATAAATATTTTATTAAAAGCAAAAATATTTAATGCTAAATCTTTAAAAAAAATAAGAATAGAGTAGTTATAATCTACCCTGTTCTTATTTTTTTAATTATTATAATAGTTATAAAGTAAAGTATTATTTCATATTTAAGCTTGATAACTAACTCTTCTTATTGATAGACTAACAATCTTGAATAAAAATATTCCTGCAACTAAATTTATTAAAACAGCTGGTAATACTACTGCTAAAAATAAAGCTGTGAATGAAGCACCTGGAAGACCAACTATAGCTTGAGCTGCTAATAAAAAAATTGTTCCACTTACAAGTGTTCCTACTGGCATTATTATTGCAACTACTACAGTATCTTGTGTCTTCTTCGCTAATTTTTTTATAAAAGGCATTTTATAACTAATGTTCATTAATAAAAATACTATATTTGCTGTAAGAGTTTTATCTATTACATTAGGAATTTGACCTCCTGGGAAACTTGATGTAAGTGCTGTAAATATTCCAGTTACTATTCCTGCTATTAAACAAGTTTTATAATCATCTCTATTTAAAACCAATATTACAAATAACATTGCTAGTGGTATATCTGGTTTCATTGGTAATCCTATAGCTGGTGTAATTTGATGTATCAATAATCCCATCGCTAAAAGTATTGCATTTAAAGTTAGTTTTTTTGTATTTGTTTTCATTTTTGTAGTTCCTCCTGTTTTTTTTATTTTCAATTTATTTTTTTGCCAATTTACTATATCATCTTCTTTAACTTTGGAAATTCATAACATCTTTTTCACCACCTTCTATATTTTAAGTTTTCAGTAAAATAAAAAACTCCGTCCTAATCTAATAGGACGGAGATTATCCGCGTTGCCACCTAAATTATATAAAAATTAATATAAAATCAAATTTTTATATATCTCATTATCAGGTACTTACATACCTTATTCGCTGTAACGTGCGACTGACGATAAAGTCTACTCTCAAAACTATGATTTCAATTTACTCCTCTAAGGGCCATTCATCAAATTTTTTCTTGCTAAGATTCCACCATCCTCAGCTCTCTATACTGAACCTAAATTCAACTACTCTTCCTTGTCATAGGATTTAATTTACTTTATTAAATTTTGTCGTTGAAATAATAATATTATTTTTTCTAAAAAATGTCAATATATTTTTATAAATTTAAAAATATATTTTGTAATCTATTTTTTCTAAAACATAGTAAATTAAGTTATGTATTTCTTTTTAAATCCAAAATTCTATAAACAATTCCTTTAATAGTCTGTTTTTTTTGCTCGAATTCTTCCTCTGTTAATTCAGTTAATGAATCTTGATGTAATATTGAAAATGATGAATAGAGAACAGCATTTGCAAGTTCTAAGTCTGTTTCAATCGCAGAACTCCCAATCTCACCTTTATCACGCATAGAGTTTATATATTTTGCTATATGAGGAACTAAACTCTTTAAAGTTAATTGATTAAGTGCAATTTGCATACTCCAATGAAATTTACCTGATTTGAATATTTTATATTTTGAAATACTTTTTTGTAATAACTCGAATACTGCATCAATTTTTAGGTTATTTGCTACACAATCATCATATAAAATATCAGAAAAGCTTTGTTCATATTGTGCTAAAAACAACTTTATTACTTCATTAAATATTTCATCCTTTGATTTAAAATAGTGATAAAACATGCCAACTTCTCCACCAACACTATCTAAAATCATTCTTATAGAGGTGTTCTCATATCCATACTCTAAAAACAACTTAAGTGCATTATCAATAAGTTCATCTCGTTTACCACCATTTAATATTCGTTTTCGTGCCATTTTTGTATCTCCTTTTAAACAGCATATTATTCCGTTCAAATTATATCATGCTATTAAATAAACATCAATAATTAACAAAACGTTGTTCTTTAAATTACCATCTAATTAATAATAAAATCACATAAAACAACTATATAATTTTCATTGTTGTATTTAATAAAATTTCTTCTTCTTTCTTTTAATAAATATTAATATAACTAAAACTATAACAACAAACATAACTATTATTGACAGTACCAATTTTGATAAAATATTATATCTCCTTATACCTCGACTTTTGTGTCTATTTAGAATTCCATGTCCATAAGTTTTAGTTCTTGTAGTCCTTTTTTTTAATTTCACTCTACTTTTACTAGATTTACTACGTTTGTGTCTACTTTTAGATTTAATAGTTTTAAACCTAGTATTATTAGATTGATAACTCTCTTGTGTTGAAGAAATGTATACACTAGAATCAGTAATAACTTCTGCCTCAACTTGTAATGGATTTATAATGCTGATTATAAGTAAAAAAGATATAATTACTCCAATCAACTTTTTCTTTTTTTTCATATTTTCCCCCTCATAAAAACTTATATCTAGTTTATTATAGTATATATTAAAGTAAAAATTACAAATTTTTTCAAATTTCTTATATGTTTTCTTATCTTTAATATATTTTTATTCTGTAAAGTTTCTCTTTTGTTAAAATTCTTTAAATTAATAGTAAATTATGATACTTAGTACACAAAATACAAATTAAATCTACTTTCAACTAAATTTTCCATTTATAATTAAGATAGCTTAATTAATTTATTCTGTTTAGTATTAAATGATGATTTTTACAAAAGAAAAAGAATCCTATGATTAGGATTCTTTTTCTGAGATTTATTAGTGTATTTAAAGCTTACTAGTATCCAATTATGATAAACTTAAACATTCTTCTATATACTGGTTATATACATATCCAGAATATCTTTTTCCACTTTTATCAATATTCACTCTTGCCCATTTCCCAACACTATAACATACTTCAACTTTAAAACCATCAGGAATTGTAGTTATAATTCTAGAGTCTAATGTTCTGTCATTTCTAAGTTCTAAACTTAGACCATTTGTTCTTATATTTCCTACATAATTCTTTTTTCTATCTTTTACCATGTTGTTACTATTGTTTTTAACATTGTTTAATTTTTCTAAATATTTATAAAGTAACCATCCTTTGTCATAATTACTTTCAACTTCTGCCCATATTCCATCAACACATTTTAGCTTGACAATTTTACCTTCTGGTATACTTTTCAACTTCATACTATTTATGTCTGGTCTTTCTCTTAAATTTAATTTAATTTTAGTCTTAAAATTGATGCTAGATTCGCCAAAATTTTTTAACATTAATTCAGATATCATCTTAAGCCCTCCTCTTGCCAAATATTAAGTTATTAAAAATATATACTTTCAACAAATACTTTTAACAAAAAGAATCATTATCTTTTTGGCAACTGGCTGACATGACCTTTATTACATAAAGATTTTAGTCCCTATAGCTTTGCGTCATTAGATTTATCTAATATTGCCTATATCTGAATAATAACATAATTTGAACAATTTAAAAATAATATTA
>NZ_AVHW01000075.1 GCF_000449425.2 Clostridioides difficile CD160
ATATTTTGTATAAACACTTTATCATAAGAAGTTTATATTTTACTTTTTTAATAACTTGACAAAATAGTAATATTATTATATTATGATTATGGACCGACGGTCAGTTTAATTTTTATATATCTATGACTAATATAAAATAAATCTAAAATATTCAATACAAAATTTTTAAGAAATGAGGATTATTTATGCTTAAGAGAATATTATTAAAAGATTTAACTCGAAACAAAGTGATAACAATTACTCTATTTATTTTTATTTTGCTTGCATCAATGCTGGTATCTAGTGCAACGAGCATCATTATAGAACTAACTCATTCCATGACTTCTTTGTTTCAAAAATCCCATGTGCCTCATTATGTTCAAATGTATTCTGGCAAATTAAATCAAGAAGAAATTGACAAGTTTTCAGCTAAAACTCCATATGTAAAAAAGCAACAAACTACTGAACTTTTAAATATAAATGGAGCTAATATTTTTTTAGGAAATAAAGGAGAAAATCAGGCTAATAGTGTACTAGAAAATAGCTTTACAAAACAAAATGATAAATTTGACTTTCTATTAGATATGGACAATCAAATAATGCAAATACAAGATGGGGAAATAGGAGTTCCTGTATACTATATGAAACAATGCAATTTAAAAATTGGAGATACAATAAAAATTATTAATGGTAGTTTCTTTATGGAATTTACAATAAAAGATTTTATACGTGATGCACAGATGAACCCTTCTCTTGTTACTTCAAAGCGTTTTTTAATCAGTGATAATGATTGGGGCACTTTAAAAGCTACTATAGGGGAAAGCGAATATCTAATTGAATTTCTATTAAATGATACAAATAAAATTAGTGAGTTTGAAACACTATATCAATCAACTAAGCTCCCACAAACAGGTACATCAATAACTTATTCCACTTATAAACTACTAAATGCTTTGTCTGACGGAATTGTAATTGCTATTGTCATCTTAATTAGCATTCTTCTTATTACAATTTCTATTTTATGCTTACGATTTACTTTAATTACAACGATTGAAGAAGACTACAGAGAAATTGGTGTTATGAAAGCCATTGGTATTCAAAATAGTAACATCCAAAAACTATATTTGATAAAATACGTATTAATTTCATCTTTTGCAAGTTTTCTTGGCTATATATTGTCGTTATTCATAGGAGTTTTTTTTACAAAAAATATTTATATTTATATGGGAACAGTAGATAAAGATATCTTTAGTATTCTTATTCCATTTATAAGTTCAGTTCTTGTATTTGTAGCTATTGTATTCTTTTGTAAACTTATACTTAAAAGATTCAAAAAAATATCAGCAGTTAATGCATTAAGAAATAATCATTCTACAAACTCTGTAATACATGGATATAGCTTACAGCTATACAAAACCAAAATGACAAATGCCAATATATTTCTAGGGTTAAATGAAGTAGTAAGAAAATTTACTGTCTATGGATTGCTTTGTTTTGTCTACATGATTTGTATTTTCCTCATGATTGTACCACTTAATTTTCTAAATACTATTCAATCACCTGAATTTATTACTTATATGGGCGCTGGTAAGAGTGATATTCGTATTGATTTATCACAGACAAATCAAACCCAACATCTTTTTAATTCTATATTACAAAAAATTAACGATGACAATGATGTTGAAAAATATGAATCCTTTACAACAAGTTCATATAAAATAAAAAATAAAAATGGCAAAGTAGAAAATATGAAAATAGAAAATGGAAACTTTAAAACTTTCCCACTTACATATGTAAAAGGTTCTGCACCAACAAAAGAAAATGAAATTGCACTATCTGTTATAAATGCAAATGAACTAGAAAAAAGTATTGGAGATAATTTATCTATTTTCTCAAAAGGTAAAGAGTTAACTCTTACTGTTAGTGGCATATATCAAGACATTACACATGGTGGTAAGACTGCAAAAGCTATGTTACTATCTAACAAAGATAATGTTTTATGGCATGTCATAAATTTAAATTTAAAACCTGGAGTCAATGTAGCAGATAAATTAGAACAATACAGTATTGGTTATTACCCTGCTAAAGTTACAGATATAAATAATTATATAAGTCAGACATTAAGCTCTATTATCAACCAGTTAAGACTTGTTATAAAATTAGCTGTTGTCATATCTATTGTAATTTCTTCACTAATTACAGCAATGTTTTTTAAGATGCTCATTGCCAAAGATACACCACAAACAGCAACTATGCTTAGTTTAGGATTTTCTACTAAAGATATACGTATTCAATATATTACTAGAGCTTTATTAGTACTTATAATCGGAGTTATTTTAGGAATTATTATGGCAAATACACTTGGACAAAAAATATCTGGTTTACTACTTTCTGGTATCTCAAATCTTCAATTTATAGTAAATCCATTAATTGTATATATACTTTGTCCATCAGCTTTAATTCTCACAGTATTAATTACTATTATAGTAATTAATAGAGCAATCAATAAAATAAAAATTATGTCTATTATAGAGTAAGGGGTATGTTATGAATAATATTATAGAAGCTAAAAAAATTATTAAAGAGTATACTATTGCTAAAGGAAATATGCAGCAAGTTTTAAAAGGAATAGATTTATCAATTCAATATGGAGAATTTATATCTATTATGGGTGCTTCTGGGTCTGGTAAATCAACATTACTGCATAACATAAGTGGAATGGATAAATTAACATCTGGTATAGTCAATTTTTCAGGTGAAATGATTTCTAATATGTCCGAAGAAGCATTATCAAAACTTAGATTAAAAAATATGGGCTTTATATTTCAACAAAGTAATTTACTTAAAAACTTAAATATATTTGACAACATAATTCTCTCAGCTTACTTAAATAAAGAAGAAAGTCGTCAAATAATCAATGAACGAGCGACAAGACTTATGGAAAAAATGAATATTTCGGAAATAAAAAATAAGGATATTACTCAGGTTTCGGGAGGTCAACTTCAAAGGGCTTCCATATGTCGTGCTTTAATTAACAACCCGAAAATTTTATTTGGAGACGAACCTACAGGTGCACTTAACTCCAAGCTAACAAATGAAGTAATGGATATTCTTATAGCTATTAATAAATTAGGAACAACTATTATGCTTGTAACTCATGACGTCAAAGTAGCAGCAAAGACAGAACGAGTATTATTTATGTCTGATGGTATGATTGTTGGTGAAATTAAATTAGGAAAATTTAATAGTAATGATTTAAAAGAGAGAGAAAATAAACTAATAAGTTGGTTATCAGAGTTAGGTTTTTAATTTTATTAAACTATCTTCTTTATATACTTTAAAGCTGATGACTTATTCAATATTTGATGCTAAAATATAATTAATAAAATTTAATTATTAGGTGATTACATTATGAATATTACTAAAGGCATAACTTTACTCTTAACATTATCAATTGTAATATCTGTAGCAGGATGTTCTCAAAAAAATGCTAGTTATGTAGCAAAAAAATATATTGATAGAGTGAACTCTGGTGACTATGAAACAGCATATAGTTTACTAAGTAAAGATAGTAAGAAAGAAATTAGTCTAGAAAATTTTGAAGAATTTCAAGATATTTTAGTTAAAACAAATAGAGTAGTTAGTTATAAAGTAAGTAAAGAAAAAAATATAAAAAAATATAATTATGGTGGAAAAGAGTATAAAAATGTGGTTAAATTAGAAGAATCTTTTGAGATAAAAAATATTCTTCATAAAAGAAATGATTCTTTAAAAATTAATAGATATTTTATAGTTGAAAATAATAAATACAAACTCTTATTGCATGAAAGTTTCAAGAATGATTTTTCCATTAATAGTATGGCTCTTGCTCAACTTACACTTGAGGATTATAAACTGGAAACCATTAAAGAAGTTGAAACTCTACTGAAAAAATCAATTTCTATTAATCCTACTGATTCAGATCTTTATTATGCACAAGCATGCAACTATATGCGTTTTGATGGTTTTCCTGATTCTTCAGATGCAGTAGATAATGCTTTTGATTCAATTAATAACGCTTTAAAATATTTAGATAAAATAGATTCTGAATACAAAAAAAAGATGAGTGATATATATAACCTAAAAGGAGTTATACTTATGGCTAATAAAAGATTTGATGAAGCAAGACAATGTTTAAATAAATCGTTATACTTTAATAAAGATAACGAAGATCCGAAATCCAATCTAGAGTCACTAAAAAGTCATCTAGACTAACTATTTAGCTTTTTATTTATAGGAAACATTTCATATATGATTAAATATTAAATCATAATTTTTACAAAACTAATTACAATTTTAAATTATAAAAACTTATTGCTATATAAATATTAATCTATAACAATAAGTTTTTTATTTAAATAAAAACATGTAACTGTTAAGACTTAGTTATAAAAATTTAGTTTGGCAATCTTAATAATTTTTCAATTATATTATTAATAATATATTGACTAAATTTACATCACTAAATATAGATATTATTTGTTAAATACTCTACACTACATATCTAAAGTCATCTAAATTACATTACCTTTATAATATACAATCTAAACATTAGGATATCCTCTAAAACAATAAAAAAGAAGGTATAAAGAGCTACCCTCAAGCTCAATATACCTTATAAATATCTAAACTTCATTTTTCACTAATTTTTCTATATCTTTGATAATATGTTCTTTAGATTTTTTTCCAGCTATAGCATCAAAAATTGCAACAGCTTTTTTTTCTCCAAACTTTTCTGCTACATCATTAAAGTCTAGAAATCTAACACTTTCTTTTGGTTTACCAAACATATAACACCTCTCATATATTTTTATATATTTATTATAACTTCTATATGTTTATTTTTCACCAATAAACGTTAGACAAATTAGTGCCTTTATTTTTTTAGTCTGATTTTACTTTCAAAATTCTTAACAAAAACAGTTTATTCTACTCTATAAATAAAAATAGACAATTTAATTTGTAGGAAACTTGATAATAAAATACAGTAAACAAAACTTTGTTTGTAAAAGTTTTTTATTAAAATTTATGAGAATTATAAAAAATTAATAAAAGAATAAAATTTAATTCAATTTTAAACAACCTATTATCAATAAATTATTGTTATCAAAATTATATATTAAACTCTTCTAAAACCTTTATTGCAAACCTTGCATTTGGATATGTAATAGACCCACCACCAATTACACCTATTTTTATTGCTTCTATAATTTCATCCTTACTTGCCCCAGAGTTGATACACCCCTCAATATGATAACAAATACATTCATCACATCGACTTAAAATAGAAATAGCTAATCCCATTAATTCCTTATTTTTTTTGCTTATAGCTCCTTCTGAATAAGTCTTATCATCAAGACTTCCAAATACTCTAAAAAATTCATCTGTTTCATTTAATTTTTTATTGTAAAACTCTCTATATTCCTTCATTTCTTTAGTGTTCATGTCCTGCCTCCTATATTTATAAATGATTTCTTGTAAGAGTATCACACTATACTTAGCCTTTCAATATTAAATCAAACCTTTTAATTTACATTCAATAGACTAATTTATATAGATTATCAAAAACTTTTAATAACCTACTACTATTTTTATTAAAGAATATTTTTTCAGAGCTAAAATAAGTGTATTAATAAATTTTTAATTATATATTTTAGCTCTGAAATGTATTCTATTTATCAAAATATTATAATAGGAATTGATTGTATTAGTTATTTCTAATTGAAGTTCTATATATCAAATAAGAATATATAAATGGCAGTATTACAATTACAAAAATTACAAAGATATTATAAAGAGGGATGCTAATAAAAGCATTAATAATTAATAATATCCCACCAATAATCCAAATCCATCCAGCTAAACGATGTGTCTTATTCCAATTTTCTTCATCATTAAGAGCCCATGGAGAAATTATTCCCATAGAATAATTTCTCTTACATTTAGGAAGATAATTTCCAAATAAAATAACTACTATCCCCAAAATCAATCCTGTATAAAAATTAAAATCCAAACTAATTCCTGTTGAATACAAAACCATCATTATTTGTAAGATGACTGAAAGTATAGCAACTCCCCATTTTGATAAATTTTGCATAACATTTGAAAAACTAGCCTTTTTAGGTTCATTTTCAAGTCTAAACCATGTATATAAATGAACACATAGCATTAATAATGGTACTCCAAAAGCTGCTATAAACTTTGGAGCATAATTATCTGGATTCCCATAACTATCAAAATGAATTGCAACTTCATTTGGTAGTCTCTCGTAAAAATATATTGATACAATAAATGGTATAAAACATATTAATGTAGATAAAATAAATTGCTTATTTATCGCTTTTTTCATTATCTTTTTCTCCCTTCTCCATAAATTGTGAAAACCAAAGCATAACCTCTTCAAAAACCGAAATGTTTATTTCATAGAAAATAAAATTTTTATACTTTGTCTCAAATATGAGTCCTGCCTTTTTTAATTGAGATAGATGATAAGAAATTGTGGCATTTGTCATATTAAATTTTTCACTAATTTCTCCTGCTGACATTTTATTCCCCCTTAACATAAGTAATATTTCTCTTCTTACAGGGTCTGAAAGAGCTTTAAACGTTTCTGGAAAACCCAACACCATCACCTCTCTATTTAGAATTCCATCTAATTAGAATATATCATAATTATTATTATATTTCAACAACTATTTAGATTTTTTTCTAAATAGTTGTTTTAAATTCTCAAATAAAGTTTTTATTCTTTGTAAATAAGTTGATTTTACTCACATTTTATTTCTATTCAAATATCTTAATTTCAAAAAATAAAAAAGCTTAGAAATTAACTCTAAGCCCTTTTATTTTATATCTTTCCTATATTTAAAATATAATGCATACTATTATGCAACATATTCATATTTTGCTTTGTATTCTCTCATTGCATCATTCCAAGCTTCTTGTACTGTAACACCTTTTTTACTAGCAATTTTTTGTGCCAATTCAATTATCTTCATAGCTCTTCTTGATATATTCATAAATAACTCCTCCTACAAATTATTATATATTTCATACCCATAAAATCAAATTTATATTTTTTGATATACAACCTTTATAGATACAATATTACAATTTATATGTGTATTACATATGAACTATATTAGAAGATAATTAGAACTTTCATAAAATTATTTGATATATTTTAATATAAAAACTCACAATTAATTATAAAAGTTAATCAATTAAAATAACGTTTGATATACCAATTTTGTAACCATAAACAATGCCATTGCTAAAAATATTGGTTTTATCATCTTTGAACCTTTTTTTATAGCAACTTTAGCACCTACATAAGCACCTATTATCATAACTAGTGCAAACACTATAGCAATCTTATAATATACTTGACCATTTATCATAAATAATAACAATGAAGTTATATTACTTGTTAAGTTTAATATTTTTGTATTTGCAGAAGCATGTAAAAAATCATATCCATATATTTTTATAAATCCAAAAGTTAAAAAAGTACCTGTCCCAGGTCCAAAAAAACCATCATAAAAACCCATTACCAAAGCCATAAGCATACCTAATCTTAGGTTTTTCTTATTAATACCTTCAAAATTATCTTCTTGACCTAAGTTTTTAGAAATAAAGGTGTACATAGCCACTACTAAAATCATTATTACAACTAAAACATTTAATATATCTTCACTTATTGATAGTACACATCTTACACCTAAAATGCTACCAATAATAGTAAATGGAACTAATTTTTTTAAAAGTTCATTATTGGTTTTACCAGATTTTGAATATCTATAAGCACTACTTATACATCCTGCTGATGCAGCAAATTTATTTGTACCAATGGCAAGATGCACAGGAACTCCAATAGCCATGAGAACGGGCATACTTATAAGTCCTCCCCCTCCTGCTATAGAATCTACAAAGGCAGCTAAAAAACCCCCTATACATAAAAAAATAATTGCAAACATAAAATTCCTCCACATATTCTATCTCAAATTTATTAACAACATATATCTTACATAAACTACAATCTTATTCTATGTTATTTGTTTATTATTATTATTATTTAACAAATGTTGGTATTCCAACGATTTATTAGTATTAGTTTGTTGTTTATGTTTTATTATACTTAATTTAAATTTTTCCTATTCTTTATTTTCGGTGGCAAGATGGTGGCAAGTTTGGTTTTGCCACCCTTGTTTTTTAATTACAAAATTAAAGTATAAAGAATTATTACCTCACCAGTTTATCTATAACTATATCCTATAACAATAAGATTATGTAGTCAATTAGATTGATTTGATAATTATTGATGCAAAAACAAGGTTGTTTGGAGAAATGAAAAAAGCACTCCCCAACATGAGAATGCTTAGTTACAGATATAAAAGTGTACTGCGAATACACTTCTATTTTTTTATTATATCACATGTTCTAGGTTGTTAAAAAGACCTATTTAAATCATTTCTAAGGTATGTTGAGTAATGTTAATGTATATATTAATATAATTATAACATGTCTTATGTTTTAGTATGATAATTTTCATTCGTTTTATTATTACAGGTTATACTATGGTTTTCATACTTTAACATCAACTAAATGAATCTAATTAAGATTACTAGTTAATAGCCTTTTTGATTTCTTCATCTTCTAGTTTACAATCTAAAACTTTATTGTTTAGGTTCAACAATAGAGTCTAGAGAATCCTTAAATTTCTTCTGTATTAACTTTCTAGAATTACTAACAGAAGATTGATGTTTGTTTAATGCATCCTCAAGAATATCAATAGATTCATTTATATCACATCCATATTTTTCAAACATATAAATTATATAAAATGTTTTTTGATCATAATATTCAATATGTTCTTTTTTGTCTTTATATATCTTTTCAATTTTAAAATAAAGATTACTATATTGTATTGCATTTTCTAATGTGAAATTTTCTCCTCTAAAAATTTCATCATAATATTCTTGAAATAACTTTTTCTTTTGGTTAGATGCTCTATCAGGATATCCATTAACCGAATATAGTATTTGAGCTAATCTTTCTTTTGATATTCTATTTTCATATGTATAATCATCATCTCCAATCATACCTGCTTTTCTAACATATAATATTCCATTTGCTTTGAAATATTCTTCAATCTGAATTTGTATGCTATCTACTGATTTCAAATCGGCTGGTGAAATTGAATTTTGACTATTCGTATACTCTGCTATTTCATTTTTTAATTCACTATCATCCTCTATTTTAAATATTCTTACTAGAATAGAAGCTTCTCTCAATTTGATAAACTTCAAATCATCTTTTTCATTTTTAAAGAACTCATATATAGACCTTAATGTTTGTCCCCCATTAACAATTTGAAAACTTTCTATTTCAAATAGATATTTCATCCCACTATTTTTAGAATCACAACTTATATTTTTTGCAGTTACTGTTATACCATTATTAAACATAAAAAACTCTTTATGTTTGCTTTTTAATGTTTGTTCTATCTTTACATTATATTCAGTTTCTCCTAAATATCCTCTAACATTGTCGTATAGCAATGAATAGTCTAATTTCTTTTTATCAATTGAATAATCATTTTCTATAGAATAATTATCTCTAAGTTCTTGATCTGATAGTGTTATCCTTATTAAATCAAACAAAGACAATCTTACAATATAAGATTTTCTGCTAGATTTCTTATCTTTTTCATAACACAAAAAATCGTCCCCTGAAATCATAAATTTACAATTTTGATTCTCCTTCTTTACATTGAAAAAACCCATAATATCATCTAAAGAAATATTAATTACTTTCATTCCATAGTTCTCTTCTAGAGTATTAATATATACATTAGAATTATTAGCATAACCTTTTGCTTCATTAGATACCATATACAATTTAATATTATATATATAATTACTATCCAATAATTCTCTTATTTTTTCTATACGAAATCTTACTTTATCGTCTAAATCACATAGCCTCTGATTATTTTGTATATACTGTAGAAACTTCATGCTAACAGATAAATCATTTTCACTTTTAGTCTTATCTTCATTAAACTTTTCTCTAAATTTAAAATTAAATAATTGTATTTCATCATCTGTTATATGTACTGCATCTATACCAAGATCATTTATTATTTCTCCATTTACAATTTTGTTATAATCAGTATCAATTATTATATCTTTTATATCATCAATATCTCTTAATCCAGTTATGTTTTCTAATATTAAATGATAAAATCCTAGCCTGGTTTTTTCACTTTCTTTTAACGAATCTACTTTTTTTATGCCTATATACTCAAACATTTTTCTACTGTATGTATTTACAATTTTAAAATCATTTATATTTGCCATAAATTCTCCTCTCAATTAACCCCCACTATTTATAACAATATTAAGTATAAGAATTTTATATACTAATAAGTTTTTTGGATCTAACTTCATTATTTTGAACTAAATATCAAATAACCTATAATAAAATTATATAGTTATATTTTATTTATATCAATTTTCTTTGATCTATTTCTACAAAAATCGTTCGACAAAATAATGAAAAAAATTTGATTATATGATATATAGAATATATTGGAGGTGACGAATTATGAATATATTAAAAAAATGGTTTGACTTAAAAAAAGAAAAAAAGGAAAAAGAATACTATTTAAAAAATTCTAATGATATGGATAACTTCAAAGCAGAGTATGAAAAAATTTTTAATTATTACAATTCAATGAAAAATACCATAAATATCGGATTGGAACAATTAAGACTTGATATATTAATCAAAAAGCAGTCTAATCCTATATTCAGTATAGCTTCTACTTTTTTTGCTGCTATTTTGTCATGCTTTTTTACTTTGGCACTTACTTCGTTTTCAGATTACTTTGAGAATTTTTTAAAATTGTCTTTGAATTTGAAACCAACAGTTATAAATGTAATACTTATTATACTTTGTTTTATTCCAGTTTTAATTAGTATATATTTTATAATTAAATTTATTATAGACATTAGTAATATGGGACTAGATATGGAGAGAAAAATCAAATTCTCACTTATTGCTCAACAAGTTCTTAATGATATGAAAATGGAACAATCAAAAAAAGAAAATGGTAACTACTTTTAGTTACCATTTCATTGAACAAACACCCCCTTCTTATTTATCTATAAAATCCAAAGCTTTGTAAAGTGTATCAAACCTATCATTACCTTTTATCATAGTATATCTTTCTTTAGTTATAGACCCTATCTTGCTGCATGCTCCTCCACCTACAACATATAAATTCTCTGTCTGACCTGGTACATAATCTTTTATATCACATATTAATATCTTTCCATCATTATACCCCCAACCAACTACGGTTGCAGGGATTTTGTCAACTTCTCCAACATAAACGATTGTATATTTATACATGATTTTATCCTCACTATTTATATTTTTATTCAATGTACCTTCTACAATTAACTTAGCAATACCTTCATATCCAAATTTCTTAGCTTTTTCACAATCCTCTTTGTTATCACAAAAGAAACTTTCTATTAATATTGCTGTAGGTTTGGAACTATTTAAAATATACAAACTTCTATCTAATTTAGTTCCTCTATTACCTACTTCTTTATCTCCTTTTTTTCTTATGAAAGGTTTAGATAGTTTATCTACTACTCTTTGTGCATATTCCTTCCCTTTTTCACTATAGTAAAATACCTCTGTTCCAAAAGCTCCTACGCCACTTGAATTTAAATGCAACTCTATAAGTAAGTCATATACTCCGCTATTAATTCTAGGTATTTTGTAAGACTTTTCCTCACTCTTAGTTTTAAACTGCTTTTCGGGGCATATTATTACATCTACCTTATGTCCTTCTTTTCTGAATGTATCTGCCAATATTGGTGCAAGAGACTTATTATATTGATACTCGTTAACTACTCCATCAGCAGAAGTACATGCTCCACTTTTTAAAATACTGTGTCCTACTGTAATACATATTTTCATTATTTATTTTCCTCCTTTAGTTGTTTATAAACTTGATTAGCTCCTATTGCTACTCCCCAACATAAAATTCCTTGTAAAATTGAACTTGGATTAAATCCTAGCATCCATATTGAAAATACTATTCCTAACACAAGCAATATAATTGGAATGTATTTATTATCTAGTTGCTTATATTTCTTAAATCCAAACCCTAATACATTAAGAGCAACTACTAGCAAAAGCAGTTGCTCGGGTATGAAACTTATTAAATTATCCATATCTTAACCTCCTAATTAAAATATTCCTCTTTGTATTGCAAATATAAAGAATCCTACAAGGGTTGTAATCATTGTTCCAATTAGCCATTTAAGCATACTTGTAAGTGAGTTTAAATTCTCACATAATGCTTTTAACTCTGCTTTAGACTCTATATTTGCTACTTTTAATTCGTCTATTTCATCATTATGTTTATTTATTGTTACTTCATGTCGTTTCAAATTGTCTTTGAAAAGTTCTTCATTCATGAAAACCTCCTTATTTTGTATTAAAATAAGACTTAGAGGTTATCTAAGCCTTATAAACATTTTCTAGTATTCACTTAAGTAATTACAATATTACTCTTACTTTTTTATTTATTGAAACTTAATTCTATAATTCTTTTATTGTTAAGTTCATATACTCTCTATTCTGTTTGCTATAATCTATACTCCTATATTCAAAGTCTGAGTAATTTAATTCTATTTGTTCTATTCATTTTATCATCTCATTTATTTAAATTTTATAGCATACCAATTACAAGTTGTATAATCATCTTGAGTGTAAATAGGAAGATAAATACCATTTTCGTTCATGTAAGGCGTTCCTTTGTCAATGTGAATTACATTTCCAGTAGCATCATAACTAGTCTCGCCAGGTTGCCCCCTAAAAGAAAAAAATGATACTACACCAAAATCTTTATCAAAAACACCTTTACAAGCAAATGTAAAATTAAAACGAAAATAAGGATAAGAAGTTTTGTGGTTTTCAAAAGCGACAAAGATATTAGGTATAAAATTTAATCCGGTTACTTTAATCCAGCGATTGTAAGCACAACTTTTACCACCATGATAATCAACTTCAAAAAGCGTAGCACTACCTTCGGCTTCTAAAGTAGCAGTAGTTCCACTTGCAACTTTATATTTAGAGTTTAATTGATTTATAGTATTATTAGCTTGTGTTAACTTATTTGTTAAATTTTCAATACTAGCATCTCCACTATCAAATGATGCCTTTATTTTTTCTGATAACTCTACCAATGTATTATTTAAACTTGATTCAATATTTTTCAACCCTAATACATTTATTATAGAAGTTTTACCATTTATTAAACCATCTTTCATTTCACTAACTTTTGTTGCTATATCTTGTAGACTCGCATCATCACCTAATGGCATTATATTTTTACTTATACTTATAACTTTTTCTGCTGTAGCATTAGTACTGTCTGTAACAACTATTTTAAGAGTGTGTAGTGCATTATCTTCTAATGTGTAGTTAATTGTTTTTTCAAGAGTTAAATCTGTTGTTATAGTTTCTTTTAGTACATCATCTATAAATACTTCTATTTTAGTTAATAATGCAGGATCTGTGTGGTCAGCTTTAAATGTTGCTTGTGTGGAGTTATAAGAGGATATAGTTAGAAATGGCATTGATTGTAGTAAAGTTATTTTTGCTTTACCATCTGAATAGCCCCCAGAACCACCAGTATTTCCACCTGTCGTCATAACTACATTATCAAAATAATATTCAGAGGTAGGAATATACCCTTTTGGTTTATAACTATCTTTAGTTAGAACATAACCACTTCCACCACCACTTCCATAACCAGAACCATTAGAACGAGAACCACCAAACCAGCCACCACCACCGCCAGAAAAACCAGAAGGATTGCCAGGTTTAGCACCTTTGCCAAAAAAACCATCGCAACTACCATCATCGAGACTACCTTTGCCACCTTCATATTGCGTACCACCATGAGATGGAGTACTATTAAAATCTCTACCAATAGTACCTTTTAAACCACCACCATCGCCTCCTCTATATCTGTCTATTGTTCCACCACCACCGCCAGCAACAATTATACGTGATAATAAGCTTTGTGGATTATCCCAAGCACCATTAATAAGTCTTATATCAGTAGCTCCTCCTCCACTTGAGGAAGTAGCATATCCTCCACCATTAAAAGTATTGCCTTTTTTACCATCTAAACCAACATAAACATATAAAATAGTTTCTTTTTTCAATATCAATTCACCACTAGTATAACCACCATAGCCATATTGAAATCCACTTGAAAGTGGAGTGCCATAAGCACCACCCCTAGCACCCCAACATTCAAGTTTATATTTACCTGGTTTTAATATCACACTTTGTTCACTTCCTGTATAATTAAATTCATAAACTGTTGCCATTTAATCCACCTCTTTCTTAATTTATGGTTTTATTGTACCTAATTTTAAAACCATAAACGTCTGCAAAGTGCAGATGAAGTGTAGGCAAAATGTAAATGAATTTATATATTTTTAGGAATAAAAAAAGAACCTTCTATAATGTTGGTTCTGCTCCTTCTACTACTCCACTATTTTCTATAATATAATCCTCTACCGCTTTTCTATACTCTGTATTAGTTACATCATCCAGTTTAAAAACTCGATTTTTCAACGGATTCATCCCTTTATTTAATATCCTTTCTGCTAATATTCTTACTACAACATTATTTATACTCATTATAAAATTCCTCCTCCGATTTCTTGATTTATTAATAAAAGTAATTGATTTTCTAACTCTTGTTTTTCTTTTTCTGCTTCACTTACATATACTGGTATTTCTTCTAAGATAGGTTGTTTAGTTTCTATATTTATACCTATAACTCTGTTTTTAGCATAATCAATACTTCCATAATCTATATCAATCCAATTCAATTCAGTTATTTCATTATGTTCTAATACGTCTCCTGTTGCTTCTCCTGTCTGTAGCAATATTTTTCCTGTTTGGTCATAGATTATTCTATTTGCTCTATTCATTTTATCACCTCTTTTATATAAATTTTATAGCATACCATTTATATGCAAAATCGTAATTATTAAAAGCAGGAAGTTGAACACCCCTGCCATCAACATAAACATCTTTTTCATTAAGATTATAAATGCTACCATGTGAGGAAAAAGTTGAATCTGTTTGACGTCTAAAATACGAAGAAATTACATAATCTTTACTAAAAACACCATAACTAGCAAAAACTAAACTCTTAGTTAAATAACTATTCCTTGTAAAATCGCACTCAGCTATAAAAATATGAGGAACAAAACCGAGATTGCTAACATTAATCCAATAATCTTGGGTAGTAATATAACCACCATTATAAAAAGTAGCAGATAAACTTGGTTTATTGAGTTGATAAGTAATTCCACTAGCAACTTTATACTTAGTATTTAACTGTGTTATAGTATTATTAGCTTGTGTTAATTGATTCATCAAATCTTGTAAACTAGCGTCTCCGCTATCAAAACCTACCTTGATTTTCTCTGACAATTCAACTAAGGTATTATTTAAACTTGATTCAATATTCTTTAATGCCAATACATTTATGATACTTGTTTTCCCATTTCTAAATCCTTCTCCAATTTCTACTAATTTAGATGATATATCTTGTAAAGTTGCATCAGTTTGAAGTGGCATTATTTCTTTACTTATACTCAAAACCTTCTCAACAATTGCATTTTCTGCATCTGTAGCTACTATTTTAAGTGTGTGTATTGCATTATCT
>NZ_AVHW01000076.1 GCF_000449425.2 Clostridioides difficile CD160
TCATTTGATAGTATAAATTAGGGTTAGTTAAAATACCTCTTAAACGGTCGTCTAGTATATCTATATCACTTTCCATAAGTTCTGTAGCTTCTTCACACCATACCCATGTTAATTTACCTTTTGAGAAGTTAATTGATTTTAATTTTTCTCTTTGTTTTGTATCATTAACTCCTCTAAATATTATAGAATTACCAGTAACCTTACTTTTGATTTCTAGAGGGTTTAGAGTTGTTTTCCAATACTTATCAGCTTGTTTACCATAAATACGATTTATAGCTCCTGTAAGCTCTGCATATGTTGAATATTTATGTGTAGCTTCTGATTTTCTAACTACTAATAAGTTAGCTCCTTGATACTTTTTATCTCCTAACTTTAGTATATAATCCTGTGCTACATTAACAGACTTTCCACTACCTGCTGAACCTTTCATTGCTCTGTATCTTTTTTTAGTAAAGTTAACTCCCTTGAAAACTGGATTAAAATCTATTCTAACTATCATTGTTATCCCCATAATCTACACTTATTTTCAACTCATCATCTCCAATATCATCTTTATTCAGGTTATCAACCTCACATTTTAACTTTTCAACTCTATTTTTCTGCTCTTCTGTAGCTAAATTCCAATCCTTATGAATCATTTCATCATATTGTTTTATAAGACTCCTTAACTCACTCATTGCCCTACTCTGTGCATTAAGAAAAGATGCTTGCCTATCCCATGAGAATTGACATTCATATTGTATTTCTTCTCCAAACTCTGTTGTTTTTTCTTTTTTGACTTCTTTTATCATTTCTTCCTTATCTTTAACATACATTATCTTTTGTGCTCTTATTATTGCCGCATATTGAATTGTTATCTGTTCCCAAAGAATATCAAATTTATCTTTATTTTTTATTTCATTAATTATGTCTTGAGTTTCTTCGGGTAGATATTTTGAGAAGAAACCAAACTTTTCAGCATTCTTATTTCCAGGTGGACCAGTAGCATTTTTATTACCTACTGGTGCACCCCTTTTACTTTTAAGTGCACCCTTCTTTTTTTCACTAGCCCAATTGTATCTCTTAATCCATGACTTTAAAGTGTTTAAACTAATGTCATACTTTGCTGATATTTCCTTTTGTTTCATACCTTTTAGGTAATCTTGTTTTACCTTTTCTTTGACATCTTGCACATCACCACCTCGTTTGTTTGTCGTTTTGGGAATAAAAAAGAACCCTGGTTAGAGTTCTTATATAAAATCTATATCATCTTTTTCTTCTTCCATTGCCTTTTCAATCTTTTTTATTGTTTCTAAACATTTACTATAGTCAAAAACTGAAATATGGCCATCAATAATATATATTTTTTGAATTAACAAATCAGTTACAAAACTAAAATATTCTTTTTTATTTAATTTATTATTAATATCTTCATCTAATTTATATAAACCTGGAGTAAGTACTTTTACAATTTCTCCATATGTCCATATCTTTTTCCCATAAACTGCTTTAATTCCAGTAAAATCTTTGATATTAAGAAGTTTCATCAAATATTTTATACTTAAATCTCGTTGAAATTTCGCAGTAATATTATCCTGTCTATGAGAGTTGCTATCTGGAATATCTGGAATAAATTTGTTTAAAATATATTCATGCTCTTCGAAAAGTTTCATATGCATTTTTCTAATTTCTTCTTCGTCCTTTTTGCTAGTCATATACATATAGAAAACTTTAATACCAAATAAAATTTCTTTTCTTAGTTTTATATCTTCTTGACAGTAGTCTTTATATAAGATATCGCTATACATACTATTGTAGAATTCTATAAAAGATTTTATCTTAGGATATATAATATATCTCTCAAAGTTTTTATAATCTATATCATAACAAAAATCTAATACATTATAAAATTTTTCTATGTTTTTACCATTTGATATTTTTTTTAATATGCTAGTTTTTTTATCTGAATCAAAACTGATATAACATGCTGCAAAATACTCTTGAAAAGATTTATGAGACCATCTATATTCAATACCTTCTTCAATAAAAATGGGTACATTGTGAATCAAATCATAAAGTAAATCATCTTCATTAAATTGAATTCCTATATTTTTTGTTTTTGATTCATTTACTATCTTAATAAGATTTTCTTTAGAATAAATAATTCCTTTAGTCAGTGTTATAAATCCAATTGTTCTTAATATTTTATGAAAATCTTCCAAATTTAGCCCACTTTTCTTTTCTCTATAATAACTAGGTTTTTTTGAATAATCATGATTTTCAAATAATGCATCATAAACTTGTCTATAAAAAGCATATTTTTTATGTGGAATTGATGATTTGCATTTAAAAGACTCACACAATAAAGAAACCATCAAAGGATTTTCTAAAAACTCTTTTATTATTTCAAACTTTTTATCTTCCTCAATTTTTGTTATTAATGCCCTTGAAACTTTTTCGTCATTATCATTGTACTTTTTAATTAAATTATATGCTTCTTCTTTTTTTAATGGCTTTATATAAAAACTTTGAAAATCACCAAAAGAAGCAAGTTCATTTTCTTCTCTTGAAGTTATTAAAAAAGTATTATTACCTGTTTTGGAAATAAAATTTTGAAGACTATTAGTAATTTTCATTTTATTAGCTTTATTTATCTCATCATATCCATCAAAGAAAAATATAAAACCTCCTCTTTCAATTAATTTCAAAACTTTGTCTTTATCAAAACATTCACTTATCCCATTAATTTCATTCATTATGAAATCGATTATATCTTCTTCAGATGATAATTTTCTCAACTCTATAAAGATTGGTATCCCTTTATTTTCAGTTATTGCACTTAAGTATAAATATTTAGCTATAGTTGACTTCCCCATACCTGCATTATCTATTAATACTATTTTTTGATAATTAGGCAAAAACTCTTCTTTATAGCTATTAATTAATATATCACAGTTATTTTCTCCTTTAGATAATATTCTATCTTTTTTCAATACTTTTAATGGCATATATAAATCATCAATTGTTTTTTGTTGATTACCAAATACTATAGTATTCATGTATATGTGATTTTTATAACTTCTTATCATGTATTCACTAAGTTTATTTTCTATTAATTCCAATTCTTTTTTATCCTTTTGTTTTTCAAAAAAGCCTTTCGCTCTATTTCTTAAATGAGTTTTTACTAAATCTTCTATCATTTTATCTGCACCAGTTACTTTTACAACTTTTCTTGCCATCATAGCTGCCTGCACATACATTTCTGCTTCCATATTAATCCCCTCCAAAGTATAAAATTCAACTTCAAAGGTCAATATCCTTCAACAATCGTTCGACAACTACAAAATAATATAAAAAAGACCAAGTCGAGATAACTTAGTCTTTTTCAAGGGAATATATTATACACTTGTTTCATACTACCATTATAACTTATATAAAATAACAATAAAATATCATCATTTTATCACAGTTTTATTTTTAGGCCATCTACTCCAAACAGGTATATTCCAAGTTCTTTAACCATTTCATTTACCCAACGTCTTACTGTTGCTACTCCACAATGTAAAAGTTCTGCTATATCCTCATACGTTTTTTCTTTAAAAAAATATAAATCTAAAGCTTTGTATTTTTCTAAGGATTGCAATTTATTTTGTGTTGCTTTTAAGGTTTCTAATGCCATATCTATATGTGCTACCATAATTAAGGTTTTTGCTTTACTTCTTTTAATGCTTAATATATATAAATCTTCTGTATCTAGACATAGTAAATCATCATAATCACTTTTAATATCTTCAATATCACTAATAGAATTCGCAATATGACTTGTTAAATCATTATAATGCTTTAATAAAAGCTTAGTATTATGAAAGACTTCTCTTTTTTTATTTTCTTTTTCTTCTTTTCTTAATTCTCTTACAATTTCTTTTATACTTTCTTTATCCACTTAAACCACTCCCTCTTGCTCTCCTTGAACATCTTCTACTGCAATATATGACTTTAGAGTTATCTAATTTATAAAATCTTTTTCCACAATAAAGACATATTACTATTTTACCTGGGCTTATAAGTTCCATCTTTTCTTTTTACTTTCATATTCTCACTCCCTATATTCTTTTAACTTAGCTTTTACTGCTTCAAGTAATGCACTTTGTCCTTTATCTTTATTCTCTAGTACCTCCATTACTTGTTCATCTATTGTACCTTTACAGATTAGATGATTGATAATAACAGTTTCCCTTTGACCTTGTCTATAAAGCCTTGCATTAGCTTGTTGGTACAGTTCTAAGCTCCAAGTTAATCCAAACCAAACAATTATACTTCCGCCTAACTGTAAATTAAGGCCATGTCCTGTACTTGCTGGATGACAAAGTAATAATTGTATTTTGCCATCATTCCAATCTTGTATATCTTTTGAGTTTTCTATTGTTCTTGGTTTCAAACTCTTAAACTCTTTCATTAAACGACTATAATCATGTTTATAGTTATAAAAAACTATAATAGGTTTCCCATTTGAAACATCTATAATTTCTTTTAGAGCTTCTAATTTTTCTTTATGAAATTCCTTTACATTTTTATCATTATCATAAATTGCTCCATTAGCTAATTGTAAAAGTTTATTTGCTGCTACGGCTGCCGATGAGGCTGTTATTATATCTTTATCTAATTCTAATATCTTCTCTCTTTCTAGTTCTTTGTAATATTTAAGTATTTTACTATCAAGGTGTATTTCAATTTTATTATCTATTTTTCTAGGCATTTTCAAATAATCTTCTGCTTTTAAACTTATACAAATATCTTTTATTTTATTATGTATTGCATTTTCTGCTCCATCTTTAGGTTGCCAATTATATATAGCTCCTGTTTGATAATTTTTTTGTCCTGGTTCAAAATATCGTTCTTTATATCCTGTAATAGTTTTGCCTAGTCTTTCACCTCTATCAAGTAAATACATCTGTGGCCACAAATCTATTAAACTATTTGGTGTTGGTGTACCAGTAAGCCCAACTACTCTTTTAGTTAAAGGCAATACTTTCTTTAAACTTTTAAATCGTTGTGCTTTATTTGATTTAAAAGAACTAAGTTCATCTATCACAACCATATCAAATGGCCATTTACTTTTATAAAAATCCACTATCCAAGATACCATTTCCCTATTTATTATATAAATATCTGAGTCCACACTTAAAGCTTTTACTCTATCTAATTTACTACCAAGAACTTTAGACACTTTCAAACGCTTTAGATGCTCCCATTTTCTTACTTCACTACTCCAGGTATCTCTTGCAACTCTTAAAGGTGCTATAACTAAAACTTTTGATATCTCAAAGTAATCATACATTAATTCATTTATAGCTGTTAAAGTACAGACTGTTTTACCTAATCCCATATCTAATAGTAAACCTATATTATTATTATCTATAGTTTTTCTAATTGTGTACTCTTGGTATGGATGTGGTTTAAATTCCATCCCTTAACCTCCTTAATAAAATCATCTATCTCTTTTAATGTACTTACACACTTAACTTTAAATCCTAACTCTCTTAATTCTCGCATTTTATACTGTTGAAGCTTCCTTGGTTTTTTACCTAGTGCTTTAAGTTCTACAAATATAACATGTCCTTCTGGTAATAAGACAATCCTATCTGGCACACCTGCTTCCCCTGGTGAAATAAATTTCATAGCTTTTCCACCTAACAACTCAATCTCTTTTTTAAGTCTTTTTTCTATTTTTAATTCTAACAAAATATCACTTCCTTAAATTTAGGTGTCTACAATGTCTACAGATTTTCTATATATATGTATATATGCATATTAGGTATACTCATATATATACGTATATGCCTAATATTACTTTTATTACTTTATATATAATTTTTGTAGACATTGTAGACGTTAGTATTCCATACATTGCAATATCTATATTTTAGGTGTCTACAGAAGTGTCTACAAAGCTATTTTTTCTGTAGACATTGTAGACACCTACCTATTTTACATAAATTTAGTAAAACTTACTTTGTAGACACTATTTTGTTCTAATATATGCTCTTTGTTTACCATACACTTTTCCAAATCTTAGATGACTACTGTGTGGCTCCCATCCATCTAAACCTTTTAATATGTCATTAATTTCTCTTGATAAGATAGGTGTGAGTTGTTTAGGTTCTCCATTAAATAGCTCAACCCATATCTCCATAACACACGTTTTTTCTCTTAATATTGTTCCTTCTTTTAAATCACCAAAATCTGAACCATGAATATATTCTCTCTTTTCTGAAATACTTAAATCATACCAATTCTCAGTAATAAGTTTATTTAAATATTCTTCAATAATTCCAGATTTAGCATTTTCTTCTGAGTGGTTTTTTTGTTGTTTTTCAGCTTCCTTTTTCTCTTCATCTGATAGATATAAAGGTTCATTAGCTTTATATAATTCTAATGCTTCTGCCCAAATTTGATTTCTTTCATTATCAAGTTGGCCATTAAATATACTCTTGTTAATCTTCTTTACTCCTGTATCTATTGGCCAAAATCTTCTATTACCAGTTTTATCTCTTAAAAATTCTTTATCATTAGTTGTTCCTATAACTACACATTGACGTAAAAACCTTGATGTTCTCTTCCCATATGCAACCCTATATATATCCTCTGATTTACTTAGAAAATGCTTAACTGCTTCAATATCTGCTTTTTTAGTAGCCATCATTTCACCCATTTCAAGCAACCATACTCCTTGTAATTGTTCATATGCCTCTTTACCTTGCACAGTAGTTAAACTATCAGAGTACCAGTCTCCACCAAGTTTTTTAATAAAAGTACTTTTTCCCATTCCTTGAGGACCAGATAAAACCATCATATTATCAAATTTTATTCCTGGATTAAATACTCTTGCTACTGCTGCTACTAAAACTTTTCTTATTATAGTTCTTGTATAGTGAATATCTTCTGCACCTAAATAGTCAATTAAAAGTTTATCCACTCTCTTAATCCCATCCCACTTTAAAGAATTTAAATAATCTTTTATAGGGTGAAAAGTATTATTTTCAAAAGCAATTACTAGAGCATCATTTACTTTTGATGGTGAGGAGATATTATAAATTGTTTCTATATGATGTCTAAGTCCAGAATCATCACTATCATTCCAATCATTTAATTTATCATCTTTTCTCCAAGGTAACTTACCTAAAACAACAGCTCTATTTGAAAATTCATTGTAAGCTATTTTTCCTTTCAAATATGGGTCATTTTCTATAAACATTAAGATATTGTTTGTTGTTTTCTTGTAGCTTCCTTTATTGTCATAATCTAATCTAGTTAACCATTCATCATCTTCAAAATCTATATCACCAAAATCATCCTTAGCTTTATCAATGTTTTCTCTCCCTATAGTCTTTCGTACTTTAGTGTCACTGCTTGCAAATTCGCTCATTCGAGTAAATGAAGGTAATCTATTTACAGGTGTTTCTGGTTTAGAGTCTTCATCAAGTTCTCCAAATTTATGTATCCTAACTAAATCAAAAGCATTACATAAAATTCCACTTGCAGGGTCTGTCCCATGGTGACTATAGGAAAACTTATCATCATAAATAACTATTCCACCACTTGTACTACCTTCTGCATATGTATACCTCGTTTCATCAATACCAGAAATATATACTTCATTTAAGAAAGTTTCTATAACTTCTGTGATACTATAGGACCTGCAAAATGCCCCTATAATTCCATCCTTTTCAAGAGGGTCTTGTTGCTTTTTTAATTGTGTATTAAACTTTTGTCTCTCCCTTGAACTTTCTGGCCAATAGCTTACATCCGTCCAGTCTAAATATAAATCTAGTATTTCATTTGGGTTTAAAAACTCTCCATCTTGAAATTTAAATATATAGTCTCCATCAATTGAAGTACTTGGAAAGTACATAAGCCTATGGGGTTGATATGTAGTATCATCAAACATATCTATTCCTATAGCATCTGCTATCATCCTAGAAATTGCTTGATACTCTTCTGGTAGTACTGGTCTAGCTAAAGGTATTAGCAGTCTGTATCTAGGGTTACTCTCAGTATGTGAGTGAGTAGAGTACATAAGGCAAGCATAATCATTTAATAGTGTAATATCATCCCATATAGCCTTATCTGCATAGTCTATATCCAAAGTTATAATACTTCTATTTGCAATATTCTCTGCTTTTCGTCTACCATTTTTTAAGCTTCCACCTACAAATCCACCAACATCTTTGACTCTATCTTTTTCAGTCTTTGACATCTTCTTATATTCTGTATAGGTTTCTTGAGTTCTTAATGTTTTACTTAATCTATTTACAAGTTCGGACCATAAAATACTTTTATTCTTCCAATGAGTTTCTAACTTACTTTTTCCTATGGCCAGCATGAGTTGGCCATCATGTTTTACATTTATGTGTTCAATTTCACTGGCCTTTACATCCATAAATTAATCACCTAGTCTTTCTTATAATAATCACATTCATATCCATCTGCTTTAAGTGGAAGTCCTTTAGCCCAAGAGATTTCTTTTGCCATAATTCTGTTAACTTCTTCCAAAGAACCATATTTTTTATCTACATCAAGTACAAGTTCATCATGTACATGCATTACAATGTCATAACCTGCATCTTTTACATTAAACATAGCTTCTCTTAGGCAATCTCTAGCTGTAGCTTGAACAATATTTTCAACTAGTTTAGGTCCATAGGTATCTATTCTTTTCCACTGTTTACTTGTCTGTTCCATACCTTCATACGTCACTTTATCCCCATTAAATGTAGTATGAGGTTCTATCTTAGGTCTTAAGTAGGATAATCTTCTACCACTTGGGAGTTCTATAAATAAAACTCCTGGATTATAAATAAATTTAATCCCATGTTGAAGTTCTACTATAGTCCTATCTTTTATAGCTTTTTTAGTTGACTTATCTACATCCCACCAAAACTTAGTTATATTTGGATTAGCATTTCTCCATCTTGTTACAAGAGGTTGAAGCTCATCTTCATCAAGACCCATTTTTATAGCTCCCATTGATGTTAAAGCTCCTATGCTTCCTCCATATCCAAGAGCTAACTCTGAGATTTTACCCTTTTGTCTAAGTGGGTCACCCTTTTTAATACTTTCTATTGGAACTTTAAACATCTGACTGGCACTAGCTTCATATATTTTCCCATGAGAATTAAATACATCTAATCTCCACTTCTCACCAGCAAGCCATGCTATAACCCTAGCTTCTATTGCACTAAAATCTGAAACTATAAACCTATGACCTTCACTTGGTATAAAAGCTGTTCTTATTAACTGACTTAACACATCTGGTACACTATCATACAAAAGCTCTATTAAATCAAAATCACCTTCTTTTAATAGATTTCTAACCAAGTCTAAATCTTCTATATGATTTTGTGGTAGATTCTGTACTTGTACTAATCTTCCTGCCCATCTACCAGTCCTATTAGCTCCATAAAACTGTAGCAGACCTCTTACTCTATTATCATTGCCTTTAGCTAATTTCATAGCCTCATACTTCTTTATAGAGGTTTTAGACATTAATTTTCTAAGCTCTAAAACCCTAATTACATTTTTATCCTCAACTTGTTTTAATATTTCTGGAATACTTTCTTTTGTTAGACTTGTAACCTCAAAACCTGATTTATCACTTAACCATTTTTTTAATTGAGCAGGACTATTTGGATTATTTAAACCAGTTATTTCAATTGCTTCTTTTGTAAGTTTTTCAGTGTACTTTCTATCACACTCTATTGCATTTTCTATTAGCTGTGTATCTACTCTGATGCCAGTGTCATTAATTATTTGGTCTAAATACCATAACTTATTTTCTCTTTCAGAAGTCTTATACTTGCTAAGTTTATTTCTTATTTCTCTTTCAACTACAACATCTTGCTTACAATATTCTTTAAATTTATTCCACTTTTCCATATCGTGTATTGGTAAATTTCTAGTTCTTCCTTTGTTAATTTTTGTAGCTTTACAAGGCTTACAGAAATATTGTATTAATGACTTACCTTCTTTCATTTTCTGCTTATCTTCATTAAACTTTAAAACCTTAGATACACTATCTAAGCTTCCTGGAAGTCCCAGTGTTAAAGCTTTTATCATTGTACATAACCACTCATTTGGTTTTAAATCAACATCTAAAAATTTACTTATTGCTATTCTTTCAAAGTTAGCATTAAATGCTGATTTTATAATAGTGTTCTCTTTTAAAGCCTCTATTACTTCTTTTGGTAACTCTTCATCATTTACTAAATCAATAACTCTTACTTCTTCTTCATCAAAAGCATAGGCAAATAACAGTATCTCAAAATTAGTAGAGTCTACATATTTGTAGACTCCAACTTTTTTTATATCTAAATCACTATATGTCTCTATATCAATTGATAATGTTCTCATTAACTTAAGAAGTCCTCTTCTTCATCTTCAAAGTCATCTGAGAAATCTGCTTCTGCACTAGCTCTAGCTCCTCCAAGTACTTCTCCATCTGCTAACTTTTGAACATTTTGCAACCCACAACCTATTCCTTTATTTCCTGCACTATTATATGGGAAAAAGTTTATACTAACTCTTCCATAACAACCACTATATACTTCTGTATTATCTAATATTTCATTTAAGTCTTTATCAACTACTCCAGGTTTTTGAGTACTATTTGCATTTAGAAAATACATTCCTACATATTCCTCTGCTTCGTCAGCTCTTTCGTCATCTCCATCACGAAGAGGTGTTTTTAAATTACCTGGTAATTTTCCACCCCATTTAGAAGTTTTACCTTGTTCTTTTGCTGCATCAATAGCCTTCTTTATTCTTCCTAAAGTCACCTTGTCTGATTTTGGTATTAAAATACAAACTGAATACTTGGGCTCTGCACCTTCTACCATTGCTCTGCTTTTAAAAATATTACAATAACTTAATCTCACCTTTCCTGTTACCACCTTTGTTGATTGTACTGAATTGCTCATAATTTTCTTCCTCCTAATATTTTATAAATAGATATTATCTAAACATAATTCTCTTAAATTCTTTTTTTGCACTGTATACCCCATTTTCTACATTTTTTCTTTTATATTTTAATAGTTTAGATATCTGTATAACCTCAAAACCTTCTGCATATAATCTCATTACCTTTTGTTGCTTTTCTGGTAAATAATTAATATAATTAATTACTTTTTTTGAAATATACGTGTTTATTACTTCATCTTCTATTAGTGTATTGCCATTAGACAGTACTTCATAATGTTTTGGTTCTATAGAAATTCCTTCATTCAAAAATGTATTTTTTTTCTCAACTGACTTTTAATATAAGCATACATTTTGTATCTAATACATTTCTTAAAATATGCTTTAGGGTAAGTCTCTCCTTCTGTCTTCAGATTTTTTATTCCCTCATACAATCCTATATATCCAGATTGAATTAAGTCATCTTTATCTATATAAGTTTTATTTTTATTGTTTTTTAACAATATATTGGTTGTTATCTTTACTTCTTTGTCAAATTCTCTTAGTAATGTTTCAAATGCTAATTCATTTCCATTTTTGAATTCTAACACTAGTTTAATTATTTCTTGATTATCCATAAAACTATATCCCCTTTTTAAACGTTTTATAGCTACTAGGAATTAAATGCTTTTAATTATCCTTTACTCTTACTGATACAAAGCATACTGGACTAACCTTTATATGTTCTGGTATATACACTCTATCAAGATGATTGTCATTCACTTCAAAGAAAGTTGACATCACTTTATCCTTTATTAAACTTTCTCTTTTAAAATCCATTACTATGGCTTTTGCATTTTCTTCAATTGAGTTATACTCTGTAATGTTTAGTCTCTTCAATATATCCAGCAAATTATCTTTTTCATAATCTAAATCTTCTTCAATACTCTTTTTTCTTTTCTTTAAATCTAAAATTGTACTTATACTCTCATCTAATTTATCTTTTGTAGCTTCATCTAATGGCATGTAATACACCCCCTATTTATATTTCAAAGTCTTTTTTAGCTGAATCTATACTATTAATTTCTGCCCTTTTATCACTTTCTGCTACCAAAGTAGCTTTTCCAACTGGTTTTATAATTAAATCACTTAGTAGATTAGCAAAACTCTTTTTGCCTATAGCTTTTTCCATATCACTAATTCCTTTTAATGTTCTTGGTTTATAAATCTTTTCCTCATCACAATCTGAATTTAATAAAACATTAGCAACCTCTTGTTCATCCACATACTTTCTATTACTTCTACCTTCTACAAGCTTATATCCTGGATATTTAACACCATGCTTTTCAGCTTGTTCTAGTGCATAACTTTGAACATCCTTTAACCAATCTTGAACATTCTTAGCAAATCCTAAAATGTCTGCAATCTCATATTCATTAAGAGTAAAGGTGTCAGCAAAATCATATTTTCTAGCTAGTTTAAGGTTATCTTCAGCTCTTTTTCTACAATCATTTTTGGCTCTACAAAATTTACAATGGTCACCACTTACAAAATCACCTTCTCCATTAAAAGCCATCTGAGCCTTCTTTTTAACATTCTCTGCCCATGTAAGTAACTTGGTAACTTCTATTTCTTCGCTTGATATATTATCAAATCTAGGTTGAATTATTGTTGTCTTAACCAAATCAATATCATATAGCATTTCAAACTGATTATATGCACCTAAACCATATAGTCTAAGTTGAGGGTTATCTGTAGCTGAAACTTCCACACCTTTTCCATACTTTAGGTCTATCACTTGAAGTATTCCATCAGATATTACAACAACATCTCCTGTTCCAAAGCCTTCTGGAACCCATTCACTAAAATCGAGTCTCTCTTCTAACATTACTATTACATCATCACATATAGCTTTACTGTCATTTACTAATTCAATTACATTATCAACATAAGATTGTATATAATCCTCCATTTCTGAGTTATAATATTCACTTTTCTGTATGTTTTTAATTCTTGCATTATATGCCTTTTTACTTATTTTTTCATACTCTAGCATTAATTTAGTTTCTGCTAATTCATGTGCTACTGTTCCTTCTTCTGCATATATACTAGTTGATGATGGATAGTTTTCTTCTAATTTTATACTAGGAGTGCAGTTAAGCCATCTATGTGCTCCACTTGCACTAAGTCTTGCATGTTGTGCCATTTATGTACCTCCTATAAACTTTCTAATTTCTCCATAAAAGCTGTATAATCTTCTTCTTTTACTTCACTTAACTTACTAGCCCCAAATTCTCCAAATAATTCTTTAAGCTTATCTTTTTTGCCTGCCTTACTTGCTTGTGCTGCCTTACTTCTTACCTCTTCTTTTGTGTATTTAACCTCTCTAGTTGTATTTTCATTATTCTCTGTTACTTTTTCTTCGACTTCTGTTTTCTCTTCTTTAACATTTTCTTTTACTTCTACCTTTTTAGTCTTTTCAGCTTTCTTAGTTTCAACTTTCTTCTCTTCTTTTATATCTGTTATATTTATAGGTTCTATTTGCATTGCTTGTCCTAAATTAAGACCTCCTAAAGCATTCGCTACTACTAATAGTGCATTTGTAAATTCTGGTGCTTCCACTTTAACTTTTACATTTACATTAACTTCAACCATTTTAAATCTCTCCTTTTTGTGTTATACTTTATTTGTGTTATATTTTATTTTTTATTTTTTTGTGTGTTGGTTATTTGACCAGCACTTTTTATTTAATATAGCAACTGATATGTTCTTGCCAGTTTTAACATCCTTAAATACTATATCTACTAAAAACTTACCATCTTTTTTAAGAGTTACTATATTCTTATTATTAGTATCAAGACTCAGCAACTTTATCCCCCCTCTCTGCTTCTTCTAAAAGTTTATCCAAATTTCTACCTTGATTTCTTTCAATAAAATCATCAACTTCATATCTTGAAATTTTTCTACCATCACCTCTAGCTAGTGATTTTATTAACCCTGTGCTTACCAATCTACGCATAAAATTTGTATCTAATTTTAAGATTCCTCTTGCTTCTTCTATTGTTATTAAATAATTTGGATAGCTTCTTTTTATCAAAACAACTATATCTTTAGGCTCTAGTACTTTTACCTTTTGTTCAAGAGTTTGACTTCTAACTCTATCAGTCTCTTGTTTAGTTACCTCAACTTCTATTAAAGCCCTTAAGCTATTACTTAATCTTTTAACTATTTCATTTGATTTATCCATTATTTAATCCAACCTCCATATTATCAAAATATTCTGTTATTAAGTTTTGTAATTTTTAGTTTTCAAAAGCGTTTAAAGCTTTTTCTAAAACAGGTATTACATTTTCATAGTATCTAAAGTTTTCAACTTGTTTATCTGAATATTTAGCTTTATCCCATACCTTAATTCCATATTCATCTGTTTTCAGATTATAAGCATTTGCTAATCCTCCTACTTTGTTAGCTGAAATTCCTAACATCTTACCTATCTCTGTAGCTGAATAAGTTTTTTTCTCCCTCTTAGGTAAAGGTATTAATGCTTCTCCAGAAATAAGTTCAGTAGTCTTTGAGTACATAATCTGTTTATATTCTTTTATATCTACTTTATCAGCTAACTCTAAATATATCTTTGCTTCCCTCGCTCTTGCATTTTTTAATCTTGCTTGAGCATTCATGTATTTTATTTCTGATTCATCCTTAATATCTTTAGGCTTTTTACTACTATATGTACCAGTTTTACGGATAGATGGTAATACTTCATCTGTAACCCAATCTTGAAATTTCTCAGCTTCTTCTTTTCTTGATTTAAAAATTAATTTATATACTCCACTTTCAGTAAGAAAATTTTCTCCTGTATTATGTAATTTTCTAAAGTGACTATCTGTCACAATTGAATTAGTCAACTTAATCACTTGATTCTTATTCATTCTAGTAACTGCCTTTCTAACTCCTTCATTACTAATTCCTAAGCAATTTCCACAATGATATGGATTAAATAAAATTTCACCTTTAAACTCAAACACTTCAACTTCTTTTCCTTCAAACATCATTAAATTATTACTCATAATTTCTTCCTCCTTAGTTTTAATTTCATTACTTTGTGTATGAGGTATGTGGTGTTTCACCACATACTTACAATGTTATTACTTATAATTTTTTACATCCCTTCAATTTCGCTTAATTTCTTTTTCAACTTCAAATAAATTAGATAGTTTACTTGTAAAATCTTTTGGAGATTTGGTGTTCATTAGTGTTTGTACTACAACACAAGAATCTACTGCTGTTATAATTAAATCTAATTCACTCTCAGTCAGAGTTTGAAGTTTTGGTATTGTATCTAATATTTTTTTGTCTTTCATATTATTCACACCTTTCTTGTTCTGTAACACTATATTAACATTCATTACCTTGTTAGTCAACACTTTTTAAAATTTTATTTGCTCTTTCTTGTTGACTAACAAGTTTTTTAAAATTATAATAATTCATAGGAGGTGATATAATTGTCTAATGAAACTATAAGCAAAAGAATTAAAAAGATAAGAAAAGATGCTAATTTATCTCAACCAGCTTTTGGTGAAAAACTTGGTGTCAGTAAAGATGTTATAAGTAATATAGAATATGATAGAGTTGAACCCAAACCTTTACTTATTAATTATATGTGTGAAATTTTTGGTATTAATAAAGAATGGCTTTTAACTGGTAAAGGTGAAACATACACTTCTACAGAAGAAGACATTCTTTTAGGTGAAGCTCTTGCTTATATAACTACATGTGAAAATGAGAAACTTAAAAAAATAGTAATTGATCTTTGCAAACTAGAAGATATATATGTGGATGCAATATGTACAACTGTAGATGGTATAATTTCAGATAGAAAATAACACATTAAATAATAAAATGATATGCATTTAAATTATATTAATTAAAGTATAAATTCAAGTAAAACAAGTGCTCATTATGAGCACTTGTTTTTTATGTTGTTTATATAACTTTTTATTGTATTTTTATATTTTATATTATGTATATCCTGTATGTCATTAATTATCTCTAAATCACTTTTATTACTATCATTTAAAATCCATTTTATAATATTAAATTTTTCTCTACTACAATCTTCCTCCAATATTACCATTCTTTCTAATTCATCCACTATTATATTCCTCCTCATAAATGTTTTATATTACCCCAATTAAAATGCTACTTTTTATGCTATAATACATCATATAAAGTAACATATTTTATGATTATGATTAATTAGTCTTCTTTAATAGGTTACTTGTCAAATTATTTTAATATATATTGAAATAATCTGATAAATAGTTTAAAATGTTATTATTATATATTTCCATAAATTTCAATCCTATAAGAATAATAATTTTTCAAATTTTGGAAATGTATAATAATATAATAACATGAACTTAATAAAATGTTCAATACATAAGATTAATATTTACATTTTATATTAACTATGTGGTATGTAAAAATAAGTATAATTATTTTACAAATTTAACAAGAAACATTATTATATTAACTATGTGGTATATAGATTTAGAAGAGATAAAATTCTCTTCTTTTTCTATTTATACAACTTTTCAAGTTTCTGATAACCTATTTAAATTTACTTAAAATTAAACGCCTTCTCTTTTTTATTTACACTATATGTAGTGATTGCTTATATGTACAAATCTAACACATTGTTTATATTTTGATTACCCCCAGGAGTCAGTATTTCACCTACCCCTTTATCTTCATCATCAATTAATTTTACTCTTTTTTCATCCATTCCATTTCTTCCTCACAAGTTTAATTTATAAAATCATTTATGTCAAAATATTCTGTTATTTATTTAGTAAACTTTTCTGTATAGATTTTAATAATAGATAAGTTAAATATTCATATAGTTTTAACTATCAATCTCAACATTATTGTATAAAAAACACCTACTTTATATAAAGTAAGTGTTTTTTATACAATAATATTACAACTAATACTACATTATACTATAATAAATATAGTCTATTAAAATTTTTCATCCCAAGTAATTTCATATATCTATCAAACAATTTAAGTATTTACTTTTTAAAGTTCTAACCCATTTCACTTTGAAATTAATGAAGTTAATCATATATTTATTATACTGAATTTCTTTATAAATTAATAATAAACAATTTATACTTGTTTGTCAACTTTAGATTGTTTTTTCTACAATTTAAAATTGTTTTCTTTACTTTTACGATTATTAATTGTATATTTAAGATATAAGGAGTTGATAATATTGTCAAATAAAAAACTTGAAAACAGATTAAAAGAACTAAGAAAAGAACTTAACTTTACACAAGAAGATATCTCAAAAAAAATTGGATTAAGTAAAAGTGCATATGGTTACTATGAACAGGGGAAAACAGTACCAGATGCCTATATGATTGCTGAATTATCAAAAATTTTTAATGTAAGTGTTGATTATTTATTAGGTAAAACAGACATCAAAAGTAATAATTGTTCTGAATCTCTACCAAAGTCATTTGATAATGCAAATGATGCCATAAAATTTATTCTCCAGCAACCAACACTTATGGCCTATGGAGATTATAATATAAAAAAATTAAGTGATGAAGAAGTTATAGATTTTGCAAATGATTTATTACAACAAATAAAACTAATCAGTTTTAAATATAAAAAATAATATTTTTAGGGGGAGTAATGGGAATAAATGATATAAAGAATATAGCTAATGTAGTTAATTATGTTATAAATAATTTTGAAACTAACAATCCATTTGAATTGTGCGAAAAACTTGATGTGACTATAAGATTCAAAAACTATAATCCAGATGGAATGAAAGGTTATTATACAGATGTATTAGGTAAAAAAATAATTTATTTAAATTCAAACTTTACTGAAGAGTCACAATCTATACTTTGTGCTCATGAATTAGGACATATTATATTAGAACACAAAGGTGTAAATCATTTTGGCTCTTCTGATTCTAAACTTGAACATGAAGCAAATTTATTTGCTCTATATCTATTGTTTGATGAAAAAAAATATGATATAAAATTTTCATCAACAACTAGCTACTTAGCTAAAAGCATTATTGATGCCTTTATTTCAAATATTAGAATATGATATTTTTAATCCTTTAGAATTTATGCCAGAATTTATTGCAGATGTAGGTGTAAAAAAAGGAGAAAAAGTAGATTATGCTATACTTGAAAATGGTAAACCTTTAATTTTAATAGAAGCAAAATGTGCTACAGATAAACTCAAAAAACATGATGCGCAATTATTTAGATATTTTACAGCAACAGAAGCAAAATTTGCAATACTTACAAATGGAATAATTTATAAATTTTTCACTGACTTGGAAGAAAAAAATAAGATGGATGATAAGCCATTTTTAGTATTAAATCTATTAAATATGGATGATAACAAAATATCACATTTGAAAAAAGTTACTAAAAGTACATTTAATATAGATACTATTTTTAATATAGCCTCAGAATTAAAATATACAAATCTAATAAAATCCCAGTTAAACTCACAATTAGAAAACCCATCAGATGAATTTGTTAGGTTTATAATAAATGATTTCTACAATGGTGTTAAAACACAAAATGTAGTAGAAAAATTCAGACCTATAGTCAAAAGGTCTATGTCCCAATTTGTCAACGATTTTATGAATGAGAAATTAAAAACATTATTGGAAAATGATAATGAAGAATATGATAAAAAGAAAGTAAAAGATAGCAAAAAGAAAGAAAAAAGTAAAACTGATACTGAACTTATAAAACAAAAAGAAGAAAAGCAAGCTCCTACTGTAGAAAAAATTGATAAATGTAATATAGTAATTACTGATGATGAATTGAAGGCTATTAATATAGTTCAAGATATTTTATCTAAAAAAATTGATAAAAATGAAATCACTTATAAAAAAGTAAATAATGAAGTTAATATAATGTATAAAAATAATCTTGAGCATTGGATATGTAAAATAGAGCTAGGAGCCCATAAGATGATTCGCTTGCCTAATGGAAGTCAAGATTATTTAGAATATAAAATGGACGCTGTAATAGACATAAATGAGCTAAAAAATGAATTAATCTTTATTGCAGAAAAATACATAAAATAAATATTATCTTTATAATTAAACTAGTTATTTAAGAGCAGATTAACTGCTCTTTTATATAAACATAAAACAAACGTACATTCTGAAAAGGGGGTTACTATTATGAAAGGTGGAGTAAGAAAAAGAAGCAACAAATGGTATTACTACTTTGACCTAGGAATAGTTGAAGGTAAAAGAAAAAAAGTAGAAAGAGTTGGTGGCAATACAAAAAAGGAAGCAGAAAAAGCACTAAGAGAAGCACTAAATGAATATGAAAACTTTGGTATAGTATTTGAAGAAAGCAACATCAGCTTATCAGACTACCTAGATTTTTGGTACAAAGAATATGTTTTACTTAACTGTAAATACAACACACAAGAAAGCTATAGAATAAATATAGAAAAACATATAAAACCAAAACTAGGAGTTTACAAAGTAAAAGCTTTAACACCCGCGATACTACAAAGCTTCATAAATAAAAAATACAAAGAGAATTATTCTCAAAATACATTACAAATATTAAAAAACATATTACATAGGTCATTAAAATCAGCAGTCTATCCTTACAAACATATACGAGAAAATCCTATGCAATATGTAAGTATACCAAATGCTAAGACTAAAACAGAATCTAGCAAAGTTAAAACTATTACATTAGATGAATTTAATCAAATGCTGAATATATTTCCTCAAGATTCATTTCAGCGTATAGTCCTACTAATTGGATTTTATACTGGCATGAGAAGAGGAGAGATTATTGCATTAACATGGAACGATATATATCTTGATAACAAAACTATTACAGTAAAACATACACTGATTAAAAAGAAGAATGGAATATTTGAATTAAGTCCACCAAAAACAGAAAGTTCTTGTAGAACTATATTTACAGGAGATACTTTAATAAGGATACTAAAAGAACATAAACTACATCAAAAGAAAATGAAATTAAAATATGGTGAATTTTACTTTGATAGTAATTGGGTATGTACTAAAGAAAATGGTCAACAAGTAAACACCCACACTTTAGATACTATAGTAAAACAAATTCGAGGAGCTTTAAACAACGACTTTCATTTTCATTGTTTAAGACATACTCATGCTACCCTATTATTAGAAAATGGAGCTAACATTAAAGATATACAAAATCGTTTAGGTCATAGCCAATTATCAACTACAATGGATACTTATTCACATGTAACTGAAAAAATGAAAAATGAAACTGTAGATATATTTGAAAGAATTACAAACTAGTTTGCCACCCAAAAATATAATACGGTGGCAAACGGGTGGCAAAATCTAATTTACCTATTTTAAAAACTAAGATAATCAATTTTATATAATCAGCTATACCTTTGCAATTTCAATGCTTTAGAATTTATAATATCTATCATTCATACAAGATATTAATTATAAATCTAACCAATAAAACATATATCTTACATAATATTGTCTATTCTTTATTGTCTAACATATTTTTTCTATATTCATTTGGAGTTATATTATTAAACTTCTTAAATATTTGTGAAAAATAACTACTATTATTAAAACCTACTTTCTTACAAATATCGCTAATACTCATATTTATATTTGATAGATACTTTTTAGATTCGTCTATCCTAAGAAGATTTATGTACTCAGTTATTGAAACTTTATTTTTTTCATTAAAAATAGAACTCAAATAATTTGGACTTATAAAAAATACCTCTGCTATACTATTTAAATTTATATTTTCTTTATAATATTTTTGTATATATTCATTCACACTTTCAATCAAATTCCTCTTGTCTTGTCTCCAAAACTCTCTATTCTTATCAATACACTCTTTAGAAAATTGTAATAATATATTCCATAAATCTTCATCACTATTTGTAAGTGATATTTTTTTATTGTATTTATTTCTTAGAGAAGATATAAGCTTCAAATCTTCTAAGTCCCTAAGTACAGTTCTAGATAATACAAATATCATTTCTTGAATAATATCTCTAACATCATTATACATTAATTTATTAGTATCTATTAGATTATAAACACCGTCTAAATTCATGTCTTTGATTGCTTTCTCTATAGAAAGTTCTAATTCAAAAGGATATTCTCTTAGAGTATTATTGAACATATCTATTGGATTGATAATGTACTTTTCTTCTAATAATTTACTATTTGCTTTTTTAAATGCTTCTTCAAGCTTTATATTTTCCTTTCTATTCTTCAATATCTCCTCATCTTTTATACTAAGTTGATTTTCAAAGAAATTTCTCTTAGCTATTTCCTGAATAAATTCAGACATCATTAATAAATTTTCTTTTAACACATATAGTCTACTCTTTGGAATTAATGAAAGTTCATTGTAAATTTTACTTATGTATTTTATGTCAATATTTGAACTACGTGACAGTTTAGATAAATTCTTATCTATATCAATAGATTTGTATATTATGAAATCCCCACATTCTATATATCCAACTACATCTTCTTCTAATACTATAGGTATCTCCAAACTAGAAACACCATACTCACATTGATACATTTTTTCAAAATCATTATCATTCATACTCTTTGCAAGTTTTCTATTGCACACTTTTATACTTTTACAAATATCACAAAATCTAGTTTCTTTTTTAGTCTCAAATATTGCTTTGTGTTTTGAATCATATACAGATATTCTAAGCTTCAATATATTAGATATTTGATTTGCAAGATTTTCAATTATATTTATATTAATTAACTCTTGTATAGTATTTTCAGAAAATACTATAGGTAGCTGTCTCAAACTTGAAAATTTATGAGGGACATAAGTGATTAATATTACTAAATCAATTTTACCAGTATTTATAATTTCATGTTCTGAATATGGTGGGCAATAAACTATTGATTTTTCCTTTATATTGACCTTTTTACCATCAATAGCTTGTATTCCTTCTCCCTGAATTACATATAAAAGCTGTTCTTCACTTAAATGAAAGTGCTTTTCTTGGCAGTTTTTTGGAAAAAACTTTACAATTCCAGCACTAAGCCTATTAAATTGTGTTTTTGATGGCTCATGTATCCATGTAACCTCTCCCCAATCAAACTTTTGCACTTCATTATTCGACTCACTAAAATACTCCATAAGCTCACCTCTTAGTTTTTGTCTAAATATTTTTTTATTCCTTCAAATGTCTCTGTGCTTATAATATGCTCTATTCTACATGCATCTTTTTCAGCTATATCAGATGAAACCTCCAATGTATTTACCAAAAATCTAGTGATTAAAATATGTTTTTCATAAATTTCTTCTGCTTTTTTTCTTCCTTCTTTAGTTAAAATAATGTCACCATCAACTTCCATTATAATAAGACCATATTCTTTTAAGATTCTCATAGCTCTACTTACACTTGCCTTACTATAATTTAGCTTTTTAGCTATATCAATAGATTTTACAATTCCCTTTGTCTTTTCTAAAATAAGTATTGTCTCCAAATAATTTTCTCTTGATTCATACATTCTAACATCCTCCAAATGTAACAACTCTATTATAATATTTTAATTATAATATTTTTAAAAATCTAACTATATATTTAAAAATTCATAGTATTCATAGTATTTATATTTATAGCATTTAAAAATACTCATATTTATAAATGGAAATATATTTACCACTTACATTAATATATATTATCATAATTTTCTTTTTTATTACATAGAGAAATAGCTATATAAAATATTATCTAATCTTTTGTAAAATACGTCTTAGAACAACGTACTTAAATAGTTCAAATTGATGCTATTCTTTATATTATAGAAATTAAAAATTTATTTAATTATTTCACAAAAACAATTTTTTACACATCTTTTTTTCATTTAAATAACATATCTTATAATCTATTTTATCCATACAAATCTTCTAGTTCATGTATTTTATTTTTAATATCTTGCTTGTGTTGCTGAAACAATTGGGTTCTTTTGTCTATTGTATCATCTCCCATATCACAAAAATGAAAACATTCATGAATATCTTTAATAGATAAGCCAGCATTTTTTAATTCTTTTATGAATATCAAATGCTCTATGTCTTCTTCAGAGAAATAACGAACACTACTTGGCTTTCTATTAATAGGAAGAAGTAAATTTTTTCTTCATAAAACCAAACAGCCGATGAAGAAATATTTGTTATTTTTGATACATCAGTAAAGGAATATTTCATATTCTTTCACTCCCAAAAATTTTATATGAATAAGAACATTATAGAAATCCATTATACAATAGTCAACAAAAAAGTATTGACTTCAAGCTATGCTGAAGTTGTATTCTTTGAAGTGCAAAAACAAATTGCTAAAAGAAAGGATGATATAAATGCAAAAATACATAATTACGATTAAAGAAAAATTTAATAAAGGGAAGATATTGTGTGGAGTGGCAGTTTCACTGTCTGATTCATCTGTAAGTGAATTAGTTAGTCTGTCTGGACATGATTTTGTCTGAATTAAAGGTGAGCATGGTGCTTTAGACTGTAAAGATATTCATCAACAGTATAATAGCTATACATGATGGTGGTGCCGCTTTTTTAGTTCGATTAGCAAACAGCAACCCTACTCTTGTTAAACCTATAATGGATATGGGAACAGATATTATAGGTTTCCCATTTATTAATACAGTACTGTATGCAGAAAAAGCAGTATCAACTTGCACTTATCATCCAAATGGTATAAGAGAGTGCAATCCTCAAAGAGCTTCTTATTATGGTAATATGAATTATTTAGACTATATCAAAAACGCAAATAACGAAATATTAAAAATAATGTTGCTTGAGTAGAAAGCAGGTTATAATAACATTGAAGAAATAGTACAAGTCAAAGGTGTTGATATTATAGCATTAAGTCCTAGTGATTTATCTTTAGATATGGTATTTTATGGACATATGAATAAAGTTGAAATAAGAGATATGATTTCTCAAGCTGCTGAGATATGTAAAAAATATGAGATGCCCTTCGTTACCCTTCCTTCAACAGAAAAGAAAAGTATTGAAACATGGGTTAATATTGGAGCAGATATGCTTTGTTTTGCACAAGATACAACCTTTATCACTTATATTATCAAATGATTATTGTTTTTCTATGATGAGATTGTATCATATAAAAAACGATATTAATTTATAAATTTGATTTATACTAAAAGAGACTAATATTTTATCTATTTTATTAAGTATATTTTCTTATGTATTGTAATATTAGTCTCTCTTAGTATTATATATATATAATGTTGTTATTATTAGTTGTTATATATACTCACAACTTATTCAGCTAACATTTTACCTAATTCTATACACTCATCTTTGGCTTCTTCATTTGGGTCTTCCATTGCTGTAATTCCTTCACCACCTATAATTGTAGCACCAGCATTTTGCATACGTTCTTCCCATTCTCTCATCCATTCACAATTTCCCCAACCATATGAGCCAAATAATCCAATCTGTTTACCTGATACCATAGATTCTAATTCTGCTACAAATGGTTCCATATACCCCTCTTCTAGTTGTTCTGCTCCCATAGATGGGCAACCTAATGCAAATTTATTTTCTTCTTTTAAATCACTTGGTTTTAATAAGCTTACATCTAAAACTTCTGCTGTTTTACCTTTTAGCTTCACACCTTCAGCTACAAAATTTGCCATCTTCTCAGTATTTCCTGTTCCACTCCAATAAACAATATATATTTTACTCATTCTTACCTCCTGTAATATTTTTTAATCAACCAATAGTTAGCTACTGCTAACTAGGATTTAAAAAATAAAAGATTTCTTTATTTGAAATCTCTTTGTTTTTCTAAATATATAATATCATAATTGATTTTGAAATTCAATAATTATTGATAATATTTATCAATTAAATTCTATACTTCTTTGTTTATATATAATATTTCATTGTATTTTTAAATCTTTCATAAGAATATTTTTCACTAATAGTATCCTTGTCCATATTACAAAGCATCTTACATCTTCATATACATATATTAACCTTAATTTACCTTATACTTCTTATATACAAATTTTTATCTATACAGATATATAGAAGAACACACCTTTTCTCAGATGTGCTATCTATAATACTGTATTTTTTTCTAATCCTGATTAACTAATGTATCTATAAGCTTTATTATTTAATATTGTCATCTATCTCTATAAAATTCTACACTTAAATATTTTTTACTATTTTGTATTGACTGTATACAATACCTAGATTTTATTATCAAATTACAAATTATCTTTTCCCAGTATTCTTGTATTTATAAAGATTTAAATATAGGTACCCATTTCCTTGTTCTGTTCTAGGTATTCCAAGTGCTCTTGTACATTTTATTAATTGTGCATACAACTCTGCTTCATCTAAATCTCTCTCAAATTCTTCTCTAGCCCATTCTTTGATTAATGCTAGTGACCCTGATACATATGGCGCACTCATGCTAGTTCCACTCATAATAGCAAGTTTATTATCCATATAGGTTGATATAATATTTCTCCCTGGAGCCACCAAATCTATTGTAGTATTTGAGTTACTAAACTTTTCAACTAAATAGCTTTCATTTATTGCACCTACTTCTATTACCTCAGGATAACTAGCTGGATAACTATACTCACTTGTACTAGAATCTCCATCTCCATTATTTCCTGCTGCACACACTACAGAAATGTTATTCTTTACTGCTTGTAAAACTGCATTTTTTAAATTTTTGTCATCTTTATTTCCTCCAAGAGACATGGATATAATATCAACTTTCTTAGTTACAGCAAAATTAATGGCATTAATTATACTTTGATATGTCCCAACACCATCTTTATTTAATGCTTTTGCTATTAATAATTTACAATCTGGAGCTACTCCCATAACCTCATTATTATAATTAGATGCAGCTATAATTCCTGCTACGTGAGTTCCATGCCCATTAAAATCCTCATATATATTTTTATTTCCGTTACTATCATCACTAAAGTTTGCACCACCAATTATTTTACCTTTTAAAAGAGGATGAGAAATATCACAACCTGTATCTATTATACCAATTACAATATTTTTACCAGTATATCCTTCATCCCACATTCCTCTCGCATTCATTTGTTTTATTCCATATGGAAACTTATTCTTTGCTCCTCTTAGATTCTCATTTATTTCATAAGGAATTAGTTTCATTTTTTTATTCATTGCATATCCTCCTAAAAATTTTATTACTTATAAAAATTATAATTTTGCTTTCATAGTAAGTTTATAAATCAGCTTAATAACTTATATCCACTTATTTATATTTATGATGTATTTTTTATTTTTAGGAGTCATATTTTATTGTATATAAAATAAATAATATCTAGATAATTATATTAAAAATAAAATTATACTTATATTCTAATATGTAAGAAATTCAATATCTTTATATAAGTTAGATATATTAATATAAAAAGGACACATCATTAGCATTGGAGCATTTAAGATATCCTTTTTATATTTAATATTAACTTAGCTTTCCTTAACTCTCTTAAACATACTCTACTATTTCAATACCGCTCCTGTGTTTGCTGATGTTACCAGTTTAGCATATCTACTTAAGTATCCATGTTTTATTTTTGGCTCTAAAGGTCTAAATTTTAATCTTCTATTTTCTATTTCAATTTCATTTACTTTTAACTCTAATTTTTTTTCTGGTATATTGATAGAAATTATATCACCTTCTTCAACTATTCCAATTAAACCACCTTCCATAGCTTCTGGAGAAATGTGACCTATAGATGCTCCTCTAGTTGCTCCCGAAAAACGGCCATCAGTAAGAAGTGCAACATGTTTATCAAGTCCCATTCCCGCAACTGCTGATGTAGGAGATAACATTTCTTTCATTCCTGGACCTCCTTTTGGCCCTTCATATCTTATAACTATAACATCACCTTTATTTATTTTTTTATTAAATATAGCACTCACAGCTTCTTCTTCTGAATTAAAAACTCTTGCTGGCCCTTCATGAACTAACATTTCTTCTGCAACTGCTGATTTTTTTACAACAGCCCCATTTATAGCAAGATTTCCTCTCAATATTGCAAGTCCACCTTGGCCACTATATGGATTTTTTAATGTATGTATTACTTCCTCATTTTCTATTTTACAATCTCTTATATTTTCTCCTATAGTCTTGCCTGTTACAGTTTTACAGTCTAAGTTTATTCCTTCTATCTTTGAAAGTTCATTCATTATAGCAGGAATTCCCCCTGCCATATGTAAATCTTCAATATGATGCTTCCCACTTGGACTTAATTTTGTTAAACAAGGAGTTTTTTCACTTATTTCATCAAAAAAATCCAAGTTAAGCTCTATTTCTGCTTCATAAGCTATTGCAGGTAAATGAAGTACTGTATTTGTAGAACCAGCCATTGCCATATCTACAGTTATCGCATTTTTAAATGCATCCACTGTTAAAATATCTCTAGGTTTTATGTCATTCTTAAGCAGTTCCATAACATACATACCTGCATATTTTGCTATTCTTTTTCTTTCTCCAGAATGTGATGCAGCAGTCCCATTATATGGAATACCCATACCTAATGCTTCTGTTAAACAGTTCATACTATTTGCCGTAAAAAGCCCAGAACATGAACCACATCCAGGACAAGAATTCATAGCTAATTCTTCTAATTCTCCTTGACTCATTGTTCCATCTTTACAAGCCCCAACACCTTCCATTGCAGAATTAAAATCATATACTTTTCCATTTTTTTTACCTGCAAGCATAGGTCCCCCACTCACAACAACACTTGGTATATTAAGTCTTGCAGCAGCCATCAACATGCCTGGTACTATCTTATCACAGTTAGGTATAAGTACTAAAGCATCAAAACCATGTGCCATAGCCATAGCTTCTATTGAATCTGCTATTAATTCTCTTGAAGCAAGTGAATAATTCATCCCAACATGTCCCATAGCTATACCATCACATACTCCTATAGCAGGAAATTCTAATGGTAAACCACCACTCATTCTAACACCATTTTTTGCTGCTTCCGCTATTTCATCGAGATGGAGGTGTCCAGGAATTACTTCATTCTGTGCATTTACTATACCTATTAAAGGTCTTTCAATTTCTTCTTTAGTAAGACCCATTCCATACATTAATGCTCTCTTTGGAGCTCCTTCTATTCCTTTTTTTATATCACTTCTCATAATATTACCTCTTTCTTACTTTTTTAAATTTTCATAATATTATTATAATACATTTTTCTATTAATTAATTACGAAAAATCTAAAAAATATTAGTATATACTAATGCAAAATTATTACGATTTACTATAAATATATTACACAAGCAGAGATAGGTATTTTTATGATAACGCAAACTAACAAACAAATCCTAATATTCTTAAAACAATTCTGGATTCGTTTTACTTACATCATTAATTAAGTAATAACTACGAGAATAAACTATTATTTTATAGTTTTAGCAATAATTCTAAGGTCGTTTTCTATACATTTGCCATAAATACTGTGTTTTTATCCTCAATAATTCCCTTGTATTAATCAAACCTAATATTTGAGACTTTATTCCAGTTAATCTCTCTTGAATAACCTTCTGGATGTGACAATTTAACTATATGAGTTGAATTATTGTAACTGTAATAAATTGTAGTCGTCCCATTAATTGGGTTCTTCTTATATCCTTGATATACAGCACTCTTTGGAACTTTCTTTTCAATAAAACTATATGCATATGAAGTATCAATCGACTTTGTTCTATTAGGAAATACTAGCATACAAAAAGCTACAATTATAAAAATACATATACATGTAATACTATACCATTTAATCCATTTCATAGAATCCCTCCTATTTTACCAAAATATACTATTATTATTTCCATATATTTATAATATTTATGCATATGCTAAAATTTTTTAAACATCTGCATATAAATTTAGGAGCTTTGATTTTCTATATTTTGTTAAGATTAATAACCATGTTTTTATAAATTAATATGTTTTTATAAATTAATAAATTTTTAAGATTTTATTAAAAGATTTTTAAAATTTAAAGCTTAATATAAAGATAGTAATTATATAGCTAAAAGCATAAATTTTGAAAGGAGATAAAATACAATTATGTGGACACTTTATTCATTTCTTTGCGCTATACTTCCGTGTTTAATATATCAAATAATTGTTATAAAAAGAAAAAACTTGAAATGTGAAAAGAATGTAGTAATACATTTAGTATGGGTATATATTTTTTTATTATATATTTACTTGGCACTTAGTAAAGCTGGTATTGGAAGCATATGGGATATAGGAAAATATAAAGAAATTATTAGATTTAATGAAATAAATATAATACCATTTAGTTCAGTTGGCGCTTTAACATATATTTTAAATATAATTATGTTTATGCCTTTAGGATTCTTACTTCCTTTAATTTGGAAAGAATTTAGAAATATTATTAATGTATCAATAACTGGATTAGGTTTCTCAGTAGCAATTGAATTTTGTCAATTATTTAATCTTAGAGCTACAGATATTGACGATTTAATGATGAATACATTAGGGGCTGTTTTAGGATATTTCATATGGATATATGTAAGTAAGTTATTTAATCTATTGAAGAAAAATACTGTTTTAGCACCTATATGTAAAAATATCATTCAAGATGAAATTGCTATTACAATCGATGATGATATAAATAAAAAAACTACCTCTCTTTATAAAAATGAAGCTATCATATATTTAATATTGGCTGTTTTAGGAGAATTCTTGTTATTTAATTGGTCTCTAATATACCATTAAATAATCTAAACTTAAAAACAAAAATACTTCAATATTCATAAATATATAAAGCCTTCTTTCCTACTTTTATAAAAGGAAAGAAGGCTTTAGTTCTTAAACATAAAACATACACTCATTACTTAATTGGCATCTGAAATATTTTATTAATATTATGTCTAACTTTGTTAGATGTTATGTAATCATATTTTGTTCCATTCTCAATAAAACTTTGTATATTATCTAATACTTGTATAGCTCTTGCATTACTTTCATAGGTTCCTATTTTTATAGTATTAAAGCTTTCAAATACTACATAAACTTCACTATCATTTATTTTAATTTGATTAGCCTGCATTAGATCAGTTTTATCCTGACTTCTAATTATTATCACATTAATTCCTCCATCTACTCAACTTATTTTAATTTATAAGAATCAATTTCACATAATTGATTTCTAGCTTATTTAAAAATTTAAATTTATTAAAACATCAAATTGTCGATACTATAGTATTGTCTTATACATTTGGTAATTTTATTGTTAAAATATTTATTTATATTTAAATTAAATGTATCTAAAATAATATACCTTTATTAATTATTTAAATTTTTCATTTTAAGAATATCACCTCTTTATCAATTACCATTTGTATAACTCATATTATACATATACAAACGGTAATTTTCAATATATTTTCTTATTTTAATCTTTTTTTTTTATATTTTTGGTAATTTTATTTTACTTTTTATAAAAATAACTTATAATTTCGGTAAGGAGTGATGTACATATGGAAAGTTTAGGAGATAGAATAGCAAATTTACGAAAAGAATTGGATATAAATCAAAAAGAACTTGCTACTAAAGTTGGTATAACTGAAGCTAGTTTATCACGTTATGAAAACAATTTACGAGAACCTAAAAGTGAAATTATAGTAAGATTAGCAAAAGTATTGAAAACATCCACTGATTATCTACTGGGTGTAAATGAAAGTACAAAAATAAGTAAAGAAGATAAATTAATCATAGAAAATCTATCAGTCAGTGAAAAAACAAAAAAACTCTTAGAAAAAATATATTCCCTTGAAAAAGAAGATAGAGAAGCTATAGAAAAAATGATTGATAATGCTTACCTAAAAAGATTCCTTAAAGAAGAGAATTAATTCTCTTCTTTTTCTTTATTCAAAACCTCAAGTAATAATTCATAAAAAGTAATATTTTCACTCAATAAATGTTCTAATTTCATTCCTATATCTTCAATTTTTTCTTTTCTTGTAACAGTAGTATTTGATTTTTCCACATACACCATCCCCCAGCAAATTTGCGTTCTTAATATTAGTCAGAAATTTCTAACAAATTTTTAATAAAGTTTATGTAGTTATATTTTTATTTTATAAAATATGTTGCTATTATCCAAAATTTACCTAGATAATTATCTTAACTATATAATAATACTTTTATTCTACAGATGCAATAAAAAACTCGTAATAATAACAAAAAAATCTATTATTGTAGAATCTTGTATATTTTTTATATTTTTATATATT
>NZ_AVHW01000077.1 GCF_000449425.2 Clostridioides difficile CD160
ATATAAATCTTTTATATTCATTTGATTTCTTTGTAATTCTTTTATATGAATTTTATTTTTCATATAATAATCATTATTTTTAAACCTTTATTTTTTGCAATATATTATTTATTTTCTTTTTCAAGTTTCAATAAATATTCTTTTACCTCTATTCCTCCTAAATAGCCTCTCAAACTACCATTGGATCCTACAAGTCTATGACAAGGTATAAAAATAGAAATAGGATTTTTGCTATTTGCCAGACCTACCGCCCTGTATGCTTTGGGATTATTAATTATGTTTGCTAGTTCTACATAAGTCTTTGTTTCTCCATATGGAATGTTACAAAGTTCATTCCATACTTTTTTCCTAAATTCACTTCCTGACAACTTTAGTGGCAAATCAAACTCTTTTCTATCTCCCTCTAAGTATTCTTTTAGTTGTTTATTTGCTTCTTTTATAATTTTGCTTTCTTTAACTAAATATTCTTCAGAATTTAAAATAGATGTGTCAAAAAACAAGTTTGTAATGAAATTATTTTTTTCTGCTATTCCTATTTTTCCAATTTTAGTTTCATAATAAAAAATATTTTTCATTAGGTATGATATCCTTTCATATTAATTTACATTTTTTATTTTATTAGTAATTTACTCTTTTGTATCTTAGGTATTATCAATATTTATAAAAAAATTCAAAACCTACATTTTCTGTAAAGTATATTTATGAGCTATTTATTGTTATCTTTTAAAAGAATACTACAAATATCACCATGTTCGTTTCTATATTTAGTTGGAGATACATCATAATTCTTTTTAAATAAACGACTAAAATAATTTATACTATCAAAACCACATCTCATAGCAATTTCTGTCATATTTAAATCTGTTTGTTTTAAATAATATATAGCTTTATCAAGTCTTACTCCATTTATATAATCAGTTGTAGTCTTACCTGTTATTTGTTTAAATGTTCTACAAAAATGGTGTGCACTCAAATTCACAGTACTAGCAAGTTCTTTTAATGTAATTTTATCCATATATTTTTCTTCTATCAAATCAAATATACATTCAAATTTTTCTAAAGAATATTTTCTTTCTATAAATTCTTCTTCTGAAAAGATTTTATCAACATGATTTCTTAATAAGAATACTATAAATTGATAAATACTAGCTTTTATAGATAACTCATATCCAATATCTTTATTGTGATATTCATCAAGTATAGATTTAATACATTGTAAAATAAAAGAATCCTTTTGAATTAAATTATTAAATACAATATGATTTAGAGTCATTGGTGCTAAGTACTTAGTTTGCAACAAATCAACTTGATTACTAAAAAGAAAGGTAGGTTCAATACGAATAGTATAGAATTTTAGATTGTCTGATAGGCTTTCTAAATAATGTAATTCATTACTATTTGCTATTGCAACATCTCCAGACACTGCTTTAAAATTACTAGCTCCACATTCCAGGTATGCTATACCATCAACAAAATAATATATTTGTAGATGCTCATGCCAATGTCTTTTAAAATTTTCTCCATTTTTTATGTCGTCTTTAAAAAATATATCTATGAAGCTTTCTTGACCTTTTCTATCGAAATATGCGCTTTTATCATTCATTATTTACCTCTTATCAAAATAGTGCTAATTATAAGCAATATCGTTGTTGTATTCATTATTTCATATCGTTATTATATAAAATGTAATTATTATTGTAAACATCAAAATAATGCCAGTCATTATAATAAGGAGGTAATAAAAATGACAAAATCTTTTAAAAAAAATGAAAATAAAAAAAGTATAACAGTATTATTTGTAGTCATTGCAATGACTTTTATGGCGACATTAGATTCTAGTATTATAAATGTTGCGCTTCCAGTTCTAGCAAGTAAATTAAATGTGTCTATATCATCTATTGAATGGGTAATAGCAAGTTACTCAATTATTATTTGTTCAACACTATTATTTTTTGGAAGACTTGGAGATATTATTGGTAAATCTAGAATATTTCAGTTAGGAACTATTCTTTTTACGGTAGCTTCATTATTATGTGGATTAAGTAATTCTTTAACTTTACTTATAATTTGTCGCTTTATCCAAGGAGTAGGTGCTTCTGCTTATATGGCAAACAATCATGGAATTATCACAGAATTATTTCCAAAAGAAAGTAGAGGTAAGGCTCTAGGAATTTTAGTTACTGCGGTAGCTGTTGGTAATATGGTTGGACCATCTATAGGAGGACTTATTTTATCAATATTTAATTGGAATTTTATATTCTTTATAAATATTCCAATAGGTATTATTGTAATTTTTCTAAATGCAAAATTTCTTCCAAATAGTAAAAGAACTTCAGAAAAGATGGATAAGATTGGTGCTATACTTCAATTTTTAGGAACAACATTATTTTTTAGTGCTTTAATTTATGCCCAACAAATATGGCTGTTAAATCCATATATATTAATTACACTATTGCTATCAATTATTTTTATTATATTATTTTTGATATTAGAAAAAAAACATCCTCAACCACTTCTTGACCTTGAAATTTTTAGAAATTTTAAATTTTCACTGAATTTAATTTGTGCTCTTACATCATTTATTTGTATTGCATCATCTAGTATTTTAATTCCATTTTATTTACAAAATACTATGAAACTTTCCCCAATTCATGCAGGTTTATTTATGATATTATCACCTTTGCTTTTAGCCATTTTTTCACCTGTATTTGGGAATATATCAGATAAAATCAAGTCAGAAAAAATTATTTTAATTGGTCTTATTGTTATGAGTTTTGGATTTTTCTTAATGTCAAGATTGAAAGAGAGTTCTATCCTTATTTTATTCGTAATTTCTGTATCAATAATATCAATAGGACAAGCTCTATTTCAACCAGCCAATAATGCTTTAATAATGTCAAATTGTTCTAAAAGTAAGTTAGGAGTTGTTGGAAGTATAAATTCTCTTGTAAGAAATTTAGGTCAAGTTATAGGTATTACTATTTCTACAACACTTTTATATAATTTTATGAGTATTAAAGCTGGGTATAGGGTTAATGATTATGTAGTTGGTAATGATAAAATATTTGTATTTGGAATGAGAAATGTTTATATTATTATTACACTTCTTTGTTTAATAGGTGCAATATTAATTGGTTTTTATTTATTTAAACATGATAAGAATGAACAATAATTTTTTACAATTATCTTAAAGTTATGAGTATCTTAAAACTTTGAATATATTATAGAAAACTTATTATAAATACTGACTTTGAATCAGATTTAGTTTGAATATATTGCTTTAAAAATATTCTTATTAGTTTGACAAAGCATATATCTTATTATAGTTTGTAAATAAAAAAGAAGCAGGTAAAATATTTGATATCTTATACCCTGCTTCTTTTTTATTATTTAACTAAAACCTCAATATTTTCATCTTTTCCATCTATAACTATAGTACATCCATTATACACTTCTCCAGCAATAAGTTTCTTTGCAATTACAGTTTCTAAAGTATTTCCTATATATCTCTTAAGAGGTCTTGCTCCATATACAGGGTCATACCCCTCTCTCGCCATAACATCTTTAGCTGAATCTGTAACCTCAATAGTAATATCTTTTTCTTTTAATCTATTTTTTAAGTCTGTCATAAATATATCTATAATTTTCTTGATATTTTCTTGGTCTAGAGGCTTAAACATTATAACATCATCTACTCTATTTAAAAACTCAGGTTTAAATCTGTGTTTCATTTCATTCATTACTAAGTTGTTAGTAGTCTCTGTTATATTTCCTCCTGCTTCTAATAGATAATTGCTGCCTATATTAGAAGTCATTATTATAAGAGTATTTTTGAAGTCTACAGTCTTACCTTTATTATCAGTAAGTCTACCATCATCCAATATCTGTAAGAACATGTTAAACACATCCTCATGTGCTTTTTCTATCTCATCAAATAATATTACAGAATAAGGAGCACGTCTAACTGCTTCTGTAAGTTGCCCACCTTCTTCATATCCTACATATCCTGGAGGAGGTCCAACCAATCTTGATACAGCATGTTTTTCCATGTATTCAGACATGTCAATTCTAATTATATTATCTTCACTATCAAATAAGTTTCTAGCAAGAGTTTTCGCAAGTTCAGTTTTACCAACACCTGTAGGTCCTAAGAAAATAAATGAACCAATTGGTTTTCTTTCATCTTTTAGACCAGCTCTTGCACGTATTACTGCATTTGAAACTGCTGTAACTGCTTCATCTTGTCCTATGACTCTCTTGTGAAGTTCTTCTTCTAGTTTAAGTAATTTTTCTCTTTCACCTTCAACTAGTTTAGTTACTGGTATACCTGTCCACTTTGATACAATACTAGAGATTTCTTCTTCAGTAACCTCTTCCTTTAAAAGTGAATTTTCAGAACCATCTTTCATACTTTCTTCGTATTTCTTTATCTGTTCTTCCAATTTGGGTATTTCACCATACTTAACCTCTGCTGCTTTATTAAAATCATATTCTCTTTCATATTTTTCAGCTTTGCCTTTAGCTTCATCCAATTGTGCTTTTAAGTTCTTAATATCTAATATTTGACTCTTTTCTTTCTCATATTTAGCAGTCATTTCATCATTTTTAGATTTTAATTCTGCTATTTCTTTTTGAATATCATCTAGTCTTGACTTACTCTTATCATCATTTTCTTTAAGTAATGCTTCTCTTTCAGTTTCTAGCATAAACAACTTTCTTCTAACAACATCTAATTCAGTTGGTAATGAATCTATTTCACTACGAATCATAGCTCCTGCTTCATCAATTAAGTCAATTGCTTTATCTGGTAAAAATCTATCTTGTATATATCTATGAGAAAGTTTTGCTGCTGCTACAATAGCATTATCATGTATTCTTACTCCATGGTGTATTTCAAATCTTTCTTTCAAACCTCTAAGTATAGATATTGTGTCTTCAACTGTAGGTTCTTCTGCAATTACAGGCTGAAAACGTCTTTCAAGTGCCTTGTCTTTTTCTATATATTTTCTATATTCATCAAAAGTAGTTGCACCAATACAATTTAACTCACCTCTTGCAAGCATAGGCTTAATAAGATTACCTGCATCCATTGAACCTTCTGTTTTACCAGCTCCAACTATAGTATGAATCTCATCTATAAATAATATAATCTTTCCATCAGAACTTTGAACTTCTTTTAAAACTGCCTTTAATCTTTCTTCAAATTCGCCTCTATATTTTGCACCAGCAATTAAAGCCCCCATGTCAAGCGAGAATACAATTTTGTCTTTTAATCCTTCTGGCACATCTCCTCTTACGATTCTTTCTGCTAGCCCTTCAACAATTGCAGTTTTACCTACACCTGGCTCACCAATTAAAACAGGATTATTTTTAGTTCTTCTTGATAAAATTCTTATAATTCTTCTTATTTCTTCGTCTCTTCCAATTACAGGGTCTAATTTATTTTTCTTAGCTAAGTCTACTAAATTTGTTCCATATCTAACAAGTGCATCGTATGTCCCTTCTGGGTCTTGTGTTTCGACTCTTTGGCTCCCTCTAACTTGTGATAAAACATTTAAAAAATCATTTTTATTTATATTATACTGTTTTAATATTTTACCAACAACTGATTTTGATTCTGTTTCCATCATTGCAAGCATGACATGCTCTACACTTATATATGAATCTTTAAATTCTTTAGAAATACTCTCTGCCTTTATTAGTACTTCATTTATTTTTCTAGTGGCTGATACTCCTTGTGAGTCAGCGCCTTCTCCATATACTTTTGGAAGTTTATCCAGTTCAAAGTTTACAGTATTTCTCAAAGAATCAATTGATATATTCATTTTTTCGATTATATTTGGTATTAATCCATCTTCTTGATTAATAAGTGCTGAAAAAAGATGAATTACATCTACTTGTTGGTTATGATTTTTTACTGCTTCATTATAAGCCTCATTTAAACTTTTTTGAACTCTTAAAGTCATTTTTTCTACGTCCATATAAATCCCTCCATTTTAATATTATATCCAAATAAATTAAATTCTCTCATTTATGATTATTGATTTCCTAAGCTCCAAAAGACTATCGAGTAGATTCTCATTTTTTTGTATGTCAAAACTTAATGTTAGATTGAAAGTTTCATCTGAATTAAAAAAATCAAATACTTCTTTTGATTTTGCTCTTAAGTATAAATCTTCATCTATAAGTCTTTTTTCACCAATTAATAAATATTGACATTTATCTATAAAACTCTTTCTAAAATCAATAGTATATAGATTTTCTAAAATATTATATTGATAAATAGCAATATTGTTAAACACTTTTAATATGTTTGAATTTACAAAATTGTAAATTTGATTATCGTTATACAGTGATATTTGTTCATATATATACTCCCTAAATAAAGGATGAATGTTTTGTTTAAGCTTTAAAGTGACTTCGGCTGGTATTTCAAAATAAAGCTTCCAGTACCTAGAATTATTTTTTTCTAATATAAAAGCTACTCTATTTAAACTAGCACGACTAATCTCTTTTAGTGTGCAATCAAAATTGTAGTGTCTTAAACTAGTTTTTTCATTCTCAAATACATAATCAAACCACTGTAGAACATTTCTATCAAGTTTTAAACTCATATAAAAACCTTCTTCCTTATTTACTAACCTTATCAGGTCTTTTTATCTGATTATATTCTGCTAATAAACTTTCTTTATCAGCTCTACTACCTTTATAAGCTATATGCGGATTTATCATATACTCACCATTTTTCACTCTCTGTAAAAAATCCATTTTTTTCAGCTCTGTAAACAATGAAGATAAAGAAGTTTTTGGATATTCAAGTTCACAAGATAATTCATGTAGTGTTTTTCTAATCTTATTATTTTTATCCATAGAGTTTATTAATCTTAATGGAATTAAATCTCTTTTAGTATACATTCCCTCTACTACTTTAATATAATTCTTAAAGCAAATATTCATATATTTACTTTTATTCATAACTAAATCTTTACTCTCTGTATATTCCTGATTTAGGTCTTTTTTTAATGTCTTATCTAAATTAAATATCTCTTATCACTCTCCTTACCTCTAATTGATAATATAAATATATTACAAAAAAATATGTATGTCAAAAGCTAAAATGCAAAAAGTTTATCTATTAAGTAAACTTTTGTTTATCTATAAGCTAAACTTTACTATTTTTTTAAGTTAGTATTTCCAATTTATTGGTAAGATTTTTTAATAATATTTATAAATTTTTTTAAAAAAATTTTAATATATTTGAAAAACTAGTCTCTTATAAACTCCTTTTATCAAACACATAATATTTAGAATTACTTTTTTTCTAAAAACAGTTGACATATTATATATATATTTATATAATGTGTATATACTATATATACAATTTAAGGAGGTGTCTTGTTGAATATAGTTATTAGTAATTCAAGTGGAAAGCCAATATATGAACAAATTACTACACAAATTAAAAGTATGATTATAAGTGGAGAATTGCCAGAAGGCTCAGCTCTTCCAAGTATGAGACTATTGGCAAAGGAACTTAGAATAAGCGTAATTACTACAAAACGAGCATATAGTGATTTAGAACGTGACGGATTTATTGAGACAGTTACTGGTAAAGGTAGCTTTGTATCTAGTAAAAACATGGATTTTGTGAAAGAAGAGCAATTTCGTTTAATTGAAGAGTACCTACAAAAAGCAGTTGATACAGCTAAAAGTAGTGGTATTACATATGACGAGTTAAAAGATATTTTACTTTTATTATATAAGGGAGAATGATAATTATGGATGCAATAACTATAAAAAACTTAAATAAAACTTATAAAGATTTTAGTCTACAAGATGTATCTTTTTCAGTACCAAAAGGAAGCATAATGGGATTTGTAGGTGAAAATGGTGCAGGAAAAACGACTACATTAAAAGCAATTTTAAATTTAATTTCTTATGATAGTGGAAATATAGAAATATTTGGTCTTGATAACAAAAAAAATGAAAAAGAAATTAAAGAACAAATTGGTGTAGTATTTGAGGGAAGTAATTTTCATGAAAATTTAAATCTAGATAATGTATCAAAAATTATGAGTAAAATCTATAAAAATTGGAATCATGCACTATTCAAAGACTATTTAAAAAAGTTGAGAGTTCCAGAGAATAAACTAATTAAGGAATTTTCAAAGGGTAATAAAATGAAACTTAGTATCGCTGTAGCTTTATCACATAATCCAAAATTATTAATACTGGATGAAGCAACTAGTTCACTTGACCCTATTGTTCGTGAAGAAATACTGGATATATTTTTAGATTTTATACAAGATGAAGAACACTCTATTATTTTATCTTCACATATTACAAGTGACTTAGATAAAATAGCAGACTATATTACATTTATACATAAAGGTAATATAGTATTTAGTGAAAACAAGGATGAATTAATTAATAATATGGGAATTTTAAAATGTAAACCTAGTGATTTTGATAATATTTCAAAAGAAGATTATTCATATTATCGTAAAAGCCAATTTGGATATGAAGTACTTCTTAATGATAAATATAGATTTATAGCAAAACATCCAAACTTTGTAGTCGATAATACGTCTATAGAAGAAATTATGTTATTTTATGTGAGAGGTGATAAATAATGAAAGGTCTAATTTTAAAAGATTTAATTAATTTAAAAGGTAATATAAAATTTCTACTTTTATTTGTAATTATGTTTGGGCTTATATCTTCTTTTGGAGGTGGAGATGCTAATAACCTTGTAGGTATTATTGTAGTCCTATGTACAACAATGATTGTTTCAACATTCTCATATGATGACCTGAATAAATGGGATAGTTATGTACTTACAATGCCGATTAAACGTAATGATATTGTACTAAGTAAATATCTGACTATGTTAATATTTAGCTTTATAGGTGTATTGGTTTCACTTATACTTAGTATCATTATTGGTTATTTTAAACATAATTTTATATTAGGTGAAACTCTACTTATTAATGCATTAGTCTTATCTATTTCAATATGTTTTGGTAGTCTTATCTTACCACTTGTTTACAAATTTGGTACAGAAAGAGCTCGTGTATTAATGATTTTATGTTTTTTAGTTCCAACATTACTTTTATTAGTTTCTAAAAATATTTTAGAAAGTATTAGTTCACCTCTTTCACTAGAAATTATGCTTAATACACTATTATATTCTATTCCATTTATTGCTATATTGCTATTTGTGATTTCATATTTTATATCATCAAAAATTTATAGCAAAAAAGAAATATAAGATATTTTATGTGAGTTTTTATTAAAACTGTTTAAGTAAGATTTTATTAAAAATACTATCAATTTTGTTTTGATAGTATTTTATTTTTACATTTTATATCTACTAGGTATTTTATTTTAAATATTTATCTTTAATAATACTTTACTCTTTTATCAGTATGTTCTTGCAACATGATTTTCATATAAATTTAATTATTAATTACATTCTTGAATCTAAAAACAAGACTATGTTTAAAAATAATTCTTATACACAGTAAATTAAATTATTTTAATACTTAATATCCAAAACTACTGAATTTATTAGTCATTATTAATAGAATTAAAGCTCTATTTTGTTTAAAAAAATTTTAATCTTTACAATATAAAGTTAAACATAAATTTTCTTAATTTGACATCAGCATAAATGACTATTAGAATAATATTAAACTAGAGTATTTCAATTGATATCGATAAAAAATGAAAATAGATAAAAGATTGTATAAGGAGACAATTCAAGCATGAAATTAGAAATTACAGAAAAAGTAGAAAAGCAAGATGAAGATGTTATTTTTCAAGGATTATTAAAATATAACCTTGCTAATCTTGAGGATAAAAATCCAGTAGATTTAGGAATATATACTCGAGATAAAACAGGTCAGATTCTTGCAGGATTAATAGGTGTTACTCATGGTAATTGGCTTTCTATAAAATACTTATAGGTTAGTGAAAAGCTTAGATATAAAGGTATTGGAAGTCAACTTTTACATACTACTGAAAAAATTGCTAAAGAACGAGGTTGTAAATATGCTTTTTTAGATACATTCAGTTTTCAAGCTCCTAAATTTTATGAGAAGTTTGGATACAATAAAGTATTTGCACTCGAAAATTATCCCTTGACTGGAAAGAGATATTTCTTTACAAAAGTACTATAATCAGGAAAATTTCATTTAGTGTTTTTCATTTAAAGCTTATACCCTTTTTATTTATATTTTTATGTCATTGTTAACATTGAAAAATATGATTTCATTGTACATATAAAACTATTTGAAAATTCATAAATTATAGTATAAAAGCTAATATTATCTAAAATAAAAAAACACATATTTAGGAGGTACACATGCTAGGTCAAAAATGTATGAATTATCTGCAAACATTAGGAAAAATAAGTTCAACAACAAATGGTCTTACAAGACTCATATTAACTGATGAACATAAAAAATCTATTGATTTAATAAGTTCATGGATGAAAGATTTGAATCTTGATATTGAAATTGATGATATTGGAAATGTTATAGGTACATATAAATCTAATACTCCAAATGCCCCTACATTAGTAGTTGCATCTCATCAAGATAGTGTAAAATGTGGAGGTATATTTGATGGTATGCTAGGAATAATAGTTCCTCTAGTTGGACTTGAAGAGTCAAAAAATAATAATAAGTCTTATCCTTTCAACATTAAGCTAGTTGCCTTCGCTGAAGAGGAAGGAACTAGATTTGAAACATCTTTAATGGGAAGTAAAGTTTTTGCTGGTACTTTTAAAGAGGAGCTTCTTAAATCTGTTGATGAAAACGGAATTACACTTGAAGAAGCTGTAACAAAGTTTGGATTTAATACTAAAAACTTGATAAATTTACATCCTAGAAAAGATATAGATGCATATTTAGAATTTCATATCGAGCAAGGGCCTGTCTTAGAAAATAAATCTCTTCCCGCTGGAATTGTATCAAGTATTACAGGATTTAAAAGTTTTAAGATAACAGTAAATGGTAAATCTGGTCATGCTGGTACACTACCAATGGATATGAGATTTGATGCTGGATGTTGTGCCTGTGAATGTGTATTAGCCATTGAAAATATAGCTAAAATGACTACTAATTTAGTTGCTACTGTTGGAAAGATGAATTTCTATCCATCTTCATCAAATGTAGTACCTGAAAGAGTGGAATTTACTCTCGACGTACGTTCTTGTTCTCAAGAAGTTCTTGATAGCTCAGTAGAAAAGATATTCAACGAAATATCTCATATATGTGAGAATAGAAAACTTAATTATGAAAGCGAACTTTCTTTTGAAAATGTTCCTGTACCATGTTCCAATAAAATAACTAAAACTATAGAAAAAAGTTTTATAGATTTAAATCTTAATCCTTTTTATATTTACAGTGGAGCTGGTCATGATGCTCAAGAAATGGACAATATAACTGACATTGGAATGGTGTTTATAAGATGTGCTGGAGGTATAAGTCATAATCCTGATGAAAGTGTTTCTGTAGATGACTTAGATACTGCTATAAAAATATTTCTAAAAATATTAGATAATCTCGATTTAAAATAATTTTATATCAAAAATATACAAGTAAAAACATATTATCACTACTAACCTTATACTATATAATTGTATAATATTATCTATTATAAAAACAGACTTTTATACTCTTATAGAATAAGTTTTGATATTTTATACCTAATATAAAAATATATATTTAAGGAGATAATTTTTATGAATGAAAAATTAATTGGAATTTTAGCTGGAATGGGTCCAAGGTCAACTGCTCCCTTTATGGATTTAGTTATTGATGAATGTCAATCTCAGTATGGTGCAAAATATGATGATGAGTTCCCAAAGATGATGATATATTCATTACCTACTCCATTTTATATTGACCGTCCAATAAATCACGAACTTATGAAAAAAACTATTATTGATGGGTTACAAAAACTTGAATCAATTGGAGTAAGTTTTATTGCTATGCCATGTAATTCAGCACATATATACTTTAAAGAATTAAAAAAATCAATTAATATACCTTTGTTAAATATTGTAGAAGAAACAGTTAAGAAACTTCCTATTATCCCACAAAAAGTAACTCTTTTTTCAACTAATTCAACATTTGAATCTAAAATTTATCAAGATGGCATACTACATAATGGACATGAGTTTATATTTAAAGATGAGTGGCAGACAAAATTAAATACTCTTATTCAAAGTATAAAAACAGATAAAGGAAATCCATATAATATTGATATTTGGAATGAACTTATTGAAGATGTGAAAAAAGAATCTATTGAAAATGTAATAATTGCTTGTACTGACTTAAATGTAGTTTTTGAAAAATCCCATTCTTCAATTAATATTATTGATTCATCAAAATGTTTAGCTGAAGCAGCTATCAACAAATATCTAAAGCTAGCTAAATAAATTTTTAGATACTATATTTTATAAAATATACGTGTGTTTGTTTAGTTTAAAAAATATGAACTTATAGTTTTATATTATAGTTCCTTGATGATATAAAATTTGACCATGTATTATAGTATTTTAATAGAAAAGGATACCAATACTGGTATCCTTTTTAAATATTTTTATATCTATTAAACTTAAGTTTATACTACTGAATAGTACCCATAGAATTAGATAAATCTTGTCCTGCTGTAACAAGATTAGATAATAATACATCAGCTACTGCATCATTAACTGAACTTATTATCCATTTATTATCTTTTTTAGAACATTCAAGCTCTACAGTTTTTGTTACATAAGTCTCTTTAACACTTTTTTGTTTTTCTTTCATAATTGATACTAACATTTCAGTTGTTTTCTCATCAGTTAAGTCTTGCCCTGAAAAACTCATACCAAGCATCTTTGTAAATGCTTCAGCTACTATCTCTTTAAGTAATGGTGTTGAATCTACAAATTTACACTCTACTTTTACTGTTGCCTTATTATCTTTAATCTCACTATCTTTTATTGTATATGTGATTTTAGATGCATTCTGTTTTAGATAATCTAAAACATACTGTGCATTTGGGTCTTTTGTGTCTAGTTCTTTTAATACATCTTTATATTTCTCGTCATTATTTTCCATTACCTTATTCATGCCTTCAAAGTCAAACTTCTTTACACTGTTGAAAAAACTATCAACTGTATCTTCTGGTTTTGCACTTGAACATGCTGTTAAAGATATTGCCAATAAAAAAGTTGTTAAAACTAATATGATTTTTTTCATATCTCAAATCCTCCCTCTTAATTTGTTGATACATAAGTTATTTTAACATATAATAAGAGTTTTTGAATAATATATTTAGAATATTTTATGCATTTTTCTTAAATCAAGAGCTAGAATAAAAAATATCTATACTAAACTGTTGTTCATATCTACATCAGTCATAGTAGAAACCATAACTGCTTTTATAGTATGCATTCTATTTTCGGCTTCTTCAAATACCTTTGAATATTTTGAATTAAATACCTCATCTGTAACCTCTAGCTCTGATAATCCAAACTTTTCATAAATTTCTTGAGCAACTTTAGTTTCTAAGTCATGGAATGCTGGAAGGCAGTGTAAAAATATAACATTTTCATTTTCTGTTTTCTTTATCATCTCCATATTTACTTGATAACTCTTAAGTTGATTTATTCTTGTTTCATATTGTTCTTCTTCTCCCATAGAAACCCATACATCTGTATATATAACATCTGCACCTTTTACATCATCAATATTTTCTGTCAATATTATATCTCCCTTAGATTTCTTAGCTATTTCCTTCATATCTTTAACTAATTCTTCATCTGGCCAAAGTTCTTTAGGTGCAAGTGCTACAAAATGAATTCCCATTTTAGCACACCCTATCATTAATGAGTTCCCCATATTATTTCTAGCATCACCAACGTACACAAATTTAACTTTATTCAAATCCTTATCTACATTTTCAATCACTGTCAAAAAGTCTGCAAGTATCTGTGTTGGATGATATTCATCTGTAAGTCCATTCCAAACAGGTACACCAGAATATTTTGCTAAACTTTCAACTGTTTTCTGTTTAAATCCTCTAAATTCTATTCCATCATAAAATCTTCCTAAGACTTTTGCTGTATCAGATACAGACTCTTTTTTTCCCATATGACAATCATTAGGACCTAGATAAGTTACATGTGCTCCTTCATCATGAGCAGCTACTTCAAATGAACATCTAGTTCTTGTTGATGTTTTCTCAAACAATAAAGCTATATTTTTTCCTTGTAATAAATCTCCTTTTATGCCAACCTTTTTCTTAGTTTTTAAATAACTAGATAAAGTTAATAAATATCTAATCTCCTCTTTTGTAAAATCCTTTAATGTTAAAAAACTCTTTCCCTTTAAACTTATATTATTCATATTAATTCTCCCCTTTTTGTAAACTTTTTAAAGTTAATTAAATTTGCGAGTTATTTATTTTATATATCTTAATTACTTATTTTAATTATTTATTTTTGAATATTTAGTTAATTTCTAGTAGTATATCTTTTAAAATTTTAAGAGCCTCATTTATTTCGTTGTAACTAATTGTTAATGGTGGCAAAAATCTTAATACATTTTTACCAGCAGTCAAAATAAGCAATCCTTTTTTTCTAGCTTTCTCTTCTATGATATTAGATTCAACACTAGTTTCAATTCCTATCATCAAACCAAGACCTTTTGTGTTTAGTACAATCTTGCTATTAAAATCCTCAATAGATTTTCTTATGTAGTCCCCTTTTTCTGTTACCTCTTTATAAAAACCTTCTTTAGATATCTCATCTAATACAACTGAAGCTGCTACCATAGCTAATAAATTGCCTCCAAATGTTGTACCTTGGTCCCCTTTTCCTAGTACTTTTGAAAGTTTTCCATTTACTACTACTCCACCTATTGGTATTCCTGCTCCCAGCCCTTTCGCTACTGTAACTATGTCTGGTTTTACATCAAAGTATTCATATCCAAAAAACTTGCCAGTTCTTGCTATACCACATTGAACTTCATCAAAAATCAGTACTATGTCTTTTTCTCTACATATTTTTACTAGTTCCAAAACATAGTCTTTTTCAAGCACATTAACTCCGCCTTCACCTTGAATTGCTTCGAGAATTATTGCACAAACACTTGAATCTATGTTATTTTTTAAGTCTTCAATATTATTTCTTTCTATATACTTAAAGCCTTCGGGAAGTGGATAAAAATACTTATGATATTTATCCATACCAGTTGCCGTCAAAGACATCATTGTTCTACCATGAAAAGAGTCTTTCAAACTTATAATAGTTCCTCTACCTTCACCATACTTATCACTACTATACTTTCTGGCTATTTTAAATGCTGTTTCATTTGCTTCTGTTCCAGAATTACAAAAATATACTTTATCCATTCCACTTGCATTAATTATTTTCTCTCCAGCATATAATACTGGTTCATTAAAATATAAATTTGAAGTATGAAGTAGCTTATCTACTTGCTCCTTTAGAGCATTTTTTAGACTATTATTGCTATATCCAAGAGAAGATACTCCGTATCCACTTGTAAAATCTATATACTTATTACCATCAGTATCAAAAAAACAACTTCCTTTACCATAATCTATAACAAAATTAGGTTGACTATATGTATCTATAAAATATTCATTCCATTTTGAAATTGTATTGTTGCTATTCATTCTTATCATCCCTTCTTAAATTTATAATTTTCTTATATATTACTTTCATTTTTATTCATTTTCTTTTCTTATTAATGTTCCTATACCACTATCAGTAAATAATTCTGTTATTATAGAATGAGGAACTCTTCCGTCCAAAATATGTACTCTATTTACTCCATTATTTAAAGCATCTACACAGCTATGTATTTTAGGTATCATACCTCCAGTAATTATCCCTTCTCCAAATAATTTGTCTACATCCTCTAGTATAACTTCTGTTATTAATGATTTTTCTTCATCTGGCTGTCTTAATAGACCAGGTACATCTGTAAGGAGTATCAATTTATCTGCATTTAACTCCTTAGCTATTGCAGAAGCTGCTGTATCCCCATTTATATTATAAGTTTCTCCATCTTCTCCAACTCCTATAGTAGCTATTACTGAAATATAACCTGACTTTAAACAAGATTCTATAAGTTCCACATTTACTTTTTTGATTTCACCTACGAATCCAAGTTCATAGTTTTTATATGGGTCACATAAAAGCATATTATTGTCTATTCCACAAAGTCCCACTGCCTTTCCACCTTTTGTATGTATTTTATTAACCAAATCTTTATTCACTTTACCAGCAAGTACCATTTTTACAACTTCCATAGTCTCTTCATCTGTATATCTAAGCCCATTTACAAACTTACTTTCTATGTCTACTTTTGCTAACATTTTATTAATTTCGGCTCCTCCACCATGTACTAAAACTATATTGATTCCAACATAACTCATTAGTACAAGGTCTTCCATAACAGATTCTTTTAAACCATCTTTTTTCATTGCACTTCCACCATACTTAACTACAATAGTCTTACCTTGATGTTTTTCTATGTATGGTAAAGCTTCTATAAGTGTATTTGCTTTTTCTATATTAATCATTAAAATATTTCCTCCTAATTTCTATAACTTCCATTTATTCTTACATAATCGTAGCTTAAATCACATCCCCATGCATTTCCTCGAGCATTTCCCATATTTAAATTTACTAAGATGCTTATCTCATCATCTTCAAGAATTTTTTTTGCTTTTTCTTCATTAAAATCTAGCCCATTGCCATTTTTGCATACTTCAATATACCCCTTCATACTCTCAAAAATAATATCCACTTTTTCCATGTCTATTTCTTCACCTGCATATCCTAAAGCACATAATATTCTTCCCCAGTTTGCATCAGCTCCAAACACAGCTGTTTTTACTAGTGAAGAAGATATAACTGTTTTTGCTAATTTTACTGCATGTTCTTCACTTAATGCTCCATTTATATAACATTCAATTAGTTTTGTACATCCTTCTCCATCTTTAGCAACGAGTTTAGCAAGTTCTATACAAACATATGTAAGTGCACTTAAGAATACTTGATAATGTTCATCCTTTTTGCTCATCTTCTCATTTTTTGCTTTTCCATTTGCTAGAATCATTACCATATCATTAGTACTTGTGTCTCCATCTACACTAACTCTATTGAAGCTCTTATCAACAGCTATCTTTAAGGCTTCTTTTAATAAAGCTCCATCAATATTTGCATCAGTAGTTATGAATCCTAAAGTTGTAGCCATATTAGGATGTATCATACCTGAGCCTTTTGCCATTCCTCCAATAGTTATTTTTTTATCTCCATACATTATTGCTACTGCTATTTCTTTTTTTATAATGTCAGTCGTCATAATAGCTTCTCTTGCTCCTATATGACCTTGTTTACTTAGATTATTTACTAATTCATCCATATTTTCTTCTATCAAATCTATGTTTAATGGTTTTCCTATAACACCTGTAGATGCAACTAAAACATCATTTTCCTTAATATTTAATTTTTCACTAGTGAATTTAGCCATTTTATAAGCATTTATAAGTCCTTCTTTACCATTAAAGGTATTAGCATTGGCACTATTGACTATGATAGCTTGTGCTTTTCCATTTTTAATGTGTTCCTGTGTCACATAAACAGGGTTTCCTTTTACTTTATTCTGAGTAACTACTGCCGCTGCATCACATAAAACATCTGAATAAACCAAGGCTAAATCTCTTTTTTCTTTATTTTTTCTCAAGCCACAGTGAATTCCTGAAGCAAAAAATCCTTCTGAAACTGTAACTCCACCCTTTATAATCTCCATCTTTATCCTCCTATTTGTATGAGTTTAGTATTTTTTCATTCCTAAAATGATGGTGCTATATTTTTTAAACCTGTAGTTTCGTCAATACCAAACATTATATTCATGTTTTGTATAGCTTGTCCTGCTGCTCCTTTAATCATGTTGTCTATGGCTGAGCAAATTATCAATGTATCTCCATTTTCATGCAATGATATTGCACATTTATTTGATAACTTAACATTCTTTAGAGAAGCTACTTTGCCTAATGGAAGAACTTCTATAAATTCTTTATATTCATAATAATCAGTTAATTTCTTGTGTATCTGATTTATAGAAATGTTATCTTCTCTTACGCAATATATAGTTGATAGTATTCCTCTATTTACTGGAATTAAATTTGGTGTAAAAACTACATTTACTTTTTCTTTATATGCTTCACTTAAGTTTTGTTCTATTTCTGGAGTATGTCTATGTTTACCTATTTTATATGCAGTTATATTTTCATTAACTTCAGTAAAGTGACTACTAATTGATAATTCTCTACCAGCCCCTGTTAGACCTGATTTAGAGTCGATTATTATATTATTACATTTTATTAACTTAGAACTTAATAATGGCATCAGTGGTAAAGAAATACTAGTAGGATAACATCCCGGATTTGCAATTATATTAGCATCTTTTATATCATCTTTATATATTTCACTTAATCCATAGACAGCTTTTTTATGTAAAGTTTTATCTATAAAAGATACTCCATACCACTCATTATATATTTCTTCATCTTTTATTCTAAAGTCAGCACCTAAATCTATGACTTTCTTTTTTGAGTCAATTGCTTTTATTGCAAATTTTTCACTAACTCCATGTGGAAGAGCAGTAAATACAACATCACACATGTCAATAACTTTTTCATTTTCTATACATATCATGCTATTTTTATAGCCTATACTTGGGTATACCTCAACTATATCTTTCCCTACATACGAATTTGAGCCTATCGCTGTCACTTCGACTTTATCATGATTTATTAATAATCTTAGCAATTCTGCTCCCACATATCCAGTTGCACCAATAATCCCAGCTTTTATTTTACTCATTTTATTCCCTCCATTTTTATATTAAAATAGTATTCGAATCCTATTTTTATTTTTTATCATATAATAATCATTTGATAATATATAAATTAAAATCTTCCAAATAAAACAAAAAGCCCCTTAGCATTGTAAATACTAAGAGGCGAATTTCCGCGGTACCACTCTTATTGGTAAAATTATAATAATCCTTATAAATCAATTTAAAAAGTATCTGCAAATGAATTCTTAAAATTAAAAAAGCCTCTTGGTCAAAGACCAAGAGACGAATACATCCGCGTTACCACTCTAATTGATAAGATAATCTTACCCACTCTAATCTCTTAAGGCGAGACTCACCAATTACCATACTATTAATTCTGGTAACCTCCTCCAAAGCTCTATTCACAATAAAATTCATTACCAGGCTTCCACCATTCCCAGCTCTCTATCAATTACTTTTATGCTACTCTCTTTTTCATAGAATTTCAATTTATTTTCTTATTGTTTTATATAATAGTTTATTTTTTTAGCTTTGTCAATATAATTTATAAAATTTTGGGAATTTTTTCTATATATTTAATTTCCACCATTTTGTATCCAAATTGCGATATAATTTAAATCCACATCTCAATAAAACATTTTGTGAATCAATATTTTTAATGTCAGTTTCAGCTATTATAGAAGAAATATTTGGTTGACTTAAACCCCAATCACACATTTTTTCAACAGCTTCTGTCATATATCCTTGCTTTTTATAATTGTCACCTAAGCCATAGCCAATCTCAATTTCACCATAAGAATTTGGTATATCTTTAAAATCAACTAGACCTATAATTGTGCGATTTTCATTTAACATAATAAACCAAAATGTATAAAATAGTATATTTTTTTTATCTTTATTAGCAATATTTAGTTGTCCTTTTACAATATCATAAAAAAATTCAGTCATTGGTTCTGCACAATAAATGCAGTTTAATTCTTTTTCTAGTTTTGAATTATCAAAAATCCAAAGCTCAAGTTGACGAAGTGATAGTGGAATTAAAGTTAATCTTTTTGTTTTTAATATCATTTTTCTCTCCTTTTTAAAAGAAAGACTATAATTATTATCAAAAAACTCTTAATCAGACACAATGATAATCTTTCTGTTATTGTTTAAATACATTCTAATCTGTTTAAAGAGTCTTTTCATATTCATCACCTCCTAATACTATATTGTTTTATACTATCATATATCAATTTAATAAACATTCAAAATATATTAAATTATAAAATACGATAATTTCAAATTAAAATATTTATATCACTCTTTAGTTAAATTTTTTTAATTTTGCTATCTAATAATTTTTCAATCTTTTTCTCAGATAGTATCTCATTAGTTATAAATTCACCATTAAAAAAAAGACTGTATGTAGTAAATGGGGCTGGAGCATTTTGTGCTTCCTTTGCTGTTTCAAATTTTATGAGATTTACATCTATACCTCTAGAATTTGCGATTTTCTTCAAAATAGGAGCATATTTTTCTGTGTGTGGACATTGGTTACTGTAATATAAAACTATACTATTTTCGTTTAATTTTCTTTGTTTCACACAATCTTTAAAATATGGGATAGGAGCATTATCATTAAATGGGAAGTACAATAACTCATAATTTGGCTCTGTTATATCTGCTAGACAAAAACCCTTATATTTTAGATATTTAGCATCAGATAAAAATGGCATTTTTTTACTAGATGAAAGCACAACTAATCCATACTTTCCTTTTAATTTTGCATCAGCTATACATTCCTGTAGCAATAGATTAGAATATCCTTGCCCTTTAAATTTTCCAGATATCCAAAAACAGTTAATAAACATATAATTATCTGCAATGATAGGGCACCATGCATTTTCTGATGGAATGTATTCTATAAAAGCTTTGCCTCTGACATCAAGTCGTTTAAATGCAAGACCTTTATCAAAATTATTTTTCATCCAAAGTTTTTTAGAAAAGACACAATTTTCCCCTTTTTTTTCAGAAATTGAACAGCATATATGTTCATTGTCAATATTATTCATATTTATATCAATAATTTGCATACTTATCTCCTTTTCCAATTACATAATAGTTTATAAATATAATTTATATATTTTTATTTTAGCATTTTAAATAAGACACTCTTATGTCATATATATACTTATTTTAAAAAACATCATTTTAGATTTGTTTGAATTGCTAAATTGTATGTTTAAATAAATTTTATAATCTAGCCTATACTGTATATAAATTATATATTATCATAATATTCTAAATTTATAAAATAAATTGTATTGAATTGAATATATTTAAGGTATATACTTATAGTAAAAATTTTTAATAATAGAGGTGTTGTTTGTGATTTGTAAAGAATATTTAATAAGAGAATTAAAAGAACAAGATATTAGAAATGCATTAGATTTAATATGGAATGTATTTGAAGAATTTGAGTCCCCAGATTATTGTGATGAAGGAATTAAGTCATTTCATGAATTTATAGAATATAACTCTATTATTGAAAAAGTCAAAGAAAAATCACTCTTCTTTTGGGGCTGCTTTGATTGTGAAAAGGTAATTGGAGTCTTAGCTATTAGAGACTTAAATCATATATGTATGCTATTTGTAGATAAAAATTATCATAAGCGTGGCATTGCAAAAAAATTAATGACTACAGGAATAGAATATTGTATTTATAATAAAATCAATTTAACTGAAATAACTGTAAATTCATCACCTTATGCTGTTGAAGTTTATCACAAGTTAGGGTTTAAAGATACTGATGTTGAGCAGACTACTGATGGTATACGTTTTACGCCTATGAAGTTGTTAATATAATAAATTAAACAAAAAGCAAAGTCTATTAAATATTTTTTAGTAGCTTTGCTTTTTATTAAGACTTAAAAATAATACTATCTTTTTTCTGTTTTAATAATACACTTTAAAAATCTTACTACTAGAGAGCACTAATTTATTTTTTTATATCCTTTTAATATGTCAAATTAACTATTAAACTAATAATTTTATATATATACAGTAGAAATATTTTATTATTACTTCTTTATAATCTGCCAATAAATATATAACATAAAACATTTATTATATTATCATATCGTTCTAAGACTTTCCTACTTAATCATATTTTTTGTGAATACCTGATAGCACAGTATCAATAGAATCAATTAAACCTTTTATGGCTTCTTCTTGACTCATAAGTGCTTTTCCAAGCTGTAAAGTCGAATAACCATGAAGTACACTCATTATTAAATTTAATACTTCATCTGTTTTCTTTATTTTTAGATTACAAGAAAGAATAAGTTTTTCTAATAAAGATTTATATTCATCAAAGATTTCTAATGTTTCATTATTTCCATGCCAAGTGGCCCATTGAATAGTTTCATAAACACCAGGATGAGTAATTATAAAATTAAAATATGCAATACTTATACATTTTATAGCTGTATCTCCAAAATTGCCAATAGCTGCCTTTATCATCTGATTATTCATTTCTCTCATTCCCTTATGAGCTATTTCAAGCAATAAGTCATCTAGACTTTCTATATGATTGTATAAAGATGGTGTACGTATACCTATATTTTCTGCAACAACTTTTAAAGAAACCTTGTTAAGCCCATTTTTATCAGCTATATCTGATGCAGTTTGTACAACTATTTCTCTATTAACACGCATAATTGTCCCTCTTTCATTTAAAATTAATTACTTTATTAGTTTAGCTAATCTAATTAGTTTCGTCAATAATCGAAACTTATAAAATACTTTATACTCTCATAAAACATTGACAGTTTAATTCTGTTTTAGTATAATACTAATTAAATTAGTATTTAACCTAATATAATTAGTATTGTCTTAGGTTGTATTTTTACAATACAAATTATAGTTTGATTAAATAAAAATAACTAATGTATCAAACTGAGAGGAGATTTTTATGGAAAAAAAACATTTTCAAATTCATGGAATTCCTTCAATCCTTTGGGGAAATCCTTCAAGTAAATTATATATTTACATACATGGACAATCTGGTCGTAAAGAAGAAGCTGAAGCTTTTGCCAATATTGCTGTTCATCATAAATATCAGGTTTTAAGTATAGATTTACCTGAACATGGAGAACGTAAAAAAGAAAATGATGCATTTGACCCCTGGCATGTTATTCCAGAGTTATCGAGTATTATGGAATATGCAAAATACCATTGGAACCAAGTTTCACTATATGCAAATAGCATTGGAGCATGGTTTAGCATGTTAAGTTTTAAAAATGAGAAATTAGAGGAATGTATTTTTGTATCTCCAATTCTCGATATGCAACAACTCATTTCCAATATGATGAATTGGGCAAATGTATCAGAAGAACAACTTAAACATGAACTAATTATTCCAACTTCATTTGGACATACTCTTTCATGGGAATATCTGTTATATGCAAAGCAACACCCTATTACTCAATGGAATGTACCAACAAAAATATTATATGGTAAGTATGATGAACTTACTGAAATCAGTGTTGTAGAGAAATTTACTCAAAAATTTAATTGCAGTTTGACTATTATGGAAAATAGCAAACACTGGTTTAACACTCCAGAAGAATTAAATGCTTTAGATGAATGGATAGTTGCTTTATTTAAATAAAAAATAACAGTATTATTATCATGATTAAATTATTTATCAACGTCTATTTAATTAATTTTATTTTTAGGTTGTTAAGATAATTAGATAGACAATAAATTAATTATTATTTAAAAACTTTGAAGATATACAAAATCGTAAGCAATCACTAATAATTAATTAACATAGCAATAATATTAACACTACAAAATTAAATATAAAAATTTCACTAAATGCACATACAGATATTTTTTTTAAGTCTTTAGGTATTTCTTTTGAAAATGGTTTATTGATTGCTACTAATTTACATAATTTTTTTAATATAGACAATGATACAGCATATTGGATAGCACACATATATATAGCTACTGATATGACAGTTGGCATATTCGTATCTGTAATGCCACGCCACTTTTAAAATATGGTGTTAGTACTAATAGCACTAAAATAAGTGATAATAAAATCAAAATTATTCTAATCAATACAATATTATTTAGTATTTTAAAATTTATATTCTTTTTCATATAAACCTACCACCTTATATAGTGTTATTTTTAATATATATTATAATACTTTTATATGTTATATCAACAATTTATTATTGAAAAACAATAAATTATGTATTATAATCAATAATATAATCTATGTTAAGGAGAGAATATTTTATGATTACAAGATTTTTTAGCAATATTTTATCAGTATTTCTATATTTTATATTATCAATTTTAGGTGTTGCTGGTATAATATTCTTGTGTATGATACCTATGTTTTTATATGATTTTAGTTATGACAAATTAATTACCTTAATTGCAAGAATACTATATTTTTCTGACTACTTTATAGTTATTTTATTCTTAATATTTATAATTAATAGTACTAAATACTCACCTTTTATATTTGAAAATGTAAAAAGATTTAAAATAATGGGGTGTTGTTTATTAGTAAATACTATAATTGAATGTATTAATGGCTACAGTTTGAATACAAATAATATAATAATTTTTGGAAGTGATAATGGGGGTATTTCACCACTTATGATTATTTCTTTTATATTTGCACTAATGTGTTTTGTAATTGCTGAAACATTTGATAAAGCTATAAAAATAAAAGAAGATAATGACTTGACGATATAGAGGTGATGTTATGGCAATTATAGTTAATCTAGATGTAATGATGGCAAAAAGAAAAATATCACTTAAAGATTTAGCTGAAAAAATAGACATTACGAATGCTAATTTATCAATCTTAAAAACTGGCAAAGCAAAAGCCATTAGATTTACTACTTTAAATGAAATTTGTAAAGCTTTAGACTGTCAGCCAGGAGATATACTTGAATATGTAGAAGATGAAAACGATTAAAAAAGAGTGTTTAAAAGCACTCTTTTTTGATTATAATATACAATTCTAATTATTTTGCTGGAACATTTAGACATGTTGCTAAGTCTTTTTCAGGAGTACTAATAGGTATTAAATTAAATGTGTCAACTAAATACTGTAGTACATTTGGACTTATAAATGCTGGTAAGCTTGGTCCTAAATAAATATTTTTTATATCCAGTGATAGTAATGCCAATAAATCTGCTACTGCTTTTTGTTCATACCACGACAATATTATTGAAAGAGGAAGACTATTCACATCTGTGTCAAACGCATCAGCCAAAGCTAAGGCTATTCTTACTGCCGAGTAAGCATCATTACATTGACCAACATCTAAGAGTCTAGGTAATCCAGCCACTTCCCCAAAATTCAACTTATTAAATCTGTATTTCCCACATGCAAGAGTTAGAATTATACAATCTTCAGGAACTTGTTTAGCAAATTCTGTATAATAGTTTCTACCAGGTCTTGCACCATCACATCCTCCAATCAAGAAGAAATGTCTTATCTTTCCAGTCTTAACTGCATCTATTATTGCAGGTGCATTGCTTAATGTCGCATTATGTCCAAATCCAACTAATATTTCGTGTGGCTCTTCACTTTCCTTAAATCCACCTAATTCTAGTGCTTTATTTATTATTTCACTAAAATCTTTTTCTCCATTTTCATTTTTACCTATATACTTTACGCCATCCCATCCAACAACACTAGTTGTAAAAATTCTATCTTTATAAGAATCTCTAGGTTTCATCAAACAATTTGTTGTCATTAGTATACATCCTGGTATAGAATCAAACTCTTTTTGCTGGTCTTGCCACGCTCCTCCAAAGTTACCTACTAAATGAGAGTATTTATTTAATTCTGGATATCCATGACAAGGAATCATTTCTCCATGAGTATATATGTTTATTCCTTTTCCTTCTGTTTGTTTAAGTAACATTTCTAAATCTTTTAAATCATGCCCTGATACTATTATAAATGGACCTTTTTTTATGTTTACATTTACCTTATGAGGCTCTGGATTTTTATAAATAGTAGTATTAGCTTCATCTAGTTTTTGCATTACAGCAACACTCATATCTCCAGTCTTAAGAGTTAATGTTATTAAATTTTCTAGAGAAATATCGTCATCTGTAATTGCTGATAATGCTCTAAAATAAAATTCATCTACTTGATTATTATAATATCCAAGTTCTCTAGCTTGATGTCCATAAGCACTTATACCTTTTAATCCGTAAAGTATAGTCATTCTAAGTGAGCGTATGTCAGGATTTAAACTCTCATCAAACATTATTCCAGCTCTCTTAGCGTCTTCTAACATTTGACTTCTTGTATCACTTAAATTATATTCAGTATATTCATTACTTTTAATAGGTTCTTTAATTTTTTCTCTTAGTTTTTGCTTTATCTCTTGTGATTTTCTAAGCATCTCTTCATGAGCATCACCATCAAAATTAACATTCGTTAAAGTTGTAAACAGACTATTTTCTACAAAAGAAACTATTTCTTTATCTATTTTTTCTCCATTGTCTATAATAGCTTTAGCATAGCAGCTTATTCCTTTTAACTGATAAATTAATAAATCTTGAAGTGCTGCTATTTCTGGTGTTTTACCACAAACACCTATCTTGGTACATCCTTTTCCACCTACTGTTTGTTCGCACTGGTAGCAAAACATAGAATTTTCCATTTGCTTATACCTCCTTTTATATCATTACATAGTTTATCCAAATATGTTATAGATTATAAAATTATATTAAAGCTTCCAAGCTATATAAGTATTCTTTTACAAAACATACAGTTTTCAGGAAGTATATACTAACTTTAGCAATATAAAATTTGACCAGATGATAACTAGCTGTTAAATATTATTTTTATATGAAAATTTTCAGATTTTTTTCTATAGATTTAAATTAAATTATCCTATATTATTATAATTTTCATTCATTTTGTTATTACAATTTTATCTATTCAATAAAAAAGAAAGTACTATTTTAAAAGAGTTTTTTCTTTTTTATTGAATATTTTTTTGGTAACTTAAAGTAATGATACTCTACTTAATTAATATAAATAGCCTAAATGAAATTGTCAAACTTACAAATTATTATATTTATTCCTACAATAATGAATGTATTCAAGTAAAAAATGGTATGAGTCCAGTTTAATACAGTACTCATACCATTTAAAGTTTTTAAGTGTATACTTGATAGTAGCAAATCTAAAAATAGTACTATCTTAAATAAATACAAGTAACTTAGTAAAAACGTATTGTGCTATTTTCTTAAATATTCCCTTTCTTTATTAATACTTTATGATGCATGTAAATTTAAATCCATATGCTTATTTTCTGAATATATCAATTGCATGGCTTGTAATACCTAATAAATCTTCACGTTCACAAATAGCAAAATGGTATTTCAAATATAATTCAAATGCGTCATTGTCCATCGCGTCTACTGATTCACGCATAAATAAGGTGCAGCCATCTGTCGCGACGTAATGCAATCGTGTTACAGGAAATACAGACATCAAATCATCAATATTTTCTTTACGTACAAGTTCAAATAAATCCTTCGGTTTGGACTTGGCAGCAAATGTCAGAGAATCAATCAATCCTTGTTCAATATATTCAGTAACATTTATATTGCCACGTTTAAATCCTTCATCAAGAAGACAGCCATCAGATATAACATATGCAGCAAAAATCACGCCACCCTGTTTTGTTACACGAATTGCCTCTCGCAGAGCTTGTTGTTTATCTTCTATGCTATAAAGATGGTATAACGGACCTAACAGTAGTGTAATATCATATTCATTGTCAGAGAAAGCAGATAAATCCATGGCATTCCCTTGAGTAATGGTTATATTTTCACCTAATTGGGTATTTTCATGGAAAATATCTATATTATGCTCTACTAACTCCACCGCGTCAACGTCATATCCTTGACGTGCCAGTGTGTGAGAATATCGTCCAGTTCCAGCACCGACTTCAAGCACGTGGTTGCCAGGCTTTATATACTTCTCAATGTAATGCATAGTAGTGAGGAATTCAACTGATCCATGTTTTAATGCCAGTCGACTATCTTCATCATAATTATTGTAAAAATCAATTAAGTATTGGTTTGTTTTCATATTGCACCTCTTCTATATTAGTTAATAAACATTAAATAGATAAATTCCAATCTGGTTTTTCTTGTCTTATAAAAGCTGACAGTATATTTCTCACCATTTTTTCAGTACTATTTCTATCTAATATTAATTTTTTCGTAGCTGTTAAAACTGCTATGCCGTGGGTATAAAGGAATAAATCCAAAAATATTACTTTTGCATGTTCTAATTCTATTCCAACGGTTTCTGAAAAAGATATTGCCTTTTTTTCATTGTCAATCTCTTTATAAAAATCATTAGTCTTTGTCATATTCAAATCCATATCATTTATAAATAATAGCTTGAATAAATGTGTTTCTTCTTGAGCAAATTCAATGTATGAAAGAGGAATGATTAAATATTGACTGACATTTACAGAATTACGATAATTATTAACATACTGCTCATAGTATTCATATGCAAAAGTAAGAAATTCGCTTTTTAATTCATCCATGTTTTCATAACAAGTAAAAATAGGTCGAGTAGAACATTGTAATTTACTTGCAATACTCCTAGCATTTACAGTTTCAAACCCTGTTTCCTTTGTAATCTCCAATACAGTCTTCAAAATCATTTCTTTTGTTATTTTTGCTTTAGGTGGCATTAAATTTCACTTCCTTATTGGCATTTTTTAATTACATACGTTATATAACTATTGTTGCATATCAGGTTAACTATGTCAATAGAGAGTTTTTCACTTTTCGTACTTTGGCTCTCGATGGAACTTGAAAAATCACGCTTATTGTTGTCAGCCCTAATTCCTGTGAAAAATTGAATGACTTAGCTTTAAGTTTTATTGCATAGAAAAAGGAAGACAAAAGACTTATTACCTTTTCCTCTGTTTAAAAAATTATAACATTATTATTCATATACAGAATAAGATTTATCTTATATTTTCATCTATAAACATTGATTTTTCAACATTCTATATTTTAGATTGTATATACATGTAAGTTAAATATTTTATTCACAGTTTTTGTATGAGTTTTCCACAATTTATTAATATTTTTATCTGCAACAAAAAAGGTAGTAATTATAATTAAATAGTTACTACCTTTTTATCTAATATTTAAATTTAATTTATCTATTACTAAAATAAATCTAAATGCAATTTAAGAAGTTAAATAGTTAAATATTATATTAAAGCATAATGGTAATGACAAAAATATAAAATTCTTTATAGTCATAAGTTTTATCTCATCATTTTTATCTTCTTCATTAAAATAATTATCTTGATAAAAGGTAGCTCTATTTTGGTAACCTGTTTTTAATACTCCATTTTGAATTAATAGTAGTATAAAAAAGATTGCCAGTAAAATAAAGTTATAATTTTTTTCTTTCAATATAAAATTAATCGTAATAACTATAAAGCTATATAAAATCCATAAAATTTTTTTCATAAAAAGCACCTAAATTCTATATTTGTATTTTATGCTAAACCAAATTTAGTTCCTATAAAAACATCTACATAATCAGTCCGAGTGGCACTTGATACACTTCTCTTTATCTTTGTACATATACTAAAAAATCATCGATACTGATATTTCAAATGATACAAATTTTTTAATTTTATAAGGATATCTACTTATTTACATAAATTATAGTATAAATTTTGAGAAATTTAAATCTATTTCTGCAAAATAATTATTTTTTTGCTATTCATTATCTCATTATTAATTTTTATTATATATATTTGTAATATTTTATATACTCTTTGTACTTATCTTACTGGTATACTTTGATTAAGAAAGATAAATCTTATATAAGTTGGTGATTATAAAAAAGAAAATAATATCTTAAGGGAGGTTTTTCTATTGAAGTTACAAGAAAAATGGATTGATTTATTAAACCCAAAATGTATTGAAAACGAGGAAAAAAGAAAGAAAATACAGATTATAATATTTTTTTCTATAACTTTTGGTTTAACTTATTTACTAGGTTTACTATTATATTTCAATAAGTTTATTGACCCAGAAAACTTTGCATCATTCATGATGATATTGCCTTTATCTTCTGTCGCTATTGCAAAATTTTACTCAGAAGGAAAAACTAATAATGAGTATAAGTTTTATTCATTAGTAATATTACTTTTTCTTAGTTATTTTTTATTATTTATTGCTAAATCATTTAACTTAATAAACCTCAATCAATATCAATTAGTGAATTCTATATTAATTTTAATAAGCAGTTTATATCTTATTATTCATTCTTTTAAATCAAATGAACTGTATATTCTAAAAAATGTAAGAACAGGTGCTTTATTAGTTGTCTACTTTATATTTTCTCAAATTATTCTTGGATTAATAATAAGTAGAAATAATCTTAATTATAATGGTATTTTATTTTATCTTAACCTTATTATAATATCACTAATATATATTTATCCTTTTTTGTCTGAAGAATATGGCTGGAGATGTTTTTTACAAAGTATTTTCTTTGATAAATTTGGCAAAAAAATAGGTGTTATAATTGTAGGAGTTTGTTGGAGTTTATGGCATTTACCTTTACAATTTACATCCTATAGTCCAGATGCTCCAATAATGGGAAGTGTAATTCATTTAATTTATGGAATCGGACTTTCTATATTTTTAGGTTATGTTTATTTGAAAACTAAAAATATATGGTTTTGTTCTATAATTCATGTTTTAATTAATAGTTTGGATGTTATTTGTAATAGTTCTGAAATGTCACTTAACTATTATGTTATTTTAGAAAGACTTATATTTGTATCATTATTTTATCTTCCCTTCCTCTTTACAAAAGAATATAAACATCATACATAAAAAAATTATTATGCTAGAGGAGGTATCTACTATGAATTTGGGGAATATCAATCTTATACTTATTGGAATAGGAATTATAATATTAACTACAATAATAGCCTTAATTAAACATAAAATTGGTTTTTGTAGTGATGAATATTTAGATAAATTAGAATTAAAGTATGGAAATATAGATAGAAAAAGAACTGTTAAACTGGAAGTGCTTTATCGCTACGCAATAAACCTTGAATACATAGCAATAGCCTTATTTACAAGAATATTAGACATTACAATAATAGCAATGATATTAGCAGCTATTATAACAACAATGTTATATTATTTAATTAGAAAAAGGTATATTGTTATATAAACTTTAAATTTATTAAAAAAGAAGGTGGCAACTAACTCTAGTTACTACCTTCTAATCTATCTACTTCACTAAGTTTTCTATTTCACTAAAAGCTTTTTCATTTCCATCGCCACCAATTTGAGTTATATTTCTAAATTCTCTTTTATTTATTAAACTTTTTTGAGTATCACTTATTCCATCTCCAACTAATATTACTGGTGATTCTGTCTTACCTGCAAGTACTCCTACTGATAAAGCGTCAACTAAATCATCTTCTCTATTTTCTCCATTTTTTGCAATATATAAATTATCTAAAATGTTATTATCATAAAAATAGTCTATTACTTTTGAGTTAGTTTCTCCTCTATCTTCTCCAGCTATTTTAATTACATATGGAAGTTTATCTCCAATATCTTTATTAAATAGACTATCTCCACCCACTACATATGATTTTGATATATCCTTATTATCAATCAATTCTTCTATAGCTTTCATATCATCATTTTCGTTAGTAAGAAGTATTGGCATTTTCTCTTTTGCTGATACTGCTCCCATACTTACTGCATCAGTGAGTCCTTTTTCTCCATTTACTAAAACTAATTTAGACAGTTTATTTTCTTTATGTAATTCTTTTGCTAGTTTTATTGAAGTATCATATCTATCATTCCCATATATTCTTATTATATTTAAACCTTTGTCTTTTAAATATTTCTCAATACTAGCATCTACAGAATTAAATCCACCGATTATGTAGATAGTTTTTGCACCTAATCTATTTATTTCATTTTCTGTTAGTTGATTTAAATCATCATTTTGAGTAAGCAGTATTGGGGCATTTTTAGCTTTTGCAAATGGTGTAGCTGATAGTGCATCGGATATACTAGAACTATTTATAAGTACTACATTATCTGCATTATCCCAGCCTTTTTTACTTATTTTTATTGAAGTCTCATATCTATCAAAACCTACTAAAGAATCTTTCTTTGTTACTATTGACTTTGGAGTATAAGAACCTCCTCCAGATGATTCTTTTGGTTCTCTCTGTTTTTCCCAATAAAGGTATATGAGTTTTTTGTTCCTACTTACATCTAATGTTTTAAGCATATTATTAATACAGTTTAAATGTGTAAGTTCTAGATTATTGCTTACATCTAATGTTTTCAAGTCATTACCACCACATCTTAAATCTTTAAGTTCTGGATTATTACTTACATCTAATGTTTTTAAGTTATTATCACGACAATATAAGTTTTCAAGTTTTGGATTATTGCTTACATCTAATGTTTTCAAGTCATTATCATCACAATATAATTCTTTAAGTTTTGGATTATTACTTACATCTAATATTTTTAAGCCATTACCAAAACAACTTAAATGTGTAAGTTCTGGATTATTACTTATATCTAATGTTTTTAGGTTATTATTATAACAATATAGTATTTCAAGTTTTTTGTTTTTACTTATATCCAATGTTTTAATATTACTACCACCAAAACCACCAAAATTTAAATCTGTGAGTTTTAGATTATTACTTACATCTAATGTTTCCAAGTTATTTCCATAACAACTTAGAGTCTCAAGTTCTAGATTATTACTTACATCTAATATTTCCAAGTTATTATTACTACAATATAACCATTTTAAATTAACGAAATAATTAACTCCAGATAAATCTTTTATTGATTTTTCATATACAGCCAATTCATCTATAGCTTCAATTCTATCCTTAGAGTCTGTAGATATAGGGACATTTTCATCTTTTATAGATAGAATATCACAAAGATATGCTCTAAAATTTGCATCTGGAAAAGCTTGTACCATTGTCAATGTATCTAAAGCGGGTATAGTAGTCCTCTTTTCTATCTGTTTTTTTAAATTGCTATTCATTTTAAGTTCTAATGCGTTTACTCCTCCAACTGAAGACAGTATTGTTATACTTGATAATAATAAAATAAATATTTTTTTACTAGCCCATTTCATTTGATATTACCCCCTTTAACAATAATATAATTTTATATAGAATTTAACATATTTTTACATTTTTAGCAATAATTCTAAAATGTATTCTAATATATAAATAATAGTAAATTATCCATTGAAGAATTGTCCATTTTTGATTAGATTTTATATTATTAAGAATGTATTTTAAATACACATTCACAGGTATAACTTAGGTAATGAAAATATATAAAAAAAGGTGATAAGTTTAACCTACCACTTTTAGTTATATGTAATATTCTCTAATTTCAATATATTTCTATCAATTAAATCCATTTGTTTATAAAATCTAACGCTTTGTAAAGTGTATCAAATCTATCATTCCCCTTTATCATAGTGTATTTTTCTTTATTTATAGAACTTATCTTATTACATACTCCTCCACCTATAATATATAAATTTTCTGTTTGATATGGCTTATAATCTTTTATATCACAAACTAAACATTCACTCTCTTTATAATTCCAACTGACTATTTGTGCTAATACCTTGTCAACTTCTCCCTCAAAAACTACTGTATTCTTATACATTTGTTTCACTTCAATATTATCTATTTTCTTATTTAATATACCCTCTGTTATAAGTTTCGCAACCGTATTTTTATTTTTAATATAATAGTCTGTATCAGTTTTACTATCTACGAAACATACTTCGATTAGAATTGCTGGTGCTTTTTACCAAGCCAGTAAAGACCTCTTACATCTGATTTTGCACCCCTATTTTTAAATACTGTTGCTAATTTATCATTTACTCTATTTGCATACACTTTGCCATTATTAGTTTTGTATATTGTTTCTGTACCCATAGAATTTAGTGTTGTACTATTTACATTGAAGTGAATTTGTACTGCTAAGTTTATGTCTTGTTTGTTTGTTATTTGACATTGTTCAGATAGATAATTATTCTCTTTATCTTATAAGTATATACAGTTGCTCCACCTTGTTTTAACCATCTAACAATTAAATCAGTTGGTATTTCTATTTTCTTTTCCTTCATCTATATAACCAAATGCTCCTGTTCCTTTACCTGTTAGCGTATGCTCTGGTATTATTGTTATTTTCATTATTTATTTTCCTACTTTAACTGTTTGTAAGTTTGATTTATACCTATTGATATCCCCCAACAAATTACAACTTGTAAGATTGAGGTTTGATTTAATCCTAGAGAGCATACTGAAAAACCTATTCCAAGTGCTAATAAGACTATTGGAATCTATTTATTATTTAGTTATTTATATTTTTTGCATTCTTTACCTATAATAAAGAGAACAGCTACTAAAATTAGTAACTGCTCAGGTATAAAACTTATTAAATTATCCATTTCTGTTCCTCTTATTTTAAAATATGCTTCTTTGAATTGCAAATATAAAGAATCCTACTAACATTGTTCCAATCAACCACTTTAACATACTTGTGAGTGAGTCTAAGTTCTCACACAATGCTTTTAACTCTGCTTTAGACTCTATATTTGCTACTTTTAATTCATCTATTTCATCATTATCTTTATTTATTTTTACATTATCTCATTTCAAATTATCTTTGAGTGTAGCAAAAACAATTTTAAGTTCTATATTGTTTACATTGGACACAATAAGTACAGTTTTAACCTTTATTAATATTAATTACACCTATAAATATAATCACTAAGAATATTTTTTACTCTTTTAATCAAATTATTTCCTACTCCCCAATCAATTTGAAGAACTCCTATCGAACTTCCGGTTGAAGCAATTTTAACAAGAGTTTTTCCAGTTGTATTTTCACAAATAACTACTAACCCTGAATTACTATTACTTCTTGCATAATATTTGTCGAAAGTTGTAATTAGTATAAGTTTACCATCACCTAAGCTATACATATCAGAAAAAACTATATCTGCATCCAAATTCTTTTCTACCATTTTCTGTGCTTCTACTGGTGTAATTTTTACAGTAAATACTTCTCTTGACATATCATTCATCACATCCTTAATAAAGATTAATTTTTATCTTAATAAAAACGTACTTTTTTAGTATTTTCTAACACTTTTATCAAACAGTATTCCTATTCCTCCTAATAAAGCCAATATAGAACCAAAATTTCTATACTGTGAAATAGATTGTTCTAAATATATATTATATTGGTTCGTATCCATTGTTCCACCATTTTGTCGCATAATACATTCTATATTAAATTGACCTAAACCTATACAGCAAAATAACACTATTATTCCAATTACAAAAGCAAATATACATATTGTAAGTTTAATATCCTTATTTTCCATAAATACACCTCTCATAATTTAGATTTCTTTGTTATTTTTTACTTAGTGATATATTATCTACATTATACTATACAACATATATATCCATCTATTTCCAAAATTGTAACATTTTCATATATTAGTAATGTGACTATACCAATTTAATCTTTAGTTTTAAGTTCTACCTTCTTCTCCACCTCGAATTAGTTTTTGCTTCTTCTATCTTATCTTCAAATGAAGTATCAAATCCATTAACCTCATTTACTATTACTCTGTAATTTATATATTCTCCTGCTGTAAGCATTGTTTTAATAGCTGAGATTCTCACATTACTCCATAACTATTTTGTAAATCAGCATTCTTTAAATCAGAAAATGCTGTTGATGCTGTACATAATTCAGCTACATAGCTATTGTAGTTAATTTCACTTGTATATTTTCCTATAGCTTTCCCATTATTGCCTACAACTTTTACCCTTTTAGTGCACTTTATTCTTAAGGCTTCGTATTCCTCAGAAGATAAAACTCTTAATTTCCATTTGACTGGTTTTCCTTATTCATCTAAGAATCTATCACTTGCCACATATTTTACATTATCAATCTTTGTCGTATTTCAGGCTAAAAAAGCACTTAAATTACTCATATTATTTTAATCTCCTCTTATTCTATTTTTTCATATAAAAAATACACATCTATAATTTATAAATGTGTATTTTATATTGTACCTGATATTAAATCGAACTTTTCAACTATCTATTGCAATAAACAAAGTCAATGCTGGATAAAACCATATCAACATATTATTTTTAGCATTTAAATCTACTACAGTTCTATTATTTTATATACTTATTTTTTCTATTATTATTAAATTATAGTTTCTTATTTTTTCTTCTTACCTTTTAATTTCTCATAATAAAATAAGTATTCTTTCAAATACTTTTCATCCATATTAATCTCTTCCAAAGTATAAAATTCAACTTCAAAGATTAATATCCTTCAAAAACTATTCGACAATTACAAAATACTCAAATTTTCGCTTTTAAGAATTATTTTTTAGAGAGTTTATTCCATCCAATAATACTTTAGAATCTATTTTTAAATATCTAGAATACATCCAAACAACTGGACTACGAATCCTACCTTTAGAACAAGCAATTATTATCTTTTTACTATTGTTATCACTAATAGATAGGAGTTTATCTTTTATCTTTTTGCGATTTTTTATTAAACCATATAAAACAATAATTCCTGCAATAGGTTTATTCCTGTGCAAAAAGTCATATTCTTTTTCATTAATAACAGAGATATTATGTTCTAATTTAGTTATACTACCATATTCTGTTGGTGTACGTACATCAACAGTTACTTCATCAACGATTTCACTATGTTTGATTAGATATTGTGGATATAATTTTTTCATGTATACATCTAAGGTCTGCATAAGTATATCTCCTTAATTTTCTGCATAATATATTAATTTATTATACTATAAAACAAGTCTACTCTTACAGTTGTTTATCAATATAAATTTATAATTATTCTAAAAAGATTTTAAATATATCACAAGATTTATACAAACATTTTACTTAAGTTTAATTGAATCTTTAAAGTGTTATTTTCATAAGGTTTTATATCTTCTAAATTTAAATACACAACTTCTCTTTTGTTCATTTACTGCCTCCAATCCATTAAACAAAAAAAGAACACTTGCTAGTGTTCTTTAATATACTTTTATTGGTATTCTAAATTCTTTTGTCTTCATATTATCAGCTGATAATACCACCTCTATATAAACTTCTTTTTTAAGCATAACACAGTTTTTAAAATTAAATTGCTCTATTCTAAAATTTATTCCTTTATGAATTGTGGTATTATCTTTTGGATGCCATCTGAGCTCACTATTTATTTGTTCAAAGTTATTATTTTCTTCAATATCCACTTCCATATTAATAAATTTCAAACTTAATATAGGGCTTTTTGCAACAATTGTACTTTTATTTTCTATTACAAAATCAACTAAGTTATTACTATGAATCTTAGTATATATATCAGATTTATCATCTATATTATTCGAATCAAGTCTAATATATCCATTACCATTTTCATAATAATCACCAGCCATATTATTCTCGTTATTTCTTCTATATTTTAATATCAATTTGGCTTGTTTATTAGACTCCATAAAAGCTATAATTGATATAATCAAGGCTGCTATTGATGCAAATGATGCAATTACAGAAATTATATTTATATAGTTACCAAGAAATTCATTAAACTGATTGAGCATATCTTTTTCTCCTTAAAAACATTACTTTATCTTATTATAGTTGTATAATATTTTTTACATTTATTTTTAATTTATTACACAAACTTCTTACATAAAAAAAGACCATCTATAAAGATGATTCTCTAGACTAAGTATCTATGTTTTTGTTTATACTCTGTAACAGCATCATTTCATGCCTCTTGCTCTCTTATTCCTTTTTCTCTAGCAATTCTTTGTGCTATCTTCCTAATTAATTCAGCACTTTTTAATATTCCTATACTAACCACTTCCTTATCTCTATTTTACATTATATCATATAATAAAGAATAAAGCTAATTATTAGCCAACAGACCCTAAGATTAGTTTAAATAATTTCTATTAATTCTTTAATCTTTTTATATACTTCTTCAAATTTCATAATTTCATTCTCCTTTTAATTTATTGTATAAAAAAAGACCATCGGTTAAGATAACCTTTTAATTTATTTTTTCATTGAACTAGTTACCCAATATCCAATACAATATGCTATAAAATAATATGATAAATACAATGCCATTTCTGTACTATCAAATTTTAGATATATCATAATAATAATCGAGCCTAGAAGTGATATTAATGCTGGAATTTTCCAATTTATTTGCTTGATAGCACATATTATACCATTAACTAAAAATGAAAATGGAATAAATAATACTATACCTAAAATAAGAGCTCCTTTTATATCCATATTGCTTAATCCTAAACTATTAGTTATTATATTTTCAAATGATAGAACAAATATTATAATCATTGTTAGTAATGGTAGCAATGTCCCTAAAATATTTTTCTTCATAGTTATCACTCCTAACTAATTTAGGTTATTTTCCCATAGATTTAATTTTTAAAAGATAAAATACCCTCTATAAAGATAATCATTTTAAATCTTATGTATTTTTATTTCTAATCTTTACACCAATTTCTGTCAGTCTTCCCCTTTATATAAGTTCTCACTATTTCACCACAATCTAAGCATAAGTCAGAACATGTTTTAGATACCTTAGAGGAAAATCTTGTATTGTATTACAAACCAGTTTTATATATAACAAATCCTGATTCGCTAACTGTAGAAATGTCTTGCTCTATATTTTCGCTACTACAATTAGGGCATTTCATAGTTATTCCCCTTATTTTTTATTTTATTATACACTAATTTATTCTTTAATTTTTCTTTTAAATACAGCAATACCTTCAATCCAATTTATCTGAAATAAGTCCCAGCCATCTTTTCCTAGATTATTAAATTCTTCTTCTAAAATAGGTATCCGTACATCATTTATAGTTTTACCTTTATTAAAAAGTGGTGTAGCTGGTAACTGAAAAAATTTATACTCATACATATCCATACCTCCTAGTAATTATTTTCTTTTATATTAATATAATATAAAAAAGACCATCTATTGAGATGACCTTTTGGATTAAACTCTATTTTTACAAAGTTTTTACAGCTGTTCCATATGCAAATATTTCAACAACTTGTTTTTTGCTTGCAAAACCATCTGCCACAGCAATACGATATTCAAATTGACAATTGATTACAGCATTTCCACCTAATTGTTCACATTTTTTCTTTAATTGTTCTTTTACCCCTTTAAATGCTGAGTTTGGGTCTGCACCTCTAAATATTCCTTCCTTATGAGAGTCTATTGCAAATATAGCATCTATAACCCCATACTCCTCTTTAATATCTCCTGTACTTATAATCATGTCTATATCCTCCAATACCTTTTTTATTTAATAGTAGTCTAAATTATATAATATTTCAACAAAAACAGTTATACTTTTATAATACTTTCAAAATCAAAAGTCTAAGTTTGTTATAGCTTAGTCTTTTAAAATAGGTGCTCTATTATGTAGCAAGTTCTATGAATTGAACCTAGATAAAGCATAGTGAGTAGGGTTACCAAGCCCCACTCACTTTTTAGATCTCTGAATTAAGATACAAAATTATATAAAATTTCGTTCTCAATTTATCTACTTTTTAGTGTATCTGTAGATTAATATTCTAAAGTAATCTTCCCTCAGCTTCTTGGAATAGTGTCTTTTTATTCATACTCCTATTATTTATTTATGTTGTTATAATCTTATATATAAAAGTTTTATTTTTTGACAAGTGGAGTGTGAAAGAAGCATTCCTTTTCTCTTTTTAATTAACTAATTGAGATTTTCCCCTTTAAAGAGGAAAAGTCTAATCCTTCCTTAACTTACTATTTATAGTTGACTATTTAATAATCTTATTTCTTCTTCAAGAAATGTAGATAGCTTATAATTATCTACTATTTCCAGTACCTTATCTAACTGACAACGCTTTATAGCTTTATAACTTTCTACTCCAAATTCTCGTTTAATTTGATGATATATATCACTGTAAGCTTTCCCTCTTAGAGACTTATTTTTATAAGACCTACTACCATGTCCACCAAGTAATTTTCTTGCTACTCTCTTAACTTATTTTACAATAATATCACACTCTAGATTGAATAATGGAGCATCATCCATAAAGTTCTCTAACTTCTCATTAACACTCTCTATTTTAGTTTCTAAGACTTCCTTGTCTCTTATCTAACATAAATAACTTGTAACTCCTTTGACGCACTTAAAATAGGATTATTTAATTCTTTTCTCATTAAGAAATATTCATAAACTATTTTTTCATATTGCTCTCAAGCCTTATTATCTTCCAGTATTTTAAGTAGTTTTGAATAACCTCTCTCAGATAATAAATATTTCTTGACTGATTAAAAGATTATTTACTATATCCAACATATTCATAAGCTAATCCTTTTGAAGGATTAGCCTTTAAACCTATAATATCTATATTTGATTTGAATCTCTTTATGTTATTGTTAATCAGTTCATTAACTTTGAATAATTCTCTATTATGTATCTCAGCTATATCCTTTACTAACATTGCTTTCTTACCTTTCCTAAATCCTCCCTCAATATCATGAAATTTCATTTCCTCAACTTCTAAAGTTCCAAGTACTGTTATTTCTTTATTTATATTTTCATTCATAATCTATCACTCTTTTTTCTTCTAAATAATTGATTTCAATTTATTTACAACTCTGCAAAATATGTTGTTATTATCACTCCCTCATATTATTCTAAGGTTATACTAATTTATGAGGTGATTATTTATGGACTATTATCCTATACCAAAGTATCTAATATATTTTTTAATTGCAATTCTTGTTTTTCTACCAACATATTTTTTTCTTGCAAAGATAGAGAAAAAACTCAATCTAACTGGCTTTAAAAAATTTATTTTTTATTTATGTATATATCTAATTGCCAACTCAATTATCAGTTATTTATATAGTTTTTTTAATGTATTTCATTAGAATACTTTATGTTAAGGTGAAATAAGTTCATTTTTTATACTCTATTTTGCCTTGAATAATATCCTCCAATATAACCTCAATCCTTCGTATATCGCTATAATATTTGCTAAAAATAACTAACGTAAAAATTAATATTTCTGATTTGAAATAAGAAGAATTGATAGAAAAATTAAATCCTACTGATGAAATGAGAGAATTATTAGAACACTTTAATAAACTTGATAAAGATTCTAAAGATAAAGCTTTAAAAATAGTTAGATTTTTTCTGAAGAAAACAATTCTGATAAATGAAAAAGAGGAGCTAATCCTCTTTTTTATATTGAGTAATAATTCTAGTTACTTCTTACATCTATTATATTTTATATCATATTTCTTTTTTAAATTATCCAAATCTTAAAAAAATTAATAACTTATAAAAAATTTATTCTTCTACACTATCATCTCCCTATCACAGAACTTACATTCTTACTTTTAGTCAGAAATCTCCAACAAACTTTTAATAAAACTATGTAATTATATTCTTTCATTTCTAGAATTATTTTTAGATTATTCAGAATTGTAATAGATAATTATCTTACTTACATGATAATACTTTTGTTCTACAGATACAATAAAAAACTCGTATTTGTAATAAAAAATCTCTTTTTATATAGTTATGGAAATATTTTCTATTTTTATGTATTATTAATTGT
>NZ_AVHW01000078.1 GCF_000449425.2 Clostridioides difficile CD160
GATAATTAAAATTAATTCTATACTTATCATAGTCTTTTTCTTATTTTGGTTTAAAATTTTTTAAAAACAACAATTATTTTCAAACCACTTAGTTAATATAAAATCTTTTTAGAGTTGACACCATTTAATAAACTATCTGCCATTTACATACCACTTAGTTAATATAAAATATAAAATATAAAATTTCTTTATCTAAATTAATAAAAAAATAATTTCTTAAATATTATTCCAGATATCTTTATAAGCATGTCCACTATAGGCATCTATAAAATACCATCCATATGTACCTGCATCATATTTTGAATCTATTCTTACAGTATAGACACTAATATCATTAATATTATCAAAGTCTATCATATCAACTACTAAACTATCAATACTAACATTATGTCTTCTAGCACACTCTACTAGTGCTAATTTTTTTGCTTTTTCTTCTGTTATCATTTCTGTATCTTTATAATCATCTGGATTGCACACTTCCATAACTCCATTAACATTATATGTATATACTTTACTTATATCATTTTTTTCTACACAATATCTAACATCACCTTCTGTATGCCCAGTCATAAAACCAAACATATAAAATTGTTTCCCTGAATACTCAAAATTTTTATCTATTAGAAATATTGAGCTTTCCCCTTTTTTAAATTCATAATTGAAATAAATCTTTTCAGCACCTAACAAGTCTTTTACTATATTAGCAGCATCCTCTACTGTATATTCTTTTCCAGTATCTGAATTTCCTATATTTTTTGTTATATTTAAGCACTGTTGTAACACACTATCACTTAGATTTCCTATTGATGTTATTTTAGTAGCACTTTTTAATACAGTCTTATTGCTATTATCATCAACTAAAACTGTTGGAGTATTCTTAGTTGTTGTAGAACCAACAAGTGCATACACTAAATCTTTTCCACTAGCTATATAAAATTCATTTGCTCTATTATAAAATTTATTAACTATCTTCTTATTAGTATCATATCTATCTACTCCACCCAATCTAGTCGAATTAGTATCATTTACTAAGTTATCACTCATTGATGAAGTACCACCTATTATATAACTTTCTGTTCCAGTAGTGTTAAATGGTACACTCTTCCCATCAGTTAATACTATTGGTGCTTTATCTCTAACAGCTACAGACGCAATACTCATAGCATCTGGTTCACCTTTAAAAGCATTAGTTAATATAACTTTACTAACCTTATTAATAACTCCTATTTCTTTTGCTACATTATAACTTGTCTTAATTCTATCACTTCCTTGAAGCCTCTTAACTTCTATACCCTTATCTTTAAAAACGTTTTCAGTTGCTTTATCAATAGAACTTTCTCCACCAATTATGTATACTTTATCAGCTTTTTCCACTCTTTTAAGAGTTGCACTTGGTATATTATTCTTTTTAGTTAAAAGAATTGGTGCATTTGTAGCTCCTGCAAGTCCACTCGCACTTAAACCATCAGCCATAGTACTATCTGCATTTACAAGTATTGCAGTAGTATAGTTTTGTTTATCTGCAATGAGTCCAGCAGTTTCATATTTATCTGTACCTTGAATCTTATCGATTTTATCAAGAGCATTAGCAGATATAGGACAAGCAACAACAAACATTGACATAGTTAACCCTAATGATAATAATTTTTTTAATCTCACAATATCTCCCCCTTTTATATATGAAATACCATACATCTTAATAATTCTACATTAAATTTTCTTTTCCTTCTTTACAATATTTATCTTCCTATTAATTTAAGCATATCCAAATACGTGTTATAATGTAACTGTAAAGAATTGATAAAATGAAAAAAGTAGTTCTAAGGCTGGCCCTGTATGATATTACATGATAGAATATAGTAACATAATTAGGTCAATCCTACTGTTCTTTTATAAAACTAACTTATAAAGAGAGTGTACATATGAACATCAAATCAGCTTTCATAAGAAAAAGAAATGAAAAATTTCATGTATATGTATAGTACGTGGAAGAAGAAACTGGAAAAAAGAAACAGAAAAACTATGGAAGTTATGAAAAGAAAAAGGATGCTGAAAAACATTTAATTGAAATAAAATCAACTATAAACAATAATAAATTTGTTGTTCAAAGCAATATAACGTTTGTAGATAGATGCTATAAATACATAATGACAAATGAGAATAACTAGTTTCCTTATACAACTGTAAATAGAAAATCTTGAATTAAAAATCACATAGAACCATTTTTTAAAGATACAAAGTTAATAGATGTAACACCGTCCTTAATTCAGTCTTTTTTAAATGAATTATTCATTAAGTTTACATCCGAAAGTATCAAAACTAGATATGGATTTGTAAGGTCTGTATTAAGAGAATCCTATAGACTAAGAGAAATAACAGAAAATCCTTGTAACTTTGTAAAACTTCCTCATAAAGATAATAATTTTAAAATTAATATTTATAATAGAGAAGAAACATTATTTTTAATAGATAAACTCAAGGATAATATTCTAGAAATACCAATTCTATTAATGTTGTTATTGGGCTTAAGAATTGGAGAAGTCTTTGGTCTTAGATAGTCTGATGTTGATTTGGAAAACAATTCAATAAGTATTAATCAAATACTTATATATGCTAATAATAAAGTAGTTTCTGAAAGGTTGGGTCATACAGATATAAAAATAACTATGAATACATATTCTCATGTTTTAGAAGAAATGGACAAAGAAGCATCTAATAATTTAAGCAAAATGTTATTCAGATAAACAAAAAACTGACTGTCAGTTAAATGTCAGTTAAACCTAAAAAAAGGAATTTGTCAGTTAAGTGTCAGTCAGTTTTTTTATAATATCTTTGTTTAAATAGGGCTAGATTTAAACGTTTTAATCCTTGAAATTATTTATTAATATGCAAACTTTACTCATATACAGAATATCTCTTCCAAATTTGTTCTAAATCATCAAAGTGTTGTTTAATATCTTCTTTTTCCTTCATTCCAACAGATATAGCAAGAGCATTTGAAATACTAAGTGCTGGAACTAAAGAATCTACAAACGAAGCCATATTGCTTTTAACTAAAAGAGTATTGTCTGCAAGTGATGCTACTGGTGCAAACAAGCTATCTGTTAATGATATTACATGCGCTCCTTTTTCCTTAGCATAATCTACAATTTGATAAGATTTTTTTGAATAACGAGGGAAACTAATCGCAACTATAACATCTTCTTCATTTATTCTTACAATCTGCTCAAAAGCATCTCCCATATCCATTCTAATTATATGCACATTGTCAAGTATTATATCTAAGTAAAAACCTAAATACTGAGCTACCACAAAAGAACTTCTCATACCAAGAATGTATATTTTTCTAGCTCTTAAAAGTTTATTAGAAGCTTCCTTAAATGCTCTTTCATCAATTTCTTCTAATGTAGACCTTATATTATCTATATCACTCTTTAAAACTTTGTTCAATATTGCAAAATCATCGGAATAATCATGTGCCATTTCAACTCTTTGTACTGTAGTTAGCTTATTTTTTATGAGTTCTTGAAGTGCTGCTTGTAATTTAGGATATCCACTATAACCCAAGGCATTTGCAAATCTTACAACAGTAGACTCACTTACACCTACAGTTTCACCTAATTTACATGCAGTCATAAATGCAACTTTATCATAATTATTTAAAATATATTGTGCTATAAGTTTTTGACCTTTACTCAATCTCGTATACTGAGATTGTATATTTGATATCAAATGTTTACTGTCCTTCATTTCATTTGTTTCTTCCATTTTTTTCTCCTTTTAGTTATATAAACTATTTTGTTTTTGTTAAACTGTCTTTTTTTCTAAAAATTCTATTATTTAGTTTTTATCTCAACTTCATCTTAGTTTTTATCATACCTTCTTAAACTCATAAAATTCTAACTTTTCTGTACCTTATACATCACATAGTATTTTCGATTAAATTTATTATACCATCTTTCCTTGCATTTTTTAATATTTATCCAATATTTCTTTTAAATTTTTCAATTTTTACTCATTTAAAAGTTTCCCATCTTATTTTGCATATTTAAGCTTATATTTTATTTTGAAAGCAAACTATCATATACGTATTATTTAAAGTATTTTTAAGGGGTCACAATATATATATTAACTCTTAATAGAATCTTGTCAAGTTTTTTTTAGTATTTACTGTGATTTTTTCTTTTCAATTAAAATCAATTGTGGTGGGTTATTGACTTGATTTAAAAACTTAGATTCTAAAACATTAAATTCATCTTGATTTAAATTATTGATAAGATTATATATACAATCTTTTTCCTCTTGACCTCCATCATGTCCTGTATATATAGCTATGCTTACTATTCCATTTTCTTTTAATCTTTCTAAACTCAACTTTAGAGCTTTTAAAGTTGTGTCTGGTTTGGTTATAATTGAATGTTTTGCTCTGGGAAGATACCCCAAATTAAATAAAACACATGAAACTTCTTCTTTTATATATTTATCCATATTTTCATGACCATCTAATATCAGTTTTACTCTGTCTATATATCCTTCTTTTTCTAACTTTTTTCTTGTAGACTTTATTGCTTCCTCTTGTACATCAAAAGCATATATAAGCCCTTTTTCTCCGACCTTCTCAGCTAGATATATTGTATCATATCCATTTCCCATAGTAGCATCAATTACTATATCACCCTCACTTACAACCTTTTCTAAATAAAATTTATTTATATCTGTAATTTTAGTTAAATATTTTGCATATGCCATAATACTATTTCTCCCTAATGTTAACCTTATTTCACTCTTATTTTATTGATTTTAAATATTTTATTTCATCTTTCGTTAAGTGTCTATATTCTCCAACTTTTATATCTTTTAATACTATTTTACCTACAGAAATCCTTCTTAAATTTAAAACTGGATGATTTATAGCTTTACACATTTTTCTTACTTGTCTATTTCTTCCCTCATGTATAGTTATTTCACACACAGAATAATTCTTTTCTTTATTTTCTTTAGTTACTCTTATTTTAGCAGGTGCTGTTGTGTAATCTTCTATTTTTAATCCTCTCTCAAATTTTTTTATTTCATCATTACTTATGATACCCTTCACACTTGCTACATATGTTTTATTAATCTCATGTTTTGGATGAGTAAGTTTATATGTTAAATCTCCATCATTAGTAAGTATTAATAATCCACTAGTCTCATAATCTAGTCTTCCTATTGGATATACTCTTTCTTTTATATCTTTAATTATATCTATTACACTTGGTCTATTAAACTGATCTTTTACTGTAGTTATATATCCTTCTGGTTTATTTAATACTATATAGACATATTCTTCGCTTAGTTTTATTTTTTTATTATCAAGTTCTACTATATCTTTTTCTTCCTCAATGTTAAATGATAATTCTCTCACTACATTTCCATTTACTTTTATTCTTCCTTCAAGAATAATTTCTTCTGCTTTTCTTCTAGATGCAATTCCACAAGATGCTATATACTTATTAATTCTCATACATAATCCTTTCTTATCTTAAATTATATGTTATTTAATATTTTTATCAATGTTAATTTTGCTACATTATTATACTATACTAGACCTTAATTAAAAACAAGCCAAAAAATTATTTAATTTTCCTAAATAATTGTAATTTCTTTTCACATACTATTAATATGTAATAGCTGATTAAACACTATTTTAAGGAAGTGATTAATATTTCAAAAGAAAATGTAAAATACTATTTAATAGTTGTGTTTATTGGAATTTTATTTTTTAAATTTGTTAATACTCCATCAGATTTTATATCAAGCATTGAAGGATTCTTAAAGTTTTTTGGCCCATTTTTTCTAGCCATTTTGCTTGCTTTGCTTCTAAATCCATTAGTAATGCTTTTTGAAATAAAATTTAAAACACATAGGCTTTTAGCCATTTTTTTAGCTTATATACTTATAGGGCTTATTTTAGCTTTTGGCATTAGATTATTGATTCCATCAATTGCTAATACATTAAATAGGTTGATAAATGAAATGCCTCTGTATACTGATTATATAAACAATTTTATAGAAAAAAATATGTCAAACATAGATTTTTTAAAAACTTTAATTCCTCATATACAGCATAGCTTAGATAATGTATTAAAAGAGGCAAATAGTTTTATTAGTAGAATTCCTAAAAATCTATTAGCCTATACACTTAGCATATCTTCTATGCTATTTAATATGACAATGGGATTTATACTGTCTATATATATTATATATGACAAAGAAAAAATTGCGTTGGGATTTAAGAAATTACTATACTCTTCTACTGCTAGAAACAAAGCAGATGATATTATAGAATTCTTTAGGACTACTCACGATATTTTTTATGATTATTTAATTGGTAGAATATTAGATTCTCTTATTATTGGTATAATTGCATTCTTAGGATTTCAATTTGTTATTCGAATAGAAAATGCTTTATTTTTGGCCTCAATAATATTCTTAGGTAATATAATACCATATTTTGGTCCTTTCATTGGTGCAATACCTCCAATAGCTATGACAATCTTATATAGCCCACAAAAAACTATATGGGTTGTTATATTTATATTTATATTACAACAATTAGATGGAAACTTTATAGAACCAAAAGTTATGGGTAATCAAGTTGGGATAGGTGCTATATGGGTAATTTCTGCAATTTTAATAGGTCAATCTTTATTTGGTTTTATAGGTGTTTTCCTTTCAGTACCAATAGCAGCTGTTGTAAAAACTTATGTTGATAAATATATAGACAATCGATTACAATAATTTATACTTATTGCACGCTTAATTTTTAATTGCAAATTAACTCCTTTCTATTATTTTAAAAAAATTAACTCTTAGCAAATTATGTTTGCTAAGAGTTAATTTTTTATAATACATATTTTGTTAATTACATATATGTATTTTATCTTTATTGATTATTTGAGTTTTGAGAATTTCCACCACTATCTGAGCCCCCACTAGTCTCTGGAGAAGGTGGTGTTGGTGTTGGATTATTATTTGGTTTTTCTTGATTCTGAGAAGAACCATTATTATTATCAGATTTATCATCATCTGATTTTTTATTGTCATTTTTAGAACTAGATTTATTACTTTTATTATTTCTACTGTAAGAAGTTTTCCTTGCATCAGATTCTACTCTATATCTATCTTCTCCTGCTGTATCTTTTGCCTTTTTCTTTCTTTGCTCTTCTGCTTCATTTTGCTCTTTTTCTAACTTCGTTAATTCCTCTTTCTTTTTGGTTGCTTCTTCTTTAATAACAGATGAACCATTTTTTATTTTCTCTATAAGCTTAAGTTCCTTAATTGCATCCTCGTAATTTTTTACTTCTTCAAACTCAATCATATTTGACATTCTCATAGCTTGCATGTACATAGCCCTTGCATTCTCATTAGTATTGTCTTCTTCTAATGCAGAGGACAATGATTCCATAGCTTTTTTATAGTCATGTTTTTCTAAGTATGTTTTTCCTTGCTCAGTTAAATTTATTTCATCTTTATTATTAAATGAACATCCTACAAGAAATATAGATAATATCGATATTAATAAAATTACTCTTCCTCTCATTAAACCCCTCCTTGTTATATACTTTAAATTTTATCATAATTAGGAAGTTTTTAAAATATTTTATATTTATTACAAGAAATTTGTTAGTAAAATGAAAAATAAGTAGATATGCTATGTATAACTACAACAAACTAAAAATTAATTTAGAGCTATATACACCTTAGCAAATCTACTTAAAATAAACTTTAATATTTAATTTTTATTCTATATTTCTAAAGACAATAAGTCTTCATAACTTTGTCTCTTACATATTATCTTGTCATTTCCATCAAATACTGAGACTACCGCCGCTCTTGGTATCTTATTATAATTCGAAGACATTGAATATCCATATGCACCTGTTGATGTTGTTATAAGTATGTCTCCACTTTTAATATCCATTATATCTATATCTCCAATCAATATATCTCCACTCTCGCAACATTTTCCAGCTATTGTTACATGATTCATAGTCTCATGGTTAATTTTATTTACAATACTACATTCATAACTAGCTTGATACAGAGAAGGTCTTACATTGTCTGTCATACCTCCATCCACACTTACATACACTCTAACATCTTTTATATCTTTTATTGAGCCTACTGTATACAATGTACTTCCTGCATTTGCAACTATTGATCTACCTGGCTCTATTACCAGTATAGGCATTTCTATTCCAAGCTCTTTACATGAACTTTCTGCTTTAGTGATTATAGTCTCACAGAATTCTTTTATAGTTTTAGGCTTATCTTCTTTACTATAATAAACTCCTACACCTCCACCTAAGTCAATTTCTGTTAATTGTATATTGAATTTTTCTTTTATTTCTTTTACCAAGTTCATCATTATATCTACTGTATCTATGTATGGCTCTACATCAAATATTTGCGAACCTATATGAGCATGAAGACCCACAAGTTTGATATTTTTGTATTCACTTAATTTTTCTATAGCTCTAAACAAATCTCCATTTACTAAGGCAAATCCAAATTTAGAATCTATCTGACCAGTTTTTATATAATCATGTGTATGAGCTTCTATGCCAGGTGTTATTCTAAAATATATCTCTTGAGTCTTACCTTTTTCTTCACATAGTGTTTCAATCAAGTCTAATTCATAAAAATTATCTACTACAAATTTACCTACACCTAAATCTAATCCCATATTTATTTCTTCTTTAGTCTTATTATTTCCATGGAAGAAAACTTTTTCCATAGGAAAGTTTGACTTATAAGCTGTATATAATTCACCTCCTGAAACTACATCTAGGCACATTTGTTCTTCATTTATAAGGTTACACATGTAAAGAGGTAAAAAAGCCTTACCTGCATAAGCAACCTTATTTTTTCCATCTTTTGCTTTAAAATATTCTACATATTCTCTACAGTTTTGTCTTACTAAAGCTTCATCAAATACATAAAGTGGAGTTTGATATTTTTTACTAAGTTCTAAACAACTCACTCCTCCAATATATAATTCATTATCATTTACGGTCATAGTTCCATGAAGTTTCATAATATCCTCCCCAAATTTTATATATTAAATACTTCTGCTATTTTCTCTATAGCTACTTGCTTATCATCAGAATTTATAGCACAAGTTATACGAATTTCTGATGTAGTTATAAGTTTTATCATTATACCATTTTCATTAAATATCTTAAATACTTTAGCAGCAACTCCAGAAGTATTTTTCATACCAAGACCTACTAAAGAAAATTTAGTGATATTATTATCAACTACTACATGTTCTTCATCTGTATATTTAGATACTATCTTTTTACATTCACCTAGTTCTTCTTTTGGAACTGTAAATGATACACTTATCTTATCTAAAATAGGTGCAGTTTGACTTATCATATCTACACTTATTCCAATAGTTGCTATATCTTCAAATAAACTAGATATATTTTCTGCTTTAAAATCTTTTATTGTTATAGAACTATCATCATCACTAGTAGCTAATCCTGTTATTACTTTATCCTCTAATTTCATGTCTTTTCCCCCTCTTATATATGTTCCTTTTACTGTACCACATGTACGTCCAACATAAATTTCAACACCATATTTTTGTGCAAGTTCTATACTTCTTGAGTGCATTACTTGTGCCCCTAAACTTGCTAATTCAAGCATTTCTTCATATTCAATCTCATCAAGTTTACTAGCTTTTGAATATTTTCTTGGGTCTGTAAAATAGATTCCATCAACATCTGTATATATCTCACATTTTCCATTTAATTTGACTGCAAGAGCTACAGCAGATGTATCTGAACCACCTCTTCCAAGAGTAGTTACATCACCATCTTCATTGATTCCTTGAAATCCAGTTACTATTACGACATTTCCTTCATCTAAACTATTTTTAATTCTATTTACATTTATATCATCAATTTGAGACTTTCCATGAAGACCACTTGTTTTTATATTTAATTGATAAGCATTATAACTTACAGCCTTACATCCAAGTGCATTTAATGCTATTGATAATAAAGAAGCTGAAATCATTTCTCCAGTAGACATCAATGCATCCAATTCTCTTTTACTAGGTTCATTACTCAATTCTTTAGCCAATTTTATATATTCATCAGTAGATTTACCCATGGCAGATACAACTATCACCATTTGTGGATTTTCTTTTCTTCGTTCTATTATATTTTCTGCAATTGATTTTATTTTATCAGTATCTGCTACTGAACTTCCACCATATTTTTGAACAATTATACTCATGCTTTTTCCCCCTCAAGTTAAATTTTGATAAATAAAAACGCCCAAAGGTATACTTTGGACGTGTAAATCTCATAGACCAAGTAACCTTGTAGCTCACCACTTTAAAAGTGACAGCCTTATACATATTATGCATAAGTCCAGAAAATCCGTCCGTCAACAAATTTTCTTCGGCTATAGACCCTTTCATCAATCATCAACACTTACCAGCTCTTATTGAATACTATTGAATATAGCTACCTCTACCCTAGGCTCATTATTTTTTAATTAATTTATTAATATAGTTTTATCACATTCTATATAATATTGCAACAATTATTTTACAAAATGTGGCAAATCCATAGTCTTCTTTTTTAAAATTAGCTTATATACAATTAAATAGTTTATTTAACCCTAAATCTATAAAATTTATGCTATACTCATTATCGTATCTCTCTAAGTCATTTAATTCAGATAGATTATCTGGCGTAACTACCAAAACGTTTGGCACTTTAAAAAATGGAATTGTAGATTTATCTATCTTTCTAGAAAGATTTTCATATTTAGAAATATCTATTTCATTATCTAAATCAACATCTACTAAAACTTGTTTTATATTACCAAATTGGTCTGTATATTCAATAAATAAATCATATTTCATATCATCCACACTAACATTTCGGTAGAATCTTTTTACATCACAACCTGCAGTATTGATTCTAACAACTAATTCTGACCCTACTAGAGCCTTTATTAAATCATCTCCCTTAAAAAGTTTACTACCATTTAAATAGTATACATATGAGAGGTCTTTATAATTATAATAATCCACATCACAAGGATATTTTTTTAATGTATACTCACTACACATTTTTCTCAAAGTTTTTTTAAAGTTTTTTTTATTATATCTCTTTTGGTCTCCATAAATCTTTCTAAATTGAGCTTCTGTAACACATCTAACCCTGCTAATTAAAAGCAATATCTCTTTTTCCATATTTGTCATAGTACATTCTCCTTGAAGTATTATTTGCAAAGTTGTACTAATATTATATTAATTTTATGACATTAAATTTACAAAGAATTGAAATAAAATAGCTAGTTTTTATAAAAATAAATTTTATAAAAACTAGCTATTAACATATTAAATACTATTTTCAGACTTTTTAAGTTAAACTATACATTCTCTTGATTTCCAGAATCTTGAGAGTTTGTATTTTCGTCAGTTCCTGTTCCCTCTTTTGCTCTTTTGTCTTCAAAGTTTGCAATATTTAGGTTATCAAATTCTGACATTTCAATTACACCAGATGCTTCTTTTGAATACGATATTTTAACTTTATCTCCAACTTGAGTCAATGGCAATTCACTAGACACTTTTGAAGTGGCCTTGAATATTATTTCTTTATTTGAATCTAAAGTTACATAATAATTAGTATTTCCGCCTCGTACATCTGGGCTTATTCTCGTTACTGTACCTTCTATGACTTCGTCTTTTAAGTCATTATCAAGTTTTAAATCATTTCCCTTAGACTCTAATGAATCTTTATAGTTTCTTAATGCTTCGTTTTTATCTTCACCTATACCAAGCACATTATAATCTTCAACAGATACAAATGCAACTCTTTTTACAAGACCAGCCTTATCTTTTAATGATGATACATATGTTGGCTGACCTAATATATTATACATTACAGGGAATGTTGCTTCATAATTTTTTTCTTGAACATTACCCTCAGCTGATTTCATCGCAGCTGTCTCAGTAGCTCCTGGTTGTTTATATAATCTAGCTTCTTTTGTTCTAGAGTCAACCAACATAAATCCAATTGTAGATTCATCTCCACCAGAAGATGTTATACCTGTATACCAATAAGACCTATTATCATTTCCATAAACTAGTGATGTTCCTTCTGTTGGTACTAATACTCCTTTTTCTGATATAACAGAATTTAAAAATCCATTAACATAAACACCCCAGTCTTTAATCTGGTCTGTTATAAATTCTTGTGGCTGGATTCTATCTACCCATTTAGGTGTATTCTTAACATTATAAACATTTATTTTTCCAGTTTCTGCGTCAACAGTGGCTATTCCTGTAGCGTTTGCTCCTCCATAACCAATTTTATGTTCATATAAACTTACAACCCAATAAGGCTTCCCTTCATCATTTATTTCAAGGGTAAAATCTGTCATACCGACATTTACAATACCATGTATATATAAATGTCTTTGTAAATCTTGATGCAAGTAAGCTTCTGGTTGGTATACTATTTTTATTGGCTTTCCATCTATTTCTTGAACTAATTGAACGTCTTGAGGATTACTTGCGGATACTTTTACATAACCACTTGTACCACTTAAAGATGTCACCCATTTAATTATGTCTCTATGAACAAGAGGTGCTACCCAGTACAACTCTCCATCCACATTTTGTATATGGAATTTTCCTAATTTTGACACACTACCTATAGCTGGAACTTCTCCAAGCTTTTTATCACCCAATTTCATGGCCATATCTTCATCTACAAGACGAATGTCATTTACACTAACAGGACTAATATCATCAGTAAATTTACTTTCAGTCACTTTTCCTAATAGTTCTTTATATGCCTTTGCATGAAACACAGGTGTAGAAGCTATAAAAGGTACAACTACAATATACACAAGTAAAGCGATTGCTATTGAAAAATTATATTTGGCAAGTTTAGATGTTCTTTCATTTCTATCCAACATCATATCCAATATTCCTGCCACAACAAAGAAAATTATTCCTACTGAAAATAAAGATGTGAAATCTAATCTAAGTACAGGTAATTTAATAAATGCATAAATTACTACAATTATTAGCGCAACTCCATATGTTTTAAGATATCGTTTCATTTAATACTCCTCTCTACAAAATGTTATTATTACTATTATATCCATATATTTACAAAAAATAAATATTTATCATATTTATTTATATGTTAAGATATCTTTATACATTTATATATCTATTTTATTTAATTATATCTAATCTATATACCCCAAAAATACTATAAAAATGCAAATAATCACAGAAACTTAAAAACTGAAGAAAGTGTTTTAACTAAGATTTACGAATTCTTAATCCTCTCGAAGTTAAACTACTATCTTCAGCCTAATTATCTAGCAATAGTTTTTATATGATAAACTCTAAAATAAATTTTTAGATGTTTGCAATTTTTGATACATAAGAATGTTGTCTAGAATTATATTCTGATAATAAACCTTCATATTCCAAGGTTAGACCAGATAAATTATAAAAATCATTTGGAGTTACTTCAAATGCTTGTTTATTTAAAATGTCTATCTCACTTTTTTCTAACATATCAGCAACAAAGTTTGAACATACATATTTATATTCAGATTGTCTATAAATATTCATTGGCAAATATATCAGTGCCATTATATCATAATAGTAATCTTCTCTATAATCACTAATTAATTTTATATTTCTAAATAGACTTTCATATTGTAAATTATCTACTTCTAATGAATATACTCTACACACAGTATTTTTTCTTATAGCATATAATCCTTGATTTATATTTTCTTCAACAAATCCACCAATAAACGGATTTCTTGGATTTAATCTCCCAAAAGAATACATTGGCTTTAAATTTTCATTTAGTGATATTGACACATGTGTATACAGTTTTTTACTTATACTCCTTATTAAGTAAGATAATAAAGTTCCTGTATATGTTGTTACAATATAGACTTTATTCATCATTTCCCCCCAATCTAGTAACTAAATAATATTACGTACTTATAACTTAATATCATAAAACATTCTAACATAATAAATGTTATTTTACAAATTTTGATTTTAAAGTACTTCAATATTATATAAAATATAATAAAAATATAAATATAAGTTTTCTATATTTTTAACCAACAGCTGTTTTCTTTAAATTAATTAAATGATTTAGTATATCTTGAGCCTTTCCAGAATCTTTCAAATACCCTAATGCCCCATTTATTTGTGATTTCAAATCTATTTCTACTTCCATATCTAAGTCAATATTTCCTTTTTTTATAGATATATTTTTAAGAGTCACTGGATAAAGATAACTTTTTTCTAAAGTAATCTTATTTCCATTAACTTCAAATGGAACTTTTTTATTATAGTTACTTAATATTTTTTCTAACATCTTATCACTTATCTTGAATCTACCAAGTTTCACATTTTCAAGACTCACAATTAGATTTTCTCCTTTTAAAGTAGGTCTTAACTCAAGCTCATATTGGCTATTTATTAATCCAAGTACCTTATATGGTCCTGCTACTTTTATTTTTCCATCTTTCATTTCAACAAAATTATTTTCAAGCTCTTTAATCCCATGCTTTTGCATTAATGTATATATTAAATTTCTAAACTCATCCTCTGAAACAGACACTTTTCCAACCATTCTAAGTGGATTTTTTACTACCTCCATGGAATTTATATATGAACCTTTTGACAAGTATTCTTCATCTATAATTTCATTATTTTGTGAACTAACATCATATCTCTCTTTTGGTGTCAAGATGTATACAACAATACCTATAAACACTAAAGCAATAACAAGCAAACTCAATAAAATTTTTGCAACCTTTCCCATAATCGTCTCCTTTACAAATCTGTCAACAGATTTAAAATAAATTTAGATAACTAACTTCACATAATATTCTTAACAATATACATATTATAATACAGTCTTTTGAGGATTAATTCAACAAATCTCATTTTTTGTAAATAAACTGTAAAAAACATAAATTTAGTATAAAAGTTAATATTTTGCATAATACTCTTAATTACACCTTTATTTTTTTCTAATCTTGGATTAAAATTAATATTATGCAATACAGTGTAGTGTACTGTATTATAAGCAAATTAAATAGGAGGTATAAAATATGTCAAATGAAACGAACTCATCTAACTTTATAAAAAATATTATTATAAATGACCTAGAAACAGGAAAACATGACAGTATAATAACTCGTTTTCCACCTGAGCCAAATGGATATTTACATATTGGTCATGCAAAAAGTATATGTCTTAATTTTGGATTAGCTAAGGAATTTAACGGAAAAGCTAATTTAAGATTTGATGATACAAATCCATTAAAAGAAGATGTTGAATATGTAGAATCTATAAAAGAAGATGTTAAGTGGTTGGGATTTGATTGGAACGAGTTAAATTTTGCATCTAACTACTTTGATGAAATGTACAAAAGAGCTTTAATATTAATAAAAAAAGGTAAAGCTTATGTATGTGACTTGACACAAGAAGAAATGAGAGAATATCGTGGTACTTTAACTGAACCTGGAAAAGAAAGTCCTTATAGAAATAGGACTATTGAAGAAAACCTTGATTTATTTGAAAAAATGAAAAATGGTGAATTTAAAGATGGTGAAAAAACATTAAGAGCTAAAATAGATATGTCTTCTCCAAATATAAACCTTAGAGATCCAATTATATATAGAATATCTCATTCAACACATCACAATACAGGAGATAAATGGTGCATATATCCTATGTATGCTTTTGCTCATCCAATTGAAGATGCAATTGAAGGAATAACTCACTCTATATGTACTCTAGAATTTGAAGACCAAAGACCTCTTTATGATTGGTTTGTCAAAGAGTGTGAAATGGAAAATGTACCTAGACAGATAGAATTTGCTAGGCTTAATATAAACAATACTGTTATGAGTAAAAGAAAATTAAAACAACTTGTAGATGAAGGTGTTGTTGATGGTTGGGATGACCCTCGTGTTCCTACAATATCTGGTATCAGACGTAAAGGCTATACAGCAGAAGCATTACGCAATTTCTGTAGTGAAATAGGGGTATCAAAAGTTAATTCTACAGTAGATAGCCAAATGCTTGATTATTTCCTAAGAGAAAATCTACAACCAAAAGCACCTCTTGCTATGGGAATTTTGAAACCTTTAAAGCTAGTTATAACTAATTACCCAGAAGATAAAATTGAAATGCTTGAAATAGAAAATAATGCTAAAGATGAATCTCAAGGAAAGAGATTAGTTCCTTTTTCTAGAGAATTATATATAGAGCAGGATGATTTTATGGAAGAACCTGTTAAGAAATATTTTAGATTTTTCCCAGGAAATGAAGTCCGTTTAAAAGGTGCTTATTTCGTAAAATGTACTGATGTAGTTAAGGATGAAAATGGAAATGTCACTGAAATACATGGAACTTATGACCCTGAAACTAAGAGTGGTTCTGGATTTACAGGTCGTAAAGTAAAATCTACAATACATTGGGTTGATGCTAAATCAGCTATACCATGTGAATTTAGATTATTTGAACCATTAATTCTTGATGATGTGCCTGAAAATGAAGGTAAGCATTTCTTAGAACAAATAAATCCTAATTCATTAGAAATACTACAAGGTTTTGTTGAGCCTACACAAGTAAAGAATGCTAAACCTTTTGATAAATTCCAATTTGTTAGAAATGGATTCTTTAGTATAGATAACAAATATACAACTGATGAAAAACTTGTGTTTAATAGAATAGTTCCTCTAAAAAGTTCCTTTAAACCAGCTAAATAATCTTACAATAAAAAATGAAGACTTAAATAAAAAATTACTTCTACTATAAATAACCTTAGTTAGAAGTAATTTTTTATTTGAGTTTTTATAATTTACTTTAAACCATTAACGTTTTTCACTACTAATCCCCATAACCTCTATTCCATCTTTTATACATTCTATGCTAAGAGGAAAATCTGGACCTTTTTCTCCATCAATATCTGTTATAAGAGAATCTTCACATTCTATATATACTTTTTTAGTTTTAAAGTACAGTATTTCATTTCCATTATATTGATCTAAGTAATCACCTCTAAGCACACTTATCAAAACTGGTATTGATTTTGGAATTGGCATTCCCTTAAAAATAATTACATCTAAATAACCATCATCTATCTCAGCTTTGTATGCTAGATTTATATTTCCTGCTGTTTTGCCATTAAAAATCAACATAAGATACATATCTCCATCATAATACATTTCTTCAGAAGATACTTTTATCTTAAACTTCCTCATATACAATGCTTCTTCTATTCCCTTTATATAATAAGAAATTCTTCCAAATGAATTTTTTAAGTCTGTGTTTATCCTTTGTGATACATCTGTAAACATACCAGCACTTGCCACATTTATAAAGTACTTATTATTAACTTTCCCTATGTCTATTTTCTTCGGTTTTGAATTTATGATTTTCTTTATAGCTTCTTTTATATCAAATGAAATTTGAAGAGCATTTGAAAAATCATTTGCAGTTCCTGTAGGCAAAATTCCAACTGGAATTCTTATGTCTAATTCTTTCATTGCATTTACCACTAAATCTATGGTACCATCACCACCTGCTATAAGTACGTGGTCATAAGAACTATCCACTTCCTTAAATGCATTCTTTACCGGTTCTTTAATATTCAATCTATAGGGTATCAATAAATAATTTCGTTCCTGATATAATTCTATAATCGTGTCCAAATTTGATAATATCTTTTTTTCACCTGAATTAGGATTGTATATAAGTTTTACTTTTTTCATTATTTCTCCTTACTTATTTTATTCTTTTAGTATCCAAAATCTTCGTTTAGGAAAATTACATTTATTCTTTCTGGTGTTAATTGTCTTTTTATAAGTGTGTAACTACAACATATTCTTCCAGGGCTTGAACAGTCTATACATATGCCCGTAGTCTTACATCCAGTACTTGTATTTAATCTTTTACAATTAGCTGGAGCAGCTATTGTTTTTGTTCTTTTTATAGCTTCATCTATATCTTTAACTATTTTGTTTACTCCTGCTATAACTATCACTTTGTCAGGTCCATATATCATGGCAGCTACTCTATTTCCATTTCCATCTAGATTGTAAAGTTCTCCATTTTCTGTTATTGCATTGGTACTTGTAAAATAAGCATCAGCCGAAAAAGATTTTCTATAGATTTCCTTCATTTCTTCTGGTTTAATGTCTTTTGCATATCTATCAAGAAAATCGTACTTTTCTCTTATAAAATCAATTACTCCTGTTTCAAATAAAGTCATAGAGCCTCCACATCCTACTAGAGAACCCACTTTTACTATTTCTTCAATTTTTTTAAGAAGCTCTTCCTTATTATTTACCAAATACCCTTTCATATTATTGTTTTCTAGAGATTTTATTGTTTTTTCTATTCTTTTTTCATTAAGCCAATTTAGATTTTGATCCATCTTAACTTCCCCCTTATTTGTAATATGTACTAATTGGTCATAAACTTTATTTTCTTTATAAGTTTATTTTAGTACATCTAAAAAAAAATACAATATAAAACTTAAATAAGTTTTTCATAAATTTATCCATAATACTATTTTTTAATTCAAGTAGTATTGGATAGGTTATATCCTATCTCTACATATAAGTTTCCCTATATGCTGACTATTTTAGCTACTAACTCATGACTAAAGTCACGAGTGTGCGTAGCTATTTTTTAATCAAAAAAGGAAAGCAGATGTATTTCTTCTACTTTCCCTATATTGTATGTAGTATTATGTATTTATTAAAATCTATATATTAATTATATGTTTCATATTATCAAATATCACTGTTAGTTTAAAAGCAATATTAATTCTTTTTTAAACATATAAATTGCATTATTAAATTTACTATATCCAACTTAAATAATATTTTATTAATTTGATGAAGAAGATGCTATAGCTGCACTAGTCGCTGCCATTACACATGCAATTTGTATAGCAACAACAATATTTAAAAATATATTATTCGTTATAGAGTCTATATTGTTCTCATTTTGGATAGAATCTGCATAAATAGAAGCTACTATAGCCGAACTAATCATCACTCTATTACTTTTTCCTAAAGACCAATTTCCAAAACCTTTTTCTTCTTTAAGTTTATTTGAAACATTTTTTATCTTCTCTATTATTTCATCTTCTCTATAATCTAATAATGAAATTGCACCTATTATTGGATATCCATAATAGTTCATTTTACAATCACTTTCTTTAAATGCTTTTTTAAGCTCAATAGTTTTTTTACATTTAACCATAGTTCTATCATCACTAAACAAAAGAATTTGGGATAATGATTGTAAGTCATTTCCTTTATAAAAACCATTTTTATTTAAAAACTCGTAACATTTTTCTATATATTCTAAATCTTCTTCTAAATTTTTTGAATGAATTGCAATAAGTGCTATATTACAATAGTCATCACTAGATGTTAAAAATGGATGCTTTTTCCTCATATACTCATATATTGTTTTCATTTTTGATATACATGTAATATAATCCATTTTTTCTCTATTCTCATAGACTATTGATGCTGTAAGTGGTAAATATGTATCTCCCCAAAATTTTTCATTTTTAAGTTCTTTATATATTTCCAAAATCATCTTAAAACTACTTTCTGGATTTGATTCAAACGAAAGTAGGGTTGCCATATAAAATATATTATATCCTCTAAAATTAGAGAATACTCCAGTATTTTTTTTAATAAGCTCTATTCGCTCTTCAACTAATCTAGGGCTTATTCTCTTGTTCTTAAGGGTAAATGCAAGTGCACAGCTATGTTGGATTAGTCCCATTTGCCAAGAACCTTTAACTTCATTTAACGCCTTGTAATTTTCTACTAATAAATTTACTTTTCCATTTATAAAAGATTCTTCCATATTGCCCTCCTAATAATATATCTCATTGTATTTTAATAGTTTTATATTCATTATATATATATTAAACGTTACAATCAACACATATTACTTTAAGAAGCATCATTCTTCAACAATAATGTAACCTTTTTTATAATGCCTTCCCATATTGTTAACTCTATCATAGTACTCTGATTCACTTTCATTACTCCATTTGGGCACAAATACATCTATTGCATTAGAATTACTAAAATACTTACTAGACCCCCTATCCATAACCGTTTTTAATTTTCCATCTACAATAATCTTAGTTCCAAAACTCAAGTGATTGTTTGCCACAAAACCATCTTCTAAATCATCTCCTGTAGCTGTTATAGCTCCATATCCATTTTCTTGGTTAAGACTTGTATAATAACTTACTTCAAAAGTTATGGGTACTAACTTTTTTATTTTAATTCCTAACTGATTTTGTAGCTTCTTCTTTTGTAATTTTAACTTATACTCATCACTATTTTTATAGTCTTTCATACCTTGATTATATTTGGAATTAAAGCTTTTACCAGACTTTACTATAGTATCTATATTTACTATAGATTCTTTACAATGATCTGCATCTATTTTTGTTTCTCCATTTACCAATAATGGAGTTAAACATACACTACATACAACACATGTAATCAATGCTTCCTTAAGCTTCATAAATTCCCCCCTTATTATTTTGATATATTAGCATATTTAATATTATATGTCTACATTTAGATTTAAATACCACACCCATTCGCTTTAAGAAGTTGTCTTATATTTAATTCACCTTAACCCCTTATAAATCCTCTATCTTAGAACTATATAGAAGAGAGCTTTTTTGTCTAAATATCTTTTGTTAATCTTTTAATATATAAAATTGGTTTTATTTAATCATTCTATTTTTTAGAATTTAAGAATTAAAATTCTATAATTTTAAAACATATTGATTTTATTTTTTTGAGATGATATAATTTTTTCAAGAGGTGAATAATATGATAAAAAATACAAAACAAATTACAGTAGAAGTTAATGAAATTCTATTACAAGAAATGTCTAAGATAACTAATGATGAAAATAAGATTTTGACAGATTTGATAAATGAATCAATTGTAAATTATATTCTTGAAAATAAGAAAGATAACATTGAAAATAAAGATTTAGATGAAGTGATTAAATTCTACAAAAAAGAAAATACTGAAAAACATAAAAGTGCAGCAAGAGCTATTGCTGAAGCAAAAACTCATACTTTGTATTAAGCAGATAAAAAAGTTCCTAAAACTAGGAACTTTTTATTTTAACAATTATTAATATACATCTAAATATTTATCTCAAATTTATAAATACAAATATATTTAATATAACCCACTATATACTTTAAGCTCTATAAGTAATAAAAATAAAATTATACCTTTTACATATCTAAAACAATTAATTTACGTGATTAATTGACAAAATTTCTGACTTGTAAAGTAGTCCTTAGTATTACGTTGTGTTGATATTAACTATAAACCTAATATAAAATTAAATTTTAATAGGTTTGATTTTACACCAAACTTATTAGATTAACATCACAATAACAAAATAAAAATACTTCTAAAAAATTATAATTTTTACATTATACTTTAATATAGTATTCATTTAACTAACTATTATAAAAAATATTTATTTTTTGACAATTAATTTCACATTAGAAGAAGACAAAATATATGAATTCTGGCATGATATTATATACCTACATATTTTATATATTTAAACATATAAAATATGTAATTTACTCAAAACTATGTAATCTTATTTTTAATAAAAATATATACCCCAAATTATTATAATTAACTACATTAAATTATTCATCTTTCTTAATATTTTTAACCCAATTTTCAACAGAATTTAATTCGTCCTCATTTACCCCCTTCTTGAACAATGATTTCATAAAACTCTCAATAGAACTACCATGCATATTATCTAGAAAAGTTTTTGTTTCAAAATGCAAATACTCTTCTTCCCCAATAAGAACTGTATAATGTGTATGTCTATCAATTTTTCTTGCACTTAAGAATTGCTTATTTACTAATCTTGATAAAAGTGTTAATGTTGTAGTCTGTTTCCAATCATATAGTTTTTCCATGGCTTCAATGACATCTTTTGATGTTACTGTAAAATCTGAACCCCAAATAAATTTCATGACTTTTAATTCTGCTGGTGGTATCTTAGTAATAGTCATATGATTTTACACTCCTCTCAAACTTATCTATAATTAAATACTATATTAATAGACTTTTGGAGTCAAAGGTTTTATTTAAAATATTTAATCCAATTTTATTA
>NZ_AVHW01000079.1 GCF_000449425.2 Clostridioides difficile CD160
TTAGTATAAATCAAACATATAATCTATTAATATAAAAAATAATATCTTTTCTCTATAAGTATAACAGATTATTAAATTAAAATTCTAATATTTGACATAATATATACATTTTATAATAAATATACCTGGTATTTTAAAATAAATGTAACTTTATTTCAAAAACTATTTTTGAGTTTGTATATATGTTATAATAAATGTATAAAATTTTGATTGGTGGGTTATATATGAATGCATTTATTAGAAAAAGAAATAAGAACTATGTTGTTTACCTTGAATTTACAGATGAAAACACTGGCAAAAGGAAACAAAAAAATATGGGTATCTTTGATAAAAAAAGAGAAGCAAGCAAAAGGCTAAGTGAGGTAAAAGAAAGCTTATATAAAGATGGATTCTTAGTTCCAAATGAAATTACAGTTTCAGAATTTCTGTTAGATTTTCTAAATAAATACAATGAAAATATTTCATTAGCTACATACAATAATTATGTTGGTATTTGTAAGAATTATATTAATCCATCTATTGGTAAATATAAAATACAAGACTTACATCCTATTCACATACAAAATTACATAGATAATCTATCTTATAAATTAAATCCTCAGTCAATTAAGATTCATATAAATATATTGAAACTTGCAATGAGAAGAGCTTATAGACTCAAATTAATAAAAGAAAATATTATGGATAATATAGAGACTCCAAGATATAAAAAATTTAAAAATGAAATTTATGATAGAGAGCAGATGATAAAATTATTAGATTTAGCAAAAGATACAGACATGGAATTACCTATTAATTTAGCAATTGGATTAGGTCTTAGAATTTCAGAAGTTTTAGGTCTGACTTGGGATAATATTGATTTTGAAGAAAATACAATAACAGTAAACAAGATAACATCTCGAATTAATGGTTCTGTAATTCTTAAAGAGCCAAAGACAGAAAACTCTGTTAGAAAAATATCTGCTCCAAAAGAATTGATTTTTTTGTTAAAAGAACACAAAATAAAGCAAAATAAAAATTTGTTAAAATCTTCTATTAGAAATAGTAAAAATTTGTTATTTTTTAATAAGAACTGTGAACCTATTGCTGAAGATGTTATGAGTAAAAGATTTAAAAGATTTTTAGAAAAGAATGATTTACCTCATATTAGATTTCATGATTTAAGACATTCACATGTTACTTTACTTATAAATTCTAAGGTACCTATAAAAGTCATATCTGAAAGAGTTGGACATTCAAATATAAATACTACTTTAAGTGTTTATTCCCATGTTCTTAAGGAGATGGATAAAGAAGCTTCTGACAGAATTTCTGAAAGTTTATTTAATGCTAATTAATATAAAATTAGCTTGGTCTATTGAGATAAATACATTAAATATTAATTGATAAACTAGCACTAGTTTTATTATCTTCTTTCTATAATATTAAATGTATCTATCTCTAACTGACAAGCACTTAAATAATCCTTTTTGTTTTGCTTTATTGCAATTAGTTATGATATTTTTCTATAGAAGTTTATATTTCAATTTACAACATCGTACTTATCTTACATATCTTTTCATTACTTTACATATTATTGTATTCAAGTCATATCACCTATCCATTCTAAAATCTAATATTTTAATAAAATAAAAAACCTTCTAATATTTGATTAAAAACTTACACACTCTTACATAGCATGTACACAAACATTAAAAGGTTTTTATATTAATAATTATATTTTAAAAACAATTTTTAAATTAATGATTATTTACTTTTTCCATACATTTTAGCTAATTGGTCTTGTATATCTTTACTTTCTAAATACTCATCAAAGTCCATCTTTCTATCCATTATTCCATTTGGAGTTATCTCTATAATTCTATTTGCTATAGTAGATATAAACTCATGGTCATGAGAAGTAAATAAAAGCACTCCAGGGAACTTCTCAAGTCCTTTATTAACAGAAGTTATACTTTCTAGGTCTAAGTGGTTAGTAGGGTCATCTAACACAAGTACGTTTGCATTTGAAAGCATTAGCTTACTAAGCATACATCTAACCTTCTCTCCTCCAGATATAACTTGAGCTTCTTTTAAAGCTTCTTCTCCAGAGAATAACATTCTACCTAAAAATCCTCTTATAAAACTTTCACTTTTTTCTTCAGAGAATTGTCTAAGCCAGTCAACTAAAGAATATTCTACTCCATCAAAAAACTTATTATGATTCTTTGGAAGATAATCTTGAGAAGTAGTTACTCCCCATTTATACTCTCCACTATCTGGTTCAAGTTCTCCCATAACTATATTTAAAAGAGCAGTAGTAGCTATTTCATCACCCATAAATACTACTTTGTCATCTCTATCTAATCTAAATGATACATTGTCAAGAACTTTAACTCCATCTATAGTTTTAGTTAAATTGTGTACTTCTAAAACTTCATTACCAATTTCTCTAGCAGGTGTAAATCCTACATATGGATATCTTCTTCTTGATGGTTGTATATCTTCAACTTCTAATTTATCCAATTGTTTCTTTCTTGATGTAGCTTGCTTAGCCTTTGAAGCATTAGAGCTAAATCTAGCTATGAATTCCTTTAATTGAGCTATCTTTTCTTCAGTCTTTTTATTTTGGTCCTTAGCAAGTTGTAAAGCCAATTGACTTGATTCATACCAGAAATCATAGTTTCCAACATACATTTGTATTTTACCAAAATCTACATCAACTATATTAGTACATATTTGATTTAAGAAATGTCTATCATGTGATACTATTATAACTATAGATTCTTCTAAATCCATTATAAAGTTATTTAACCAGTTTATTGATTTAAAATCTAAGTGGTTGGTAGGCTCATCCATTAATAGTATCTCAGGCTTACCAAAAAGTGATTGTGCTAACAATACCTTAACCTTTTCCCCACCAACTAGTTCCTTCATTTGTTTGTAATGCATATCTTTAGTTATGCCAAGACCCATAAGTATTTTCTCAGCATTAGTTTCTGCATCCCATCCATCAAGTTCCGCAAACTCTCCTTCAAGCTCAGCAGCTTTGATTCCATCTTCTTCATTGAAATCTTCTTTCATATATAAGGCATCTTTCTCTTTCATTATGTCCCAAAGTCTCTCATGCCCTCTTATAACAACATTTAAAACAGTTTCTTCTTCATATTCAAAGTGGTCCTGTTTTAAGACTGACATTCTTTCTTTATCAGTTATAGATATATTGCCTGTATTTGGCTCTATCTCTCCTGATAATATTTTTAAAAAAGTAGATTTTCCCGCACCATTGGCTCCTATTATTCCGTAGCAATTACCTTTAGTGAATTTTAAGTTAACATCTTTAAATAATTCCTTATCACCAAATCTAAGTCCAACACCTGTAACTTGTAACATTAATATATTTTCCTTTCTTTTTGCTCATAATTTATTTTATCATAAAATTTTGATAACGCTTTTATTATCTATTATCACTTAAACAGTATATTTTTTATACTAAATTAGTGAAATATTTATTTAAGGTATAGTAAAAGTTGTAAATTCATAAAAATTAACAATCTATTATATTATACTTATAAAGAAATCAAATTGCAACTTTATTCCTTCTTTTATATACTGTAATTACTTTATTGTAACTTATAAACTAATGATGCTTTTTTTAAAGTATCATTAGTTTATTTTGTTTCATATTTAAAAAGAGTACTTAATTTGTAAATACTCTTTTATAGTCTCTTTATATTTTAGCAAAATTACATGCAGGGTAAGTACATACATCACAGTTCATACAAAGTCCTCCATGACCATATCTAGCTATATCATACTTATCAAGCTTTTCATCAATCAAGACTCTAGATAGAACTATATCAAACACTGTAGTTTTATGATACATTGCACAACCTGGGATACCCATAATTGGAACTTCTCCATAGTAAGCAAGTAAAAACATTGCTCCTGGTAATATCGGTGACCCATATGTTACCAAATCAGCTCCAGTTTCTTTTATTGCTGTTGGTGTTACATCATCTGGGTCTACACTCATCCCACCAGTACAACAGATAAGTTCTGCTCCCTGACTTATAAACTCTTTTATTGCATTTTTTATAATTTCTTTATCATCTGGACATATAGTCTGTCCTATAACTTCACAACCAAAACCCTTTACTTTTTCTTCTATTACTGGTCCAAATTTATCGACAATTCGACTATAGAATACTTCATTTCCAGTAGTTACAATCCCTACTTTTTTAGGCTTGAAAGGCACTACATTTACTATTTTTCTATTTGCAACCACTTTTTTTGCTTCTTCTAATTTTTTCTCATCTATAACTAGAGGTATAACTCTTGTTCCAGCTACTTTTAGACCTTTATTTACTATAAAATTATTATGAAGAGTAGCCATCATTACTTCTCCAACACAATTCAAATCAAAAAGTGCATCAACATCTATCTTTAAAAGTCCATCACATGCTGCTATAAAATCTATCTTTCCTTCTTTTATTTCACTAAAATCTAGATTTTCTCCAGCAGTTAATTCTTTTAAAAACAACGCACCTTCATTTTCATGAATCATGCCTTCTGATTTTTCCCATACATACAAATTATCTTTACCAAGAGATAATAAAACTGGAATATCGTCTTCTTTTACTACATGACCTTTTTTAAACTTTCTTCCTTTAAATTCTCCAGGTATTATTTGAGTTATGTCATGACATAAAACTTGTCCAACAGCATCTATAGTTTTTATTAACTTCATAATTTACCCCCAATTCTTTCATAGTCCGTTTTTGTATCAATGTCCAATAATATTTCTTTAGGAACTTCTACATACTTTATTTTTGATGAATTTTTTAAAACGGTTTTACCCTTTTCATCTTCTTTAAGTGCCAATAATTCTTCTTTTTTACTATATGGGAATATAACTGGATTTCCACATACGTCTTTATTTCTTGGAATTACTATAAAATCTCTATCTAATTTAAAAGTATTTATAATTTTATCTATATATATGTTGTCAATAAATGGCTGGTCTCCCACAAAAAACATATAGCCATCACATTTTGAGCTATTTAAAATACCTAATTTTATGGATTCACTCTGACCTATATTCGCATTTTTATTATCCACATATTTAAAACTATATTTATTGCATAATAATGATACCTCTTTATATTGACTTACAACTACAACTTGATGAAAATTAATTTTACTAACTGCTTTAAATACATGCTCTATTATAGAACATCCTTTATAATCTAATAAAAGTTTATTTGTTCCCATTCTTCTAGCAAAACCTGATGCCATTATTACTGCATTTATCATATATATCATCCTTGTTATTTATAATAATATATTGATAGTTCTATGATTTTTATAATATCGCTATTGATATTATCTATATATATAATATCATATAAACTATTTTAATACTTCAATATCTTGTACAAAACTTTTGTTTTATACTTCCATAAAATATCTCCATTTTACTTTCATCTTCTTTAATACTTTTTATTAATCTTATAGCTAAATTTTTATACTTTTCATTTTCAACTTTATTAATGAATAATACTTTTTGCCCACAATAGTTTCTAAATAGTCCATTTGGATTTAATACTATATTTTTTAAATTTTCAAGATTCACTGTAGAATTACTGCTAGTATTATATGTATCTATATTTGCTATTTTTTTAAATATGTCTAATCTGTGTATGTTTTCTTCATTAATATCCATTCCAAATGAAGTAATATCTAATATTCCTACAGTTTTTGTAGTTTTATGATATACTACTGGTTCTCTATCATTCCATCCTTTAAGTCTTTTTTTCTTTGAACCATCTCCCTCTATTAAGACTAAATCAAATTTGTCTACAATTTTGTCCAAAATAGATGAATCAAGACCTACTATTTTATGTTCATTATTTATATAGCTTCCACATACTGTTACTCCATGACAAATAGATGGAATAACAGTTCCATCTATTGTCATAATTATATTTTCATAGTTATCTGGTACGTATATTTTAGTTGTTGTTGTAAGGAGAACTTTTAATTTATCTCTATAAAAATCTGCAAAGTAGTTTATAAATGAAGTTTTTCCTCCTGCTCCAACTACAGTTATTATTTCATTCTTTCCAATTATATTTGATAATTCCACACTTTCACCTCTTATAACTAGTTTTTTAATCTCTTAATTTTTATAATTAAACTTTTTAGTAAAAGTGATTTTTGAAATTCCATAAACCCTAAAGTAAATAGATTCTGTTGTAAACAACAAGGCGGATCCAATTCGCCGCTAAGCTGTAAGCTTACGCTATCAGTTTATCTTTAAATATAATTAAGATATTCTTATTCTTTGTGGCTGTTTTAATATTTGAGGATTATTCTTCAAATTGGATAAATCAGCTATTTGTGATTTTTTTAATATATTAAGACCAGCATTTACATCTGCATTTATAATCATACCCATGCTAGATTTATATTGACCTCGAGTTATTCTTTCTCCTTTAAAGTCATATTTTTGTACATTATCCAAATTGATATCAGGTAGAAAATCATCAGCAAAAAAATCAGATTTACTGGTATAACTTTCTTCTTGTCTAATAAAATTAATATTTTTTATTTTGCATAGATATTCTAACTTCCCTTTTATCTCTCCAAAAGGAATTCTTATAAAATTTCTATATATTTTCCTCTCCACATTATCACTTTTTTCTAACTTAGCATTATATCCTACAATTAAGTTGCCAATATTATTTTTTACACAGTAATCAATTATATAAAAACAAGTTTTATTTACATAATCTTTAACCTGATTATTCCTTTTATTCCATACCTTAAATTGCCTTCTTGTAATTGTTGTTATGTTCTTTTTTAATTTTAAAGCTTCTATTTTATCATTCTGTTTATTTGCCCACTGATTAACAGATTTAAGCCTTTTTCCATCTATGATAAAACTATCACCTAGATTGGTAACACATGTACATAAGTTTTCTAAACCTAAGTCTATAGCTAGTGCATTTTTTTGATTTGAAACTTCCTCTGATTTCGGTATCTCATAACAATACTGAATTTCAAAGAACCTAGCCTTATGTTTAGGTATTATTCTTATTTCCTTAATCTTTTTCTCTAATATATTTTGAGGAACTTTTATACTTACTTTCCCATATAATTTTTTAAATGCTGGAGACATAGGTACATTTAGAATACCATCTTCTTTAATTCTTATTTGACCTATTATTATGCTAAAAAATCCTTCCTTGTCCAGATATTTAGGTGATTTTATTCCTCTAAAATCATACTTTCCTTCTTTAGCCAATTTAATTAATCCAAAAAATGACCTAAATGAACTATCAACTTCTTTCAATATCTGTTGTGCTATATTACTATTGAGAAGTTTATAATTTTCGTTTTCTTTACATACGTGATAATTGGCTTCATAATTAAGATGTTCTCCTTGATTAAAATAGTGTTGTCTAACATTGTATGTACCAACATTGTATAAATTTTTTGCTAAGAAACACATCTCTCGTAGAGCTTGATATTCTTTTTTAGTTAAGTTTTTTAATTGTTGTCTTTGAGTTCCATAGTGTATATTTTTTATTCTACTTGGCATAAACTCACCTCCTTTAGAATATACTCTACTAGACATTATATATGGTATTTTTACAAAACACCATATATAATGTCTATTTAATTACTTTATTTTACAAAATAATTTAAATTTACATATTTTTATATATTATATTACATATTATAATGGTTTGTTATTGTTTTTCATTCCCATATAAACTTTTTCAAATGTCATAGGTAGCTCTCTCATACGAACACCAGTAGCATTGAATATTGCATTTGCTATTGCAGGAGCTGGTGTGTGTATTACTATCTCTCCTAATGATTTAGCACCATAAGGACCTCCTGGGTCAAAATTGTCAGCAAAATCTACTAATATATTTCCTACTTCTTTTTTTGTAGGAACTTTGTATTGTAAAAAACTATCGGTTAATAATCTTCCGTCTTTATCAAATATAGGGTCCTCATACATTGCAAACCCTATACCCATCATTACTCCACCTTCTACTTGTATTCTAGCTAGAGTTGGATTTATAACAGTTCCACAATCAGGGACACATGCAAAATTTATTACCTTATATTCACCCGTATTTTTATCCAGTTCTATCTCTGCAAACCCTGCTATAAATGGTTTTATTCTTTTTAACATACCAAAAGACTCTGTAGCTTCTAAAACAACTGGTACATCATCACTAGCAAACCCTATGCCTCCTACTGATTCTCTACCTAATTCTTCCAATAATACAAATTTGCTATTATCATTTTTAACAAAAACTCTGTCTTTTCCCAGCTCTAAATCTTCTTTTTTAAATCCCAGCTTTGATTCTGCCACTGAAAGTAATATTTCTTTCAATTTATTTGCTGTCTTTATTGTTGCATTGCCTGTAACTGTTGTAGTACAAGATGCAAATGCTCCTGTATCATATGGACATAAGTCTGAATCACCTGTATAAACAGATATTCTGTCTACAGTAGTATTTAAAGTTTCAGCAGCAATTTGTGCTTGAATTGTATCAGCTCCTTGACCTAAATCAGCAAGACCAGATAACAACTTATATGTTCCATCTTCATCCATTCGTATAGTAACTGTTGCCATATCCACACGTGGTATACCAGAACCATGATTTGCAACTGCCATGCCTACTGCTCTTACCTTGTTATTTCCTATATCTTTACATGGATACTTATCATCCCAATTTATTAATTTCTTACCTTTTTCTATACATTGTTTTAACTCACAACTTAATATTTCTTCTTCAGCTGCTTTTCCATTAGTGTATCTATCTATTATGTTTTTAATTCTAAATTCAAGTGGGTCCATTCCAATCTTATTGGCTAATTCATCAATAGCACTATCTATTGCAAATATTCCCTGTGTAGCACCATATCCTCTAAGTGCTCCCGCTGGTAATCTATTCGTATAAACTGTTCTAGCATCAAATCTAACAGCATCAATATCGTTATATATCGGCAATGTATTATGCCCAGATTCTGAAGAGACAGAAACACCATTACCACCATAAGCACCTGTATTGTTTAATGACTTTAGCTCTATTGCTTTTAAATTGCCTTCTTTATCTGCACCCACTCTGACATCAAAAAACATTTCATGTCTACTATTAGAACCGACAAAAGTTTCACTTCTTGTAAAAATAAACTTTGCTGGTCTACCAGTTTTCATAGTGACAAATGCAGTAAATATATCTGTAGCTGCTATATTCTTTCCTCCAAATCCTCCACCTATTCTAGGCTTTATTACTCTTATTTTTGAAGATGGAATACCCAACACTTTTCTAAGTATTCTCTTTACATTGTGTGGTGATTGTAATGATGAGACTACAACAATCCTATCATTTATGTCTTTATATGAGTAAGACCTATGAGTTTCCATCATACAATGTGATTGACTTTGAGTTTTATATGAAGATTCAACCACAAAATCACTTTCTTCAAGTTTGGCTTCAACATCTCCAAATTCAAAAAACTCTTTAGATACTATATTATTTTTTGCGTCTAACCCAAAAGGATACGGCTCTACTATATCTTCTTCTGGATGTATAACAACCTCATTTCCTTCTGCTTCTCTTGCATTAAATACAGGTTTTAAAATTTCATAATCTACCTTTATCATCTTTAAAGCTTTAAGTGCTGTTTTTTCATCTTCGGCTGCTACTAGAGCTACCTCATCACCAACAAATCTAACTGTATCTTCAAGTAAAACTCTGTCATATGGAGATGCTTCTGGCTCTGTTTGACCTGGGACACAATATCTAACTTGTGGCACATCTTTATAAGTATAAATACCCACAACACCTGGAATTTTTTCAGCTTTTGATGTATCTATATTCTTTATTTTAGCATGTGCATATGGACTTCTAAGTAATTTTAATGTCAAAACGTCTTTATGCATTATAAGGTCTTCAGTATATAGAGGCTTTCCTGTAACAATTGCTGTACTATCTATCTTTCTTATCCCCTTAGTAATCATTATCGACTTCCTCCCTCAATAACATTATACATCCTTTTAACTAGTGCACTTGCCATATCTATTCTATAATCTTTACTAGCTCTCATATTACTTCCATAAGTTAATTCTTCACTTGCAATAATAGATGCCTTATCTATATCTTTTTCTTTACTTAATATGGCACTTGCTTCAAGTGCTATTTTTGCCCTTTGAGGTCTTGCTCCAATTACTATTTTGTAAGTATTATTTTCTTTTAACATAGCTGAATTTAGTATAGAAAAATCTCCTGTACACTTTCTTATTGAGTCAAAAACAGCTATTGCATCTCTTTTTGGAAGTATTACCTCAACTAATATGTCTTTACTTGACTTATTATCTAAAAACTCATTTAATTCTAAGACTCCTTCTTTGTATAATCTTACCTTTGCTCCAACAACCAAAAGTGCTGGTATTAAATCAGAAAAACCATACTTTGAAAATACACTAGCACCAATTCTAGCACCTTGCCTAAATTGAACTCCTACTATATTAGAAACAGCACTTGAAACTATTCCACTACAGTAATTTTTAATAGTTTTGTCTATTTCTATACTTCTAAGAGATGTGTCTGCACCTATAAAAATATTTTTTTCATCTTCTTTTATATAATTTAGATTTATAGCCTTTAAGTCTATAGCTGTTCCTATATTCTTATTACTTAATTTTATAAATCCGCATCCTCCTAAAACAACATTATTTTTTTTAGAAGTTAGAATTTTATATGCTTCTTCTAAGCTTTCTGGAACTGTATATTCTTTTATAGTAACCATCTTGTCCCCCTATCATCAGACTCATTAAAATTTAAAACTTTTAAATATATCTTTCAATTTATATCAATAAATGTGATACGTTTGATTCACATATATTAACGATTTACACTATAAACTTTCCTTTTTATATTCAACTTTATCGTTCTTATTTTTAGGAAATTTTATCATATACAAGGCTTGAACTATTATAGCTACCATTGCTCCTGAAACTACACTTGAATCTGCAAGCAATGTCTCTATAAACTTCGGAAATTTTTCAAGAACTTGAGGAGCCACCATGAATCCTATACCAGAAGCCATAGAGAGACCTAGTATCATGCTATTTTCTTGATTGAACCCATCCATACTAACAAGTCTTAAACCAGATGTTGTAAGAGTTGAGAATATAACGAGTGTTGCTCCCCCAACCACACAAGGAGGAATGGTTCTTATTAGATTAGCTAACAACGGTGATATTCCTGCTAAAAATAGCCCAATTCCTCCAATAGCTAATACAAATTTACTTACAATCTTTGTATTGGAAACGATTGCAGAATTTTGACCAAACATCCCCATTGGAGTTGCAGAAAATAATGCGCCTATCGTAGATAGTACTCCATTTCCTAAAACAGCAGAAGAAAGTTCTTCATCCGTTACTTGTCTATTGAGTCCTCCTACTGCAGAAAGCGTACATGCACCCATAATATCTGCTATCTCAACCAAATATATTATTGAAAACATCACTACAACTTCGATTCTTATATCTAGACCAAAAATAAGTGGTTTTGGAAGCGCAACCAAAGTAAACTCTTGAATTGAAGAAAAATTTACAATACCCAAAATTAGTGATAAAATGTATCCAAAAACTATGCTAACTAATATTGATGCATCTTTAAACAATCCTCTTCCATACTTGTTTAATCCTAATATCATAAGAGATACAGAGATTCCAACTATAAAATTAATTGGCTGTCCAAAAGTTTCATTTCCCATACCTCCAGCTAAGTTTTTTATTGCTATTGGAAAAAGTCCAAGACCCATACATGCGACTATTGTTCCAGATACAACTGGAGTAAATATAAATCGTATTTTTTTAAGGCCAAAACCAATTATAATTATTACTATACCAGCTATTATTTGAGAACCAAATAAGACTGGCAATCCATACTTCCCTGCAACAGAGACTCCAGCACCTATAAACATTGCTGTAGCTCCCATTATAACTGGTATTCCTCCTCCCAATTTAAACCCTTTAAATAGAGGTATTGGATATAACTGTAATAAAGTTGATATACCTGCAAAAATTAATGCTGCTTGAATCAACAGTGTTGACATTTTATGATTAAGCCCAGCTGCATTTGCAATCAATATAGCTGGTAAACAACTTCCTATTACCATTGCCATTAAGTGTTGTAACCCTAAAGGTACGGCTTCCTTTAGTGGTGGTATTCCGTCTAATTCAAATTTTGATGTACTTTTTGCTTTCATAATAAAAACTCCCGTTACATAAAACTTATTGAATTATATAAATACTTAAAAATCTAATATATTAAATTAAATGATGTTTATAAATTTTGATTATACTTCCTTATACATTTAAGCTCTTAAACTTAAAGAATGTGTACAATAAATTTAATTATTAACAAATAAACTTATTCTATCATTTTGTATATGTTATTATACAGTAGCTTACAAACATAAGAATATTATAGCTATGAATTTTTAATTTTTTACAATATATTTAATCCAAGTTAAATCTTTCAATCTTAATCATTATAAGTTATAAGTTTTCATAAGTATTTATATTTTGTAAGTTTTAAACATTTACCTATAAACGCTACTTTATAGATGCCACTTTAAATCCAGTGACCTCATACTTTCATATGAGCGTAGACTATTTCTTCATCTTCAGCATTACCTGCTAAGAGCAACCCGTTTCCACTATCAATAGCTTATAGTGTACTCTCTTTCGAGATAGTCGTTTGACCTTCCTATTTCTAGGCTTGGCGACCAAATGTCCATTATTAAGTACTTAGGCTCTCACCATATACCATCCTTACTATTGTTTCTGGTTTTCACCACATTCATAAAAGTTTCTTTCTATCTTTTATTGTAGTTGTAAGGCTTTAGGATTTACTGGTTTTAAAGTTGTGTCCTACATAGATTTCTCTATGTACGGGGCTAAAAGTACAATTCATTAATATACTCTGCTTTACCCCCTGTAAATAATATTATTTACTCTTTCACTGTTTTTGTTATTAAATTAATTAAATAATAATTA
>NZ_AVHW01000080.1 GCF_000449425.2 Clostridioides difficile CD160
ATTTAAACTCAAAATATTTATGAATATTTTATAATATAATTCTCATAAGACAGAAAAACTTAATAAGCTATGTATCTCAGTTGTATCAATGTACTCTCCTTTACTATATTTGTATCTGCAACATAAAACATACAAGTTTCTATCTATTTATAGATATATATTAATACCTATAATTAAAATAGTAATATTATTTGTGTAATAAGAACTTTATTTACATTACTATTTATAACTTTTATAGAGCAATTTTGATGCCAATATTTACACACATTTATTTGGTATAAAATTTTTATACTTTTATTGATAAAATTTTACTTATTTCAACCGTTCTATTACATTTTTGCATTTAAATCTTAAGTTTTATTTTTATAATTTCATTATATCTCTATAAAAAAAAGACCTTAAAATAATTTTTTAACGGTCTTTTCTCAAATTTTTATTTTCATTTCTAAAATTTATAATAAATAACAGTAACATTATAAGTATTTTCATATAAGATTTTTTATTTTGTGGATGATAAATTAGTGAATTAAAATGCTATCTGACTGATTTTAGTTTGACAATATCACTCCAATTTTTACTAGTAGCTAACTCTACTAAATCTAAGTCTCTTCTTATTTCAGCAACATCTTCTTTTATAGCATTTGTATCACCTTTTATATGTGCTATATTATGCTCCATACTATCATGAGTAGCTTTATTTATTTCAGAATTATGTAATAAACTTCCTAAAATATTACTCTGCTCCTCCTGTATCTCTTTTATTGATTTTTCTTCATTTTCTAGAACATCAATTTTTACTTCAATTCCATATAATTTCTCATTTGCAGTGACTACTTCTTCCTTAACTTCACTCATCTCTTCACTAATACTGTTTATTTTATTTTGCATAAAGTTCATTTCTGATTTAACTCCAGATATATCTTCTTTCATTATAGTCATTTCTTGTCTTATTCCAGACATATCTTCTTTTACTACGCTTATCTCCTGTTTTAATCCATTCATTTCTTTTTTCATTATGTTTACTTCTTGTTTCACTTCAGATATATCTTTCTTTATTATATTCATCTCTTGTTTTATTTTAGACATGTCTTTTTTTAATACATTTATTTCTTGCTTTACTTCAGACATATCTTCTTTTAATATATTTATCTCTTGTTTTACTTCAGACATGTCGCCCTTTAACGCAGTTATTTCTTGTTTTACTTCGGACATATCGCCCTTTAACACTGTTATTTCCTGTTTTACTTCAGACATATCGTCCTTTAACACTGTTATTTCCTGTTTTACTTCAGACATATCGTCCTTTAACACCGTTATTTCCTGTTTTACTTCAGACATATCGTCTTTTATACTAACTACATCTTTATTTATAATATGTAATAATTCTAAAATCTTATCTTGCACTTACATCACCATCCCTATTAATTATTATAACATTTTATACAAATGCTATACAATGTTAACATATCTATAAAAGAGTTATTAATAATTAATCAAAATATAAAACAATTACAAATAAACTAAAAGAGACTAACTCAAAATATAGATAAGGCTCTTTTTTATTGTTGAAAATGATGAAAATATATTTGATTTTATACAAAAAAGAGTGCCTCATGAACTAAAAAGTTAATTTTGAGACACCTACTTTTATTTCTATCTAAAGTTTTATTTTTTAATTATTCTTTATAAAAAACCTATGCATTCAATTCTGAACATGAAATTTTTCTTCCAAGTGCTTTTGGTTTACAAACCGATATGCAAAGACCACAGTATCTACACTCTTCTTCATTTAACTCCATCTTATCGCTTAATTTTCTTGCTTGATATGCACAGACTCTCTCACACATCTTACATTTAGTACATTTTTCTTCATCATAAGTAAATTCAAAGCTAAGTCTTTCATTTACATCGCCCATATGCTTATGTACTATACCACAAGCATTTTCTATAGTGTTATACCCTAGTCTACTAAGGTTAGATTTTAAATCATCATGTATTTTAGATATTACTTGTGCACCTTTTAAAATTACCACTGAACATATACCAACAAAGTCAGCACCTGCCATAATCATTTCTAAGGCATCGTCTCCACTAACACATCCACCTAAACCAATTATTGGTATATTAACTTCTTTTTTTATTTCATAGATTCTTTGTAAAGTTATTGGCTTGATAGTTTCTCCACTTAGATATCCTATTCCATTTCCACCTAATAAAGGTTGACCAGTTTCTATGTCTATTCTAAATGCTGGTCCTACAGAATCACAAGCAGTTATTGCATCTGCTCCTGCTTCTTCTAATTTTTTAGCAAAAGCTCCTATTTCATCTATCATAGGAGGAAGTTTAACTATTACTGGTATATTTACTTTTTCTTTAGCATCTTTAAGCATTGGTATCAAATCTCTATAGTCATAAGATACTAATTCAATAAAGTCTGCTCCTGCATTTGCAACTTTCTCTACTAATTCACTACTTTCTTCGATTGTATGACCTATTGAAGCTATACAGACAGTCCCATCTTTTTTCATTTGTGGTATTTCAAAATCTATCCATTGTTCTGGTTCAAAATCTGTCCATTTCTCATTATTTAAAAGAGCATTAGCTGTATTTCTAACCATATGTGGTGCTGGATTTATAGCTCTTTCTTTTCTTATAGTCTTAGTAACAACTGCCCCTGCTCCTGCATCACTTAATATTTTACATCCAGCTGCACTATATGTTAATGGTCCTGAACCTATTATAAGTGGTGATTTTAATTCTTTACCTAAAAAATTGTACATTATCTGCTTCCCCTTTTCATTTATATTTACATTGATTTATATTTACATTCATTAAAATTTCCAAAATTCGCAAGCAACTTCTTTCATCTCTTTAACAATAGCTTTTTTATCTAAATCAACTAACTGTTTTTCTTTTAAAATATGTCTACCATCTATGTATACATTTGATATAAATTCTTTTTTTCCTTGTACTACTATCTGGTCAAATATATTATCAAGAGTCACAGGAGTCTTGAATTCATCTTCCATAACTATTATATCAGCCTTATTACCAACTACTATTTTACCAGATTTTTGAAGACCTAATGCATGGGCACCATGCTCAGTTGCCATCTTAAATACTAAATTGGCTGGCATTACAGATGCGTCTTCTTCGACTGATTTGTGCATTAAAAATGCACCTCTCATAACTTCAAAAAAATCATTTATATATCCATCTGTACCAAGTGCTACTTTTATACCTTTTTTAATCATTTTTGGTACTGGAGAAAAACCTCCACCAACTTCACAGTTGCTAAGAGGCATATGAACCACTTTTACGCCCTTCTCTTTTAATATATCTATTTCTTCATCATTTACTTTTACACACTGAGAAGCTAATACAGTTTCATCTAATATCTCTAAATCATTATAGTATTTAACTGCTTTTTTACCAAAATGTTTTTCAGCATAGTTTGGTTCATATATACTCTCACATAAATGGAATTGCATTGGTGCATCTAATTTTTTTGCATCTTCTTTAGCTTTTTTAATAAATTTATCTGAACATGTGAAACTTGTATGAGTACACATTATTCCATTTATTAATTTACTATTTTCTCTGCTCCACTTTATCAAATTAGAATTTTCATCTAAACATCTAAGCCCATTTTCGTAACTTATTCTTTCACAGCTTTCTAGGGATAAAATCGCTTTCATCCCTATCTCTTCTAGTATTTTACCTTGCTCAATTAAAGTTCCTACTTCTGTATTTGGAGCTTCTAGAGTATCACAAAAAGCTACTACACCAGATTCTATAAGCTCTATTGCTGATGCTTTAGTTGTGGCCTTTACTTCTTTTAATCCTATTCTATTTTCTATAAATGGCCACCAATAGTCATTTAAGAAACCTTCAAAATCAGTAAAATGTACATTTGCTGGTATTCCTCTAGAAAGCACTCCATATTGATGCATATGACCATTGATGAATCCTGGCATTACTATAGCATCTGATTTATCTATTATTTTTTCAATATTTGTGTACTTTATTTCAACTTCTTCATTTGGTAATATATCTTTTATAATGTCATTTTCTACTACAACAGCATAATTTGTATATATTTCATCAGCAGAAGATATTAAGTATTTACTTTTTATAGCAATCATTTATTTACCTCCCTGATTTAATTTTTTCATAGCCATATAAACCTTCTCAGAAGTTATAGGAAGTTCTCTTACACGAACTCCAGTAGCATTGTATATTGCATTTGCTATTGCTGGTGCAGGTGTATGAATAACTATTTCTCCTAAAGATTTAGCTCCATATGGGCCTGTTGGGTCATAACTATCTACAAAATCAACAAATATATTTCCTATATCTTTTTTTGTTGGAACTTTATATTGTAATAAGTTAGAAGTCTGAAGCTTTCCATCAGAACCATGTCTAGGGTCTTCATACATTGCAAGCCCTATACCTTGAGTTACACCGCCTTCAACTTGTATTCTAGCAAGTGCAGGATTCATAACTGTACCACAATCAGTAGAGCAAGCATAATTTATTACTTTAAACTCTCCTGTTGTTTTGTCTAACTCGATTTCAGCAAATCCTGCTAAGAATGGCTTAGCACTCTCTTGTATACCATAGGATTCAGATGAATATAAAACCTCTTGATTTCCACCACCAACAGATTCTCTTCCTAATTCACTTAATAGAACAAACTTATCTACATCTTCACTATAACAGACTCTATCCTCATATAAAATTAAATCATCTATTGGTAATTCTAGTTTCTTCTGTGCTACTTTTAATATCTTTTGTTTTAAACTTTCAGCAGATTTTATTGTAGCATTTCCAGTTACATAAGTAGTACAAGAAGCATATGCGCCAGTATCATATGGACACATATCTGTATCTCCTGTATAAACTGAAATTCTGTCAATGGATGTATTCAATGCTTTTGCAGCTATTTGTGCAAGTATTGTGTCAGAACCAGTTCCTAAGTCTGAAGACCCAGAAAACAATTTATAAGTTCCATCTTCATCCATTCTCATGTTTACTATTGCCATATCTATGTTAGCTATACCAGAACCATGAGTTCCCACAGACATCCCAACAGCTCTTACTTTGTTGTTTCCAATCTCTCTGACAGGATATTTTTCATCCCATCCAATAAGTTTCTTTCCTCTAATTATACATTCATCAAGTGCACAACTTCTTATTGGAAAATTCATTATTCCGCCTTCAGTTCGCTTTTTTATAATGTTTTTCATTTTTATTTCTGTTGGGTCCATATTAAGTTTATGTGCTAATTCATCAATTGCACAATCAAGTGCGAATGTACCTTGTGTTGCTCCGTATCCTCTTAATGCTCCCCCTGGAACTAAATTAGTATATACAGTTCTTCCATCAAATTTTATTGCAGGTACATTATTATATGTTGGAAGTACATTATGCCCTGACTCAGAACAAACTGAAGGTCCATTATCACCATAAGCACCTGTATTGTTCAAGGCTTTCATATCTATAGCTTTTATATTTCCTTTTTTATCTGACCCAATCTTTATATCAAAAAACATCTGATGTCTGGTATTAGTCATTGCAAAAGTTTCTTCTCTAGTATAAATAAGCTTTGCTGGTCTTTTCGTCATCCAAGTCACAAATGACGCATATATCTCTGTTACAGCTATATTTTTTCCACCAAAACCTCCACCTATTCTTGGTTTTATTACTCTAACTTTTGAAAGAGGTATCCCTAATGCTCTAGAAACCTGTCTTCTCATATGATAAGCCGATTGGTTTGCAGAAGTTACTACTAATCTACCATTCGTATCTATATACGTATAAGCTCTATGAGTCTCCATCATGCAATGGGCTTGTGATTGAGTCATATAAGAATGTTCTACTATTACATCACTCTCTTTAAACTCTTTTTCTACATCCCCTTTGCCCATTTTCTCTCTTGATACGATGTTTTTTGTAGCATCCAATCCAAAATCAAATGGACAAAATAAATCATCCTCTTCATGTATTAAAATTTTATTTCCTTCTGATTCCCTTGCATCCAATATAGGAGTCATTACTTCATATTCAACTTTTATAAGTTTCATAGCTTTAATAGCAGCTCTTTCATCTTCGGCAGCTATTATAGCAACCTCGTCTCCTACATATCTAACTATGTCTTCAAGTATTAATTGGTCATGAGGTGATGCTTCTGGATATGATTCACCAACCATTGAATATCTATAATTTGGCACATCTTTGTAAGTGAATATATTTACTACACCTTTTACTTTTAATGCATTTTTTATATCGATGTTTTTTATCTTTGCAAAAGCATGTGGACTTCTAAGAAGTTTAATAGTCAAAACATCTTTATGAAAAATTAAATCTTCTGTATATATTGGTTTTCCAGTAACAATGGCTTCACTATCTATTTTTCTTACTTCTTTATTTACCATCACACTCACCTCCAATACTATTATACATTCTTACTACTAAAGCTTTTGCCATATCTTTTCTATACTCTTTACTTCCTCTTATATTGCTTCCAAATGAAAGTTCTTCACTTGATGCTTTTCCAGCTTTTTCTATATCATTTTCTAAACTTAGTATTTCACTTGCTTTATAGGCAATTTTTGCTCTTCTTGGTCTAGCTCCTATTGCAATTTTATAAGTACTTCCTTCTTTTAACATTGCTCCATTTAATACTGCAAAATCACCTGTACATTTTCTTATAGAATCAAATACACCTATAGCATTCTTTTTAGGTAATATAATTTCTATTAATATATCTTTTTCAAGCTCACTTTCTAAAAAATTAGCTAAGTTCATAACCCCTTTTTTATATAACTTAACCTTTGCATCTACTACTAGTAATGAAGGTATTAAATCTGAAAATCCATACTTAGCAAATACACTAGCTCCTACTCTAGCTCCACTTCTAAATTGAACTCCTACTATATTAGAAACAGCGTTTGAAATTACTCCACTACAGTAATTTTTAATAACCTTATTTAATTCTAAAGTTCTTAAACTTGTATCTGCTCCGACTAATATGCTATCATCAGTTTCATTTATATAATCCAAAGCCAAGTCTTTTAAATCTATTGCTGAACCAATATTTTTACTACCTAGCTTTAAAAATCCGCAGCCTCCAAGTATTATGTTGTTTTTTCTTGATATTAGCAGTTCATAAGCTTCATCTAAACTTTTTGGAACTACATATTCCTTTATAGTTATCATATTCTCTCCCCATATCAATTTAATTTTCACTTAAAAACTTAAGTGTTCAAATATTTATGTATTGCTCTTAATTGACCTTTATATCCTGTACATCTACAAAGGTTTCCATTTACATAATCTATAACTTCTTCTTCTGTTGGATTTTGAAGTTCTCTTTTCATAGCCAAAACCATCATTATAAATCCAGGAGCACAAAATCCACATTGGTCAGCTCCTTCATCTGCAAGAAAATCCCCAAATTTCTTTGCTTCATCCAAGACTCCTTCAAGTGTTGTAATATGTTGACCATCTACTCTTGCAGTAAGATAATTACAAGAAAGTACTGCCTTGTCATTAACCATTACTGTACATAATCCACATGAGCCTGTATCGCATCCTTTTTTAACACTTACATATCCATTTTCTCTTAGTGTATCAGCTAAAAACTCATCTGGTCTTATACTTAATTCTTTTTCTTTATTATTTATGGTACATTTGATAATCAAATAAATCACCTCAAAACTCATATTTTTAAGCTAAAGTTTTTGTTATACTTCTTTATAAATAAAATCAAATTTATTAATAAAGACTATTCCATTTATGACCTTCCATTCTATTCTTTATAGTTCCTCTTACACAAAGTCTCTCAGCTGTATCTTGAGCATCTTTTAGTGCTTTCTCTTCATTAGCTGTTAATATATTTGAATCTTCCATTATTATATTTCCATCTACTATAACACTCTCTATATTTTTCATACTAGAAGAATATACTAATGTAGATACTGGATTATGCATAGGTATTGCTTTTGGTGAAAGCATTGGATTAAATATTAGTAAATCTGCTTTCTTACCTATCTCTAATGAACCTATCTCATCTTCCATTCCAATAGCTCTTGCCCCATCTATAGTTGCTAACTCAAGAACTTTTTCTGCTGACATTGCTAATGGGTCACACTTATTAACTTTATGTTGAAGTGCTGTTAATTTCATAAGTTCAAGCATATCCTGAGAGTTATTACTAGCAGCTCCATCTACTCCTAAACTAACTGTTATTCCTTTTTTAAGCATTTCTGGTACTGGTGCAACACCTGAAGATAAGTACATATTACTTGCTGTATTATGAGATACTTTCATATCATATTTTTTAGTAAGTTCCATATCCTTTTCAGTTAAATACACACAATGCACCATAAGTACGTTTGGTCCAAGTATTCCTAATTTCTCTAAAACATCTATGTCATATTGCCCATGCAATTCTTTTGCTGCTTCTCTATCAAAAGGAGTTTCTGATATATGTACTGTAAATAAAGCATCATCGTATTCTTTTACTACTCTCCATAGCATCTCAAGCATTTCTTGAGAATTTGACCATATTGCTGCTGGAGCTACTCCTATTTTGATTCTTCCATTTTCTGTGTTATGGTGTTTTTCAAATAATCTTCTTACATCTTTTTCAACCGTTTCTACATCTTGCATTATTCCAGGATGAACTCCAAATTGAGCACCTGTATTCATACATCCTCTTCCAAGTATTCCTCTTATTCCTAATTCTTTATAAGCATCTATTATTCCATCACAAAGACCTGGCTTACTGTGAGGATACATATAGTCAACCATAGTCGTTATACCACTTCTAAGACCTTCAATACATCCAAGCATTGCAGCATCATAAGTATCTTTTGGTTCTAAATAGTTAGCTGCTGGAAACGTCATAGTTTCTAGCCAATCTTTAAGTACCATATCATCTCCCAATCCTTTTAATAAAGTTTGGAATAAATGAGTATGTGTATTTATAAAACCTGGGAATAAAACTTTCCCTTTAGCATCTATCACTTTTTTAACATCTGTATATTTACTTTCTATTTCTTTAGAGTTCCCAATATCAGCAATCTTGTTATCTTTTACTACTAATGCCCCATCAAAAATAACTTCTCTCTCTTTATTTACAGTTACTATTATGGCATTCTTAATAAGTATATCCATCATTCTTATTTCCCCCCGCATTATTTAGTAATTTTTCTTTTAATGTATTGACCTATTGCCTGTTCTTTAATATTACAACTTTGCACTACATGGTTTCCTCTCAAAAACACATCTTCTACTTTACATCTAACATTAAACCCCTCATATGGAGTATAATCTACATTTTGTTTTTGAGTTTGATAACTAATTGTTTCTTCTTTATCAATATTTAAAATAACTATATCTGCATCACTTCCTACAGCTATTTCACCTTTTTTAGGATACATCCCAAATATTTTTGCAGCATTTGTAGAAGTTACTTCTACAAATTTATTTGCACTTATTTTATTTTCTAAAACTCCATATGTATATAAAAGAGATAACCTATGTTCAACACCAGGTGCTCCATTTGGTATCTTACTAAAATCATTAAGTCCCAAATCTTTTTGCCCTTTAAAATTAAATGAACAATGGTCTGTGCCAACTGTTTGGATATCTCCATTAGCTAACCCTTCCCAAAGATAACTTATATCTTCTTTTTTTCTTAAAGGAGGAGACATTACATATTTAGCACCCTCAAATTCAGCCTTATCATATAAATCGTCTTCTAATAGTAGATACTGTGGACATGTTTCTACTATCATATCTATATTTTTTTCTCTAGCAATTTTCACAGTCTCAAGCGACTCTTTACAACTTAAATGAACTACATAGGATTTTGAGTTTGATAATTTAGTTATATCAGCAAGTCTTGAAACAGATTCTTTTTCAACTATATTAGGTCTTGTAAGCGGATGATATTTGGGCTCTAAATTACCATTTTTTATATTTTCTTCTATCAATACATCTAGTAAATCGCCATTTTCACAATGAAATTCAACTATACAGCCTAAATCTTTAGCTTTCTTTAAAACCTTATATATTGTTCCATCATCTACTTTCATGCCATCATATGCCATATACATCTTAAAAGATACTATTCCATCTGAAATAAGCTTTTCCATATGAGCAAAGGTATCTTTATCTAGACATGTAATTGTCATATGAAATCCATAATCACAATAACAATTTCCTCTTGCTTTTTTATGATATGTCTCTACACCTTGTAGTAGATTCTCACCTTCACTAGCTTCTGCAAAATCCAGTATAGTAGTGGTTCCTCCAGCTATAGCTGCTCTTGTTCCTGTTTCAAAATTATCAGCAGTAATAATAGCACCTGCATTCATATCAAAATGAGTATGTGTATCTATTCCTCCAGGAATTACAATTCTACCTGTAGCATCAATAACCTTATCATCATTTATTTCTAGATTATTTCCTATTTCAACTATCTTCTCATCTTCTATCCTTAAATCACTTATATAAGTTTTATCAGAGGTAACTATAGTTCCACCTCTTAGTATTGTTCCCATATATACCTCCTAACTTTTAAGCTTTAAAGTATTTTTTAAGTACCCTTATCCAAATGCAATTGTATTTTCTAAAGGTGCTACATTAGCACCCCTAGACTATATTTAAATAATTTATTGTGAACTAAATATTATTTACCATATACAGATTTTAATATTCCATAGTAACCTTCTGTTCCTATAAATAATTGTTCTTGCTCGATATATTCATCTATTGTATGAGCAAGATTCTCTTTAGAAGGACCAAATCCTATTGTTTTTATTCCAGCTTCACCTGCATAGTGACTTCCATTTGTACAGAATGAGTATTGAGTTATTTCTGAATCTATTCCAGCTTCTTTTAATCCTTTATATGCTGCTTGAACAAATTCATCCTCTTCGTCATATAACCAACCTGGGAAGAATCTTTCACTTTCTATAGTATTTCCTGTATAACAATCAGCTTTTTCAACTGCATAAGAAACTTTTGCATTTAATTCTGCATCTTCTTTCATCATTTCATCTAGTAATGCTTGTATTGGAGCTAATACTCCTTCTCTTGTTTCTCCAACTAATAATCTTCTGTCAAAAGTTGCTTTACAGTAATCTGGCACTACTGAAGCTCCTGGATATGGAGAAGATTTTATATCTGTTAAAACTAGTATTCCATCACCTAAAACTGGATGAGTTGGAGGTACTAATTGTTGTATCTTTTGGATTACATTAGCCATTTTATAAACTGCATTTACACCTTTTTCTGGATTAGCAGAGTGAGCTGGTTTTCCAAAAGTTTCTACTACTATTTCTCCTCTACCTCTTTGACCAATCTTTAAGTTTAATTCTGAAGATTCACCTATTACAACATAATCAGGTTCAACAGCCTTACTTATTTCTCTAGCTGAAACTCCTTCAAATATTTCTTCATGAACAACTCCTGCTACGTATAATTCACCTTCAAAGTCTTTGTTAGTATCTT
>NZ_AVHW01000081.1 GCF_000449425.2 Clostridioides difficile CD160
ACAGCCTTACTTATTTCTCTAGCTGAAACTCCTTCAAATATTTCTTCATGAACAACTCCTGCTACGTATAATTCACCTTCAAAGTCTTTGTTAGTATCTTCTGCAAAGTATGAAACAGCCGCCATCATAGCACTTACTTGCCCTTTCATATCAGAAGTTCCTCTACCATATATTTTTCCATCTACTATTCTCGCTTCAAAAGGAGGAACGCTCCATTTACTTGCATCTGGAACTGGAACTGTATCTATATGTCCATCAAATAATATTTTCTTACCTGGTTTATTTCCTTTTATGCATCCTACTATATTTCCATATCTATCTCTTGACCAGCTATCAAAACCTAGTAAAGCAAAGTTTTCTTCTATTGCTTTTACTACATTTTCTTCCTGACCTGAATAACTAGCATTTCTTATTAAATCTTGGCATACTTCAGTTAATTGTTTTTTTCTTGTTTCATTTAACATTTTGATATTCCCCCATATAATTTTTAATTTGTTGGTGTTTCACTTTGACATTTTACTTTTTTAATTTATTCATACTCTACTTAATTTATTGATTTTTGACTTCTTTACATTTTATTTATTAATCTTTTATTTAGACTTTATTTTAATTTTAGTTAGCTCTTATTTTGATTTTATTTAGTTCTTATTTTAAGTCTTTTATTTACTTTGGCACTCACCATTCCAAACTATATCTTTATACTTATCAGGGTCAGTGTCTCCTTCTGTACTTATTAATAATACTTTAGAATTCTCATCTAATTTTAAAGCTGCTCTTAAGTCTTTTAAATCTTCACTTTCAAGAATTGAAACTAATGCTCCAGTTGTAACTGCTCCAGATTCTCCAGAGATTACTTTTTCATCTCCTCTTAGAGGATTTCCTAGTATTCTCATACCTTTAGCAGAAACCCAGTCTGGTGCTGAAACGAATGCTATGAATAATTTTTTAACACTTCAAACCCTATAGTATTTGGCTCTCCACAAGCAAGACCAGCCATTATAGTTGGCATATCTCCTCCAACAAATCTTGGTTTTCCATCTCCTGCTTCTGCTGATTTATAGTAACAATCAGCTTCATCAGCTTCTACTACTACTGTTATTGGGCATTCATCATATATTGAAGCAACATATCCTTGAACTGCTCCAGCAAGTGAACCAACTCCTGCTTGCACAAATACGTGTGTTGGTCTGTCTACTCCATATTCTTTTAATTGCTCTATAGCTTCTTTAGCCATAGTTCCATATCCTTGCATTATCCATGCTGGTATTTCTTCATATCCGTCCCATGCTGTATCTTGAACCATTACTCCATGGTCATCAGCTTCTGCATAGTCATTAGCTAATCTTACTGCATCATCGTAGTTTAAGTCTGTTATACTAGCGTCTGCTCCTTCTCCTTTGATTTTGTTTAATCTAAATTCAGAAGAACCTTTTGGCATTAATACAACAGATT
>NZ_AVHW01000082.1 GCF_000449425.2 Clostridioides difficile CD160
TCATCGTAGTTTAAGTCTGTTATACTAGCGTCTGCTCCTTCTCCTTTGATTTTATTTAATCTAAATTCAGAAGAACCTTTTGGCATTAATACAACAGATTTTTGACCTAATTTATTAGCTGTCCAAGCAACTCCTCTACCATGATTTCCATCTGTAGCTGTAAAGAAAGTTATTTCTCCTAATTTTTCTTTTATTTCATCTGAAGTTAATTTATCATATCCTAACTCAGATATATCTGTATCTAATCTTTGAGCTAAATATTTACCCATAGAGTAAGAACCACCTAAAACTTTAAATGCATTTAATCCAAATCTATAAGATTCATCTTTAACATATACTCCTGCAACTCCTAATTTTTTTGCTAAACCTTCTAGGTTTGCTAATGGAGTTTCTTTATATTGAGGAAAGCTTTTATGAAAATTTCTAACCTTAGTTATTTCTTCTTCATTTAAGAATTTAATACAATTTTCCTTGTCACCTTTTGGCAAATTATTTACTTTCCATTTAATCTCTTTTAACATCTAAAATACCTCCAAATTATTGTTAAATTTTTATACTTTAATATATAAGCAATTAACATGCCAACACTAAATATATGTTGGATATTTTTCTATGACTGTTTAATATAGAAATTGCAATGCTTTTATTGTTTTTTCTTATCTACCTTTAGTTAATACAATGTGTGTAGAATTTAATAACTGAAAAACCTTTTCTATCTTCTCACTTTTTAATTCTCATTTTTAAAATTTAAAAACAATTCTTAAAATACTCTGTTTGTACATTTTTAATATCAAATCTATAAAATCTAAATTAAAACATAAATAGTGATGCAATAATCTATTACATCACTATTTACATATTCATAATATAATAAGTTTTTAATGGTCTCTAAGAGGTGACTTCTCGTCTTTTTTAACATCCAATTCCTCTTTTACAACATTCCATTTTTCAAGACCAAACTTAGAAACCATAACGGCTTCTGCTGCTCCTTTTCCAAGTCTTTTTACAGTATCCATACCTGTCTCGTCCTCTTGGGCACCTTTTGCTTTTCCATCTTTACTCCATATTGTACCACCTATATAACATCCACCTAAACCTCCAGATACTAACATTTCATGCATTAGGAAGAAATTTATTATAGGAAGTTTTGTAAGCTCTTGACCACCATATCTAGTTCCACCAGTAGTTATTGCTGCCCCAATCTTATTTTGAAGCTTTCCTGGATGTACTAAATACATTGGACGAAGCCTGTTAAATACTGCTGTAAGTTGAGCAGTTATATTCATATCATATACTGGAGAACCTACTATAATTCCATCTGCTTCTAATATTTTTTGCTCTAATTCTTGTATATCGTCTTTTATGATACACATAGTTTCTTTTCTTATACATGCATCACAATGTACACAAGGACTTATTTTTTTCCCTCTAACTGACCAATACTCCGTTTCTATACCAGGTATAGTTTCAGCTTCTTTCAAAGCTTCTAATACTGCATATTCTGTTGCTCCTTTACGTGGACTTCCACAGATACCTAATATCTTTGCCATAACAATATCTCCTCATCAAATAAATCTATTTTTATTATCCATTTACAGTACAATAAATTTTTATTTCTACTTTAACTTCTATTACTTTAATTTTATTGGTAATGAATGTATTTCTACATTAGTTGCATTGTATACTGCATTTGCAACAGCTGGTGCAACTGGTACAACAGCACATTCTCCAATACTCTTACCACCAAAAGGTCCAGCTTTTTCATAACCATTTACAAATGCAACTTGACACTTTGGCATATCTACAGTTCTAAATAATTTATATGTTTTAAAATCAGTAGCTTTAGGTCTACCTTGCTCATCAAATGCCAACTCTTCACTTAATGCGTAACCTAGACCCATATGAATTCCACCTTCTAATTGACCTTCTAAGTTTAAAGGATTTATAACTCTACCAACATCATGTACAGCTACAAAATCAACCACTTTAATATCCTTAGTTTCTTTATCTACTAAAACTTCAGCAAAATGTACACCATATGAAGTAAGTCCAGCTGGAGAAGAATAGTCTTCAACAACAGTCAATTCTCTTAAAGACTTACTTTGACTATATACTGCAACATCAGATAATGATGCTTTGATATTTTCATCAAGCTTACTAATTACATATCCACCATCTAAATATAATTCATCTCTTGATGTTTCAAGTAGTTTTTCTGCTTCTTCTAATATAAGTGTTTTTAATTTTTCTGCTGTCTTTTTAGCTCCTCCACCTTCTACAAACACACCTCTACTCGCATAATCTCCAAGATTGAATGTACATGCATCAGTGTCAGTTTCAAATGTATCAACTTTATCAGGTGTTATTCCTAAAACTTCAGCTACCATCATTGTTTGCATAGTTACAACACCATTACCCATATCATGTGCTCCTGTAAGTAGTGTCAATGTACCATCTTCATTTAATTTAAGAGTCAATGTAACGACGTCCCTATGTGCACCAAAAACTCCGTTACCATGTGCACCTATTGCCATACCTATACCTCTTAAATATTTTCCTTCTTCTTTTGGAAGTTTTTTCTTTTCATCCCACTTAAACATTTTCTTACCTTGTTCTATACAATCCAATACTCTAGGATTTCCAAGAGAACCATGGAAAATTATATCAACATCATCTGGCTCTACTGCATTTTTATTTTGGAAATCAACTAAATCCATACCTATTTCCTTAGCTATCTTAGCAAATTGAGCCTGTTGAGCCATAAATATCTGAGGTGAACCATATCCTCTCATAGCTCCTGCTATTGGTGTATTTGTATACACAGGCATTCCAGTAAATTTTATATTTGGTATTTTATAAACCTTAAATACTTTATGGCTAAGTGCACCTATAACATTTAAAGCACTTGATGCATAAGCTCCTGTATTTGTATATATTTTTATATCTTGTGCTATTACTTCTCCATCTTTATTTACACCAGTTTTTAATTTTACAAAAGACCCATGACGAGTTCTTGTTGATATCATAGATTCTTTTCTTGTAAGAACCATTTTAACTGGTCTTCTAGTCATTTTTGATAATGCTGCTGCTACTGGTTCAATTGTAAGTTCTAATTTTCCACCAAATGAACCTCCAATAGCAGGTCTTATAACTCTTATTTTATTTAGTGACATCCCAAAAATTTGAGATAGTATTATTCTAAATCCAAATGTATTTTGGCAAGGTGTATGTACAGTTAGCTTATCATTATAATCATAGTGTGCAATTACACTGTGAGTCTCTATTGCACTATGATGTATCGCTGGAGTAGAGTATTCATCTTCAAATATATAATCACATTCTTCGAATCCTTTTTCTACATCTCCTCCATTTATGTTGTTTTGGGAAACTATATTTGAATCCCCATGTATACATATAGCATTTTCTTTTATTGCATCCTGTATAGTAAATACAGCTGGTAATTCTTCATATTCTACTTTTATAAGCTTTACAGCTTTCTCTGCTATTTCTGGCGTTTCTGCTGCTACTGCTGCAACACGGTCACCAACAAATCTAACTGTATCTGAAAATATAACTTCGTTTTCAGGTATATTATGTTCATAAAATCTCAAAGAACCGTTGTATTTTCTTTGTGATGTATTAAGATGAGTAGCTATAGCTCTAACACCGACTACTTTCTCTGCTTCACTTATATCTATACTTTTTATCTTTGCATGTGCTACAGGACTTAAAAGCATTTTAGCATGAAGCACATTCTGTGGTTTCATATCAGCCACATATTTCATTTGACCAGTGACTTTTAAAGCTGCATCTTTTAGAGGGTATGATTTTCCTATTACCTTTTCCATAATTATCTACCCCCTAATCTAGCTGCAGATAATTTTACAGCTTCTATAATTTTCACATATCCTGTGCATCTACAGAGATTCTCTTTAAAGGCCTCTCTAATTTCATCCTCATTAGGAGATGCATTTCTATTTAAAAGAGCTTGTGTAGTTATAATCATACCAGGAGTACAATACCCACATTGCACAGCTCCAACTTCTATAAAAGCTTCTTGTATTGGATGAAGATTTTCTCCATTAGCAAAACTTTCTATAGTGTATATAACTTTACCTTCGCAGTTTCTTGCAAGAAGTTTACAGGATTTAACGTCAACTCCATCTATCAAAACTTTACATGCTCCACAACTGCCACTATTACAACCTTGTTTCGCTCCAGTTAGATTTAATTTTTCACGAAGTACATGTAAAAGGGTTTCACTCTTTTCAACTTCTATTTCATACATGTAATCATTAATATTTAATTTTATTTTTTCCATTTTCTCCTCCTACAGATAAACTAATGTTGTAATAGAATATTATTACAATCTCATTTTAATATTAGTATAAGCTATTCCACTTATGCCCTTCCATTCTATTAGTTACATTAGCTCTCTTACATAATTCTTCTGCTGCATGTTGTGCATTCAATAATACTTGTTCTTCACTTTCGATTGTAGTTACTTTTCCATTTTCAAGTATTATATTTCCATCAACTAGGACACTTTCTACATTATGCATACTAGCTGAGTATACCAAAGTCGATACAGGATTGTGAAGAGGTATTGATTTTGGAGAAAGCATTGAGTTAAATATTACTAAGTCAGCTTTTTTTCCAGTCTCCAAAGAACCTATTTCATCTTCCATTCTAAGAGTTCTTGCTCCCTCTATTGTAGCCATTTCAAGAACTTTTTCTGCAGAAATAGCAAGAGGGTCACAATTATTTACTTTATGTTGTAAAGCTGTTAGTTTCATAAGCTCTATCATATCTTGTGCATTATTACTTGCTGCACCATCAAGACCTAAACTTACATTTATACCTTTCTTTAACATTTCTGGAACAGGTGCAACCCCAGAAGCAAGGTACATATTACTTGCCACATTATGAGAAACTTTTATATCGTACTTTTTAAGCATTTCCATGTCTTCATCAGTTACGCATACACAGTGTACTGCTACAACTTCTGGACCTACTATACCCCATTTTTCAAGTAATTTTATATCGATTTCTCCATGTATATCCTTTGTTGCTGTTCTTGCAAATTCTGTTTCAGATATATGAACTGTAAAATATGAGTCATATTCTTTAACTATATTCCAAAGCATTTTACCCATTTCTTCAGATATAGCCCACATTGAAGAAGGTGCTACACAGATTTTTATTCTTCCATTTTCTGAGTTATGATATTTATCAAATACCCTTCTCAAGTCTTTTTCAACCGTTTCCACATCTTCTATAAGCTCTTTATGAATTCCTAAGTCTATACAGCCTCTACCTACAACTCCTCTTATACCTAAATCTTTATATGCTTTTACTATTCCATCTGTAAGACCTGGTCTATTATGTGTATGCATATAATCAACCATTGTAGTTATACCACTTTTTAAACCTTCCATACATCCAAGCATTGCAGCATCATAAGTATCTTGCTCTGTTAAGAATTTTGCTGATGGAAACATCATTGTATTTAGCCACTCATGAAGTGCCATATCATCACCTAAACCTTTTAATAACACTTGGAATAAATGGTTATGAGTATTTATAAAGCCAGGGAATATCACTTTTCCATTAGCGTCTATAACCTTTTTAGCATCAAGATACTTTGGCTCAATATCAGCTGTATTTCCTATATCTAAAATTCTGTCGCCTTGAATAGCTATTGCTCCATCAAATATGACTTCTCTATCTTTATTAACTGTAACAACTATTGCATTTTTTATTAGTATATCAATCATCTTAAATCCCCCTTATTAATACTTTCATTACAACATTTTATCATATGGCTTTCTCATATCATATCTAATACATTTATCCAATATTTTCCTCAAGGTTTGAAGTAACGTTTTCAGACTTTTTACTTGATTTTAATTTAAATAATGTTTGAAGTAATATAGCTATTATTGCTCCAGAAACTATACTTGACCCTCCAAGGACAGTTCCAATTGTTGCTGGGAATTGGTCTAAAACTTGTGGTGCAGTTGTAAGACCCATACTTGTTGCTATAGATACTCCTGCTATAAGATTGTTTTCTTCAGTAAATCCATCCATACTCATAATAGAGAAACCAGACATTGCTATTGATGAGAATACAACTAACGTTGCTCCACCAACAACACAAGATGGTATAGTTGTCATTATTGCACCTAATGCTGGAGATATTCCTGCTAGTAACAATACAAGTGCACCAAGTGCTATTACAAATCTACTTGTAACTTTATTCATAGATACTATTACTGTATTTTGGCTAAATACTCCAGTTGGAAGAGCTGCAAATAATGATGAAATTATAGAAGTTATAGAATTTCCTAAAACAACTGATGATAACTCTTCGTCAGTTACCTCTCTATCCATTGCTCCTATTGTAGCTATTGTACATGCACCCATCATATCAGCTATACCTATTATGTAAATAATAGTAAACATTACTATTAACTCTGGTCTAAACTCTAATCCGAAAGCTGCTGGTGTTGGTAAAGATACTATAGCTGCTCCTTGAACTGCTGAGAAATCAACCAATCCTAAAACTAAAGATATAGCATAACCTACTAATATTCCTATTAATATTGAAGAATTTTTTACTAGACCCTTACCGTATTTATTTATCATTATTATTACAAAAGCAACTATAACTCCTACTGTAAAGTTTACTGGGCTTCCAAACGTTTCTGCCCCTTCTCCACCTGCTAAATTCTTTATAGCAGTTGCAAATAATCCAAGTCCCATACATGCTATTATTGTTCCAGAAACTATTGGAGTGAATATATGTCTAATTTTCTTAACTCCAAATCCTACAAAGAATACGATTACCCCAGCAGCAATCTGTGCTCCAAATAGAGCTGCTAAACCATCCTTAGCTGCTACTGAAAGACAGGCTCCTAAAAATACATAACTCATTCCCATCATTACAGGTAATCTTGAACCTAACTTAAATCCTTTAAATAAAGGTATTGGATATAATTGTAAAAACGTTGCCAAACCTGCTGCTAACATAGAGCCTTGAATCAACATTGTCGCTTGCCCCTGGTTAAGTCCTACCACGTTTGCTATTAATATCGCAGGTACCATGTTTCCTACTATCATTGCTAACAGATGTTGTAAAGCTAAAGGTATTGATTCCTTTAGTGGTGGTATCCCATCGACATCATATTTTGAAGTATTACGTGTTTTCATAAAATAAATCCTCCCATACATAAATATCTTGACTAAATATTTTTATAATTATTTTCTATAAATATTTTTATGACCATGAATTTATTGCTCAACCGATAAACACAGCTAAACTGAGCTATTTTTATAAAAAATTAACAAATATACCCTCCCCGATTTTCTTTTTGAATAAATATTAATTGTCTGGTATACATTTTTTTGATAAATTTTTTATTAAAATGAATAGCTATCAAAAATAATCTAACAATCTCATAATAAATAATTTAAACAACCCTTTCAAATTATCATATCTTAATTGGCCTCTTCCATAACAGCTCTTTCTTTAGCCTCATCCTCTAGGCTTTTATTTGGTATTATTAGATTTAAAACGAATGCAACCAATGTTGCAATTACTATTGGAGATTCTCCAAATACTAACTTTACAAATGAAGGAAATGCTTCTTGGGCTGCTGGGACTGATGTTATTCCCATGCCTAAAGCAATTGCCAAACCAACAATGGTAATATTTCTTGATGACAACTCTTCTGTAATAATTAACTTTATACCTGTCATTGTTATCATACTAAATATAGATATTGTAGCTCCTCCCAAAACTGAATATGGTATAGTAGTCATTAATGCACCAAATTTAGGTACAAACCCCGACAATAACATAAATATACCAGCTATTCCAAGCACAAATCTACTTATTACTTTGTTCATAGCTACCATCCCCACGTTTTGGCTATATGATGATGGTGGCAAACCTCCAAACAAAGCTCCTATCATAGTACAAATTCCACTTCCTATTACTCCACTTGATAATTCTTTATCTGTAATATCCCTGTCCATACCTCCCATTGTAGTAGCTGATAAATCTCCAATTGCTTGAACAGCATTGATTATACTTACAATTACTACTGATATTACTACAGGCATATCAAATTCTAATCCAAATTCAAGTGGTTTAGGTACTGCAAACCAAGCTGCCTCTCTAATAGGGTCAAAATTTATTATACCCAAAACTAAAGATACACAATATCCAACTATAATTCCCAAAAATATTGCCGCCAATTTTGCATACCCTTTCGCAAATTGACTAAGACCTATAACTACCACTAGTGTTACAGCTGCTACTGCCCAATTTTGCATAGAGCCATAAGTAGGGCTATTTACACCACCTGCCATATAATTTATTGCTATAGGATATAAAGATAATCCAATTGTAAAAACTACTGTTCCTGCAACTATATTAGGAAAAAATCTTCTTATCTTTTTTATAAATAATCCTATTAATACTGTAGCAACTCCCCCTATTAGTTGTGCACCCAAAATGCTTGCTAGTCCGTAATTTCCTCCAACTGCTACAAGTGTTGGTACATAAGTAAATCCAACTCCAAAAATTATAGGCAATCTTGAACCAATATTTCCTATTGGATATAGTTGTATAAGTGTCGATATGCCAGCTATTATTAATGCATATTGGACTAAAAGCGTTATTTGCATAGGGCTAACACCCACAGCTCCTCCTACGACTATAGGTACTGTAACAGTTCCAACTATCATTGCTAATATATGTTGCATTGATAGTGGCAGACACTTTAAAATTGGTGGCCTTCCATCAATATCAAACATAGAAACACTTTTTTGATATTTACTCAAGGTTATCACTCCCAACTATTTTTTAATGACAGTTATTATTATCTCATACAACATCCTTTCTTTTTTTATTTTGTCATCTCAATTTACTATGAAGCAATTATAATGCCAATTTTTTAACAGAATTGTTTTACACATATAAATTTTATTATATTTGTTAGTATTTGATAATTTGATAAAGCATTTATTTTTTTTAATTCTTTTAAATTTTTTTTATTTTTGGATAATAAAATACTATTACACAAAAAAACACTTGGAAAATTATTTTCCAAGTGTTTTTTATCAATTTTATAATTTCAAATTTTAGAATTGAGAATTAAAAAGTTAATTATTATACATCTATTTTTCTGTATAAAGTGGCTAATGATATTCCAAGTTTTTTAGCAGCTAACTTTTTAGACTTAGTATCATTACCATAAAACTTCAACACTTTCTTTATATATGCTCTTTCAAACTCTTCAAGCGTAAGTATCTCTTGTTCCATACTTATCTCATAGTCATTTTCCTCAAGTAGTTTTATATTTATATTGTTTAGCTTGAAATATTCAATTATCTTTCTATTTATTATACCTTTATGTATTATACCATCTTCTTCAAGGAGATTTAAGGCTAATTCTATAGTGTTTTCTAACTCTCTAATATTCCCTGGCCAAGGATATTTAAGCAACATTTGCTCTACATCTGGTTCTATATGGTACACATTTTTCTTCATCTTTCTGGAATATTTATCTATAAAATTATTTATTAGTATTTGTATATCGTCTCCTCTTTCTCTAAGTGGAGGTACCTCTAGAGGTATTACGTTTAATCTATAGTATAAGTCTTCTCTAAATTTATTTTCTTTAACCAATTCAAATAAGTCTCTATTAGTAGCTGATATGATTCTAACATCTATATCAATCAGTTCGTTTGAGCCTATTCTCGTAAACTTTTTTTCCTGTAACACTCTCAATAACTTCGATTGTAGTTGAATTGGCATATCTCCTATCTCATCTAGAAATACAACTCCACCATTAGCCAATTCAAATTTACCAATCTTACCTTTTGAATCTGCTCCACTAAAAGCTCCTTTTGTATATCCAAAAAGTTCACTTTCCAGTAGAGGTTCTGGTATAGCAGCACAGTTTATAGCAACGAATGTTTTATTCCCTCTGTTTCCTGCGAGATGAATGGCCCTTGCTATTAACTCTTTTCCAGTACCACTTTCTCCAGTTATAGCTACAGTAGAATCACTATTTCCAATTTTGCGAATTCTATTTTTTAGAGCACGCATTACATCAGAATCTCCAATTATAGAGTCTACTGTTGTTGTCCCCCAAATATTGTATACTTCCATTCCACCATACATTACTGAATCACTGTGTTTATCCATAAAATATCAACTCCAAATAAGTATTCTATATAATAATCCTTCAAATTATCTATTTAATTATATCATAACAGAAAAGTTTAGTTATAATTTAATAATATTTTATTTTTCAAGTTAAGATTAATAAAAAGTATATCTCCCAAATCGCAAATTAGTAGATATACCTTTCTTAATCTTACGCACATCCTATATTAAACAAGCAATTAGAATGCCACACTTTACATATAAATACTTTTCAAAATTTTAAATTTAAGATTTTTATAAATTTTTTTCTATACATCAGAAATTTTTCTATACGTATAGAATCATATTTACCCTTTTTTAAAGTATTTTTATTATTTTTATAATTCTTATTTCTAAAATTTATAATTAAAAATTATTTTTTTCAAATCATCTTTTGTGTTTTTCACATCATCTAATCTCACAGTTTTTGCTTCTATAAATTTACCTTTAAATGATTCTGATAATTTCCAAGAACTATAATTTTTATCCTTTTGAATACAAGGATATAACAATATGCATCTTTTTGCATTTTCATAGGTTGTTATGTATGCATACATCTGATATATATCACTTGACCTATAAAAAACATTTGAATCTACTTCAATAGCCTTCCATTTTGTATCAATTATAATTTCATATTCATCTTTTAAATCATATAATACTATATCTGGTCTTAGATTAAAATTTTTCTTTCCTGTTTGTTCATTTTTTAAAAGAAATTTACTCTTATCTTGTATATAAGTTTCTCTAAATGAATTATCCCATATATTTTTTATTAAGACACCTATATATTCTTCATATAAAGTATTTATTTCAAATAATATAGAAAAGGCCTCTTGATTGTTTTGACTATTATCCATAGATAAATTTAGAAGTATAAGCCTAGCCAACAAATAACAATCTTTAAATCTATCATTATTTTTATAAAATTTATAATCTAATAGTTTTTCTTTATCTACATAAATTAGGTCTACATTTTGAAAATAACTCAAAATTTTTTTAATCTTACTTTGAATTAAGTTATCATTTATTCTACATAAAATAGATACACATGCTTTTTTAAGAACTTGATTCAAGAAATTATTTTCACTATATTCATCGTACTCACATTTTATTTTCATTGGGGAGATACCTTTTTCTCTTGCATATGTACTCAATAATATTTTACCTCTTATAACATTTGAATTTTCTATTTTATTTACATATTCAAAGTGAATTCCTCTTTTAATTTGTGTTTGCATATTTTCAATAAAATACATAACAAAGAAATTTAAAAGATTATAATTTTTTAAACTTAATCTTATGCTTTCATTCATTATAATTGGAATTTTATTACATATAGAAAGCATCTGTAATAACATTTCTCTGTCTTTTACAAGATTATCACTTAATGACAATTTTGGAAGTACTTCAAGTATTACATTTTCAAAGCATATGATACCTACATAGTTTATAAATCTAAGTTTTTTGTACTTAATATCTATTATATTACTCTTTAATACATCATTATTATTATCTATATATTTAAGCAATTTTTCATATTCAATTTCTGTAAGCTCATTTTCACCATTACCTACTCTTATCCATTCATAAGTTTCTTTAACATATATATTCTTACTCATATATATTTTTTAACTCCTCACTAGATATGTTTTGCTTTATACAATAGTTAACTTTATTTTCAATCACAGATGTATTATTTTTTTTAAACAATTCAGAGGCCATAAGTTCTTCTTTGTAAACAATATATTTATCTTTTTCATCTTTTCCTATACCACCTAAAATAAGACCTACTTTTTCTGAATCATAATAAAAATACTCTTGAAGGAGTGGTATTATTTTACTTCTAAATATCAACACTATATCATCAATATTATCTACATTAAGTAAGTAAGCTTGTCCAATAACATGGTCTCTATCATATAAAAACTCTATCCTTTTATTAATTGTATATAGCATATTTTTAACATCTATACCATCTACAGTAGACAATAAATCATAATCTGGCATAATTTCTTCAAAACTAAATCTTCTTCTCAAAGCTATATCTAAGAGCGCTATTGATTTATCTGATGTATTCATAGTTCCAACTATATACAAATTTGGAGGTAAAGAAAATTTTTCTTTTGAATATGGTAACTTGACAATAGTTTGATTTGATTTAGTGAGTCTTTTATCTTCCTCAAGTAATGTTATTAACTCACCAAATATTTTAGATATATTACCTCTATTAATTTCATCTATTATTAAAACATAGCTTTCTGATTCTTCAAAATTAAAACTGTCACTAAACTCTATATTCTCTAATATCAATTTCTTTTTTCTAGCTTTTATCTCTTCTAAAGTCAAATTATTTTTTTCCAACTCAAGATTCAACTTTTTTTCAAACTTCAATGCATCATAACATGCTTCTATAGATATATCCTTTAATATTCCATCCTCTGGTTTGAAATTTCCCTTACCATCAGACTTTAGCCCTTCTATAAACTCCTCATATCCATATGATTGATGAAATGTACAAAATTCCACATTATTTCTATAATTTACATTACTTATATAATCTCGATTTTTTAAATTAGTTTCATTTATCAGATTATAAACTATTTGTTTTGCATTATATGTTTTACCAGTTCCTGGGGGGCCATAAAGTATAGTATTTAAAGGCATTTTATTAGCAAACCTTTTTGTGTATTTTTCAACTAAACTATTATTTTCAAATATAACCCAAGCGTTCCCATCTATATTTTCTTTTTCATACTCTATCCACTTAACAGGTAGATAATATCCACCTTCTAAAATGCTTATCTTCTCTTTATCGAATCCTTCCATGACTTGACATACCCCAAATATACTCTTCATTGTATGGTCATTCTCACAGATTACTTTCTCACTATTATGTAATAAGATATAATCATCTGTATTTATATTTTTCAGATATTCTAATTGCTCTATATTAGTAGGCTGAATAAATAGCTCTTCATTGTCTATACATTTATCTACATTTTTATAATAATAGTTTTTTAGATACCATTTATTATTGTCACTCGCTTCTATCATTTTTCTCAATGATTTCTCATCTTGTAACTTAATAATTTCTAAGTATGAACTAATATCATCATTACTTAATTTATAAAACTCACTTGTATATGCTTTGCAACTTGAAACTGTATCAAAATTGTACATCCATTTTACTGGTAATGTATGCCCCAAAATATGACTTAATTCATAACCATTTTCAAAGCTTTCTTCAACTATACCAATAGATACACTACATTTAATTTTTTCTTCTATATTTTGATATGCCTTATATAAAAAGTAATCACCCTTTTTAATTGACATAAACCTTTTTATAAAGTCTTTGTCATTACAGTTGTCATTGATATATTTTTCTGATTTTTTTCCCATATTGAGTACTTCTTTTAAATTTATTTTTATATCAAAACCAAGTGCAATTATACTTTCTTCTCTAAAAACTTGTGGTGTATCTGTTTCCTGATAAAAAAATTCTTCCATTAACCAATATTCTGTAACTCTTATATTTTCAGACATATCTTTCTCCTTAATATCTAAAACATACTAATTATACAACAAAGCAACTTTAATTTTTCCGTCTAAATTTTCTTTTAAGTATAAAGAAAATATCACTTCATATTTTTCTTCTATTTTACTTTGAATATTATTTATTAAATCATTCAATTCTACTAGAGAAAAGTCCATATTTCCTTCAACAAATACAATGCCTTTTTTGTTTATGAATTCTTCACCTAAATACTCCATTTTTTCAAATAAAACGTTGGCTATGTCACTATATTCTTTTGTATCTTCAAATTCTTCAAAAGAATACTTAATTCCCTTATCTCCTATAATAGCTTCCTTTAAATCGGTTATATCTATATTTATCATACAGGAATCCGAAATAGACTCTATCATAATATTCATTAAATCAACAAATTTAAAGATATTATCATTATTGATTTTAAATTCTCTCCCAAGTTCTAAATCTTCTTTATTTTCCTTCTCTGAACAATTCATTCCTATAGATAAAATTCTTCTTTCATTTGACATATATGAAATAGCTTTTATAATCTCTCTACTTTGTTTGTCTTCAGTTGAATATGCTAAAAATAATATCTCTACTCCATCTAAAAGGCTTCTGACATATTCTTTTTCAACTTCTTGATTTATATTAATTCTTTCTATGTCTACATTTTCTTTTATTTTTTCTTCTATTTCATTTATTATATTAATACCTTCAGTTCCAATACCAATTATCTTAGCATTCTTATTAAAATCTTCCATTATCATACATATCTCCTTAATAATTATTTGGTTTTAACATTTTAAATATTATAACATATTTTCTTCAAAAAAATATTTTAACTCTTTAGCCTTGTTATAAAGCAATTTGTTTATAAATTTTGGCTCTATCACTCTTGCATCTTTACCTATTGAAAATAAAGTAGATACATACCAATCTATCTCACCTTGCTTTATGAATGTATCAATTATACCACTACCATCTTCCTTTATTCCCACATCTAAATCGTAAGAATTATTCTTTATTTTGGATATACCTTCTTTAGTTAATAGTACACATAGTTTAATACTTTCACCAAATTTTTTAGTAAATGACATATTTTCATATGCTTTCACATATACTGTATCTATCCACTCTTTCAAACTTATATTTTTCTTTTTACTCTTACCTATCCTTTTAAATTCAATCACATTTTCCATACAAATTAATATAATCTTATCACTTTCATAGTCATATACAGGTGTAAACCACACACACCTCTTTAAAAATATACCCATAGGACATACATTTTTCTCTAATAATTGATTTCCAGACTTATATTTAATATTTAAAATGCAGGACTCTGAGGAAGCTCTAAAAATTTCAACTATATCACTACTTTTATACCTTCCTTCATTAGGTATAAACTCAATATAACTTTTTATATTATCTATCCCTTCTTTTATACTGCTTTTACGCTCATAACTTATTTTTCTTATTATAGAATCAATTTCTTTATCTATCAACATTGACTTATAAATTTGAAGTGATTTAAGAGCAAAGAAGATAGACATTACTTCTATTTCTGTAAATACAACAGGAGGTATATAGCTATTATTTAAAACCCTATACCCTCCATTCCTACCCTTTTCTGTCTGAATTGGAAGTCCCATTTCGTTTAATTCTGTCAAGTATCGTTGAATAGTCTTAGTTGAAAGATTAAACTCTTCTGACAACTCTTTAATTGTAAACTTCTGCTTATCATTAATATATGTCCAAACATCAGTTAATCTCTTTATCTTTGACAAATAAAATCCCCCTCATTATTAATACTAATCTTAATCTATGAAATGATAGTGTATTTTTTAAAATTTAATATCAATGACATTCTTATATTTTTTCATTAAAAAACTAAAAAATGGTACTCCAACTACTGTCACAACCACAAATTCTCCAAAACCTACCTGTATCATAGATAAAATCAAAGGAAGTCCAAAAAATATGTTTAACATCAATCCAACTACAACTGCATTTACGATAGTTGGCCATATAGAAGCTATAATCAATGTACCCTTACTTTGTCCACCTATTTTTCTAGTAAAATAAATCAAACTCCCACTTATAAATGTAGCTAATGTCCCAAATACTATATCAGGTACACCGTATGGACCTATAACATTTGCCAAAAAACATCCTAATGTAAGACCTATTATGTATCCTTTATCTAAAAACGCTAAAAGCATCATAATCTCTGCTACTCTAAATTGTATTGGACCATAACTTATAAATCCCAATGACAGGGTTAAAACCGCATAAATTGCTGTAACAACTGCTGTTAATGCTATATTAATACTCTTTCTTCTCATATCTGTCTCCTAGTAAAAATTTTCTTGCTAAAAATTAATAATATAACTTTATTTTATACAAATTCTATAAACTTAAACAGTTATTTTATATAAACAAATTATTTTAACGAACTATTTTATTAATTCAATTTATATTATACAATATGATACATATAAACTCAAATAGCTATATTTTAAATATATGTTATAATTATTGTATACAAATTCAATTTTAATTTTCTATTATTCTATAAAAACATTAAAAAAGAGCCTTAAAATTAGGCTCTAATAATTTATGTCAAAATCAATGAACTCTGCTATCTTTTAATTTAGATAATATCATCCAAGTACCTACACAATCAATTTCTAATTGTTTTTCTATCTCATCATACAGCATTTCTTGATATGATGTATTTAAAACAACATTTTCAACAAGTTTAGAAATTTCCTCTTCTGCAAAGTCAATTTCTATTTGGTTTTGCTTTTCCTTAAAAAACACTCTTACTTTTCTCTGACTTATCGAACGACCCTCAAAGCTGACTAAACATTCTAAAATGTTTTTATCTCCTCTAAAATTATTTACTGCTCTCATGTTATTTAGATTTCCAGCCAAAACATCATCCCCTTAGTTAATTTTATATTTTATAAGTAAAATTCATAATATTATAATAACTACTTATTAAATATCTTTCAACAGGTATGACATAACTGGTTGTTTAACATGTAAAACTAGTCTAAAATCTTCATAAATAATTATTTATTCATAGCCATAAATACTTTTTCAGGTGTAATAGGAAGTGTATTTATTCTCACACCAACACCATTAAATACGGCTTCTTGTATTGCTGGCAAAGGTGTATTTATAACAACTTCTCCAACCGACTTAGCACCAAATGGCCCTGTTGGTTCATAAGTTTCAACAAAATCTACTTCTACATTTCCAATATCACATCTAGCTGGAATCTTATATTGCATAAATGTATTTGTATCCATACTACCTTTTTCTGTATATCTAACTTCTTCAAATAGTGCCATTCCAATTCCTTGAACAATTCCACCTTCCACTTGTATCTTAGCTAGATTTTTATTTATAACTGTTCCACAATCTACTATAGCTACATAATCTACTAAATCAACCTTACCAGTTTCTTTGTCGATTTCAGTTTCTGCAAAACCAGCAATAAAAGGAGGTGGAGATACTGGACTACCATGAGAAGCAAAACCTATCAATTGATTAGTATCTGGTCCAATTGTAGAATCTACTGCTATATCAAACAATAATGTACTACCTTTTTTGCTAGTTAAGTTTACACCATCAAATTCTACTTCATCTTTATCAACACCTAGTTTAGTTGCTCCAGCAGAAATTATTTTTCCCCTTAAGTCTTGAGCAGCTTTAACTACTGCCATACCAGTTACATAGGTAGTACTTGAAGCATATGAACCTGGGTCATATGGAACCAAGTCAGTATCAGCTGATATGACTGTTATATTTTCGATACTTGTTTCAAGTACTTCAGCAGCCATTTGAGCTAGGATTGTGTCACTTCCTGTACCCATATCAGTAGAACCTATCATAAGTGTATAATCTCCACAGTCATTTAATTTAATTTCAGCTGAAGACTTGTCAAGACCTTGTATACCAGACCCTTGCATAGTAATTCCCATACCAACACTTCTAATTTTTCCATTATCAAGATGTTTACAAGGATATTTTTCATCCCATCCAATAAGCTCTTTGCCCTTATTTATACATTTTACTAAATCCACACTATTTAAAGTTTTTCCATATGCAAATGTAGTTTCACCTTGTGTTACTACATTTTTTAATCTTAAATCTGTTGGGTCCATGTTTAATTTATCAGCAAGCATATTTATAGTTGATTCAACAGCAAAACATCCTTGAGAAGCTCCATATCCTCTAAGTGCTCCTGCTGGCATTTTATTAGTGTATACTACATCTGCAATAAATCTTGTTGCTTCAACTTTATTATACATTGGTAAAGTTTTTTCTCCAACCAAACCAATAGTTGTAGAGGCATGCTCTCCATATGCACCTGTATCAGAAAGTGCATTTATATCTATAGCTTTTATTATTCCATCATTAGTAGCACCTAATCTAACCTTTAATCTCATTGCGTGTCTACTTGTTGAACAATTGAAAGTTTCTTTTCTATCATAAATTATTTTAGCTGGTTTACCTGTTTTTAAAGTTACAATTGCCGAAAAAATCTCCACACATGCAGTTTGTTTTCCGCCAAATCCACCGCCAATTCTAGGTTTTATAACTCTAATTTTACTAGCTGGTAGCTCTAAAGCACGAGATAAATGTCTTTTAACATGAAATGGTATTTGAGTTGAACTTACTACAACCAATCTTCCAGTATGGTCCAAGTAATTGTAGGCTCTATATGTTTCCATCATTGCATGTGCTTGAGCTTGAGTATAGTAAGTTTCTTCAATCACTATATCACAATTACTTAATACTTTTTCAATATCACCTTTTGTATAATCATGATGTGATACTATATTATTTTCTCTCTGCATACCTATGTCAAAGTTACAATGTCTATCTTCATCATGCACTATAGCTTTATTTCCTATTGCCTCTTCAAAATCCAAAACAGGTGTAAGTACTTCATACTTTACCTTGATAAGATTCATTGCTTTAATTGCTGTTTTTTCATCTACAGCTGCAACTATAGCTACTTCATCACCTACATACCTCACAACATCTTCAAGAATTAATCTATCATATGGAGATGGTTCTGGATATGTTTGACCAGCAAGTGTAAATCTAGATTTTGGTACATCTTTATATGTTAAAACACATTCAACACCATCGACCATTTCTGCCTTTGATGTATCTATATCTTTTATCTTTGCATAAGCATGAGGACTTCTAAGTATCTTTACCACCAAAGCATCTTTTGCTGATAAATCATCTGTATATACAGGTTTCCCTGTTGTGATACTCATTCCATCTATTTTTTTGATTCCTTTTCCAACTATATTCATGTTCTACTTTACCTCCAGATAAGTTTTGATAGCTCTTAACTGTCCCATATACCCTGTGCATCTACATAGATTTCCTGTCAGATAATGTTTTATTTCTTCATCTGTAGGATTTTCAAGCTCATCTTTCATTGCAAGTACAGTAAGTATAAAACCAGGAGAACAGAAACCACACTGTTCAGCTCCCTCTTTTACCAAAACCTCACTAAATTCTCTAACTTCATTTTCTAAACCTTCAATTGTAGTTATTTCTTTATTTAAAACCCTCAACGTTAATGTTGCACAAGATAATATAGGTTTCTTATCAATTAAAACTGTACAGAGACCACAACATCCTGTGTCACAACCTCTTTTTACACTCAGATTACCAACTTTTCTCAAAGTGTCAACTAGATATTCTTCTGGCTCTATATCTACACTTTTTTTCTTTCCATTTATATTAAGCTTCACTAACATTAAATAACCTCCATTATAGCTCTTTTTAAAAGTACTTTACTCATAGCTTTTCTATAATCCCTAGATGCTCTCATATTAGAACCAAAAGTTAATTCTTCTGATGCTATTTCTATTGCTTTATCTATATTAACTTCATTAATTTCATTATTAGATAGGAATTCACTAGCTTGTTTTGCAATCATAGCTTTTTGAGGTCTTGCACCTACACATAATTTAAATTTTCCCATGTATTTTGATACAGATACATTTAAGAGAGGATAATCACTCTTTGCATTTCTCAGTGATTTATAAGAAGCATTTTTATTTGTCTTCTTTATATATACCTTAATTAGTAAATCTTTCTCATAATCTCTATTAAGAAAATCTTCAAGACTAATCCTTCCAGCCTTATATAATTCTACTTCTGTATCTAATGAAAGTAATGCTACTATCAAGTCAGAAAAACCATATTTAGAAAATACTGTAGCTCCAACCGTTACTACATTTCTAAACTGAATTCCTATTATATCTTTAACTGAATCCTCTATTATTTGTCCAAAATTTTTTTTGATTATTGGACTTATCTCTAATGTTCTAAAAGTAGTCATAGAACCAATCTCAATATAGTCTTCATCTTCTTTTATATAATCTAAATTTAAATTAGATAATTCTATTCCTGTCCCTATTCTTTTTTTCCCCATTCTTAAAAAAGCACTTCCACCAATCACCTGATTAGTTTTTCTTTTATTTAAAATTGAGTACGCTTCTTCTACTGTATTTGGCTGTACAATATCCATAACCGTAAACATAAATTTCCTCCCTTATTTGCTATTCTTATTTTAAATACAACTAATTATATCATAGCTTCAACAAATTTTGATAATAAATATATCCCATATGTAAATTCTGTAAATTAGTTCTACATAAAAAATGACTATTTCAATAATTATCATTAGATAATTTTAAAATAGCCATTATTGTGTATTATTTAAAGTGAAATTTTAAAAAGTTGATACTTTTTCACTTATATTTATCACTTCTTCTTCTAATAATCCAAGTTTTTTAGCTACCAATTTTGTAGTACTTCCTTGTATTACTAATGTGATTAGTATAGTCATAAATACTACTGATGAAATTACTTCGTATCCAGGAACTTTCATTGCTGAAATGATACCACAAAGTGCAGCTGGTATTACTCCTGTTTCCCTTACCCACATCATAAATAACATTTCATTTTTACTCCATTTTGCTTCTCTATCCACAAGTGTACAAACTAAAACACAAAGTGGTCTTGCTATAAACATTAATACTAGTACTGTAATTACAGATGGCACAAAATATTTACCTAATTGAGCTAAATTAACTTGGCTACCTAATATTATAAATATTGCCATACGACAAATAGTACCTAAAGTTTCAGCAACATAGAAATCTGCATCGTAAGATTTTTGACTTAACCAAATTCTAAAGTTTTTCTTATTTCCAGTTATTATACCTACAATAAAACAAGACATGTATCCACTTCCACCTAATTTTGTAGATAATTCATACGCAACTACAACTGAAATAACAGATATTATTGGTGCAAAATCTTTGAATATTCCATATGGTTTATCATTAACCAATTTCAAAAGCAGTATTCCTGTAATTAAACCAATCACAACTCCGACAATAACCATTGTCCCTAATTCATAAATATTTTCACTTAATGAAAATTTATTTGATAAAATTACAGCTAACACTGCTGATGTTAATATAGCTCCTGTTGCATCATTAAAAGCTGATTCACTTATTACAGTTTGTTTTACTCTATCCTTTATTTTTACCTGATTAAATATAGGTACAAGAGTAGCTGGGTCTGTTGATGCTATTATAGTTCCTGCTAATAAAGCAGTCATTGCACTTATTCCAAAAGCAAAGCTTATTACTTGTTGCATTATAAAAGCAGATATCACAACTCCTAAAGTAGCTAGTAAGAATACAGATATCTTTACATTTCTCAACACTTTTAAACTTATTTCTTTTCCACCTAAGTATAAGATAAATGCAGAACCAAATGTAAGTATTAGTTGATTTTCTATTTGAAATCCGCGAATATCTATAAATTTTAAAAATGATGGTCCTATTAGAATTCCTACAAGTAAAAATAGTACAACATCAGGAACTTTCAATATTTCGCTAAGCTTGCTACAAATTATTCCAGTTATACTTACAACAGCAAAAATCACCAATAAATTATTACTGGCAATTGTGTGTATAGATGATTCCATGTCAGTCTCTCCTCCCAATATGCATGCATTATATGACATACTCGTTTATTCATTTTACTATATAATTATAGCACACAAATAAATGTTATCAATCATATTTTTTGGACTCTGCAACTTAACCTTCATTTTTGATAATTAAATAACGCTTATATAATTTTAATATTTTTTACCAGTCGTTAAAAGGTTGATTTTGTCAAGTTTATAGTATATATATAATAGCATTATTTATATGTATATCTTTTTTAGATATTTTTCGACTTTTTTTCTTATTAAAATAACTTTAAATTTAACAATAAAACATTTCATTATATATTTTTTTAAAATGTACTATTTTCAACATTTTCATTAGCTTGGTCTATTCATTTTTTTCTTATCTATTCTATATCCAAGCATACTTCCTATATTTTTATTTGGTTGTAATTCTTCAGCTACTTCAAGTTTATTATCAAGATTTTTTTTCATCCTAAAAATCTTACTTTTATTTTCATCTTTTCTATCTTTTTTCATATTTTCTCCTTTCAAAACAATATAAATTTTTCTATTTATTACTTATTATTTCAAATTTCTATAATTTTAATCAAAAAAGGGAAATTTCTCAATACAATATAGCTTATTTAACACTATATTTATATCTAGAATTTCCCTAATTATTTTGCTAATTAAATTTTTCAATGACTTCTTCTAAATTAGAATTTACTCTTTCTTCTTTTTTCCAATTATTTAATGTATAATGCGTCCTAAACGTAAATATACCTGAAATTATTAATATAAAATAATATACAAACCCACTATATAAGAGTACTGAATACCCTAATAACTCTTTTGGAATTATTTTTGAAAACATAGTAAAGAATGTAACCTCATTTGCTCCAACATTTCCTGGTGTTGGCACTGGCGATATTGCCATATACAAAAATACTTGTAGTGTCATTATATGTATATAAGATACTCCTTTTAAATTTGAAGCTTTATAAACACAATAGACTATACTAAAATACGCGATTAGTTGTAATACAGTAAGCAATATACTTAAAACTAAAACTCTCACATTTTTGATAAATATTTTTATAGAGTAATTATAATCATCAATATAATGATTTACTCTATCACGTTTTGAATCTAAGAATTTAAACGTCTTAAATTTAGATAAAAGATTAATCAAAATTTCTGCTACCATTTTTACTTGTTTGGGACTAAATACTATTAGTAGTCCACCTAACAACATACTTACATTCATAATCATACCAACTGTTATTAACACTCTAACAGAATGTACTTGTTGCATTAATAACGACTTATTTAACAAAATTAAAATTCCACAAAACAGAGTAACTGTACTTTGAAATACCACTGTCTTATTAGTAACTATAGCTACTGACTTACTAAGACTCACATCATATTTTGTAAGTGCATATATTTGCATGGGTTGACTTCCAGATGCAAATGGAGTAACTAAATTATAGTAAAATCCCATTGTAGCCATTTTAATACCAATAAATTTTACTTTTGTTTTTTGAACTGCATTTATTATCAAATGAGTTACAATAGCTTCAATTAGCATATATACTAATATTATTAATATTCCAAAGAATATATAAGCCTTATTTACTAGCCTTATAATTTTAGGTATTAGTTTTATATCTAAAGTAGTTAACACTAAATAAGTAGTAATACATATCAAAAATAGTAAAAATCCATATTGAATAAAATCTTTTTCTTTTTTGGATAGTTTTCTCATTCATTTTCTCCTAAATTTTTTCATATCACTATATCATAGTATACTACTTAACATATTCTTTGCAATACTAAAAAAAATAAGTCTCTATTAGACACAAACACATCTACAAACTTTTAAATATTTTTACTCCTTTAGTAGAAATAATTCTCCATATCATAAAATCTAATATTAATGTAAGCACACTTGCTAAAACAATATACATATTTAAAAATGAAATTCCCAGTAATATATAGATACCTCCAAGTATAACTATATATACTAATGATGCTAACATTGTAACTATCATACTTGCACTTCTCTTTACCACAGCCACTTCATTTTTCCAATCAAGGTTTGGATATAATAAATTTGTTAATAAACCCATCAAAGCTACAAACATTGAAAGACTTGTAATTAGACAAATTGATACAATAATAAATTGAACTTCAAAACCTAATCTTATAGATACCAGTATTAGACATAAAATAGATAATGGTGCATTTAATAAAAAATTCATCAATATCTTTGACCAGAATATTTCTTTCTCATCTATTGGAGAAGACTTTAATATCCATAAATTTTTCCCTTCAAAAGAAATCGAACAATATGTTGTACAATTCATTACTATTATAAAGAATATTACACCTAATAACTGCATTTTTATAAGGCTAAAATCAATATTCATTTTTAGTAATTCAGCCATTTTATCTGCACCAAATACTAATATTAAAATTGTCCCTACTATTAGAAATAACAGACCAACAGACGAATTTAAAAAGTAGATGAATGAAGAAGAATATCTCTTAAACTCCTTTTTTAATAAAGCTTTTGATGGTCTTGAAATTTTTTGACTCTTGAATTCATAACTTTTTGATTTATAACTTTCACGCATCTTAGAATTTATATTTTTAAATCTTTTAGCAAATAAAGTTACAAACATAAAAAATGGTATTATTGATATTGCTATAAATACCAAAAATGAAGTTATACTTCCTGTTTTAAGAGCATCAACAAAATAATATGTAGGTGGATATATTTTTCTAATAGTCTCTGAAATAGATGCACTATTTTTTAACATTTCAACTGATATAGAATTCAATTTTGACATAAATAGAGTATAAAATAGAATCAATATAACACTACCTATGATTAACACTAAATTTTTATATTTTATTCTTGATGATATCTGCCCTATAAATAGAAAAATTATTGATGAAACAATTATTGGTAATAAAGGCAAAGCTAAAAATAATAATATTAAATAAGGGAAATAGGTTATACTTACATCAGAATTAAAAAAATAAACTACTGCTGGTATAATCATACATATTGAAGAAAATAAATAGTTTGCTCCAATTAGCATCACTATTTTACTTGCTAATACAGTAGATTCTTTTATTGGTAAACTAGTCAAGAGGTCTAAATCTTTTGCTTGAAATAGATATGATGAAGTTTTGTATAATGATGTAACAATTGTTGTCAATGTTGATAGTCCAAATCCAAATATCAGTAACATTTCCATTTGATTTATTTGTTTCAAAATATCAACTAAATAAAGACTTAAACTAGTTACATAAAAAATCAACAGACCTGCTATAATAATAATCGAAAATACCATTCCTATTATTTTTTGCTTTTCTCTGCCATCTGCTTTTTTTAAGGCATTTAATTTAAATTCATTTATTATATTAGTTTTTATTAATATACTTATATTGCTCATATTTTATCATTCCTCACTTTAGACACTATATTGTATAAAAAACATTTTATTTTTCTATTAATTCCATAAAGATACTTTCAAGTGAATTACTTCCTTTAACTTCTTCTGTAGTTCCATAGGCAATTATATTTCCATCTTTTATTATGGCAATCTTATCACAAATTTTTTCAGCAACTTCTAAAACGTGTGTTGAGAAAAATATACAACCACCTTTTTCACAAAACTCCTTCATAATCTCTTTCAATATAAATGATGCTTTTGGGTCAAGACCTACAAAAGGTTCATCAAGAATTAAAATTTTTGGATTATGTATTAAGGCTGAAATTATGGCTAATTTTTGTTTCATACCATGTGAATATGAAGATATTAAATCCCCTAATGCTTTATTAAGTTCAAACTTATTTGAATAATATTTTATTAACTCTTCTCTTTCATTTTTATCAACTTCAAATATATCTGCTATAAAATTGAGATATTGTACTCCAGTTAATGATTCATATAAATCTGGATTATCAGGTATATATGCCATTTCTTTTTTACATTCAACAGGCTGTTTTTTTATAGATTTAGAATTTACAAGTACCTCTCCCTCTTCAAAATCGTGTATCCCAACTATTGCTTTAATAGTAGTAGTTTTACCTGCTCCATTATGACCTATAAACCCAAAAAGTTCTCCATCATTTACATCAAAAGAAACATTATTTACTACTTTTTTATTTTTATATGATTTAGATACATTGATTATCTTTAACATAATTTTCCTCCTTAATTATAGTCTTGATATTTGTTATATATAATATATAACAAATATCAAATAATTACAACTTTTATTTGTTTATTTTTAAAGTTTATACAATACAAAATCATCAGAAATATAGAAATACAAATTATATTTAATTCTAAATTACACATAATTATAAAAGAATGTATAGTTCGATTTGCCTAAACAATGTATAATAAAAAATAGTTGACTATAATAATATAATGATTAAATAGAAGGAGCAAAACATGAATACATTTGAACAATTAAAAATAAGTTCTACTCTAATAGATGGGCTTAAAAAACAAGACATAACTTCTCCAACAGAAGTTCAATCACTTGCTATAGAAAATATAATACAAAATAAAGATTTATTGATTAACTCTCAGACTGGTACAGGGAAAACACTAGCATACCTTCTACCTATATGTGAAAAAATTGATACGTCAAAAAGAGAGACACAAGCTCTTATACTTGCACCTACACATGAATTAGTAATGCAGATTACAAATCAAGTGGAATTATTAGCTAAAAACTCAGAAATTCCTTTGACCTCTTTAGCTTTAATCGGGGAAGTAAATATACAAAAACAAATAAAAAATATAAAAACAATAAAACCACATATAGTAATCGGCTCTTGTGGAAGAGTTTTAGACTTAATAAAACAAAAGAAATTAAAATCGCATAATATAAAAACTATTGTCTTAGATGAAGTGGACAATCTATTAAATGGAAAAAATATAACTTGTATAGAAGATATAATAAGAACTACATTAAAAGATAGACAAATTATAGGATGCTCTGCAAGCCTTACTGATAATACTATAAAAGTTTGTGATAAAATTATGAAAGAATTTGAAATAATAAAGACGAAAGAAAAGTCACAAATAAATCCTAATATAAATCACTCATATTTATTAGGTGAGATAAGAGATAAGTTCACTTTTCTTAGAAAGACATTAGCTGCCACAAATCCAAAAAGAGCAATTGTATTTGTAAATAATGAAAAAAATATAGAAGTTTTAGTATCAAAACTAAATTATCATAACTATAAAGCAATAGGGATTTTTGGAAATATGGCAAAAGAAGATAGAAAAAATGCAATAAATAAATTTAAAATTGGAAAAGCAAAAGTTTTGATTACAACTGATTTATCTGCTCGTGGACTGGATATAGTAGATGTAAGTCATGTTTTTAATTTAGATTTTCCAAAAAGTAAAAATGAGTACTTGCATAGATGTGGTCGAACTGCTAGAGGAAATCGAAGTGGTAATACAATCTCAATAGTAACAAAACAAGAATTAGATATTATAAAGGATTTACAAAAAGAATTCAATATAACAATTACGCCTAAAACTTTACAAAATGGAAAACTAATAGATACAATTAAATAGTCTAATGAATACGAAAGAGCTATAATTTCTCATCAAAACATATGAGAAATTATAGCTCTTTATTTTATTAAATTAACTTTTTAAATAATATCTATTATAATAGCCAAAGTTTTATTATAAATAATATAGCCAAAACAATCATTACTATAGAAACATGTTTCTTGTCCTCTGCCTTTTTAGCTCCAAATATATTGTAAAATACATTTACGAAAACATAAGTTAATATACCTAAAGTCAAACCATCACCTATACTATAAGTTAATGCCATACAAGCAATCGTAACAAACGCTGGTACACCTTCCGTTATATTATCAAACTCGATATCTTTAACTGTACCAAGCATTAAGTATCCAACATATATTAAAGCTGGTGCTGTAGCACATGATGGAATTGCTATAAATACAGGAGAGAAAAACATTGCAGCCAAGAATAAAATACCAACTGTTACTGCTGTCCATCCAGTTCTTCCACCTGCTATAACTCCTGTTGAACTTTCAACATAAGTTGTAACTGTAGATACTCCAAGTCCTGCACCTACTGTAGTTGCAACTGCATCTGTAAGTAAAGCTCTACCTACATTAGGAACATTTCCTTTTTCGTCTAGCATATTTGCTTTAGAGCAAACACCAACCAATGTACCTACTGTATCAAAGAAATCAACAAATAAGAACGTACAAACTACTACTAAAAATCCACCTATATTTGTTGGATGTAATACATATCCTAAATCTATTTTACCTGCTATTGGTGCTAAACTTTCAAATTTAAATAATCCACCAGGTAAGTATATACCTAATTTTTGTGCATACTCTGGATTCATAAAAGCAAATCCCCAAGCAAGTAATGAACTTACTACTATTCCAAAAAGTATAGAACCTTTAACTCTTTTTTTATCTAATACGGCAATAATTATTAACCCTATACAAGTTATTATTACTGCTGGTGTAAATCTACCCATTTTGATAAGAGTAGCTTGGTCTCCGATAACAATTCCACTATTTACTAAACCTATAAGTGCAATAAATATACCAATACCACCTGTAACAGCTAATTTCATATTTTTTGGTATTGCATTTACAACAGCCTCACGAACTCCACTTACTGATAACACTATAAAAATAATACCTTCTACAAACACTGCTGTAAGAGCCACTTCCCAAGGAACACCCATTTGTAAAACTACTGTATATGCAAAAAATGCATTAAGACCCATGCCTGATGCTAAAGCAAAAGGAAGATTTGCAACTACACCCATTAAAATACATCCAAATGCTGCTGCTAAACATGTCCCTGTAACAAGTGCACCTGCTGGCATACCTGTTTCAGATAAAATATTTGGATTTACAGCTATTATATAAGCCATAGTTAAAAAAGTAGTTACTCCTGCAATTACTTCCTTCTTCATATCGACATTTTTATTAGTCAAAATTGGAAAAAGTTTCTGCATGGTACTACTGTTTGTTGTTTGCATAACAACACCTCCTATTAAATTTTACAAAAAAACGACACAGTAATTGATAAGCTGAGCCGTATCCTTCATAATTCAGTTAATTAAATATTTAATTAACTAAATAATAGTATACATAGTCAGAATATTTACGGTATTCCGGTAGAAACTTATGACCCATATTGTCAAAATTATATGTTATACAATACAAAACATTATTTTTTCTTTACGAATATTATTTTAATTTATATAGTTAATTTTGTCAATATATACGTATATATTATACTGATTTTGTATTAATATTCGATTATATTAAGTATTAATTTCTTTAATTCAGATTATAATTATATTCTTTACATTTTCGAAAAATATATGATATTTTAATACAATTTATTTATAATTGAAATATAAAACTTAGTCTAAGATTATATTATAATAAATTGATAAATTTTTTATTTAGAAAAATAAAGTGAAAGATTTAACTATAAGTCATAAAGACTCTCAGAAAATTAAAGTTTTTGTAAATCAGATAATCAATAAACAAGCTTTTGATACAATGTATTTACCTTCATTATGATATAATAAGTTACGGAGGTGAATATAAAAATGGGTATTATTCTTAAGCCAAAACAATTTTATATGACTGTTATAATTACAATAATTCTCTACGTCTCTCTTAATTACAGTTTCAATATAAAATTTTCTATATGCTTATCTTTTTTAACAATATTAATATGGGCCATAGATTCTGTTGAAAAAACTGTGGTTGCATTATTTTTTGTAATTCTAGCATTTATTTTTAACATTGCGCCCTTAAGTATAATTTTACAATTTTTATTTACAGAGAATTTTTATATAATAATTCTTGCCTACATAATTACTAATGCAGTTACAAAAACAGGAGTTGCAAAGATTATTTCTGAAAAACTAATTTTAAATATTGTAGATACACCTAAAAAAATGATTCTTTTATCATATATTTTGGGTATATTGTTAATATTTTTTATCCCACAACCATTTCCGAGGGTTATTCTAGTATCAGCTTTTTACAAAGAGTTTTTAAAAGAGCAGAAAATAACTGAAGATTCAAAATCTATACTTTTGTTTAGCATATTTACAGCATCTACATTTACATCAATGTTTTTTATAAATGGGGACACTCTTTTAAACTATGTTGTATTAGAACTTGGAAACTGTGATATAAATTGGGGTCAATGGGCTTTTTATATGTCTGTTCCAACCATAATTACATGTTTTATAACTTATTTTTTATTTATTTTTATCTTTAAAAAAGAATTATCTTCAATAGAATTTATTTCTCATGGAAATCTTGATTCCAATAAATTTCAGTTTTCATATTCTAATTTTAAAAAGGAATTTAATTTATTAAATAAAGAACAAAAATATACTTTTTTATGCCTAGGAATAATGTTTTTTATGTTTTTAACCCAGTTTATGCATAACGTAAATACTCTAATTATAATGTCAATTTGTGTACTTCTTTTATCACTGAGAAAAATAGTTGGATTCAATACTTTAAAAGAAATAAATTGGAAAGTACTTATTTTTTTCATAGCAGCATTTTCAATTGGAGGAGTATTAAAGTACTCTGGAGTTGTAGATATAATGGGAAATTATCTGATAAGGTTTATACCAAACTCTTCAGAAATTATTTCAATCTTATTTTTAATAACTCTGACAATAGTATTGAACATATGTCTAGGAAGTGCTGTTACTACATCATCTGTGGTAATACCATTACTTGGTAGTTTGCACATACTAAGAGAAAATAGCATTACTTTGTGTCTATTTGTCTACATTATAGTAAGTATACAATACATATTACCATTCCATCATGCCACAATAATGGTTGGGCATGGTGAAAATCTATATAATAGCAAGGTTATTTTTAAGTATGGTTTAACTCTGATTCCTTTAACTTATTTTATAATAATATGTGTGACATTCCCATGGTGGAAACTTATAGGTTTAGAAATCTAAAAAAGATGAAAATATGAATTAACTTAAAATAATAATAGCTTAGATTATTAAAAAAAATTCATATTTTCATCTTTTCATACAAGTCTACTTATATAATTGTGCATAAAACTACTTTTTAATCATAATACTAAAGATTATTTGTTTTACTACCTTTTCCAAAAGTATTCTCCCAATCTTCTATAAACTTATCTACACTCCAGTCTGTCAATGGATGATTCATCATAGCTTTACAAATATCATATGGTACTGTAACACTATGTACTCCGTGTTGCATTAATTCTATAACTTGTTGTGCATTTTTAAAACTGGCAGCAAGTACTTTTGTATCCATTTTATAGGTATCTATTATTTTTATAAGTTCTGAAACCATGGATACTCCATCGCCAGATATATTATCAAGTCTATTTACATAAGGTGCGATATAATTTGCTCCAGCTTTTGCAGCTAGAAAACCTTGATGTGCTGTAAATATTGCAGTAGCAGTTATTTTTATCCCTTTTTTATGAAGGTCTTTTATAGCTCTTAAACCATCTTGTGTTACAGGTATTTTTACATATATATTTTTTCTCAAACTACTTATATATAATGCCTCTTCTAATATTTCTTCATACTTTGTACTTAGCACTTGAGCATGTATAGGCATATCCTCACCTATAATCTCACCTATCTCATTTATAAGTTGCTTAAAATTCTTTTTTTCTTTTGAGACAATACTTGGATTTGTAGTTACACCATCTATTGGTAAACAAGTACTTAATTCCTTAATCTCCTCCACATTACCTGTATCTAAGATTAGTTGCATTAAAATATCCCCCTTTAATCTTTATTTATTCTTATTATATATTGATTTAGTATTATTTTCAATAATTTTATTATTGTTTTATCTTTTTTATTATTGTTTTGATTTTTTATTTAATTTTATAATCTCTTTATTTATTAAATTCTA
>NZ_AVHW01000083.1 GCF_000449425.2 Clostridioides difficile CD160
AAACAGATAATTAGTAAAAATATACTTTTTATATTAAATTAATTTTGTATTCCATGTTAAAATAGTTGATATATTGTATTTTATCTTATAATATTTACTATAATACTACATTAGGAAAAGAGGGAAAAAATGTTTGCAGAAGAAAGGATTCAAGCTATATTAAATATCCTAAAAAAAGAAGGCAGAGTTACTGTAAAAGAACTCAGTTCTAAATTTAATGTTACAGAAGATTGTATAAGAAAAGATTTAAAAAATATAGAAAAAATCTCTTCAATACGAAGAATTTATGGTGGGGCTGTATTAGCCAGAGAAACTCTAGAAAATCAAGATACAAAAGATAGAAAAGAAATCAACATTCCAACAAAAAAAATAATAGCAGAAAAAGCATTTAATCTAATTATGGATAGAGAAACTATATTTTTAGACATCTCTACAATTAATATATTACTTGCAAAACTTTTAGCTGAAAGCAATAAAAAGGTAACACTGGTCACAAATATGTTAGATATACTAAATGTAGTTACTTCAAAACCAAATAATTTAAATATAATTTCTACTGGGGGTTTATTAAATCTTAGCTTAGATGGCTTTGTTGGTACTCCAACTATAGACTTTATATCAAAATATAAATTTGACAAGACTTTTATGGGTAGCTGTGGTGTAGATGTATTCAACTCTTCACTTACAACTTTTGAAATTGAAGATGGTCTTACAAAAAAAGCTATAATAAATTCAAGTAAGAAAGTGTTTATAGTTATGGAAGATAAAAAATTTAAATTTGATGGAAACTTCAAATTTGCTCATTTAGAAGATATTAGTTCTATAATTACAGAAAAATCTCCTACCCCTGATATAGTAAGTACTTTAGCCGAATTTAATGTAAATGTTTTATAAACTCAATTACAGATTTTATATATTTACACCTAAATATATATTATTGTTTTGTAAATATCCTTAAAAAACCTAATTCTACAACAATCATTTTATAATTGAATTTAATGGTTAAAACTAATTTGAAATAGACTTTCTAAATATAATACAGTTATTTTTAGAAAGTCTATTTCTTTAACAAACCATTTAATAATACTATTCACTTTAATATATTAGCAGAATAAATATATTATAGATGAATAAAGTCTTATTTCATTTCATCTTTCATTTGCTTTTCTATTTCTTTAGCAAATTTTTTTTGCTCGTATCTTTCCATCATCTCATCTTTTTTCATTTCTAAATTTACCATAGCACCTTGTGCATCATCTTTTAAATCCTCAGCAGTATTCTTCATTACATAAGCTGTCTTTTTAACACCTTCTTTTATATCTTCTTTCATATTTTTCATGTCTCTTTTTAATCTATCCATCAAAACTACCTCCTCTGTAAATATAATATTTCTTATATTTATTTTTCCCAAAGTGCATATATTTATTTGTAATATCAATTATAATTTTTAAGTCATTAAATGTAATTTAAAAGTATCTAAATATATAAATTTCAATATATTAGATATTTTTTGTTTCAAAATAAAAATAACATCAAGCATAAATTATATACTTGATGTTATTTTTTAAATTCAAAGTAACTTAATTGTTGGGATTACTATAATGATGACTTATATGGAGGATGTAAGGGAATCTCATCATTATAGTTTGGTGTATTTTATGGTTTAAAACTTCTTTTATTTATATTTATATAATACATTTTTAGTATGAATTTTTCATGATTTTAAAATGAACTATTATTGAAACTTATATTATTTATATAAACAAATCAACTTTTAAATTCAACTGTAAATACTACAGAGTTTTCTTTGTTTTTTATACTATAATCAAATCCGTGACTTTTAAAAATTTGACTAACTATATAAAGTCCAAGCCCACTTCCTCCAGTTTTTCTTGAGCGAGATTTTTCTATTCTATAAAATGGATTAAATATCTCTTCCAAATAACGTTTCTCTATAGTCACACCAGTATTTTCAATTTCTAAAACTACTCTTTGATTAGAAGTCTTTTTATTTATGCGTTTATTTTTATCATAAAGTCTAATTATAAGCTCTGAACCCTCAGGAGAATATTTTATGGCATTATTTATTATATTATTAATTGCCTTAGTTATTCTCTCTTGGTCTGCTTTAACTTCTAGGTTTTCTTCTATATTTAAAATAGTTTTCATATGTTTTTCTTCTATTAAAAATACTTGTCTTTTTACCAATCTATTTAAAAGCTCAGTTATATTTATTGATACCAATTTCAAATCTTTTTCAAGTATCTCTGATTTTGAAACTTCTATCATTTCATTTACTAAATCTTTTAATTCTTGCGTACATTCATATGATTTTTTCAGATAAGTATCCCTATCTTTATACTTCCCTACACTATAAATCATACCTTCAATTTGACCACTTATTATGGTTATTGGAGTTTTTAGTTCATGTGATATTGTGGCGACAAAATCCTTTCTTCTATATTCTTGTTCTCTCTCACTCTCTATTATATTTATAAGAGGTTTTGTTATTACAATTGAATATATATAAGCTCCAATAATTGCTATTAATATCGCTATTGATATGATGTATGGCATTAACTTTCTTATAACTTCGTTTGCTTCATCAATTGGCTGTAATGGCATAACGAGTTCTAAAGTATATGGCCCATCTTTTGCATCTTTAGTATATATAGGTATAGATGTTCTGTATTCATCCTCAATACTATTAATCATGTACTTACTATATCTTAAAATAACTACTTCATTTTTTCCATATACAATTTTTCCTTGACTATCTTTTAATAAAATAGCTAGATTTTGGTCTTTAGCCATATAATAAAGTCTTTCTTCTAAAGTATATGTATCAAAGTGAATTGAACTATCTACTAAAGATTTTAAACTCTCTTGAAGAGACTCAATTTTATACTCATGATAATATGATGGCAATAAAAAATATAAAATTAGATATATTATTAAAGCTAATGCTATTAATAATGATGTCGTTATAGAAAATAACTTATATTTTATGCTTAACTTTTCCCACTTATCAAATATCCTTCTCAAGTGTATATCCTATCCCTTTTACAGTTTTAATATATGGTAATGATATTTTTTTTCTTATATTTTTTATATGTGCATCAACAATTCTAGTATCTCCATAGTAGTCATAACCCCATATACTATCCAAAAGACCTTCTCTAGTTATAACCTGAGGATACTTCTCTATCAGAGCTTTCAATATATTAAATTCTTTTAGTGTAAGCTCTATAGGTTCTCCATCTATCTCAGCTATATATGTGTTTAAATCAAGCTTTAATTTTTCAAAAACTATAAATTTATCATTTATAGTTTTGTTACTTCTTCTTAATATAGCTTCTACTCTTTTTATAAGAAGATTAAATGAAAATGGCTTTGTTATATAGTCATCACATTCTAAATCAAACCCTTTAAGTTGGTCCCCTTCATCATTCAAAGCAGTCAAAAATATAATTGGAACGCTTGATGATTTTCTTATCATTTTACAAACCCCATAACCATCTAGATTTGGCATCATTATATCTAATATTACTAAATCATAACTTCCTTGTTTAAACTTTTGTATACCTTCCAATCCATCATTAGCTGTATCAACTTGATAACCTTCTGCACTTAAAAATTCTGATATTAATTCTTGTATATTTGAATCATCTTCAATTACAAGTATTGACGAGTTCATTCTATCAATCCTTTCTATTTTATTTAAAATTTCCTATATTACTTATATTTTATCTCATTGTTGTGAATTTTACATGAAAAAAGAGCTATCTTAATTTGTAAATTAATTCTTTTAATTTAAAGATAGCTCTTTTTTATACATTTTATTTAACTTATTAATCTAGTTTCTTTTATATGCCTTGAAATTTTTAAGTCTAAGTGCATTTGAAACAACTGAAACTGAACTTAAACTCATAGCTGCTGCTGCAATCATTGGGTTTAATAGAGGTCCTCCAAATACATACAACAATCCCGCTGCTACAGGTATACCAATCGTATTATATCCAAATGCCCAAAATAGATTTTGTTTTATATTTTTTATAGTTTCATGACTAAGTTTAATTGCTGTTGGAACATCCATCAAGTCACTCTTCATAAGCACTATATCGGCAGACTCAATCGCTACATCCGTTCCACTACCTATTGCTATTCCTATATCTGCTTTCGCAAGGGCTGGAGCATCATTTATTCCATCCCCCACCATTGCAACAAACTTACCTTGATTTTGTAACTTTTCAACTTCTTTTGATTTATCTTCTGGCAAAACTTCTGCTAAAACCATATCTATACCTACTTGAGTTGCTATAGCATTTGCAGTTTTTACATTATCTCCAGTAACCATTGCAACTTTTATTCCCATATCATGAAGAATCTCTATTGCTTTTTTACTACTTTCTTTAACTACATCTGCCACTGCAATTATTCCTGCTAACTTTCCATCTACAGCTATATACATAGGTGTTTTACCTTGACTTGCCAATACATTAGATTTTTCTTCTAAAGCTTCAAGGACAATATTATTGTCATTCATAAGTTTTTTATTTCCAAGTAATATATTTTCGTTATTGATAATAACTTGTATACCAGCACCTGGTATAGCTTTAAAATCATCAACTTTTTCTAATTTTATATTTTCTTCTTCTCCATATTTAACTATCGCTTCCCCAAGTGGATGTTCTGAACCTTTTTCTGCACTCGAAGCAATCTTAATAAGATATTCTTCTTCCACATTATTTAATACAATATCTGTTACCTTTGGTTTTCCTTCTGTTATTGTTCCTGTTTTATCAAATATTACTGTATTTACTTTATGTGCAGATTCTAGTGCCTCTCCACCTTTTATCAATATACCATTTTCTGCACCTTTTCCAGTCCCAACCATTATAGCAGTTGGTGTTGCTAAACCTAATGCACAAGGACAAGCAATTACAAGTACTGATATAAATATAGTAAGTACAAAGACTATATCTTTTCCACCTACTAAAAACCACAATAATGACGCCACTACTGCTATTGCAATTACTATTGGTACAAAATATCCAGACACAGTATCTGCAAGTTTGGCAATAGGTGCCTTTGTACCTTGAGCATCTTCAACTAATTTTATTATCTGAGCAAGAGCTGTATCTCCACCAATTTTTTCAGCCTTAAACCTAATAACACCATTTTTATTTATGCTAGCTCCTGTAACTCTACTTCCAACGTTCTTCTCTACTGGTATACTTTCACCAGTAAGCATTGATTCATCAACTGATGTATACCCTTCTATTACAACTCCATCCACAGGTATTTTAGTTCCTGGTTTTACTAATATTATATCTCCTATTTCTACTTCTTCTATAGGAGTTTCTACTTCTTTACCATCAACTAATACTATTGCAGTTTTAGGCTGTAATCCCATAAGTTTTTTAATTGCTTCTGATGTTTTTCCTTTTGATTTTGATTCCAGATATTTACCAAGTAAAATAAGTGCTATTATTATTCCTGCACTTTCATAATACAACTGATGATGGTGCATACCTTGAATTTGACCATTTGCTATTTGTATTGTTGTGTATAAGCTATACAAAAATGCTGCTAGTGTACCAATTGCAACTAAAGAATCCATATTAGGACTTAATGAAAAAAGTGCTTTAAATCCATTTATATAAAATTTATATCCAGCTATCATTACTGGTATTACTAAAACTAGTTGAATTAATGCATAATTCAAAGTATTCGTCATAGGATTTATAATTTCTGGCAAAGGCCATGGCCCTATAGGCTTTATTATCATAGGTCCCATTGCTATATAAAACAATGGGACTGCAAATACTATTGCTACTATAAATTTAACAAATAAAGACTCCATTTCTTTTTCTTTTCTTAATTTATCTTCATCTACATCAACCTTATCTCTTATCTCTTCTATTGGCTTATATCCAGCTTTTTCAATAGCTGCTTTTATTTGAGATAATTTTACCTTTGATGGATTGTAGTCTATATTAGCTTTATCTGTTGCTATATTTACACTAATACTCTCTACTCCATCCAATTTTTTTACTACTCTTTCTACAGCTTTTGCACAAGCTGCACATGTCATTCCATCAATTTTCATATCAATTTTTTTATTGCTTTCTTCCTTTATAATTCCATATCCAGCTTTTTCTACAACCTGTTTTATATCATCAAAGCTAACTTTAGAATTGTCATATTCTATTTTCAGTTTTTCAGTAGCTATATTTACGCTTTGGTCATATACTCCATCCATTTTCTTGGTTACTCTTTCTACTGCCTTTGCACAAGCTGCACATGTCATACCTGTAATTTTATAGCTTTCTACTACTTTATTTGAACTCATAATAATTCCTTCCTTTCTTTCAACATATTTTCAATCAATTTATAACTATTTACTTTGATATGTACTCTTGATAAATTGTTTATTTAGAAATCTATATTTTAATTATACCCCCTATAGGTATATTTAATCAATATTTTTTTTATAAATAAATTTATTAGTTATATTTATTTGTATTTACTAGAAAAGTATACTCATAATTAAATATATACATAAAAATAGAGTATATAAATTGTTTAATGTTTGTACAATTTATATACTCTATTTCTTATAATTTATATTCTATTTATAGTTTATTCCTTACATGCTTCGAAGAATTCTGCTTCTGTTTCTTTTATTTCAAGCTCATTGTCTATTATTCCAACAGCTTCTTTTTTAAATGCTCTACATTGACCTATACAACCAGTCTTTACATTTTCTTCTCCAACTAAAGTTTTTAACTTATTTACATCCACATTTGAACAGTTTGGACATACTCTTATCATATTTAAGTTCCTCCTAATTAATGTCTAATTAATAATTTTATACCCAAATATAAAATTTATAAAAATCTTTTTTGTTATAAATTATTTCCATATATTCCATTTTTATCATATTATCAACATTATATAGCCATCTTATAGTTTTTTAGTACTACATGTATGGTGGTATTTGCTGTTTTCTTATTATTTCTAATTCTTTAATTTCTAAAGATTTAATTACATTTACTTTGTAGTTTTCTTTAGATTTTATATATAAAACATCTTCTGTCTTTTTGCCTTCAATAAATTTATGAGACCATTCTAATAGTTCATCAAAATTACAAATCTCTTCTTTTAAGAAAGTATCACTTTCACTAGCGAAATACTTGATTATTATTTTGGTTACTTCCAACATATATCACCCTTTGCTTTTTATTAATATTTTCATTTATAAAGTTATTATTTGTCTAAAAACTTTTTTTAAACAGAATAAATTTTTACATACAAAACTAGCATTTTTGCTCAATTTAAGCTATATTAATACATTTTAATCTATTTCTCCTTGTACCTAATAGTATATTGTGATATAATTAGTAAGTTATTTTAATCGAAGGGAGCAACAAAAATGTCACAAAAACATAAAATTATAAATATCGCAGTTATAGCCCACGTTGATGCTGGAAAGTCAACATTGGTTGATGCTTTCCTTTCTCAAAGTGGTGTTTTTAGAAAGAACGAAGTAGTTAAAGACTGCGTTATGGACAGTAACGACCTTGAAAAAGAAAGAGGCATAACTATATATTCAAAAAACTGCGCAATAAACTATGAAGATTACAAAATAAACATAGTTGATACTCCAGGACATAGCGACTTTTCTTCTGAAGTTGAGCGTGTTATGAAAACTGTTGACACAGTTATTTTATTAGTTGATGCTAGTGAAGGCCCAATGCCTCAAACTAGATTCGTTTTACAAAAATCTTTAGAGTTCGGTTTAAAACCAATATTATTTATAAACAAGATTGATAAAAAAGACCAAAGAGCGGAAGAAGTAGTTAATGAAGTTTTCGATTTATTTGTAGACTTAAATGCAACAGATGAACAATGTGAATTCCCTATAATTTATGGTATAGCTAAACAAGGTATAGCTAAACTTGAAATGGATGATGATAGTGAAGACCTTTCTCCTCTATTTAAAACTATTGTAAATCATGTTGAGGCTTATCCTGATTACGACAATGAACCTCTACAATTCCAAATATCAGCTCTTGCATATGATGATTATGTAGGTAGACTTGGTATAGGTAGAATTTATAAAGGTACTCTTAAAAGTAATACACAAGTTGCTATATGTAGAGAAGATTCTGCTATATCTAAAGGAAAAGTATCAAAACTTTCTGTATATGAAGGTTTAAAACAAGTTGAAGTTGATGAAGCTACTAGTGGAGAAATAGTAGTTATATCTGGTATACCAGATATATCTATAGGAGAAACTCTATGTGATTTAGATAATCCACTACCTATGGAGATGATAAGAATAGAAGAACCTACTCTTTCAATGAACTTCTTGGTAAACGACTCTCCATTTGTTGGAAAAAGTGGAAAATTCGTTACAACTAGACATTTAAAAGATAGACTTGAAAAAGAACTTGAAGTAAATGTAGGGCTTAAAGTTGAACCTCTTGAAACTACTGATGGATATAAAGTTTCTGGACGTGGAGAACTTCACTTATCTATACTACTTGAAAATATGAGACGTGAAGGTTATGAAATTGGTGTTTCTAAACCTGAGGTTTTAATGCATAAAGAAGATGGAAAACTAATGGAACCAGTAGAAAGAGTTGTTGTAAACTGTCCTGAAGTTTATTCTGGTACTATTATAAACGAATTGAACTTAAGAAAAGGTATGATGGAATCTATGTCAATAGAAGGAGACTATGTAAAAATAGAATTCTTAGCACCTACTCGTGGTCTTTTAGGATATAGAAGTGAATTTATAAATGCAACTCGTGGAGAAGGTACTCTAGTTCGTTCATTCGAAAAATTTGAAGAATTCAAAGGAGAAATACCTTCAAGAGGAAATGGTGTTTTAATAGCACAAGGACCTGGTGTTACTATGGGTTATTCTCTTAATGCTTTAAGTGATAGAGCAGTAATGTTTGTAGACCCTGGTGTAGAAGTTTATGAAGGTATGATAATCGGTATGAATTCTAGAAAAGATGATATGGTAGTCAATCCTTGTAAAAATAAGAAAATGAGTAACGTTCGTGCTTCTGGTTCAGATGATGCTATAAAATTATCTCCTCCTAGAATATTTACTCTTGAAGAAGCTCTAGAATTTATAGAAGATGATGAATTAGTTGAAATTACACCTGATTCTATAAGACTTAGAAAAAGATTCTTAAATGAACATGATAGATTAAGATATAATAAATCTAGACAAGGTAAATAAAACATATATTTATCTCTAGTTACTAAAATAGCCATATATACTAAAAGATATCTTTAAGTATATATGGCTATTTTTATTTTAAATTTATATTATTCAATATTTATATAATTAGCTGCTTGAACAGCCGCGATTGCTCCATCTGATGCTGCTGTTATTATCTGGCGTAAAAATTTAGTTCTACTATCTCCTGCTACATATACACCTTCTACCGATGTTGTACAAGATTCGTCTGAAATTATATACCCACCTTCATCCAAGTCAAGAACATTTTCAAACATTTTATTATTAGGTTTAAGACCTATAGCAATGAAAATACCACTCACATCTATGATTCTTTTCTCTTCAGTTTTTAAATTCTTTACTTCTATTTTTGATACAGTCTTTTCTCCTTCTATTTTTTCTACACCATGACTATAAAGTATCTCAATATTCTTTCTTGCCTTCACGGATTTCTCCAGTACTTCTTCACCTCTAAAGCTATCTCTTCTGTGAATTAAATACACTTTTGTACAATTATTGGCTAAAAATAAAGCATCTTCTAAAGCAGTATTTCCTCCACCTACTATAGCTACTTCTTTATCTTTAAAAAATGCCCCATCACATGTGGCACAATAAGATACCCCTCTACCTGTAAATTTTTCTTCTCCAACACAGCCTAGTTTACGTCTTTCAACTCCATTTGCAAGAATAACAGCCTTTGCTTTATGCTCACCTGAAGATGTCTTTACAACCTTTATCTTTCCTTCTAAGTTTATCTCTTCAACTTCATCAAACTGAATGTCAACACCTTGAGCAACAGCTTGATTGTATATATTATTAGAAAATTCTACCCCAGAAATTTTTTGAACTGCTGGATAATTTTCTACCTCAGAGGTACTTGCAACTTGACCTCCATAAATACTTTTTTCAAATACTGTAACACTTAATCCTGCTCTCATAGCATAAATTGCTGAAGTTAAACCTGCTGGACCAGCACCAATTACAATGATATCTACCATAACGTTTTACCTCTCTTTATATTATTATTTCTTATATATTATTCTCATTATCTTTATACTTTACTATTATTATCCATATATACTATAAATAAAACATTATTTTTTATTGGTTGATAAAAAGCATTCGTTTAAAAGTTAATAATTCTTTATTTAAATATAATGATTATTTTTTATTAGTTAACTTTATTTTGCAAATATATAAAAAAACTGCAAATAAAATTGACTTTTATTTACAGTTCTTACTCATTTATATAATTTAAAACCTTATTGGTTATCATTTACAGTGTCTTCTAATATATTGTTCTCTGATATATATGATAGAATTGAAAGTCCATACATAACCAAAACTAATGCTGCTGTTATAAGTACTATTCCCATATTTAATACCTCCTTTTGTTTACAGTATACTATTATTATGTGAAATACTTGTGAATTTAATTTGAATATAGCTGTAATTTTACATTAACAATTTCTTCAAATTAAATATTATTAATTATATACTTTTATTAAGTCAATTACGATTAATAGTTTAAATATTAACATTATTTGCTTATATTTATATCATATACCATATAATTACATTTTTCAAATTAAAGTTTTGTAAACTTTTTTTGTAATATAGTGTAATATAAAACTGTAATATTACAGAGATGTAACTGTTCTTTCTTAATTAATTATATTAAAAACAGCTTCACTACTATGAAAATCCAGATTCCCAAGAATTTAAAAAAAGTTAAAAAAATATTTTTATTTGACTCAATTTGATTACAATTTTTTTACAATTTAAAAAACATTTTTTCCAAATTTTTATATTAATGCTTGACTTTGTCTGTTTTATAATCTAGAATAATTAATAATATTAAGAATATTGAAAGGCTTTGATTAGGAAGAGTAAATCTGAATCGGTTACCAGAGAAGGAAACTATTAGCTGAAATGTTTCCCTAATTAGAAAGATTGAAAACTACCTATGAGCTTCTATCTGAAGTTATCTTAATGATTTTAGTAGGAATAGACGTTTTTATTACTTACGTTAAAGTATCAAGTGGATTTTTTTAAATCAATTTGGGTGGAACCGCGGGAAACAGATTCTCGTCCCTTTTTAGGGATGAGGGTCTTTTTTTATTACCTAAAACCAATTTTTAAAATATTCTGTACTTAACTTAATTAGCTAATTAAAAATTTAAAATATATGGAGGGTTATAGAAATGTATTATTCAAGTACAAGAGGCACCAAAGAAAAAGTAACTGCATCGCAAGCAATAATAAAGGGAATCTCAAATGATGGTGGTCTTTATGTCCCAAGTGAATTTCCAAATGTTGAAAATGAACTTATAGATTTAGTGAATTTAACGTATTCTCAGATAGCATTTTTTGTGCTTAGTAAATTTTTATGTAATTTTACTGAAGATGAGATTAAGGGCTGTATAGAAAATGCATATGATGAAAAGTTTGATTGCACTAGTATAGCTCCATTAAATAAAGTAAATGATACTTATTTCTTGGAATTATATCATGGACCAACTTTAGCATTTAAAGATATGGCACTTACTATAATGCCTCATCTTCTTAAAACATCTATTAAGAAAGATAATTTAGATAAAGATGTTGTAATTCTTACAGCTACATCTGGAGATACAGGAAAAGCTGCACTTGAGGGATTTAAGGATATTGATAAGATAAAGATAATTGTATTCTTCCCAGAAGATGGTGTAAGTGCAGTACAAAAGCTTCAAATGAAAACTCAGACTGGAAAAAATACATATGTAGTTGGTATAAAAGGAAATTTTGACGATGCACAATCTGGTGTAAAGAAAATTTTCTCTGATAAAGAATTTAATCAAAATTTATTAGATAATAACTATATATTATCTTCTGCTAATTCAATTAATATAGGAAGACTTCTTCCACAAGTTGCATATTATTTTTATTCATATATGAAATTAGTTGATAATGGAGAGATAAAGTTAAATGATAAAATAAATTTTGTTGTACCAACTGGTAATTTTGGTAATATTTTAGCTGGATATTATGCTAAACAAATGGGTCTTCCAATAAACAAATTAATATGTGCATCAAATGATAATAATGTTCTTTATGATTTCTTTAAAACTGGTGTTTATGATAAAAATAGAACATTAAAATTAACTTCTTCTCCTTCTATGGATATATTAATATCTAGTAATTTAGAAAGATTGTTGTTTGAGATATCAAATAGAAATACTGACATTGTAAATAAACTACTATCAGACCTTAACAATAATGGAATCTACAAAATAAATGAAGATATGGAAAAAAATCTATCTTCATTTTATGGGGAATATTCAAACGAAGAAGAAGTTAAAGAAACAATAAATAGCGTATTTAAAAATTATAATTATTTAATAGATACTCATACTGCTGTTGCATACAATTGTTATGAAAAGTACAAAAAAGAAACTTCTGATAGCACAAAAACTGTTATTGTAAGTACTGCAAGTCCATTTAAGTTTTCTGAAGATGTTCTAAAATCTATAGATTGTGATTTTGAAAAGCTTGATGACTTTGCTATAATTGATAGATTATCAAGTATTTCTAAAATAGATATACCAAAACCTATTAAAAATCTTAAAGATGCAGAAATACTACATAAAGATATTTGTGAAAAAGATGAATTAAAACTAGCTATAAAAAAATTCTTGAAAGTATAGGTGATTATTATGTTAGAGATTATAGTTCCTGCAACAAGTGCTAATATAGGTCCAGGATTTGATTGTCTTGGAATTGCATTAAATATATATAATAAATTTTATATTGAAGAAATCGAAAGTGGTCTTGAAATAGAGGGCTGTGAAGATGCCTATAAAAACGAAAATAACTTAGTTTATACATCTATGAAGTACTTTTTTGATAGAGTTAAGCCAGACAAAATACCTACTGGTATCAAAATAAAAATTCAAAGCGAGGTACCTATTTGTAGAGGTCTTGGTAGTAGTGCATCTTGCATAGTAGCTGGTGTGATAGCAGCAAATGCTCTATCAAATGCTAATTTAGACAAATGTCAATTGCTAAATATAGCATCAGAAATAGAAGGTCATCCAGATAATGTTGCTCCTGCAATTTTAGGAAATATGATTGTCTCTGTGACTGATAACGAGAATATACACTATGATATTATAGAAATTCCTAATGAGCTTAAATTTTGTGCAATGATACCTAATTTTAAGTTATCAACTGAAAAAGCTAGGGGTGTTTTACCAAAAGAAATACCATATTCTGATGGTGTATTCAATGTTAGCAGAGTTGCTTTACTTGTATCGGCTCTACTAAACAAAAACTTTGACCTTCTTAAAGTAGCTTGTCAAGATAAATTACATCAAGATTATAGAGGAACTCTGATTGAAAACTACAGCGATATTGTTGAAAAATCTGAGCAATTAAATAGTATTGGAGTCTTTTTAAGTGGAGCTGGCCCTACTATAATGTCTTTAATAAAAGAAAATGATGATAGTTTTGTAGATAATATGAAAGCTTACCTATCAAAATTAAAATCTGATTGGGAAATAAAAGAGTTATGTTGTGATTCTAATGGAGCCGTTTTAAATATTATATAATTATCATCTCATCTATAAAATATAACTACTCTTTTATTATAATTTGTAGTATAATAATTAGGACTAGGTAATAATATTAAGTATTATAATCTAGTTCTTTAAACATGTTTACATTGAGGAGGGATTATCATAAAAGAGTTAATAATTAGAGATTTAGTTGCAAAAGTTCCGATAATTCAAGGTGGAATGGGCGTTGGTATATCTAGATCATCATTAGCTGGTGCAGTTGCTAAGCTTGGTGGTGTTGGTGTAATTTCTGGGGTTCAAATTGGATACGATGAGGAAGATTTTGAAACTAACACTATAAATGCAAATTTAAGAGCTATAAAAAAACATATTTCTAGAGCTAAAGAAATCTCAAATGGTGGTATTATTGGTATTAATTTTATGGTGGCTATGAAAGAATACGAAACATACGTAAAAGAAGCTGTTAAAGCTGGTGTAGACCTTATAATATCCGGAGCTGGATTACCTAATAAGCTACCATCATTAGTAAAAGGAAGTAATGTAAAAATAGCTCCTATAGTTTCAACTGCAAAAGCTGCTAGTGTAATTTTAAAAATGTGGGATAGGAAAGAAAAAACTACTGCTGACTTAATAGTTGTTGAAGGTCCAAAAGCTGGTGGTCACCTTGGATACTCTAATGAGGAACTTGATAACATAGATTCTATAGACTATGATAAGGAATTTGTTGAAATTTTAAAAGTTGCAAATACTTATGGAGAAAAATTTGGTAGAAATATTCCGGTTGTTGCTGCTGGTGGTATAACATCTAGCAGTGATGTTAAAAAATATATAGACATGGGAGCCAGTGGTGTGCAAGTTGGTACAAGATTTGTTGCTACTTATGAATGTGATGCACATGAGAACTTTAAAATGGCATACATAAATGCTAGTGAAGACGATGTTCATATAGTTAAAAGCCCTGTAGGCCTTCCTGGACGTGCTATAAGAAATAAATTTATAGAAGAAGTTAAAATAACTCGTCCAGAAATAACAAAATGTTACAATTGCTTGATTCCTTGTAACCCAAAAGAAACTCCTTACTGTATTTCCCAAGCTTTAATCAATGCAGTTAAAGGAGATGTGGAAAATTCACTTTTATTTTGTGGAAATGATGCATATAAGATTGACAAGTTAAGCACTGTTGAAGATGTTATCAATGAATTAATTTCTGAGTTGTAATTTAAAAAATTATAATTTAAAATTTTATCAAGCTAAGGAGTTTAAATATGTTATTGATTAATCTTTATTAACATATTTACTTCCTTAGCTTTTTTATATACTTTTATATGTCAATCTATTTTTACTATTCTTCTATTCAACTCAATGTAATAGTAGTCTTATATTTAATCTTCTTTTACAAGCACATTAGTTATTTCAGCTATATACAAAGTGTGATAATCCTTTTGTGGATACCATCTTCCATCTATGCCTTCAGCAATAAAACATTGAGGCTCGATTTTCTGACTATACATTTTTTTACATATAATAGCCATCTTTGCTTCTTTAAAATAAGGTGTATTATTTAAGTATTCTATATTAAATCCAATCTGTGATATCTTATCCTCTTCTCTACCAGATACTTTTCCACAATATGAAAGCTCTTTACGGAAATCTTCCTCAAAAAAAGTAAGAGAAAATTTATCTGTATTATCTATAAATTCCTTAGTATAACGCTGTGGTCTTATTACTACAAAGGCAACATCTTTTCCCCACATAACTCCAAGACCACCCCAACTAGCAGTCATAGTATTTACTTTACCTTCTTTTTCTGCTGTTATAAGTGTCCAATCTTTGCCTATCAATCCAAATGGGTTGTTTTTAATCTCTTCTGCCACAATTTCTTTAAATTCACTCATATCTCAATACCCTCTCATTCTCTTATATTTATGGTACTCTTATTTTCCTTACAAACTATAAATAAAATACCCTTTTTAAATATATTATTGTAAATAAGTAAATATATGAATACACACTTATTTTTTTAATATATTTAATATTTTCACTCAGAATATATATATTCTTTATTTAAATTAAATATAACCTCTATATTTTGCATGTAAATTTTGGTAAAAATATTATTTAATCAAATCAAAACTTGATTTATATACCTGGAAAAGGTATTATATTAAAGAGTGCTTAAAATACGAATTTCGTACTTAGGTATCTATAAAATAATAAATAAGGAGAGTGATGGGCAATGGATACTAGTCCGTTGCGGAGAGAATTTTTCACAATCTCATCACTTAATAATATCTAAAATTAAAACTAATACATATATTCAGTTATATAAATTAGCTAATTAATAGATACTATTAAATGATGAGATTTATATAAAACTGAATAAAGGATGTGTTGCCATGATAAGATATTACAAAACTATAGATTCAAAACTAGAGAAACTTAGTTTTTTTGAAGATGGCTGTTGGATAAATCTTGTTGAACCTAATCATAGTGAAATCAACGAAATTTCTAATTTATTAAATATAGATGTAGAAAATATAGAATCTGCACTAGATGAAGAAGAACGCTCAAGAATAGATGTTGAAGACAATCATACTCTTATACTTATAGATATACCAGTAGACGAAAGTGACTCTAATTCTTCTCATTATACTACAATACCCCTAGGTATTATAATAACTAAAGAAGCTATTATAACAGTTTGTAATGCACAAACTAAGATTTTAAACGACTTTATAGTTGGTCATATTAAAGATTTCTTTACATTTAAAAAAACTCGCTTTTTACTTCAGATTCTTCACAAAAATGCAGCTTATTACTTGCATTACTTAAGAAAAATAAATAAAATGACAATCATAATAGAGCGAGAAATTTACAAATCAATGAAAAACAGAGAATTGGTTCAGTTATTGGAATTAGAAAAGTCTTTGGTATACTTCTCTACTTCACTAAAATCTAATGAACTGGTTTTAAACAAGATGGTTAGAACTGCTGGTATAAAGAAATACCCAGACGATGAAGACCTATTAGAAGATGTTATAGTCGAAAATAGACAGGCTCTTGATATGGCTAAAATATATGGAGATATATTGAGTAGAATTATGGATGCTTTCAGCGCAATTATAAGTAATAATCAAAATAATGTTATGCAAATTTTAACAGTAGTTACACTAATTTTCTCAATACCTACAATAATATCAGGATTTTTTGGTATGAATGTTATAAATATGCCATTTTCTAATAATCCAAATGGATTTTGGATTATTCTTCTTATTACCTCTATAATATGTATAGTGATTACATTTTTCATGTCAAGAAATAAGCTATTATAAAATATTAATAAAAAAAGCCCTTAGAATAAATTGACTTCATTTATTCTAAGGGCTTTTATACATTTAAATCTATATACTCTTATAAAGTTTTTTAATTATCATGTTCTTCATCTATAATCATTTCAGTTTCAAGACCTTCTAACATTGAATCTAGACTCTCTTTTATATTTAATATATAAATAGGCACATACTCTTCTTCGTCAATTACTTCTTCTTGTAGCTTAAATGGAGGAATTAATACTTCATCAAAATTTATATTTAAATTAGGAAAATCTTCTACTATTTCTTCACAATTATCATATTCTTCATTAGCTAAAGAAGTATACATATCTAAACTTTTTTTGTAATAAAGACCTGCAAGCATATACTCACACTTCTTACTTCCATATTTAATACCTTCTTTATAATATTTCTCGGCTTCTACATCATCATTTAATTTCAAATAAATTTGTCCTAAATTATATATTGATTCAACACAGCCTTGTGCTCTAGACTTTTCATACCAAAACTTAGAATTTACATAATCTTTATAAAACATATCATAAATTAATCCTACCATATGTTGAGCATACACATTATTTTCATTAGCGGGTGTATCAAACATCATTTTGGCTTCTTCCAATTTTCCTTCTCTGAAATAAATTCTACCTAAGTGTATACGAGCATTCATATGGTTTTTGCTACTTGCCATCTCAAAATATTTTCTAGCATTTTTTGTGTTACCTAGATTTTCATATATGCATCCCAATCTATAGCTAGACCTAGTATCTCCATTTTCAGATGCTTTTTTGTACCAAATTATAGCTTCTTCGATATTGTTTAAATCTTCATAGATGTTTCCTAATTTGATTTGACAAGATGCATTATTTGGAATCCTTGAATAATACAAAATCGCTTTTTCTATGTCTTGATTTTGATAATATAAATCTCCAAGATTTTCAAGGGAGCTTTTGCATCCAACGGCTATAGCATCTTCATAATATTTAATAGCATTTTCATAATCTTTTTCTTCAAAATATATACCTGCTAGATTATTTTTTGCCTCTGTTATGTCATCTTCTGCGGCCATTTTATAATAAGTTTTTGCTTTTTCTATATCATTCTCCCTATTATATAGGTTAGCAAGTCTATATTTAGAAAGTGTATGATTTTTTTCTATTGCCTTCTCATAATAATAAATTGCATCTCCTAATTCTTCTTTTCTATCATATACATATGCAAGTCTGTATTCAGATTTTACATCTTCTCTATCTGCACTCTTTTTATAATACCTCTCTGCTTCTTCTAGATTATCATTTATTTCCATAATCATACCTAAATTAAAACAACCTTTTATATGACCTGATTTGTATAATTGCTTATATAAACTTACTGTTGATTTATTATCTTTCTTTTTCCCATTTAATATTGCTAAATTATATTTTGCATCATCATCTAAGAGTACAGAACCTTTTTTATAATATTCATATGCATCATCATCTTTTTCTAAAAAAGTATATAATACTCCTAAATTAAAACAAGCTTTACCTAGGTTATTGTCTGCTGCTTCTTTTAACCATTTTTCACATCTTATAAAATCTTTCATTTTAAAATGGCATACACCCAAATTATTTTGTGCTTGTAAATACCCTAGAGTTGCTATCTTTTCATACCAATATATAGCATACTCGTAACCATCTAATCTATAATACATATTACCTAAATCGAAAGCAGCATCATCACTTCCACTTTTATATGCCATTGAGTACCATTTTTCTGCTTCTTTAAATTGTTTCTTACTTTCATATATATTCCCCAAAGTGTATTGAGACTTTACATAATTATCCAATGCTGCACTCTTATATAATTCTATTGCACTTTCTGTCTTACCCATCTTTTCAAGAAGAGCCCCTTTAGTGTGTACAACTTTAGGGTCACTGGATATATTTTTTATTTTTTTTATAGAAAATTTTGTATTTTTCATTATTAGCTACCTACCCATTTTATAAAATATATTCTCTCAAACATTATTATACATTATAATCCATAATTAATGCTATAATATTGAATTTTTACCTTTTGTCACTATATTGTAACATTAGATTTTAAATTTTATAATCATTAGATTTTATTATATAATTGGTATATAATGTATATATAGGGAGGGGACATTTTATGAATTTCAGCAACATTTTTATTCAAGTAGCAGTTTTATTTATAATTATTTTAGTCGGATATTTTGTCAGAAAATTCAACTTATTAGATGACCACTGCACATCTAAGCTTTCAAATTTAACAATGACGGTTTTTTTGCCATCAATGATAATTAGCTCCATGCAAATTAACTTTGATAATAAAATGATACAAAAAATACTATTGTTATTATTTACATCTCTGATTATGTATATAGTCTCAATTATAATTGCATTTTTATTAAAATACATTTTGAAATGTGACAATGAAAAAGATTTGGGGATATATCAGTATATAGTTGTTTTTTCAAATGTTGCTTTTATGGGCTATCCTGTAATTGAAGCTGTTCTAGGTCATGAAGCGATATTCTATACTGCGATATTCAATTTACCATTTAACTTGTTTTCTTTTACTTTAGGAATTTACCTTCTATCTAAAGGTAGTACAAACAAAGGTTTTTCAATGAAATCACTTATAAGCCCTGCTACAGTAGCTGTGGTTATTGGACTTTTTTTATTCGTTACAGGACTTAGATTACCTCAATTTATAAATGACCCACTTAAGATGTTAGGAAATATCACTACACCAATATCCATGATTATCATTGGAAGTTTACTTGCTAATTCTTCAGCTCTAGATTGTTTTGTCAATAAAAAATTATATCTAGTCACTTTTATAAGATTATTGGTACTTCCTGTAATTGTATATTTTATTCTAAAGGGATGGGTAAATGATAATATGATTTTAGCTATACCAGTAGTAATTTCTTCCATGCCTGCTGCTGCAAATACTGCTATAATGGCTAATCAATATGATTCTAATATAACACTGGCTTCACAATGTGTGTTTTTTACAACACTATTTTCAGTTATATCTATACCTTTTATAAGTATTTTATTGTTGTCTTGATTTATTCTTTTATGTATTATATAATAACATATTCAATAAATTACAAATATAAACATTTTATTGTAGTATATTGATGGAATTTTTTCCTAGATATTTGTCAATAATATCTATATGTATTATAGAATAGGAGGCTTAAATATGGACATAGATTTACTCTTTAAAATAGTATTTGCTATAGTTGCTATAGGTGTTTCTGTAAAAATTATCAAGACTGTTGCCAGTCTAGCTTTCAAAATAGCTTTGATATTGCTAATAATTTTATTTGTATATAGAATGTTTTTGTAAGCATTTAAAAATAAGTTTTTTAATACAATAGAGAAGTAGAATAAATTATCTTTAATGAAAACCCTCTATTAAAGACAATTTATTCTACTTCTCTATTACCACTTACTTCTTTAAATTAAATTTTTATTATATCTTCCCATAATATAGATATCTTCAAACTTTCCATCTCTAATTACAGCATATCTCTTAATACCCTCTACTTCAAAACCTAATTTTTTATATAAATTTAATCCTTTTTCATTGTCCACAATTACTTCTAGTCCTACTCTAGCTAACATAATCCAATTGTCTGCTATATCTAAAAGCTGTTCTATAAGTTTTTTCCCTACTCCTCTTCTATGATAGTTCTCATTAACAGTTATTACTAATTCTGCACTATGTCTTAATCTTGGAGAAGAATTTACATGTAAACCAGCAAAACCTATTACAGTTTTTTCTCCATTATTATCAATTTCAGCTACAAACATGTAATCATTTTCTCCTAAAGAATCCAACATAGCTGTCGTTTTATCCACTCTGTCACTCATTAAAGCCAAAGTATTTCTCATAACACCGTATGCCCTTCTCATTTCATTAACAGTTTGTGCATCTTCACTTCTTACAGGTCTTATTGTTATATCTATAGCATTACTCATATTGGATTCCCCCTTTTAAACTTTCTAAGTCTTATTTTATACCTTTTAAATCTATGTATGCTTCTATTTGAGGCACATATATCATATTCTCTTTTATATGTGTATTTCCAAATTCTTTTAGCTCTGTGCCATCTTCATCCTTAGTTATTTTATATCTAATTGACTCTTCCCCTTCAGTTACTTCAGCATGAAAAAACATACCTTCATATTGCTTGAATCTAAAATTAAAATTGTCTTTAGTAAGTTTTATTACCATGTTTTTATCTACTCCTTATATAATTAATATTTTTTATTATTATTAGTTGTATACATATTGTTTATTCATATTAATATATTATAACTTATCATTTATTTAGTATAAAGTTATAAATACATATATCTATACTTATTTTACAATCTATCTCCAAGTGATATATAATAGTTTTATATAAACTAGATTCTGTGAGGTGAAATATGAACAAAAAAGCAAAATATTTTTCTTTAATTCTTTTTCCTATTGCTTTACTTTTAAATTTTATAGCAAGTAAAATTCCACATATTGTTGAAAAATATTACTCTCAAATCATAGACAAAACAATTATACAAATACTGAGTAAAATTTCAGGAATTTTTCCATTTTCTCTCTATGAAATTACAATGTACATAATCGTTATATCTGTCTTTTTATTTTTATGTTCTACTATATTTACGATTTTTAATAAGAAAAAAAATTTAAAAACATTTTTGAAAAATGCTATTTTAAATATATTATCCATTGTATCAATAGCATACTTTCTTTTTATAGTGCTTTGGGGGATAAACTATAATAGAATTCCACTTGAAACTACCCTCATAAATCAATATAATTTAAAAAACAATAGCTCTATTCAATCAAAACAACATAGTGTTAACGAGCTTGCTAGACTATATAAATTCCTCGTAACTAAGTCAAATAAAACTAGAAAACTCACATTACAAGATAAGAATGGTGTTGTAAAATCTAATACAGATTATAAAGGTGTCATAAATAGAGCTCAACTAGGCTATGATAATATTCTAGATATATTACCTAGTGTTAGTGGCAATTATTCTAAAGCTAAATATGTTATTTCATCAAATCTTATGTGTTATACAGGAATAGCTGGTATATATTTTCCTTTTACAGGCGAAGCAAATGTAAATGTAGCAATACCTGACTTGTATATTCCTTGTACAGTTGAACATGAGATGGCACATCAAAGGGGATTTGCTAGTGAAGATGAAGCTAATTTTATAGCGTATCTTACTTCTATAAAACACCCTAATATTGATTTTAACTATTCTGGTTATATTCTAGCTTTAAATCATACTGCTTCTGCATTAAGTACAGTTGATTATGATGCCTATATTGAAATTTCTGCTGGTATTTCAGATTCTGTTCGTAGAGATTTAAAAAACCAAAGTGAATTCTGGCAAAAATATGAAGGTAAAATCAATGAAATTTCTAATGAGTTTAATAATTCTTATTTAAAAGCTAATGGTGTCGCTGAAGGTACTCAGAGTTATGGCAAAATGGTCGATTTATTATTAACCTATTATGAATTATATCCATATTAAGTACTACAATTCAAAACTCTATTAACAAACAGCTGGTGTTAAGTCAGCTGTTTGTTAAGTTAAATAAATTATTTCAATCAAATTGCTTACGTATAATTTGAAACTATGTATATTTTGGATGTAAAATAGCGCTTATATTTCTAATTTTATTTGATTTTAAAACAAATATGTTAAATAACAATACATTTTATTGTATAATTATAGAATATAACTATTTCGCCTTATAATATCTATATAATATTTTCACTTCTAACTATTCTATTACAAATATTTTCATCATCTTTGATAAATATTTTATCTAAGATTTTAAAATAAAAAAGCACATATCAAAATCTGATACATGCCCATAATCTTATATATAATTCATTTTATTAGAATCAAAATATCTTTGTGTAACTTATATTCCCAACTAAATCATTGGAAATTTAACCAGCTTAGTATTAGCTAAATGCCTACTTAATTTTAATTTCATCAAATATTAATTATAGTAATTTTCTAATATACTAGTAGCCACTGATTTTCCTTGAAAACCTTTCAACCAATTCTCATATGCTAAATTTTTCCACACACTACCATCACTAAATGTTACTTGTTTTACACATGATATTATATACTTTACATCATGCTCTCCAGTTGATTGTTTCCATTTGTCAAACAATAGAAAAGCTTCATCTTGATTATTTCCTGATTTTATTGCATTTTTCTTTGCATATTCTTTCTCCATTTGCTGCCATTCTTTCAGCCATTTTTCTACCCATGCCTTACCTTGTTGTTTTTCAAACATACTTATTATATCCTTTGGTGGTTGTTGTTGCATTTTTCTATAAATATGTGAATATGATTTTGGAGACACAGGAGATATTCCTGCTACAATGCCATAGTCTACACCATCTGGACTAAATCCAACACTTCCTACTTCGCCATTTGTTGCTACATTTTGAGCATCCCAATACAACTCAAGTGGTTTTCCATTTTTATCATATGCTAAACATGTAATTTCATAGTCCATAATTGCCTTTTTACTGGCATTTGTTAAATTTATAACATTACTAGGCCAATGGTATGGACTATCATCATACTGTACTTTGCTATTATTTATAAATAGTGGAATATTTTTGTTATAAACAAGACCTTTACTATTTGAAGTATATGAGACTTTATGTGTTGTAGTACTTTGTGTATTTTCTGAGTATGAATTTATTCCTTCTGAATTGGTTGTATTAAGAGAAAATGTTGTTGTAGTTCCAATAATCAACAAGGCAACAACTAAAATGGGTAAACTAGATATTTTTCTATATTTCATAGTTCTTCCCCCTTTCTTTTATTAATTTATACTAAAATAATTTACCAAAAATATTAAGACTTATATTTACATAATATTCCAGTAATTTTAGTAATTAAATTTTATCACAATGGCAAATAAAATTCAACATCATCCCAGTATTTTTTCATTATATTAAATATTATTTTATTTTCATAAATCTAGAATAGAGCTTAGGTCATGTATATATAATTAAATTAGAATATAGATTCCTTATATTTTTTAAGATTTATCAAATTAAAAATAGCTAGATGATTAAATATTCTAGAAAAAACCTATTCTAAAAATATTAAAAAATCTAGCCAATTAACATCTCTCGATTGTATACTATAACTTATCAATCTCTTCTAGTAACTCATCAACTAACTTGTCTCCATCAATCATTCTCACTATTTCGCCTTTTTTAAATAAAAGACCTTCACCTTTACCACCAGCAATACCTATATCTGCTTCTCTAGCCTCACCAGGTCCATTTACAGCACATCCCATAATTGCAACAGTAATATCTTTTTCCATATTACCAATCTTTTGTTCAACCTCATTTACAACACCAATTAAATCTATATTACATCTACCACATGTAGGACATGATATAACCTTAATCTTATCATTCAAAAGACCCAAACTTCTTAAAATTTGTTTACCAACAACAACCTCTTCAACTGGGTCACCTGTCAAAGATATTCTAACAGTATCTCCAATTCCTTTAAGAAGGAGTGCTCCTACACCTATAGAAGATTTTATTGTTCCTTTATGGACACTTCCAGATTCTGTGATTCCAACATGAAGAGGATAATCAACTTTTTTTGATATTAATTCATATGCATCAACAGTTTTATAAATATCAGATGATTTTAGAGATATAACGATATTATAAAAATCTAAATCTTCAAGAATCTTAATATGTCCCATAGCACTTTCAACTAATGCTTCAGCTGTTGCAGAACCATACTTTTTTAAAAGTTCTTTTTCTAAAGAACCACCATTAACTCCAATTCTAATTTTTAAATTTTTTTCCTTACATTTCTCAACTACAGCTTTAACTCTTTCTACGTTCCCAATGTTACCAGGATTTATTCTAATTCCATCAGCACCTTGTTCTATAGCTTCAAGAGCCAACTTATAATCAAAATGTATATCAGCTATAATAGGTATATTTACACTAGACTTTATCTTACCTATATTCTTAGCTGCTTTAATATCAGGAACAGCCACCCTAACAATATCACAACCAGCTTCCTCTAATCTCTTTATTTGAGCTATTGTAGCATCTGCATCTCTTGTATCAGTGTTTGTCATAGATTGTATACTTATAGGATTCTCTCCTCCTATTTTTATACTTCCTACACTTACTTCTCTAGTTTTTCTTCTTTCGTAACTCATATTCCACCTCTATATATTATTTTATATTAACTCTACTTAACTATTAAAAATACTCTAATCTACATATATATATTATAAATTAAAAAGCTATATAGTTAAATAAATAAGAATAAATTTCATATATTGAAACTTATTTATTCTTACTTAAAACTACATAGCCCTTTTCTTAATCTTTATAAAAAACTAAATTATTGAAATAACCTTAATATATCTTTATATGTGATAAAAAGCATAAATAACATCAAAGCTCCAAAACCAACCACATTTATCATACCTTCTTTATTTGGGTCAAGTTTTTTACCACCTCTAACTGCTTCTAGTAATAACATAAGTATTCTCCATCCATCAAGGGCTGGTATTGGCAATAGATTTACTATACCTAAATTTAAACTTATTATAGCAGCTAAATACACTACATTTATGATACCTGTACGAGCTGCATCTGATACCATACCAATAACACCTACTGGTCCTGCAACAGCATTACCAATTCCTCCTGGAACACGTCCTGTAATCATTTGACCTAAGAATGTCAACATTTGCTTTGTCATATCTACAGTAGTTTTACATGCATTTACAATTGAACCAAAAAAATCTTTTTCTCTTTGAGGCTGAATTCCTATTTCATACTTTCCATTGTTGTTTTTAGGTGTTACATTTATAACTTTGTCACTTCCATCTCTAGTTATACTAAGTTTCAATTCTCCACCAGAGGAAGTATTTATTATATTTGCAACTTCATCCCAAGTCTTAACGGAATTACCATTAATTTTATTTATCTTATCCCCTACTTGAAGTCCTACAGATTGTGCAGGAGTATTTGGCATTATCTTTCCTAATTGAGTGGTTGGAGAACCTATATATAAGAATACTGGTACCAAAAGTATCGCTGCTAATATTATATTAAATATTGGCCCTGCTACAATAGTACTAAATCTTTGTAATATAGATTTATTTCCAAAAGAATTTGGACTTACTTGTTCTTCATCTTCGCCTTCCATACTTACATACCCACCAATCGGAAGTGCTCTTATAGAATACTCAGTATCTTTTTTTACACTATATATCTTAGGTCCCATCCCTATAGAAAACTCATTTACCTTTATACCACTTCTTTTTGCAAATATAAAATGTCCTAACTCATGTATTAATACAATTATACTAAATAGTATTAATGCAGCTATTATAGTCATAAATTCACCTTCCTATTTTTTTATCAGATTTGTAACATAAGCTCTACTCCATCTATCTGTTTCTAAAATTTCCTCTAATGTTGGTTTACTTATGCTACTATGAACTTCTAAAGTCTTCTCTATGTAATATGGTATGTCATAGAAACCAATTTTATCCTCTAAAAATTCACTTACCAAAACTTCATTTGCTGAATTTAGAACAGAAGAATAAGTTTCTCCCATTTTTAAACACTCATAAGCCAATTTTAAACATGGAAAAGTTTCCAAATCTGGTTCTTCAAAAGTTAAAGTACTAAATTTTGAAAAATTCATTCTTTCAAAGTTACTTTCCATTCTATCTGGATATGTAAGAGCATACTGTATTGGTAGTCTCATATCTGGGCATCCTAATTGTGCTATTATTGAGCTATCTGTATACTGTACCATTGAATGGATTATACTTTGTGGATGAACTACTACATCTATGTTTTCTTGTTCTACCCCAAATAGCCACTTAGCTTCTATAACTTCAAGACCTTTATTCATAAGTGTTGAAGAATCAATACTTATCTTTCTCCCCATACTCCAATTTGGATGCTTTAAAGCTTCATTTTTAGTTATATTTATAAGTTCATTTTTTTTCTTTCCTCTAAATGGACCACCAGAGGCTGTAAGTATTATCTTTTCTATGTTTTTTTTATTTTCTCCATTTAAACATTGAAATATAGCACTATGTTCACTATCAACAGGTAGAATATTTACATTATATTTTTCTGCCTCTCTCATTACAAGTTCTCCAGCAGTTACTAACGTTTCTTTATTCGCTAATGCTATGTCTATTCCCTTCTTTATAGCACAAAGAGTTGGAACTAACCCTATCATTCCCACAACAGCAGTTAGAAGTACATCAACTTCATCAAGTGATGATATTATTTTTAATCCTTCCATACCTGTTAAAACTTCTATTTCTATATTTTTTGACAACATTTCTTTTAATTTTAATGCCTTGTCTTCCTCAAAAACTGTTACATATTTAGGTTTAAATTCTACTATTTGTTCTAATAATAACTCAATATTACTATTAGCTGATATTGCAACTATCTCAAACTTATCTCTATTTTCTCTAACTACATCCAAAGTTTGTTTACCTATAGAGCCTGTAGAACCTAAAATTGATATCTTCTTCATATAATAATCCTTTCTAATAATAAATATACCCTATCAGAACATTATAACACTACTAAAACAATTATTTTTACTATTCATAGAAATTTCATATAGTATTCTACAAACTAAAATTAATCTATTGTTTCTATATTTTATAAAGTATTATAAAATGTTTTAGCATCCCTAAATGTCTCTTTTTATTTCAACAACATCCTCTATTTTACAGTCTAGTGCTAGACATATCTTTTCCATCGTATCCATAGAAACAGATTTATCATTTCCTAATCTACCTAAAACAGAAATACTTATACCTGATATATTTACAAATTCCATTTTCTTTATTTTTCTATCAATTAATAATTTCCATAGTGGAGCGTATGAAATCATGTTATCACCTCGCAAAATATATTCTATCACATTTTATCTATTTTGGAAAATTTTCATCTATTTAGATAAATAATTCTTTATATAATATAGATGTCAATTATAGTTTAATAAACATAAATATGTTAAAATAAATCAAAGTAATAGATTCAAAAACTATACTACTCACAGGAGATGATTAAATGAATCAGACTCAAAAAAGAAAACTCGAGTTTATAAAAAATCATTGGGATTTGACTGCCATAGAAAAAGAAAGAAATATTGCTCATATCATTCGTTATACTCTAACAACACTTGCTGTTATTGCTTTTTTTCTTCCCACAAAAATCAAGTTTTCTATACACATATTTGTATCATTATTTTGTTGGATAATGTATTTATTACTATATCCTAAAATGCCAATGGAAATGCCTAAAAAAAGAAATTTAAGAAAATATTATATACCATTTCCTTTCACTGCATGTGTATTATCAATAATGCTTCTTCTTCTATCAACAAATTTATTATATACCTCGACAAAAGAGAAATTCAGTTTTGTTTTCATTTATATGATAATATTATTTGTACCTTATGTTCTAATGTTAATTTCAAAAAAAATAAGAGAAACAAAATTTATTATCCTATTGGTTCTCTTTTCTACATTCATCCTTAGTTTTTCTACAACACCAGCTTTAAATTATATTGCTACATTGGACAACCCCAAAACTGAATTTGTAAAGGTTATTGATAAAGTAAGTATTTCTTCTCGTTCTGGAAAGGAACACTATTTTAAAATAGAGGTAGGTAATGAAATAAAAAGAATGAAAGTTTCCAATAAAATGTACAAATCAACAAATAAAAACAAATTAGTCCAACTCTGTAAAGGAAAAAGTATATTTGGTTATGAATACTGGACATTACAAAACTAGAAAAATATCTATATAAAAAATACATACTGTTCTATTGATTTAAAACTCATTATTATAATATGATATAAAGTATATACAAACATTTAATTAAAATTTTTAAAATCATAGTTCAGAAAAAAGGAGAAAATATGCCATATTTATTAAAGATTAATCAATTTGAAAAAAGTTATGATATAGGAATTTTTAAAAATGAACAATCAATATATAAATTTATTGAGAAAATACCATTTGTAAAAAAAGAGAGTAGCAATTTTAATTATACAAATTACTATATTGAATTTGAAGATATTCCTGAATATTATGAAGTAAATTTCAATAACTATTTATACATTATCACTAGATTTTCATTCATACCAGATGGAACTGAGATATTTTTTAGCTGGGATGAAATTCATTGTTGGGATGAAAAAATTGCTACTGAAAAAACTTTTATAAATGGTGAAACATTGGTAGATTCATATAACTTTCCAAACAATGAAGTAAAGGACTATATACAAAAACGAGAATCACTATATAGAGAAACAAAAAGATATTATAAGGAAAAAGGATTAAAAATTGAAAGACATGCACTTGGTTCGGAAGATGGTGAGTATGTTGAGCTTGTAAATGATTCTATCCTTTATTTACTAGATATAGATTCAATTGAAATATGGGAACAATCAAAAAATATAGAAGAATTTTTATATAAATATAAAAACCGTTTTAAGTGATTTATATTTTTTGACCTACATAAATATGCATTGAGTTATTTAATAAGATACAAAATAATTCAATGCATAAATTAGTAGAAAAAATAATTCTATTATTTTCCAATTACATATTTATTAAAAAATTCTTTTTCTTCTATAGGCTTAGAGAAATAAAATCCCTGTCCTACATCACATTTAATTGTTTTTAAAAAGTCTAAGTCCTTTTTAGTTTCAATACCTTCACATACAACAGACATATCTATACGATGTGACATTTCAATAATACATTGAATAATACTATATACTTTCTCTCTATTAAAGGTTTCTTTAAGTAGGCTTTTATCTAACTTCAAACCATTAATCGATAAAGAACATAAAAGACTTAATGAAGAGTATCCTGAACCAAAATCATCCATAGAAATTAAAAAGCCCAACTTTCTAAGCTTATCTAAAATTGAAATAACTGGCTTGGATATTTCATTAAAAGCACTTTCAGTTACCTCTATTTCTATATACTTAAAAGGAATTTCATATTCCCTAACAATATCTAAAAATCTTTGGTAGAAATCATTTTGGTAAATAGTAACTCTTGAAAAATTAACTGCAATAGGATAAGTATATTGATTTTTTTTCATAAATGTTTTTTTTATAAATGAACATGCTTTCTTTAACATATAAAAATCTAATTCGATAATAAATCCACTTTTTTCAAATAATGGAATGAATTTATCTGGTGACAGAAAGCCAAGCTCTGGAGAAAACCATCGTACAAGTGCTTCTGCACTCACAACATTTAAAGAAGATATTTGAAATTTAGGTTGCAAATACATATGGAATTCTTCATTTTCTAGTGCTTTATGCATATGATTATAAATATTATTTTCCATTTGTAATTGCTTTAGCAGATTTTCATTATACCATACTGTAGAGGAAATTCCTCTCTTTTTACTTACCTTATGGGCAATATTTGCCTTATCCATTATAGAATTGATAGATTTATAATCCAATTTATCAACTTCAACTAAATATGCACCTATACAATAAGATATAGTTTGAGTTACATTCATATTTAATTCAGATATTATGGCCTCAGTCAGAATCTTAATAATCTCATCTAAGAGAGAATCTCTATATTTTGCAAGTATTACAAAATTATCTGAACCAACTCTTGCACAAGTTTCTTTAGTATTAAAGGTTTTGGAAAGTGCAGTTGCAACTATTATTAAAACTTTATCTCCATATTCATATCCATGTACATCATTAATATATTTAAAATTGTCAATATCAATATTTAATAGTACATACTCTCCCTTATATGCATGATGTAAAATCTCAATAGCTCGATTTTCAAATGCAACTTGGTTTTTTATTTTTGTCAAATTATCAGTATAAAATATTTCGTCAAATTTTCTTTTATTATAATACTCCCAAATCAAGATACTTATTATTGATATTGTAAGATAAATAACTAATGCAGTAGCGAAAGAATGTAATTTTATGTCAGAATGTTTTTCAGATATAAAAACAACTTGACTAGATAACGAAGAATATGTTTCGCTCAATTTATATAATTTATCACCTGAACCTCCATTTCTAACTTTTATAATTTCTTTTTTCATAGATTTCCACATAGTATCCATTTGAATTAATTTTTCTTGAAATTCTTTATTATCACACCTTTGCAATCCAAGTTCACCCTTACCAGTTCTTAACTCTGTTAAAATGCTATCTAGTTTTTTTATCAAGTTATCATTTCTTTTATTATTCAATTCTTGTTTAACAACCTTTTCAGTTTCACTGCGAATAGTACTAGTATAATTTATAATTTTAATATGTTCTATACTATTGTATAGAGAAAATATAAAAATAATAATAGCAACTAGCCAAATAGCAGCATAAATTAAAAAATCATATTTTTTCTTCATTATTGTTACCTCAATTATAATATATCTATATAATTTGCAATTGACCAATCAGCTATAAAAAATGATTGTATACTTTGCAGTAATATGTATTTATCTCAAATAAATCTATCATCTATATGTCTAAAATAGACTAATCTTTGATAGTATATATTTTGTCTTTAGATAGAAAACATACAATATGTGTTTTTACCTTCTTCTTTTGCTCTATATAAAGCACTATCTGCATGATGATATAACTCATAAAACTGTTCTCCATCTTCCGGATATACAGAGATTCCTATACTAACACTTATTCCAAAATATAAATCATCATATGTAAATGTACTATCTAATGTTTTTAATATATCCAGACTTTTATTTTGAATAATTTCCCTATCTCCATTGTATTCCATAAATGCTATAAATTCATCACCTCCTACACGACCAACTATATCTGTTTTTCTAAAACTTCTTTTTAAACATTCAGCTAAATCAATTAATATTTTATCTCCAAATACATGTCCCATAGTATCATTAACATATTTAAAATTGTCTACATCAATCATAAATAGAGCATATCTTCTATTTTTATAATTTAATAGCAATATATCTCTAATCTTTTCCTCAGTGGTACTTTTATTCAACAATCCTGTCATTAAATCATTTTGAGATTGTTCAATTAATTTATTGTACTCCTTCTTCTCTTCATCTATATTTCTTATCTTTCCTAGTATTGATATAGCAGTATCTCCAATCTTATCTGGTTCATTAAAGACTATAGAACACCACAAGTGCACATCATTTTTAGAGAGTATACGTATTTCTATTTCTTCTGGCTTATTACCTCTATGTGCCTCTTCTAAAGCATCAAGTAATATCTTACAATCTTCTTTATAAATATTTGATAACTGTTCAGTAATTGTTCCTTTTGGTTCTACTTGAAATATATTATAATAATTATCAGAAAATATGATTGTATTATCCTTAAAATTATATTCAAATAAAATGTCACCCCATTGTTTTAATGCATTCTGATATCGACTAGCTAAGTTATCAGATTTTTTATCTTTTTCCTCATAAGTTTCTTCTGTTACATCTACTATACTTGAGTAAAAATACTGCTTTCCATCCTTATCATTTCTACATAATCTAGAAATTGTTTCTAAAGAAATCAAACGATTATTTTTGCATCTAATACGATAGTGAAGTGTAACTATACCTTTAGAATTAACTTGGCTTATTATATCACTAAGGACATTTTTTCTATCTTCTTCAAAGATTAAATCAATATACTTTCCATCAAACTTATTTTTTATTTCTTTTTCTGTATAACCTATTAATGATATAAAGCTAGGAGAAATATAATCTAAGGTAAAATCTTCATCAAAACGAATACATTTTACACATGCAGGAATATTATCTAAAACTCTTCTATATTTCCAATATGATTCTTCCATCTCTAAAGACCGTTTCTTAAGCCTATCATTTTCTATGATAACTACAACTAAACTCTTAAAGCCTTCTTTCCCTCTTACAACATTACCTGTTCCAAGTATCCAGATAGGTGTTCCGTCAGATTTTACTACCCTAAATTCAATAGTTACTATATCACTAATTCCAAGTTGTCTTCTAACTTCATAATTGACATATTCTATATCATCTGGATGCACAAATCCTAATGCTTGATTCTTAAATTTTGCTTCCATCTCCTTAATCGTATAACCAAGCATTCTACGATACCCTTCATTACATGTAAGAAAAGTAAATTCATGATCCATTCCAACTTGAAATATACCTGCGTAAGCATTATCTACGAGTTCTTTTACATTTATTGAATGAGTTGGACTGAGTGCAGAGTATACCATACTTTTTTCTTTTTCTAAGGAAGTGTCTTTTGATATAATATCTTCCTGATAGTTAAATGAATCAACATCTTTTTCAAAGTAATATTCATAAAACTTGTCTGCATCTATAGGCTCTTTATAATAAAATCCTTGTAGTATTTCTGGTCTCATCTGTTCAATAATTTTTAAAGTTTCTTTATCTTCAATTCCTTCAACATAAACTGTCATATTCATGCTATGACACAGATTAATAATTTGTGAAACGATTTTTTGGTCTGTTACATCATATGTAATACGATCTAAAAGAGTATGATTAATTTTTAAAGAATCTGCACTTAATTCACGAAAAATTTCTAAGGAAGAATGTTTTGCTCCAAAACTATCAAAGCTAATCTTAATACCTTGACTTCGAAGAAAGTCAAAAGAATGCCTTATTTCTTCTATTTTTTTATATTATTATCTTCTGTCAATTCCAATGTAATTAGAGATGGTGACAGACATTGTTTTTTTATAGTATCTAAAATAAAGAACTTGAAATTAGGGTCTTCAAGCTGTTGATATGATACATTTATGTTCATCTTAAAATTTGGCATATATTTTATCCATATATTCAATTGTTTTAAAGCAGTTCTAATTACCCATTGACTAACTTTATCCATAAGCCCAGAAGATTCTAAAAAAGGTATAAATTCAGTTGGCCCAAGTTTCATTTCAAAATTAGGATTCTTCCAACGAAGCAATACTTCACATCCATGTAATTTCTTATTATTAGTAAAAATAAGTGGCTGGTAATTTAAATAAAATCCTTCAAAATCATTTAATACACTTTCTCTTAGATACTCTATCAAATTTATAGAATACTGAGAAAAATTTAACTTATCCTTTGAATAGACAAGCAGAGTCTTTTTTCCTTGTTTTTTTGCTTTTTCAAATGTAACACGTGCATTTTGGTACAATATATCACATTCTGTACCATCTTTAGGATAAAAGCAAACACTTCCTGATATGGTAAACGAAATAGCATGTCCATTAATCTGTTTTATACACTGTGCTACATCTTGAAACCTATTAAATAGTTTTATTAATTCATAACAATCTCCATTTGGATACAATACCCCAAATCCGTTTCCATCCAATCTATATAAACTTACATCTTCAGGTAAAAAAGGTAAAATAGCTCTAGAAAATTTTTTTAAAACTCTATCTCCAAATGAATAAGAATATAAATTATTAATCTGCTCAAAATCATCAATTCCAATAAACATAATCCCATATTGATTCTTCTGATTTTCTAGGTTTGAAAGCATCATTCTAAAATTATAATTCCCATTTAAATTCGTTAATTTATCTATAATATTATTAGTTGACATTTCCATTAATCCATCCCCCTCAAATTTCAAACTTTTTGAAATAAATATTTATCTACTATTTTTTACTCATATTTTATATTTCTGAAAGTTTTTATGTGTATAATAAATCATGACCTAATTCAAAAGCTATTTTTAAATATCATTCTGCTTTAAATTTAATTATCAACTAAATGACATTGAAGATGGAATATCTAATCTTTTTAATAAATAATTAAAGTACCATTTACCTAGAATTTAACTCTTTGAGTTTATTTTATCATATTATGGAAATATATTCCTTTTTTTTGAGATATTACTTAAGCTATACTCATATTCCCGAAATTAAAACAATAATCTACTTATCTATTATTAATTATGTCTAAAAATAAAATTTATAAATGGGTAATAAATTAGTTATATTTAGATATATGTATTATAAAAAGATAATAAAGTTAAGAATATCAATATTATTAAACAAAAAAATATTTTTTAATTGCAATTCTCGCATATAAAACATGTATACTACAAATATAGTACAACTTGATAAAGTAATACATATTTTTATACAATGCCTAAATTATATCCTCTAAAACATTAAACAATGAAAATAGCCATGTAACTAAACAATCGCAGAATTTCTCTGCTTTTAGAAGTTACATAGCTATTTTCATTACTAGCAATTATAGACTGCCCTTTTAAAACCAACCAATCTTATCTAATAAAAAATTTGATAGCACTATACACAAAAGGTGCAACTAATATAACACTATCGAATCTATCTAATATACCCCCATGACCAGGTATTATCTTTCCATAATCCTTTATCCCTACATATCTCTTTATAGAAGATGCAAATAAATCTCCTAATTGAGCTATTATACTTCCTATGCTTCCTATTATTGCTAATTGAAGCAAATCAATACCAAATAAATATCCAAATAAAATACAACAAAGTGTACTTCCTATTATTCCTCCAATAGCTCCTTCTACAGTCTTTTTAGGACTCACTTTAGGAATTAATTTATGTTTTCCAAGTAAATAGCCACTAAAATATGCAAATATATCTGTCATAAAAGATATAACAAATATAAGCCATACATAGATATTTCCTTTTTCAAAACCATTTATAGTTATAACTATAAAATCTAAAAACACTCCTATATAAAAAATTCCTAAAAACGTAATCGAAACATCTATAACATTGTTTTTGCCCATCAACATATAAATTATACCTGCTAAAAATAAAATGAAAATCATTGCATAAGTATACTCTAATGGTAAGTTAAAAATATTTTTTACAGCTAAATAAATAGAAAATATATATCCGATAACAAAGATTGGATGTATATCTTTTATTTTAAATGCCTTATAAAACTCATGTAATGCAATATAAACTATTGCCATCTCAGCTATATATAAAGGAATTCCTCCATATACAACAAATAGAAATAATGGAACCAGAGCTAGTGAAGCAATAATTCTTGTAAGCATAAAATAATCTCCTTACTTAAGTCCTCCAAATCTTCTATCTCTTTTTTGATATATATAAATAGCCTTTTGTAATTCTTTTTTATTAAAATCAGGCCAATGTATATCAGTGAAATAAAACTCAGAATAAGCAACTTCCCAAAGTAAAAAGTTACTCAATCTTTGTTCACCACTTGTTCTTATTACCAAGTCTGGATCTGGTATAGACTTTGTGCTTAAATAGTTTTTTATAATATCTTCATCAATATTGTTTATATCTATTTTACCACTTTCACAATTTTTTACTATATCTATAAGAGCATTTTTTATATCTGCCCTACTTCCATAGTTTAATGCTAAATTTAAATTAACTCCTGTATTGTCTTTTGTCATTTCCTTAGCTGAGTTTAATTCTCTTATACAAGTTTTTGGTAAAGCACTTATATCTCCTATAGCTGTCACTTTTACATTATTTTGATGAAGCTCAGCTATTTCATTTTTTAAGTATGTAGATAATAAGTTCATAAGTGTATCAACTTCAATTTTTGGTCTCTTCCAATTTTCTGTTGAAAATGCATATAATGTTAAGTGCTTAACTCCTAAATTTGAGCATTCTTTTACTATATCTCTTATAGTTTCTACTCCAGCCTTATGTCCTGCAGTTCTTGGAAGAAATCTAGATTTTGCCCATCTTCCATTCCCATCCATTATAATAGCAATATGAGTAGGTATGTTATTTAAGTCTATGTCATACATAATGTTGTTATTCATATTTTGCCTCCAATATTGTTCTGACTCCTTAAATTAAGGAGTCAGAAAAGTATGTGATTATTAGTTCTACATTATCACCTATCTCAGATATTTTTATAACTCTAGGAACTACAAGTTTATCTTTATCCTTTTTACCTTCAATAGATTTTATGGTATAATTTACATTTTGTTCGTCAAAATATTGTTTTACCTCATCTACATGAAGACCTAAAAGGTTATAATATTTTTTCAATATTATACCTCCATTATATCCTTTTCTTTTTTAGATAATAATGCATCTATTTCTTTTATAAATTTATCAGTCATTTTTTGAACTTCATCTTGTGCCTTTTTTGACTCGTCTTCAGTTAATTCTCCGCCTTTTTCCATTTTCTTAATCTTTTCATTGGCGTCTCTTCTTTCATTTCTTATTCTAACTTTAAACTCTTCTGCAGCTTTACTAGCTTTTTTAGCTAATTCTTTTCTTCTTTCTTCTGTTAAAGCAGGTACAGAAAGTCTTATAACTTCACCATCATTTGATGGATTTAATCCTAAATCTGAATTAGATATAGCTTTTTCTATTTCATGCATAGCAGATTTATCCCAAGGAGATATCATTAATACTCTTGGTTCTGGTACAGATATAGCACCAATTTGATTTATCGGAGTTGGAGTTCCATAATAATCAACTCTTATCTTGTCTAACATTTGTGCATTAGCTCTTCCTGCTCTTATAGTCCCAAATTCAAACTTCAGAGCATCAATTGTCCCATTCATTTTTTCTTCTAACTGCTTATGTATTTCTAGTTTCATAATTTTACTCCTCCTTCATTCTTCATTATTTTACAGTAGTACCTATATTTTCACCTTTTACTGCTCTTATTATATTCTCTGTTGTAAGCTCAAATACCTTTATTGGAATCTTATTATCCATACATAAAGATGTAGCTGTAGAGTCCATTACTTTTAATTCTTTTTGTATAACTTCCATATAACTTAATTCTGTAAATTTCTTAGCATCTGCATGTACTTTTGGATCCTTGTCATATACTGCATCAACATTTTTAGCTAACAGGATAACTTCTGCTTCCATTTCAGCAGCACGTAAAGCAGCAGTTGTATCTGTTGTAAAGTAAGGGTTTCCTGTTCCTGCACCAAATATAACAACTCTTTCCTTTTCTAAATGTCTAACTGCTCTTCTTCTTATATATGGCTCTGCAATTTGTCTCATATCTATAGCAGTTTGAACTCTTGTAGCAACCTCTATATTTTCTAGTGCATCTTGTAATGCCATCGCATTCATGACTGTAGCTAACATTCCTATATAATCAGCAGTAGTTCTGTCCATTCCTTCGCTAGTTCTACCTCTCCAGAAGTTTCCTCCACCTACTACTACAGCTACTTCAACACCTATTTCTTGTATTTTTTTAATAGCAATAGCAATATCATTAACTACATCATTATTTATACCAAAACCTCTTTCTCCAGCTAATGCTTCTCCACTTAATTTTAACAATACCCTTTTGTACATTGGTTTATCCATCAGAAACCTCCTATTTCAATCCTTCATATCCATTTTTTTCTATTTTTTAAAAAAGAGAACACCTGCGTGTTCTCTCTTTGGTTATTACTTAAGTTGCTTCGCAACTTCTTCTGCAAAGTTTTCTTCTCTCTTTTGTATACCTTCACCAACTTCGAATCTCACAACTTTAACAACTTTTATATCAGAACCTACTGCTTTAGCAACATCAGCAACTAATTGTTTAACAGTTATATCTGGATTTTTAACGAAAGTTTGCTCTAATAAACAAACTTCTTTTAATTCTTTTTCTAATCTTCCTTTAACCATTTTTTCAACTATATTAGCTGGCTTTCCTTCATTTAAAGCTTGTTGAGTTAATACTTCTGTTTCATGTGCTATGTATTCAGCATCTACTTCGTCTCTTGAAACATACTTAGGATTCATAGCAGCAACTTGCATAGCTACATCTTTACCTAATTCTAAAACTTTAGCATCTCTAGCTTCTGTTTCCATTTCAACAAGAACACCTATTTTTCCACCACCATGGATGTATCCAGCAACTTGTCCATTAGTTACAACTTTAGCAAATCTTCTAAAGTCTAATTTTTCACCGATTTTTGCAACTCTATTATTTAAAACTTCTTGTAAAGTTATTCCTTCTCTATGAGTCTCACCTAATAAAGAAGCTATATCTTCTTTATCAGTAGCTAATGCCATACAAGCAGCATCTTTAACGAATACTTTGAAGTCTTCATTTTTAGCAACGAAATCTGTTTCTGAGTTAACTTCTACCATAGAAGCAACTGTATTATCATCGTTCATTTCTATTGCAACTAGACCTTCAGCAGCGACTCTACCAGCTTTTTTAGCAGCTTTTGATAATCCTTTTTCTCTTAATAAATCCACTGCTTTTTCCATATTTCCTTCAGCTTCTTGTAAAGCTTTCTTGCAGTCCATCATTCCTGCGCCTGTACTCTCTCTTAACTCTTTTACCATTTGAGCAGTTATATTAGCCATTTTTTAAGTTTCCTCCTACTTATTCTATTCCATATTATAAATGGTAAGGGCGACCCTTACCATTTAATTGTCAAATTATTATTCTTGGTCTTCAGCTACTTCTTCTTCAGCACCTTGTCTACCTTCGATTACAGCTGTTGCCATAGCACCAGTTATTAATTTTACGGCTCTTATAGCGTCATCATTTCCTGGTATAGCAAAGTCTAATTGCTCTGGGTCACAGTTAGTATCAACTATACCAACTACTGGTATACCTAATCTATGAGCTTCTTGGATAGCTATGTTTTCTTTTCTTGGGTCAACTACGAACATTGCACCTGGTAATTCAGGCATGTCTTTTATTCCACCTAAGTATTTTTCTAGCTTCTCTTTTTCAGCTCTTAATTTTATAACTTCTTTTTTAGGAAGAACATTAAATACACCTTCTTCTTCCATTTTTTCTAATTCTCTTAATTTATTTATTCTAGTTTTTATAGTTTTGTGGTTTGTTAACATTCCACCTAACCATCTCTCATTAACAAAGTACATTCCACATCTTTCAGCTTCATCTTTTATTGCATCTTGAGCTTGTTTTTTAGTTCCTACGAATAAGATTGGCTTTCCTGTTTCAGCTACTTCTTTAGTGAATTTGTAAGCTTCTTCAACTTTTTTAACTGTTTTTTGTAAGTCGATTATATATATTCCATTTCTTTCTGTGAATATATACTTAGCCATCTTAGGGTTCCATCTTCTTGTTTGATGACCGAAGTGAACACCTGCTTCTAATAATTGTTTCATTGATATTACTGACATATTCTACCTCCTGGTTTTATACCTCCAGCTTGATCTTCTCCCTAAAAAACCATGTAATAGGCACCTTTTAAGGATCCCAATGCTGTGTGTGATTTATTTTATTTTTTCACCTCTAGTAGTATATCATAGAGGTGAAAAAATAACAATATTTTTTCCATATTTTCTATTTTTATATTTTTTTGTGTATTTTATACCATTTTTTTGAATTTAATTTGCAAGTTTCATTTTTAATTTTGTTTTTAATGATACATTGTCTACACTATTATTACTTACTATATCTACACTTCCAAGTAAGTCACCTGAGTTAGTATAGTATTTTATAGTACCCATAGTATCACCTTTTTTAACAGGATATTCTATATTTTTAATCTTTACTTCCGATTTTATACTTTCATCATCTTTTAATATTGTATAAAGTTCATCTTTGGCCTTTAAAGTAACCTCTAATTCTTTCATTCCTTTTATATATTTCTTACCTATAAAACTATCTTTTTCAATTACTTTTTTCATATTGAAATTTTCTTTTCCATATTTCAGTAGTGCTAAAGAAGCAGACGTTCTTTTATTTTTGTGATTAGCACCCAATACTACACCTATTACTCTACGTTTTTTCTCGTTTTTATCATTTTTGTCTACAATCATAGAAAATGATAAGCAATATCCAGCATTACCAGTATATCCAGTTTTTATACCATCTACTTCTGGTATAATTCTTAATAATGCATTTGTATTGCTTTTTTCAAAACTTCTATCTGAATTTGTATATGTCTCCATATCAGTTATAGCTGTTACTTGTTTTTCATAATGGTCAAACATGTATTTTCCAAGAATAGCTATATCCCTTGCAGTAGATTTATTTTCTTTCGCTGGTTGTTTTGGATTACTCAAATCGTATATTGGAAGACCATTTGGGTTTAGAAAATGTGTATTAGTCATCCCTATTTCTTTTGCTTTTTTATTCATTCTATCTACAAATGCTTCCTTAGTTTTACAAATATGTTTTGCTATAGCAATTGCCGCATCATTTCCTGATACAATCATAAGACCTCTCATAAGCTCTATAAGTGGCACTTCTTCACCATCTTTAAGTTTATAGCTTGAACCTTTTACTGATGCAATAGACTTGTCTATTTTTACTACATCAGTTTCTTTTACTTCTTTATTTTCAATAGCTTCTATTGCAAGTAAAAAAGTCATCATCTTACTTAAACTAGCTAGTGGTACCTTCATATCAGGTTCTTTACTATATAAAACTCTACCTGTCTCTTGGTCTATAAGTATAGATGTTTTTGAGTATTTGTCTACAGATTTTTCATCTGCATATGAATAAGTTGGTATTATAAAAACTAGTATCATGGCTAATGCTATAATTTTTTTTATTGCATTTTTCAAATTTTTCACCTTCTTGGATTATTAAGTATATTTATATTTAAATTTTCCCTATTTAGTCCAATTTATATCTAGTAATTAATACCTATCCATATTTAAACAGATATTATCTTATCATCCTTTTAATAATTACAGATGCCCAAATTGCTCCTATTGTAACTCCAAAAAATACTTCTATTCCTGCTAAAGCCTTCCCAATTAAACTTGTAGCAACCATATCTCCATATCCCACTGTACTAAATGTAGCCATACTAAAATACCATAAGTCTATATACATTCTGAAAATCTCACTTAATGAATAATTGCCTATGTTATTTATATTTAAAGCTACAAGTGTACTATTTGAACTTTCTATACCTACAAATAAGTATAATAAGGCAAAAACACTTATTATTACTATAATCACTAACAATATATTCCATGGCTTTTCTCCATAACCTGTAGTATAGCGTGCTATTTGGTCAAAAAACTTTTCAACTAAATAGTCACTGAAAGTAGGATAATCAGAGCGTTTCATTATTTTACTACTATAAATCCTTTCCTTATAATAATAAAATCCTATCATTTCGTATTCTCCGATTCTTGTTGCTTGATTTCTAGCTATTCTATAATTTATCTTTCCATGCTTATACTCACTTTTACCATACTCAACATTTTTTAGTACAAATTTTGTACAGGTGCTAAAAATGATTCCATCCATTCGAGGAAAGTTTTCTACATTATTAACTACTAAGTCAGGCCCTTTAAATTTTACTTTTTCAAATATACGGTCATTTACATAGGCTTTGCTGAATCTTGTTTTATTAAAATCACAGTTTTCTAGGAATACACATCCATTAAAAAATACACTCTCTTTAAATTCTGTATAGTTAAAAATAACATTCTTTTTAAAAATGTATTTTTTAAAATTTACTTTCTTTTTAAATATTACTTCAGAAAAATTCAGTCTTTTATAATCATAAGTTAATATTTCCTCTGCATTAAATTCATTTTCAAATATAAACCCATTGAATTCACTGATTTCTTCTTTATAAATAGTATCCATCATTAGTTGTATATCTTTATCAGACTTATGTTCTTTATGAAAGATACAATATCCAGAAGAATCTGCTTCTCTATCGCACTTTTTTCCATCTTTTTTAGATATCCATTTACAATTCATAAATATCCTCCAGTACAAAACAATTATTACTATTTTGTATTAGTTTGGATATTATTTTATTTTATATACTTAAATACTTACAAAATATATATTAAATTGTTCGTTCTAAAATTTTAGTATGTTACTTACAAATAAGAGAGTGAATTTTATCTATATTTTCATTTCTTTACACAATAAATACAAATTTAAATTTACTTATCATTTTTAAGCAATTTAGTAACTATATTTAGTGCTACTAAATCATCCATAAACCCTATTGGAAATACAAAATCTGGAATAACATCTGTTGATATTACAAAATAAAGTAACATGCTTCCAATCAATAAATATTTCTTTATTGTAAGTCCTTCTGTACAAAAGTCAGCATACATTTTTCTTAATCTATCTGTAAATTGACCTTGCTTTTCAATAGAATCTATCTTTTTATTAAAATTATCAAAAAGTAGTTTTTTACCTTCATCTGTCTGTACATATAATTTACACTTACTCAATTCTTTTTCAATATTTCCATTAAAACTCTTATCATTGATTAAATTTGCAAATCCAAGAATATCATCAAAATTACTGAAATCACTATCTGTATTAAATATTTGATTATTATTGTTCCTAAATTCATATCCTGATGCTTGTAGTAGTTCTTCTAGATTAATATTTAAATGTATTGCTATTTTTTCCAAATGATTTATATTTGGTTTTTGCTTATTATTAGCTATACGAGATATAGTGGCTTTATCAATTCCACTTTTTTTACTCAATTCTCCCATTGAGACTGATTTTTCTTCTAGTAAAATTTTCAATAAATCCCCGAAGTTCCCAACCTCACTGTGTTGTTCCATTATTTTCACCTGCTTTATTATGATTGGTTTTATATTATTAATATGATTTATTTGTTATTTAGGTGTTGTATGATGTTGAAATTTTATCAACAATTTATTGGTTTATCTGTAACAATTTATCCATTTTTACAATACTATAACTAATATAGTACAAAATTTAAGAGAAAGGATGTTAATCTACTGTGATTGAATCAATTTTATTAGTAACTTCTCTTTGTATAGATGCCTTTGTAACAAGCTTTGGATATGGCGTAAATAAAGTTAAAGTTCCTTTATATTCAAATATAATTATTAGTGTAGTTTGTTCAACTATTTTGGCAATATCACTTTTTGCAGGTACAATAGTTAGAGATTTTTTACCTCAAAACATAACAATGCTAATATGTTTTTTTATCTTATTTTTATTAGGAAGTGCTCGACTAATTGAAAGCTTTTTTAAATCTTATTTTAAGAAAAAATCCATACATTCAAAAAATTATAAACTTAATATGTTAGACCTTAAATTGAATTTTAATGTAAGTATTGAACCTGATACTTTAGATACAAGTAAATCTAAAATAATTAAGTCTGCTGAAGCATTTACACTTGCTATTGCTCTAAGTTTAGATGGATTAGCGATTGGATTTGGTAGTGGTCTTGTAGGTGTAAATTATATACAAGTTATTCTATTTTCTTTACTATCAAATGTAATTGCAGTTTTACTTGGTTGTTTACTAGGAAATATATTTGTTAAAAAAATAAATTTGAACTTATCTTGGTTAAGTGGTTTAATCCTGTTGGTCATTGGATTTATGAAGATATGTTAATAAAAAAGCTATCTAAAAATAAAATTTTATATTTAGATAGCTTCTTTTATGTTTTTATATTTGTTTTCTATTCTCTCTAATTTCTTTCTGAATCTTTTTAAGAGCTTTCTTCGAACCTCTCTGAATATCTTTTTCTAATTTTCTATCCTCAAAACTAGTAAACAATGTATCCAAGTCATATCCTTCTGGATATAATTCTGATGCTTTTATGCTAAGTTGCAATCTTTTTATGTTTACTGAAATAAAATTATCTTTAAATAATACTTCTACATTATTAAACTTGTCTATTGGTTTATATACAACTCCAAAATCATTTTCATCTAATAATTTTACTTTATCTCCTATATTATAATCTGTATAGTTTGGAATAATTTCAGAATTATTACTGTCTTCAACATTAGATTGTAGTTTACTTCTTTTAACTAAATCTAAATTGTAGCTTCTATCAATTATATATTCTTTAGCTCTCTCTAATACTCTATTTTTTATCCCCATTTTTTTTGAAATAAAAAGAGCATTACTATCTTCAGATTTTCCTATAGTCAGCTTATACATTGGTTCTAGAGTTTCTTTATCAAACATCATACCAGCATTTTCGAACTCTGGATGTAAGTTAGCAAACTTCTTTATTTCTCCATAATGAGTTGATGCTATCGTTATACATCCCATTCTATAAAACTCTTCTAATAATGATATTGCTAATCCTGAACCTTCATTAGGTTCAGTTCCACTTCCTATCTCATCAAATAGAACAAGAGTAGAGTTATTTGATAAACTCATAATCTCTGCAATATTTTTTATATGTGATGAAAAAGTACTTAATGCATTTTCAATACTTTGATTATCTCCTATATCCACAAAAACTTTTTCAAATACACTAAATTCACTACCTTCTTTTGCAGAAATATCAAATCCACATTGCACCATTAAAGTTAATAGTCCAACAGTCTTAAGAGTTACAGTTTTTCCTCCTGCATTAGGTCCTGTTATTACAAGACTCCTATAATCTTTGCCTATTTCAAAATCTAAAGGTACTACATCTCCTGTTAGAAGTGGATGTTTTCCTTTAATTATTTTTATATATCCATTATTATTTATTTTTGGAGTAATACCTTTTATTTTTTGACTATACTTAGCTTTTGCAAATACCATATCATATTCAGAAAGTATTTCTATATTCAATTTTATCTGATTTATCTTATCAAATATAAGTTCTGTTAAATAAGATAGTATTTTATATTCTTCAATAGTCTCATCAGCTTTTAACATAGTCAACTCTGTACTTAAATTTGAAACACTTCTAGGCTCAATAAATACAGTATTTCCTTTTGATGATGTATCTAATATAGTCCCATCAACCTCATTTTTATATGAGGATTTAATTGGTATTACATATCTATCATTTCTTTTACTTATTATAAACTCTTGTATATACTTTTTATTTATAGTTGATGTTATAAATTTATTTAATCTATCTTTTATTTTGCCTTCTGTAATTTCTATATTTCGTCTTACTTTTTTTAATTCTTTACTAGCATTAGAATCGACTTTATTCGATTTTATACAGTAATTTATCTCATCTTCTATATTTTTACATTCTGTTATATTTAAAGCATAAGAACTTAATGTAGGCGAATAAAATTCTTTTTCTAGCATAAAAGCTTTAATCTTCCTACATCCTCTTAAAAAATCTTCAATATTTATAAGTTCAATTGGTTCTATTATCATTCCTTTTTCAATTTTATCTATTGTAGAACCTGCATTAAATAATCCTTCAAGTGGTATATGATTGCTATTTTCAATTATCTTTCTAGCTTCTTTATTTTCTGCTAACTTTCTTCTTACTACTCCAATATTACCACTAGGAGTTAATTTATCTATCAGATTTTTTCCAAGTGAACTTACACAATATGCTTTTATTAACTCTTTAACTTCGTTTAGTTGTAATCTTTCAAATGTATTACTATTCATTATTTTTTCTCCTTTATTTATAAGTCATAGGCTTTTAAATTACCTTATCATTTACTTTGATAATAGTTATTTTGTGAACGACTTAATAAATAAGGAGTTATTATGCATCAAACTCCTTATTTATTAAGAAGTTTAACCCCGGACTCATTACTATTAGTATTTTTCTTCATAAAAAACTGCTCCTTTTCTGTTTTTACTTAATTATTTATCTTAGTGCTCCTAATATTATTTCATAAATTCCATCTTCATGTCAATAAAAATAATTTCATTGATGTTTTTTCATAATAAAAATACCTACAACACTTGCTATTAAAATAAAAATAGTGCTTATACTCTTATTTATTACCACATAATAAGCCTGTCAATCTGCTTCCAACAAAAGAGCTAAGCAAGTGTAACGTATTAAAAATTCTGGTTGATAACTCCATAAAAAATAGCTGATAATAGTAAAACACTTTTACATGTTCTAACAAAATCAGCTATTTATAATCTAATATGGTTTTAACCTTTTTTGACTTTGAAAATTAACCTTTATAAGTAATCAGTGGTTTCATAGTTGCCACCACTTGAATAAGTTTATATTCTATCAAACTTTCAATAATTTGCTCTATATTTTTATATGCTTCTGGAGCTTCTTGAAATAATAAATTTATATCATTACATAGAATATGACTTTTAAATTTAGTTTGTTTTATGGTATCTTTATTATACTTGTTTTTAAGACGAGATTTACAAATTGAACGAGACCATTTTCTACCTGCTCCATGTGACAGAGAGTATAAAGATATCTCTGTATTTTCAGTAGGCATAACTATATATGATAAACTACCTCTTGAACCTGGTATAATTACAGCTCCACTTTCACTCGAAACAGCACCTTTTCTATGTATAAATTTATCTTCCCTTTTCTCTATAAAATTATGATTTATAGATAATATCTTTTCGAGATTTCCAGATGTACCTATTGACTGCATAATTTTTTTACTGATAATTTCACGATTACGCTCTGCCCAAATTAAAGCCTTATCATGATTTTCCATATAATCTCTTGCTTTCTCACTTTCAACCTCGATACCATCTTTATTATAAAATTTGTTCAAAATAGTCTCTCCATAATTTCTTGAGCCACAGTGAACTAGCATCATTATATCATCCTCTGAAAATCTTAATTTTTCAAATTCTTCTTTATTATAGACCTCATTTACACATTGAAATTCTACAAAATGATTTCCACTTCCAATAGTTCCTAAATTTAAAATTGGACTTTCTTCTTCATATCTATTTGTTATTTCTATATCAGATAAGTCTTTAATCTTGCCAAGAGACTTAATCCATCTGTCTTTTTTAAATTTCTTTTTTAAAATCCCAGTTTTAAACAAAGTCATTCCACACCCTATATCATTTCCAATTATATGTGGATAAATAATATCTCTAGTTTCAACAGCTAAACCCACAGGTATTTTACCTGCATGTAAATCAGGTAATCCTACTACTTTTAAAACTCCATTTAAGCTTGAAATATCTTCAAGTTGTCTCTTTGCTATATCTTCAATCCAACACTTATTACTTGCTATTATTTTTATTTTACTCATACTTTGCTCCTTTTTAATATGCTCCTGCCTTTAAAAAGTAGCAAAAAAGCTGTGACCTTTAGCCCCAGCTTTTTATTCTAAACTACAAAAGCAGGTGGCTATTTGTTAAAATATGCTTAGATATTTGATACCTCATTATTTTTTGCTAACATAATAACCACTTCCTCTCATTATTTATGAATACGTTAAATTTTACATCTATATGTATATTATTTATAGATATTGATTTTAAAATATGTAATATATAATTTTTATATTATAGAACTAATAATAATCATCGAAATCATGACTATTGCTAGACCAGCAACAACAAGTTTTTTATGTAATTTCTTTCTCACTTTAATTTTTTCTTCTTTTTTTACCTGTACGACTTTATCTCGTTTCTCTTCCTTCTTTTCATCTTCAACTTCTATATATGCTTTTTCATACATCACTTTACTTAAATCAACAATAATATCATTGGCCCTAGTATACTTATTATTTCTACCAAGAAGCCTCTTTATAACATTTATAAGTTCTATATTTCCATTAATTGCTTTTATACTATTCCAATCTAAGCCTTTATCAATAGATTGTAATATTTTTTCTTCTGAATTTGATTCTCCAAAAGGTAATTTTTTAAATATAGACTCAAATAAAATAAGTCCTGTTGCAAAAAAATCACTTTCTTTATCGGTATAATTTATACATAGTTGATGTGGACATAAATATCTTCTATTTCCATAGCTTCTTGTATTAACCCCATTATTTGCTTTTGTAATTCCAAAGTCACAAATTTTGATATTATATTCTGTATCTACTATTATACTACTTGATTTTAAACTGCCATGATATGAATGATTTCTATGTATCATTTCTAAAGCTTTTAAAACTTGTATCATTATATTTACAATTGCTTCTAAATGAAGATAATTACCTAGAATTAATTCATCTAGCCCAATACCATTAAAGTCTTCACTTACAACGTAATACAGTGTTGTTTCTTCTGTACAATGAATTCCAACATCTATTATTTTTAGTATATAAGGAGAGTTTATTTCATCTAAAGCAGTACTTTCATCAATTAAATTTGAAACAAAATCCTCACAGATATAATTATTGTGCTTTATGACTTTTATTAGCACATTTTTTCTGTAAAAAACATCTCTAGCTTTATAGATTTTGTTAATTTCTAAAACGTCATCAGAATTTACTACCTCATATCTATTGCCTATAAAATTCAACCATGTCACCTCCTCATACATTTTATATAACTAAATCTATTTACAATTATACCAATATATAGGAATATTTTCTATATATTAATGACTCTAATATCAAAACAAGAATCAATAATGTTACTTTTATACAAAAAAAAACAAGAAAGTCAGAGGCTTCCTTGTTTTTTTGTATAAATATCACTTTAAAAAATGATTTATTTTTTTAATTCTTTATAGGAACTATTTGATATATGTTCTTTTTTTATGACTTTTCCATTTGAATCTTTAAATATTCTATATGTAGAATACTTATTTTGCCCAGTCTGCTTCACTTCTATCGATATATTAGGTTTGTCACTAGAGTTACCATATATTACTGATGACACACTTCCTCCACCTGCATAGTTTTTAATATATACAGGATGGTTATATGGATTTTTAAACTTTAAATTTAATCCACCATCACTCACAGTAGCATCTCTTCCTTTAGGTACATAAGTTGATGCAGATGAATGATTTGTAACTTGAGTTATTTCCATTCCTGAAATAAGAGCGGCATTATAAACTGTTGAAGATGTCTGACAAACACCTCCGCCTGCTGATTGCTCTAATTTTCCATAAACTATAACTGGTGCATCCTTATATCCATTAGCTTTGTTACTAGGTCCTGTAAGTTTATTATATGAAAACTCTTCACCTGGCATCAGTAATACATCGCTAGTTTTTCTTGCTGACAGACCTACATTATACGACCTACCTTCCACGGCCTGAGAATAAGTAGTCGAATATTGACCTATAACAGAATTCACAGTTTTTACTTGTTCAGTTGTTATATCTGGTTTTTGAAGATTTACTTTAAGTTCTAAAGATTTATGCTCTTTATTTTTTATCATATCATATATAGATTCTTTGTTTGCTGATAAATCGAACTCTCTGCCCACAACAGAATCTGTGTAATTCAATCCTCCACTTCCAACACTAATAGATGCATTTTTCATTTTGACATTAATACTGTCTGCTATAGAAGATACTTTAGAACTAAGCTTTGCTTCATCATAACTGGATTCTATTTTTAGAGCTAGTTTATTTATTCTTATATCAATATATTTTTTTAAGTTTTGAAAGTAAGAGCCTTTTTTTGTAGTCTCATACGCATTTTTTACAACTTCTTCTGTATTATATCTTAAATCAATATCTTTTGGAGATATCGTATATTTTTTCCCATCATAGCTAAGATTTAAATCTTCTGGAGTATACTTACCTGTTATAGCTTTTAATGCTTCTTCTTTAGTCATGTCAGATACATTTACTCCTTCTATATACACATTTTTAGCGATTTTCCCATTATACAGAAATTTGTTATTAAAAAAATAAGTAAATCCTCCTATAGCTACAACTAAAATTGCTAATACTATTATAAGATTTCTCTTTCTTTCTTTTCCTAATCTTGAAACCCTTGTTGCACTTCTGCCCATAACTTCACCTCATTTTAACACTCTTAATTTTGCCTGATAGAGTTTCCATTTCAAAACTACTTTAGATTATATTTGAATAGCTTTTTTTAAACAAGGAATTTAATCAAATGTAACTTTATTGTAAATTTATGTCTTATAATTAGTTTTATTTTTGATATTTTTTTATTATATTTTTTTATTATTTCTTAATAAAAAAATTAAGGGTTTTATAATAATTAACTTGATTTATATTAGAATTTAAATATAACCTATTACAGGATAATGGTCTGATAGGTAAACTTTTTCTACTTCATATCCTTTTAATTCAACATTTTTATTAACAAAAATGTAATCTATTCTAGATTTTGATTTTTCAAATGTTGGTAAATAAGACTTGTTTAGTGAAATGGCCATATCATTGAACATGCTTAAAAAGACATTTTTCTCATTAAAGTCACCACACAAAACAACTATACCTACTAATCTATTCCTATAATCTATTATTTCATCCAATTGTTTTGCTCTTTCTTGTCTATCAAGCCCCAAGTGAGTATTTATTACATTTATAATTCTTGCATATGCATCTATAGTTATACAAAGTGCCCCTCGTTGTTCTTTTTTGCTAGTTAAGAAAAAATGATTGCTATTTAATATTTTAAATTTTGTAAATGTGCAAATACCATATATCATATTTACTTTTTTCACATTTGTAGCAAATACACCATCCATATTTAAAACAGTTTTTAAAGCTAAAAATTGAGGATATAATACTTCTTGCAAACAAATTACATCACAATCCAATTTTTTCAAATATATTCCCATTTTAGTTAAAGTTAATCTATTATTTGAATCCATGCCTTTATGAATATTGTAGGTTACTATTTTCATAATAATATCACCTCTTATGTAATATAATACTTATTAAAATTTAAACTTATCTACTCTTTATTTAAAACTATTACTTAGGTTATAAAATCAACTAATTATAAACTTTATCACAAAAAAACCTAACTTAAGTATTTATATTCTACATAAGTTAGGTTTTATAAACTATTATAATATTTATTATTTCATTCATTTCTAATGATGATTCTCCTTTTTTATCTTTTTCAATTTGCCTTCACTAACAACAAATAAAAATCCCATCTTCTTATATATTTCATCCAATTCAATTAAAGTTACTTCACCATTTTTTAAATTTGTTAATGTTATATCTTGTATTCTTCTTGATGGAATTATCATAAGTTATCAACACTCCTTTAAATTCTTTTTAATCTTTATATTTAAATATATTTATGTATTCTGGTATATATTCATAAATTATTAAAATAAATTCAAAAAACACCCGTTCTACAAACATTCGTTCTATATACTTATTATACATCATACAGACGTTCGATTCAATACAAAAATTAAATATATCTCGATTCTAGTAAATTTTCCAATATTATGCACTAAATATGTCAAAATATATTTTTTAAACCAATTATATTGTCAAACAAAAAAGTCATCTCATAAAAGCTTACACTTAAATTGAGATGACTTTTCTTATATAAAATCATTAATTCTGTATTATTTTTTATTAAGCTAACATATGTAATATTTGAGTTACCATAAGAGCACAATAAGTACCTATGACATTTCCTAAAAGTCCCATAAGCACACCTACTGGTATTAATACTGGATTATGAACTCCAGCAATCATAGGAGCTGTAGTTACTCCTCCTATATTAGCTATACTTCCTACCTCACAAGTAAATAGGTCCAGCTTAAACAGTTTCGCAAGTCCTATAAATGAAATAGCATGTACAAGAACTACTACTAAACCAAACATTATGTAAACAGGAGCTTCTGACAACCCAAAGAAATTTGCTTTACTACCTGTAGCTGCAAGAAGTAAATACATAAACACATTTCCTACTAATGTACTTCCCTTAAGTTTTGATATTTTAGTCATACCTAATAATATTGATACTGTAGATGCAACAAGTACTACCCACATAGTTTCATTAAGTATACCTGAAGTTGGAAGTATCTTAGATACAATTTGTGCGAAAGCTGCTACTCCAAATCCAACAGAAAGTAAAGTCATAAGTTCTACAAATGTAGGTGCTGTATTATCTTTATTTTCTTTTTCAAGCTTTGATGTAACCTCATCTATAAAACTTGTGTCACACTTTGTCCATTTATTAAATTTAGGACCAAATTTTACAGACATTAGACAAACAGACATCCATACTGTATATCCTATAGAACCCATAAGTATTGCATAGCTAAGACCTTCTTCCGCAACTCCTAGAGCATTAGCTGCTGCAATCATATTTGATGAGCCACCTATCCATGAACCAGATGCTGCCCCAAGAATTTTCCATGAATCTGCACCCATTGAACCTTTAAAAATTATAAATGCTATGACAAATCCAAGCATAAATGTAAATGTAGCACAGAAAAACGATAATAACATTTTAGGACCCATTTTTAATATTTTTCTTAAATCACATTGAATTAACAAGAACACTAACATTAATGGCAAAAAATTTACTGTTATTATATTTTGATACGTTCCAACATCATCATTTTGTGCAAACAAACCAAATGATGCTAGTATAGCTGCTCCTAAGTAGATTAAAAGCATCGGATTGATGACATCAAATATTTTCCACTTCAATTTATCTACCATAAAAAAAATTACACCTACAAATACAACCAAGAAACTACAATATACAAATCCATTCTCAATCACATTATACACATCCTCTCTTTTCCTAATTAATTTTATTTTTTATGATTCCTAATAAAGACCTTTTCTTCAGAAAATAAACAATTAAAATAAATATTTTTATCTATATTGTGCTAATTAAATACATATATACCTAACTATTTACATATATTAATAAAGGTTTGCAGATTAATTACTTTAGAAATGAATAATCTGAATTTAAAATCTTTTTCAACAATTATTCTATTACTAAAATTTTTATTTGTAAAGATAATTAAACTAAATATTTTATTTATTTATTCGTTTTGTTTTATATTTATCTTTATTAATTATGTAATAAA
>NZ_AVHW01000084.1 GCF_000449425.2 Clostridioides difficile CD160
TTATATACTTTTTTTTTAAATACGTTTAGATTTTTTTCTTTCATTTTTAGTTTTCAGAACATTCGTATTTATGTTATAATTTGTATGAATATATATTTTTTAGGAGGAAATAATATGAATTTAAATTTAACTAATACTATAAATTTAATGAAAAAATATTTAGATATCCCAAGTCCAGCTGGATATACTGAAAATGCAGTTTTAGAAAGTAAAAAAGATTTTGAATCATTAGGTCTTAATACTATTCTTACAAAAAAAGGTGCACTTATAGCTACTCTTCCTGGTGAAGATGATTCAAATCAAATAACAATATCTGCACATATGGATACACTTGGAGCTATGGTAAAAGAAATATCATCTGATGGTACTCTTAAATACCATAAAGTTGGTGGTGGATGTTGGGCTGCTATAGAAGGTGAAAACTGTACTATTATAACTAGAAAAGGTAAAAAAATTAGAGGAAGTGTTGTATTTAAATACGCTTCTACTCATATATATGGTCAAACAAAAGCTGCATCAGAAAGAAATGAAGAAACAATGATTATCCGACTTGATGAAAAAGTATTTACAAAGCAAGATGTATTAGATTTAGGAATAAGTGTTGGAGATTTTGTATGTCTAGACCACCGTTTTGAAGCTACAGAATCTGGTTTTATAAAATCTAGATATATAGATAATAAAGCAGCTGTAGCAATGGTTCTTGAAATATGCAGATATTTTAAGGAAAATAACTTAACACCTAAACATACTACCAATTTTTATATAAGTAATTATGAAGAAATTGGACATGGTGTTTCTAAAGCTTTACCTGAAAAAACAAGAGAATTTGTAGCAATAGATATAGCACCAACTGGACCAAGTCAAACATCTAGTGAACATGGTGTGACTATAGTTGCAAAAGATAATTTATCATTATATGATTTTAATTTAAGAAACAAGCTTGTCGATGTTGCAGAAGACAATAATTTAGACTACGCTGTCGATGTATTTACTTTCTATGGTTCAGATGCTTCAGAAGCTATTCGTTGGGGAGAAGACGTTCAAATAGCATGTGTTGGTCCTGGAACAAACAATAGTCACCACTATGAAAGGACTCATATAGAAGCTATCGAAAACACTCTAAAATTACTTATAAACTATATGCTTAAAAAATAATTAAATACAAATTTTACTAAAGTCATTTCTTAACAAATAACCAAATTTAAGTTTTATTTTTATACAAAAATTGGTTTTTCTATAGACTTAATTTAAATTTACTACTATTATATAAGTAGCTTCAATTTTCTTCAGTTAATTTTTATATAAGTCACATAAATTATATAAAAATTTTCTTTAGTTAATTGTTGTTAAATTAAATTTTTACAAGCTAACCCTACCAGAAAAGAGTTATCTAATCTGTAAGGAAATAGTTTAATATAGCACATTATACTTGTGTAATTAATAACTTTTCTTTTGTAGAAACTTTTCTTTAAAAGAAAAGTTTTTTGATTTTGGATTTGTTTAAGACATATTTTCTGAGTTAGGAGGATATTTATGAAAAAGGTTGCAGTCATAAGTGCTATTTTAGAAGAGCCAAAAGAATGTCAGCTTAAATTTAATGAGGTTGTGTCAGGTTTTAAAGGTATTATTAAAGGCAGAATGGGAATTCCTTGTGAAGAAGAAGGTGTATCGATTGTATGTATAGCAGTTGTTGGCGAAATGGATACTATCAATAGTTTGACTGGTAAATTGGGAAACATACCTCATGTATCTGTAAAAACTAGTATATCAAAAAAAGAAATTTAAGGTGGTGAGTACAAATGAGTCTAAATTCTACTCCACAATCAATAAGAGTACATATAGGTCTCTTTGGTAAAAGAAATGCAGGTAAATCTAGCATAATAAATGCTATAACAAATCAAAGTGCTGCGATAGTGTCAGATGTTGCTGGAACTACTACAGACCCAGTATTTAGACCAATGGAAATCCTTCCTATAGGACCTTGTGTTCTTATAGATACTGCCGGTCTTGACGATGTTGGTGAACTTGGTGAACTTAGAATAAGTAAATCATTAGATGTTTTGGAAAAAACAGATATAGCTTTACTAGTAGTTGATTGCCAAATTGGTATATCAAAAGAAGACTTAACACTAATTGAAAAGTTTAATGATAAGAATATACCTCATATTTTAGTTCTTAACAAGATTGATACAATCAAAAATCACTCTGAAATTTTAGACTTAACTAAGAATAAAGTTAAATGTCCAGTTGTTTCTGTCTCATCAACAGATAAAATTGGCATTGAAGATTTAAAGAATGAAATAATAAGAGTCTTGCCTAAAGACAGTACTGAGTTTAAATTGGTATCAGATTTAATTGAACCAAATGATTTAGTTGTTTTGGTAGTTCCAATAGATAAAGCAGCTCCAAAGGGAAGACTTATACTTCCTCAACAACAAGTTATAAGGGATATTTTAGATACTGGGGCAATTTCTATCGTTACAAAGGAAGATAGTTTAAAAGAAACTCTATCTAGCTTAGGCAAAAAACCAAAACTTGTTATTACTGACTCTCAAGTATTTCCAAAGGTAGATAAAGATACTCCAAAAGATATTCCTCTTACATCTTTTTCTATATTATTTGCTAGACAAAAGGGAGACCTTAAAGAATTAATTAATGGCGCTTATGCTTTAGAAAATTTAAAAGATGGTGATAAAGTCTTGATGGCTGAGGGTTGTACTCATCACAGACAGACTGATGATATTGGAACAGTAAAGATTCCTAACATGATTAGAAAGAAAACTGGTAAAAATATTACTTTTGAATTTAGTTCTGGAGTATCCTTCACTGAAGATATAAATAAATATGCACTTGTAGTTCATTGTGGAGCTTGTATGATGAATAGAGCTGGAATGTTATCTAGAATAGAAAAGGCAAAATCTTTCAATGTACCTATAGTAAACTATGGTATTTTAATAGCATATGTAAAAGGTATTTTAGAAAGATCACTTGAACTTTTCAATTACTAAAAATTTAACTATATTTAATAATTACATATTTGTATATGACTAAAAATAAGATTAAATACTTTATAGATAAACTTTACAGCATAAATTCATTAAGCTTTGATGAACTACTATATTTAATAGAAAATATCGACAATGAAGAATATAACTTTGAACAAAATTTAAGAAACTATCTTTATAAGCAAGCTAGCGACATGAGGAATAAACATTATGGAAATATAATCTATTTGAGAGGACTTATAGAACTTACAAACTATTGTAAAAATAATTGCTACTATTGTGGAATACAATCTTCTAATAAAAATATCACAAGATACAGACTTTCACTTGATGAAATACTTGAATGTTGTGATATAGGTTATAAAATAGGATATAGAACATTCGTTTTGCAGGGTGGTGAAGATACATATTTTAATGATGATAAAATATGTGAAATTGTTTCTAGCATAAAAAATAAATATGAGGATTGTGCAATAACACTATCATTAGGAGAAAAGAGTTATGACTCATATAAAAAATACTTTTTAAGTGGTGCAGACAGATATCTTTTAAGACATGAAACTGCTACAGACAGTCATTATAAAAAATTACATCCACCAAACATTGAACTTAAAACTAGAAAGGAATGCCTAAAAAACCTTAAGGAAATTGGTTATCAAGTAGGTGCTGGATTTATGGTTGAATCACCATTTCAAACCAATGAGGACCTTGTTCGTGATTTATTATATCTAAAAGAATTAAATCCTCATATGGTTGGGATAGGACCTTTTATTCCACACCATGATACAATATTTAAAGATTATAAACATGGAGATTTAGAAAAGACATTACTTATGCTTTCAATTACAAGACTTCTACTTCCAAAAGTTTTATTACCTGCTACAACAGCCCTTGCATCTATAAACCCTAGTGGTAGAAATGCAGGTCTTTTAGCTGGCTGTAATGTAATTATGCCAAACCTTTCTCCTCAAGAATTTAGAAAACAATATTCTCTTTATGATAACAAAGCCTTTACTGGTCAAGAAGCTTGTGAGTATCACGAAAGTTTAGAAGAAAACATCAAGTCACTAGGACTTAAAGTCGACTATTCTCGTGGTGATAATATTGAATGGAGGCGTTTGTAAATGTTCATAAAACATGAACTGATTAATTCTTTGTTAGAGGATGCAAAAAATTCAACTTATGATGATATTGAAAAGGTACTTGATAAGGCTGATAGAAGGGAAAAACTTAGTTATAAAGATATAGCTACTCTTCTTGAAGTAGAAGATAAAAAACAACTAGATAGATTATTTAGTATAGCTGGGCAAATAAAAAACGAAATATATGGTAATAGAGTGGTTTTATTTGCCCCTCTTTATGTATCAAACTACTGTGTAAATGAATGTGTTTACTGTGGTTTCAGTACATGCAACAAATTTAAAAGAAAAAAACTTACTATGGATGAAGTAAAAGAAGAGGTTAAAATACTAGAAAAAATGGGTCATAAAAGACTTGCTCTAGAGGCTGGTGAAGACCCTAAGAACTGTGATATAAATTATATTTTAGATTGCTTAGATGCAATTTACTCAACATATAACGAAAATGGAAATATAAGAAGGGTAAACGTTAACATAGCTGCTACAAGCATAGATGAATACAAGTTACTAAAAGAAAAAGGAATAGGAACTTATATATTGTTCCAAGAAACTTATCATAAACCAACATTTATAAAAATGCATGGTCAATCTATAAAAAATGACTACTATTACCATTTAACAGCTTTTGATAGAGCTATGGAAGCTGGTGTTGATGATGTTGGTGCTGGAGTCTTATTTGGTCTATCTGACCCAAAATTTGAGGTTCTAGGACTTATGATGCACAATGAGCACTTAGAGGAAAAATTTGGAGTAGGATTCCATACTATATCTTTCCCTAGATTAAAAAAAGCTGAAGGAATGAGTTTAGAAGATTTTCCTCACTTAGTTTCTGACGATATGTTCAAAAAAATAGTAGCTATAACTAGATTAGCTGTTCCTTTTACTGGAATCATAATGTCCACTAGAGAAACTGCTGATATGAGAAATGAATTGCTAAAGTATGGTGTATCACAAGTCAGTGCAGGTTCTCTGACAGGTGTTGGAGGATATAAAGCATATGAAGATGGTGACAATACAGAACAATTCGAAGTTGGAGACCATAGAAGCCCTGTAGAAGTGCTTAAAGAATTAATAACTGATGGATATATCCCTAGTTATTGTACAGCTTGTTATCGCAAAGGTAGAACTGGAGATAGATTTATGAGCTTAGCTAAAAGTCGCCAAATCCACAATGTCTGTACACCAAATGCTCTTACTACATTAAATGAATTTCTAATTGATTATGGTGATGATGAGCTTAAAGCTATGGGCAAAAAACTTATCACAGAAGAAATAGCTAAGATAGAAAGAGAAGATATAAGAAACATAGTATCTAACAATATGACTGCCTTAGAGCGTGGAGAAAGAGATTTATACTTATAAAATTTTGTTACTTATATATTATTTATTGTATATTCTATGGGTTAGTAGTAATATTATCTAAAGGGAAAGTTTAAGGGAGGGAGATTAACATTGAAAGATAACAACAATACCAATAAAACTATTCAATTTGGAGAAAAAAAAGCTAGCCTAGAAAGCAATATTCAAAAAAATAAAAATATCAAACTTGATAATACACACAAAGTCATTCCTTACCCTAAAAATAGAAAAAAGGATGATAAAAAGAAAAGTAACAAGAAAAAGAATACAAATACCAATAAATCTAAAGTTAATAAAAATAATTATGGTCATTCTTTTTTTAACAACAAATATAAATATAAAAGAAAACCTTATGTTATTGCTTTATACACAGTAATTTTTATTCTTTTAGCAATCTTAATTATAACTAAATTGACAGATAATACGAGCAAAGGTAACTATTCTCGTAATACTGTTTCTGATGCTCACAAGAATGACATCCAAAACATGACCCTTAATGAATCAACTAATCTTCTTACTTGTGGGTAATTTAAAAGAGTTATCTCATTTCAGAAATCACTTTCTAAAACTGAGATAACTCTTATTTTTATTTAATATTTATTTTACCAACCTTGAGTTACTTCATATACTTCATCACCAATTCTACCATTTAAGTAATCATCTATTGCAGAATCTATGATGCTCATTGCTTTATCTACTTGTTCCTTAGTTATTACTAGAGGAGGTTGTACTCTTAAAGTAGATTGTCCTAAGAATATCATTATTAAACCAGTTTGTATACATCTGTAGCATATCTTAGCTGTAGCATCTGGATTTTTTTCATTAGAACCATTTCCTTTAACTATATCAACTCCTATAGATAACCCTAAAGCTCTTATTTCTCCAATTATATCGTATTTTTCTCTTAATTTCTCAAATCCTGCTTTAATATAATCTCCCATTTCTATACTCTTTTGAAGTAAGTTTTCTCTTTCGATTATTTCTATAGATTTTAAAGCAGCTACACATACTGTTGTATTTCCAGCTAAAGTAAATAGATGTGCTGGTGCATCAAGACTTTGCATTATCTCAGTTCTTCCAACAACTGCTCCTAAAGGTAATCCACCTCCAACAGATTTTCCAAGAACTAGAAGGTCTGCTTCAACACCAAAATTTTCTATACCAAACCACTTACCTGTTCTTCCCATACCTTGTTGTATTTCATCACTTATAAGTAGTATTCCATTTTCTTTACATATTTTACTTAAACCTTGTACCCACTCTACTGGAGGCACTATTATTCCTGCATCTCCTGCAATCGGTTCTATAAATATTGCAGCTACTTCTTCTGCTGGTAGATAGTGTGCAAAAGCATATTCTATCTCATCTAAACATTCTTTAGCTGTTCTATTTTTATCAGGATAGTGGAAGTGATAAACTTCTGGTAATAATGGACCCATTTTTCTTCTCATATTTGTACTTAATGCAGATATAGATATAGCTCCATAAGTACTTCCATGATAAGATTCATACATAGATATTATTTTTGTTCTTCCAGTATACCCTCTTGCTAGTTTTATAGCAGCATCTATACAAGCAGAACCTGTTGCACTGTATAATACTTTTTTATCATTATCTCCAGGGGCTATTTCCACAAGCTTCTCAGCTAATTTTACAGGAGGATCACTATGGAAATACGCAAGTGTATATTGTGTAATATCATCCATTTGTTCTTTAACTGCTTGTGAGATTTCCTTATTTCCATGACCTACATTCGCAGAGCCTGCACTTGCTAAAAAATCAACATACTCATTACCTTCATAATCATATAACATTGCACCATCACCTGATTTAAATGCTACTGGATAGTAAGGTATTTTTTGAGTTTTAGCAACATATTTTTTTTCTTCTGTACTTATCATTTGACTAGTTATCTCGCTCATTGGCAAATCATCCCCTCTTTAAATAGATTTATGTTTTAAAATTATTGCGATTTATAAAGATATTCTCATATAAAATTCTTTATATACTTAATGTTATTATCTTTGGCACAAATTGTCAATATATGTTTTTATAATTTTCAAAATATTTGTTATTCAGAAACAATATATTTTATTCTTATCAAATAAACATTATTCCACAAAAAATAAAGGACTCTATTCTATTTTTATAGAGTCCTTTGCAAATTAACTTATAAATACTATTATTCTGTTTATTTTTTATTAAATTATATAATCATCTTTTACTCTCCCTAATAATCTCTTTAAAATGCTCTAATTGCTCTTGTTGTTTTTTATGTTTTATATATGGGAAAGCTTTGATAACTCTTTTTTGTAATATGATATTGGATTCTATACGGTCTAATTTACTGTTTATTTTGTTTATTTTTTCTCTAGTTTCTAATTCATCATTATTTACTGTTTTAAATAAAGACTGTATCTCTCCTCTATCAAATTTATCAAGCTTCACATTTATATCATTAAGGTCTGTAATTATCTCATCTAGCAAGCTTAACTTTATATCCAATTTTTTAAGTGTTATAATAGTAACAATCAAATCAAGCATAGTCCAAAGTGTTGTAACTACAGCTATTGATATTAATATTCTATATGGAATTGTTCCTACAAAATACTTTATAAATGGATGTATTAATTTTATTATTAAAACAGACATTATACCAAAGTATATTGCATTTTTTAAACATACTCTACCCTTTATATTGAATTTTCTGTCAGAATAATCCCACCATTTTGCATGAAATAAGGTTTCTAGAATAAATCCTGTAAAGTATTCTAATATTGTAGTTAAAATCATACCTAAGAGAAATATTATGATTATATTATCAAACCTTCCCAATAGTGATATTACAATTACTGCTCCAAAGCCATAAACAGGACATATTGGACCATTTAAAAAGCCTCTATTAATTATTCTTTTACTTGCTATAGAACATCCTATACTTTCTACTATCCATCCTAAAAAAGAATATATAAAAAAGTATAAGATATACCTTATTATTTCCATAATTTATCTCTACTCCTTCACTAAGTTGTCTTATTTTATGCATAATGTAAAAATAATTATAGAAATAGTTTTTTCGTTTTTTATATTTGTTATTCTTTTATTTTTAATTAATATCCTATTCATTCAATCCAATTAACAATTTACTAGCCACAATTCCATGTTTATCTTTTGATTGGTTTTCTTTATCAATCCAAACATAAAATGCATCATATTTCCTTAACAAGGGTAAATTCTTCACATCAAATTCCTGATATTTAACTATGTCACTTTTTGATTCTTCAGTAATAACATAGGATACTAATCTTGTATTTTCATTTAAATAAATTCTTATGTTTCCATTACTATCAATTATATTTTCTGGTCTCTTAACTCTATTACTAGAACCTGTTTTAATGGTTATTGCGCCTTTTTCAAAGTTCTCAAATGTACCAATTATGTCCACTTCATCTTTATTTATATCTTTAATTATTTCTTTATTTTCTTCAATTAATATTTTTGATACTTTTTTATCTGGTTTAAATCTAAGCTTTAGTAAATCTTGATAATTTATAGAAATAATTCCTAATCCTATAACTCCTAAAACCAAGCTAGTACCTATTATAGCCTTGAATTTTGTTATATTATTAGGAAATAATTTAGTCATATTTATGTAAATAGTAATACCAATTATACCACCCAATGAATTTAAAATAATATCGTCTATATCACTACTTCCAAGAGCAAAAATATATTGTATTGCTTCAAATGCTAAACTAACAAATACAATTACTGTAAAAATGTTTCTTTTACTTAACTTTTTAAATAATATAGGAAAGAAAATTCCCATCGGAATAAATATGCATACATTTCCTATGATATTTGCAATAGCTCTCATAAAGCTAATATTACTGTCTGTGATAAATTCCCATATTGTGTAAAATGGGATTAAATTTACAGACCTAAATATTCCTTTGGAAATAGTGTAAATTGGTACATCTTTAAATAAAATTATTCTTATAAGCACTAGAATATATACAAAAAATATTATATATACAATTGATAGCAAGAATTTTTCTAATTTTTTATTTTCTACCACTGATAAGCACCTTCTCTCTTAATATTTAAATGGTAACAATAAATATTTAAGACGATTTTAAAATTTTCTTAAAATTTTCTTAAATATTTATTAAAAACATAAAAAAGCCTACACTTAAAAGTGTAGACCTTAACAAATTCTTATACAAATATCTCCTATTGAACAACGAACAATATAAGTGTAGAAGAAACAATAACCAAGGTTAAAAGAAGTCTAGCATATAAAAAGTTTTTCTCTTTTAACATAACCCCAGCAATCCCAAATATAAAAAATATAGATGCAATAAATTTACCAAGAATATTATTATTTGGATAATAACTAAAAAGCATAAAACAAAGTACAAATGTAAGTACTCCTATTGCATTAAATATAATTTTATTAGATGCTATTTTTCCTTTATTAAAAAAGAAGCAAAATATTGATACTAAATCTAAAAATAAAAATACATAAAACATTCCTTTGAAAACGTCCATTTTTATACCCCCTAAAAATTATAATTATAATATCAGATTTATTTCACATAATTATCAATATACTAATAACGCCTATAATATTATAGGTTTATATTACTAGTGTATTACCTCATATTCATACATATTATAATCACACTCATACATATTTAAAGACTCATATGTTGCTTTTGCATTTATGTTTTCTTTTTCTACATATAATCTCATTCCAACAATATTTTCATCTCTATCACACATATTTTTTATATAATTAAATAAATAATTAAAGATACCTTTTCTTCTATATTCTTTCTCTACGTATACGCTCTGAATCCAAAGAAAATTTCCATTTCTCCAATCGCTCCACTCATATGTATACATAATCTGTGCAACAACCTTATCAAACACTGTATAGACATGATATTTACCTTTTCTTTCATCTAACAATAATGCTTTTACACCTTTAGTAAGAACATCCATATCAAGCTCTTTTCCTTCAGTTTCTTTAGCTAAATTATAGTTAAATTTTGCTATTACATCCAAATCATCTATACGAGCTTCCCTTATCTCTATCAATTCTTCATTTTCGTATAACTCTATGTAATCCTTTTGTTGCTCCATATTTATTCCCCCATATCTATTTTATTACATTGATGTTTTTGCTTAAATATATTTATAGTGTCTTTTCTATCTTCATAAATGCATAGTCAAATGTAGCTTCCAAATTCCCATTATTTTTTCCTCCACCTTGAGCTAATACTTGACTTCCTCCACCTTTACCATCTATAAGGCTTATTGCGTCTTTTAATAAACTTCCCATGTTAATGTTTTTCAAATTTTTAGAACATGCAAAAACTAGGTTTATTTTATCCTCAAACTTAACCGCTAATAGTGCAATCTTATTTTCATCTTCTGTAATCTTATTTGCTATTTTATTTACATATTTTAAATCTTCATTATCATAGACCTTTTTAATAACTGAAACAGTATCAATTTTACTTGCATTTTCAATCATTTCTTTAACTTGATAGTTAGCTACTACTTCTTCAAGTTTTCTTTTTTTACTTAGAGCTTCTTCTACTTTATTGTTTAAATTTACGATACCATTTATAGCATCTTCTTCACTACAACTCAAATATCTACATATTTTAGTTAAATATATATCCCTTTTTAATACTTCATCTACTGCCCTTTTACCTGCTAAAAATTCTATTCTTGTACTTGACTTATGCTTTTCCCATTTCTTTATTTTTATCATTCTCAATTCGCCAGTTGATTTTGGATGCACTCCACAACATGCATTCGTATCTAAATCACCTATTTTTACTACTCTTATCTCTTCATCAGTATTTGGTAAATCACGTCTTATCCAAATTTTTTTTAATTCTTTCTTTGTTGGAAGTAATGTCTCTACCTGTATATTCTGACGAATAATTTCATTGGCAAGTAACTCTATCTCTCTAATTTTATCCTCATCTAAATTACCTTCTATATCTACTGTACTATACTCATTTCCAAGATGAAAACCTGTCGTATTTGCATTAAAGGTTTTAAAAAAACATCCAGATAATACGTGTTGTCCAAAATGTTGATGCATTCCATCTTCTCTTCTATCCCAATCAATACTACACTTTACCTTATGTATCTTTATAGGTTTTTTCTCTAACACATGATATACTTTTTTCCCATCTTCATACACACTTATTACATCATAATTATCTATTCTTCCTAGGTCTCCAAACTGACCTCCTCCCCCAGGAAAAAACGCTGTCTTATCTAACAAAACATGATACTTATTTTCTACTTCTTTTATTTCAATTATTTCTGCTGTAAAATCTCTTATATACTGATCTGTATAATATAACTTTTCCATTTTAATCCTATCTCCATTTTCTTAATTCTAGACTACTTTACTTTTTAAATACAAATTTCAAGCTATACTTAATTTAATTGTATTAAAATAGAACTCATACTAATTCTTTAAAAATCATCTTCTACTATATTTTAACATATAGATATTAGTGTTAACAAATTTATAATTGTATATTATTCCAATATTTCATAACATGTATTCTTACTTATTTTCTTAATATAATAAAAAGTATATTAAAACATGTTAAATTACAAAATAAGCTTTAATCTCTTTTACTAATCTCATCTGTTATTAATGATTTTGAAATATACATTGCTTTTATAATATTCTTAAAGCGTGTATGATGAGAGGTCCCCTCAGAAAACTTTATCTGTCCTTTTTCACATTTGCTAATAATTGAATTTACAGGTGGTAAAGCTTCTATTAATTCTTCTTTCGTATATTTATCTATAATATCTTTAGATTCTATCAATAACTTAGAAATATATAAGACTTTTATTCTATTTCTAAGAAGCGAATGTTGAGAAGTACCTTCTGCAAATTTTGGTTGTACTTTTTCACAATTAATAATACTTGAAGATACCACTCTCAGTGCTTCTATCAATTCTTCCTTTGTATAGCCATTCATAATATATCTTCTCCTTTATTTTTTAATTTGAAGAAATAGTATACCTCAACTTAGTCTCATTATCAACTAATATCATTATTATTTGTACGCATCTTTTAACTCATAAATATTTTAAATATAAGTGACATTACATATTTTAATACGTATTAATAATTTTTAATATACATATATTACTTAACATTCATTAATATAAAGTACATTAACATTGCTTTTTTAAAAATTTTAGTATAAAATCATATTAAATAAATTTTCTGAAATAATAGAATATTTAAATATATAAAAACAGCTTTTAATAACATTATAATTTTCTTATAAATGTGTCGTTGTTTTAGGGGGAGTGATTTAAAATGGCAATAAAGCCAAGAAAAATATCTATTGTGGGGTCAGGACATGTTGGCTCTCATTGTGGATTTAGTTTGATAACTCAAGGAGTTTGTGATGAGCTCTTTATGATTGATATAGATGAGGCTAAAGCAAAAGCTCAAGCTTTAGATTTAGCTGATGCAGTTTCTTATTTACCACATAAAGTATCTATAGAAAAGGGAACTTTTGCTGACTGTCAAGATTCAGATATAGTAGTAATAAGTGTTGCTGACTCTTCAGAAGGACCTTTACGTAGACAAAATACAACTAGATTAGACCTACTAAGACCAACCATTGGAATGATAAAATCTATAGTAGAGCCTATAATTAATTCTGGTTTCGATGGCATATTTATAGTCATATCTAATCCTGTTGATGTAGTTACAAATTATATTTGGGAAAAATCTGGTTTTCCTAAAAATAAAGTTATTGGAACTGGTACAGCTTTAGATTCGACAAGACTTAGAAGACTTCTATCTGAAGAAACTGGAATAGCTCAACAGTCAATACAAGCTTATTCTATGGGTGAACATGGAGATTCTCAAATGGTTCCTTGGTCTCATGTTTCAATTGGTGGTAAACCAATCTTAGACATGATAAAGGACAATCCAAACACTTATGGAAAGCTAGATTTGCCGTCAATAGTTGAAAAAAATAAAAAAACAGGCATAAGTATAATAAATGGTAAAGATTGCACAGAATTTGGAATAGGTACTGCTTTAGTAGAAATTGTAAAAGCTATATTACATAATGAGAAAAAAATTCTACCAATTTCTACTCTATTAGAAGGTCAATACAATGAAACAGATGTATTTGCAGGTGTTCCTTGTGTTATCGGAAAAGATGGTATAGAAGAAATCATTGAAATCAATCTCTCTGAAGAGGAACAAAATGAATTTAGTAAATCTTGCTCTGTTTTAAGAGAGCATATTGCACTTTCAAAAACACTTTAGATTCAAAATTATTTTAAAGTAGTTTTATCTAAATAATTTATGATACTCTATGATTATCGTAGAGTATCATAATATGTATACATAAAACAAAATGTAAGGAGATGTTAAACTTGGCAATAAAACCTAGGAAAGTATCAATAATTGGAACTGGCCACGTTGGTTCGCATTGTGGATTTAGCTTGGTAACTCAAGGGGTTTGTGATGAGTTACTAATGGTCGATATAGATGAAAGCAAATCAAAAGCTCAAGCTTTAGATTTAGCTGATGCAGTTTCTTATCTGAAACATGCTATAAAAATAAAGAGTGGCTCACTTGATGATTGTAAAGATTCTGATATTGTAGTGATAAGTGCTGGTCCGTTACCTGAAAAAAATCAGACTAGATTAGATACACTTGAATCTACAATTAATGTTATAAAGACGATAATAAAGCCTATTGTTAAAGCTGGATTTGATGGGATATTCATTGTAATTTCAAATCCAGTAGATGTAATTACTGACTATATATGGAAGACTTCTGGTTTCCCTAAAAATAAAGTTTTAGGTACAGGTACTGCACTTGACTCCTCAAGACTTAGAAGGCTTTTGGCAGAGACAACAAATATTCCTCAACAATCAATACAAGCTTATTCTATGGGCGAACATGGAGATTCTCAAATGGTTCCTTGGTCTCATGTTTCAGTTGGTGGTAAACCATTATTTGATATTATTAAAGAAAATCCCAATACTTATGGTAAATTAAATTTAGATGAATTAACTGAAAAAACAGCAAGAGCTGGTTGGGATGTTCTTTACGGTAAAGGCTCTACTGAATTTGGTATTGGAACGGCCCTAACAGAAATAGTAAAAACTATATTTCATAATGAAAGAAAAGTTATACCTGTCTCAACTTTACTTAATGGTGAATATGGACAAGAAAATGTATTTGCTGGTGTGCCTGCTATAATTGGTGCAAATGGAGTTGAATCTATAGTAGAAATAAACTTAACTGAGAATGAACAAGATAAATTCAATAAGTCATGTGATATTTTAAAAAAATACATTAAAGTTGCTGAGAATCTTTAAATTGATAATAAAATAATATAGCTTTAGAGCAATATTGTATTTAAAATTTTAACTAAAAGCAGGTAAATTACTCATAACAAAAATAGATTAACTAAGTTAATGTTCAAGTTATTTATACCTGCTTTTAATTTTAATACTAAAATATCAATCTACTTTTTTTCACCAAATTTTATAACTTTGCTTTTTTTATTTATATTTTGAGATAGGAATCCTTTTTTTAATCCCATCAACAATTCTAAATCTTCTGGATAAAGATTTATTCCAAATTCTTCTAAACTTGATACTATACTATTTGTACTCATTATTTTATTTTCTATCAATAATTCGACTGCTTTTTTTAAATATGTTGGGCTTGAGCCTTTCATTTTATCTAGTGGTTCTTCTACTAACCATCCTCTTTTATCCATCTCATTCATAAGATAATTGTATTTTTTGTAATTTATCTTTCCTAGATTATATGCTCTAAAAATCATAGCAGATATAGGTACAATCCACTTCTTTTTTAATTCTACATAATAGTCCACATCTTCTGGATGACTTAAATCTTCCAAAAAAGTCTCTTTAGGTAATAAAAATGCACAGGCATACTCATCTGCTGAAAATTGTTTATTTGGTATTTTTAATTCACTTGATACTATATAGCCAAGCTCATATGCCAAATTATAATTTCTAATTGCTGCTGATTTTTTGTCATTTCCAAGAGATATTAAGTATTTAACTTCTTTCCCAATTCTCTGTTTTTGAGTAAAGATTGTCGCCCCTTTTTTATCTACATTCATACCTGATATTATAATTCCATTAGATTCTAGTAAGTTTACCATATTTACTATTGGACTTTTATTTAAATTCCAAAACTCTCTAGTTTTATATGCAAGGCTTTCTATATCATTTATATTAGTATCCGCCATTATTCTTTTATTTGGTAAATTTTCTTTTGGAAACTTAATATAACTCTCCATAAATGAGTATATTTTATGAATAATTATCATTTTTTCTCTATAAGAAATTTCTTCTACTCTAGGCAGTTTAGATTGAGGATTAAAATGACTATCCTCAACAATAACATTCATATTTTCATTTCTATAAAAATACTCTTTTGGAAAATTTAATACATTTGATAATTTTAATGTATTTTCCATATTAGGAATATATTTATTTTCTTCAAAAGCCTTCAAATCTTTCTTATTTATTTTAGTTTCATTGGATAACTGTTCTATAGTCTTTGCTCTAAAAGTTCTAGCTGATTTTAATCTCTTTCCATTAAAGTCTTTTAAATTCATTTGTTTTCTCTCTTTCAAAATTAAATTCTTAATCTATCAATATAAATTATAAGATTACAATTAATAATTTATCATATTATTGACAAAAAAACAAAAGATGAAAATATATATTTTCATCTTTTATCTAAGCTTATAATAAATAACTTTAATTATTTAAAAAGTTTGAGATATTCTCCATATCCTAAACCTTCCATCTCTTCTTTAGGTATAAATTTAAGAGAGGCAGAATTTATGCAGTATCTTAAACCTCCAATTTCTTTTGGTCCATCATCAAATACATGACCTAAGTGAGAATTCCCTTTAGCACTTCTTACTTCAACTCTATACATACCTTGTGAGAAATCACTTCTCTCAACTATAGATTTATCTATTACTGGCTTTGAAAAACTTGGCCATCCACATCCTGCATCAAATTTATCTTTTGATGAAAATAAAACTTCTCCACTTACAATATCAACATAAATCCCTTCTTTATCATTATCATAGTATTCATTTTCAAAAGGTACCTCTGTCATATCGTTTTGAGTAACTTCAAATTGTATAGGAGTTAAAGTCTTTTTTAATTCTTCTCTATTTATATTGTTTCCATCCCAGTGACTTTTTACAAAATTATATCTACCTGAACCTTTATAATACATATTATAGTTTAATGGTCTTTTTTTATAATAATCTTGATGATTTTCTTCTGCCTCATAAAATTTAGTTGCTGGAATTATAGCAGTTACTATTTCACTATCGAATATTTTACTATTTTCCAAATTTTCTTTTGATTTTAAAGCTATATTTTTTTGTTCTTCATCATGATAAAATATAGCAGTCTTATATTGAGTTCCCCTGTCACCAAATTGCCCACCATCATCTGTAGGATTAATCTGTTTCCAAAATATATTTAGTAGTTCATCATAGCTTATTATGTCATCATCATAAGTTATTTGAATAGCTTCTACATGACCAGTTGTTCCTGAACATACCTCTTGATATGTAGGATTTTCAACATGACCACCTATATATCCAGAAATTACCTTTATAACCCCATCATATTTATCAAAAGGCTTCACCATACACCAAAAACATCCACCTGCAAAAGTAGCAAGTTTTATCATTTTTATCACTCCTTAAAAAAAATTATATTTTATTTATTCCCTAAGAAGTAGGTTAATAATCTTGTATTTTATTGTTTTTATCCAATTGATAAAATAGTTCTTATAAATATAATTGTACATTAAATCTATTTTCTATAAAAACTTTTTTTATTTATCCATCCAAAAGCATCTTTTATGTCACAATTTTCTCCCAAAGATATCAAGTATTCTAACTCATCATAATTATCCATAGCCACATCTTTTTCCATTTTGGGATTTAGTCTATAGTAATTATCTCCAAGAAGCTTTTGAGAAAACAACTGGCTCATTTGAGAATTTCCTTCTAATGTTATAGATATAATTGGTAAATCGGGTTCTTTATTAATTATCCAATCAATAGCTCCCCATTCAGTAGTATCTGCCTTTATACTATTATATACATATCCAGTTCCTATTGAAAAAAGTCTTGTATTTTTAAGCTTAAGCCCACTATCAATGGCATGAATTATACATGCTAAACTTGGGTCAGTTGCTATTATTCCACCATCAATATGTCGATTATACGTTGGAAAAAACACTGGAGCAGCACTACTTGCCATTGCTACATCTATAACTTTACTAGTCTTTGTAAGAGAACTTGGCATATTATTATAAAAAACTGGTTTCCATGAGTTTTCTTCATTTCCTATATAAAAACTTGGTATCATTACTAATTTTTTTAAGTCTTTTAATTCTAGTTCTTCTGGAAATATACTTAGTAAAACTTCTTTTAAATTTTTATTTTCATACTTCGGTCTCAGCATTTCTGCATAACTTTTACTGAAAATATGCTTTGAATTTTCTATTGAATAGAGTTCTTTTATGTCTTTTGGACTTACACCATACGCAAGACCTAATGCGATTAAACTTCCTGTAGACGTACCTCCAAACATATTTATATTATCTAATAAATTTGGATACTCATTTACCATTCTCTCAAGTATAGCTATACTCAATGCTCCTCTTAATCCCCCACCATCAAAAGTTAATATATTAAAATTAGAATTCTTCATATACATATACCCCCACATAAAATACCTTATTGATTTTAAATTTCGGTTAAAATAATTTCATTATAGTATATATATTTTATGCAAGTTCTATATAACGATGTTACCATTTCGATATTTAAAGTACTTTGTACTGTACATACCTTATAATATCTAAAATAAATATTATAGAATATCGTATTTGTTTTAGATATTATAAGTAATAAAATTGACGTATTAAAATAATTTCTGTACCTTAATATATTATAAAAAATAAATAAGAGTTATCTTTTAAGTAAAGACAACTCTTATTTATTTTAATTGCTTATATTTAAAAATATTTTAATTACAAATACTTCTCTTCTTAAATATATTTATTTTCTTTATCCTAGTATTTTCTTCATATCTTCTTCTGGAGTAGATATAGGAGTTAATGCAAATTTGTCAACCAATATATCTAATACATTCTGAGATAAGAATGCTGGTAAAGAAGGTCCTATATAGATATTTTTAATGCCTAAATGAAGTAATGTAAGAAGTATACAAACTGCCTTTTGTTCATACCATGATAATACCATGCTAAGAGGCAACTCATTTACTCCACAGTCAAAAGCATTTGCCAATGAAACTGCCACTTGGATTGCACTATAAGCATCATTACATTGTCCCATATCCATTAAACGTGGTAAACCACCGATTTCTCCAAGGTCTAAATCATTAAATCTATATTTTCCACATGCAAGTGTCAATATAACAGTATCTTTAGGAGCTTGCTTTACAAATTCAGTGTAATAATTTCTTCCAGGTTTTGCACCATCACAACCTCCAACTAATAAAAAGTGTCTTATATCTCCACTTTTCACAGCATCTATTACTTTATCTTGTACAGATGAAACTGTACCTCTTGCAAAACCAGTAGTTAATGTGTCTCCTCCATTAATACCAGTCATATGAACATCTTCTTTATATCCACCAAGTTCAAGAGATTTTTCTATTACACTAGAAAAGTCTTTGTCTTCATCAATATGAATCATACCTGGATAAGCAACTACTTCTGTAGTAAATACTCTATCTCTATAACTATCTTTAACAGGCATTAAACAGTTTGTTGTAAATAGTATTGGAGCAGGAATATTATCAAACTCTTTTTGTTGATTTTGCCATGCTGTACCAAAGTTTCCTTTTAGATGCTTATATTCTTTTAATTTTGGATATGCATGTGCTGGTAATAACTCTCCATGAGTATATATATTTATTCCCTTATCTTTTGTTTGTTCTAATAATTTGTGTAAATCATAAAGGTCATGTCCTGTAACTACTATGAATGGTCCTTTCTCAATTTTCATAGGTACTTGAGTTGGTTCTGGTGTTCCATAAGTTTCAGTATTTGCTCTATCAAGTAATTCCATACATTTTAAGTTTATTTCTCCAGTTTTCATAACCAATCCTAAAAGTTCGTCAATAGACAAGTCCCCTCCAACAGCTATTAATCCTTCATAGAAAAATTCATTTACTTCTTTGTCTGTATAACCAAGTACCATTGCATGATATGCATAAGCAGCCATACCTCTTAGACCAAACAGAATTAATGATTTTAATGAACGTATATCTTCATTATCACTCCACAAATCCTTCATATCATAGTTATCATTTCTACTACAAGTTGTTGCACAGTCTGAACATCTAGGTACAAGTTTACTTTTTTCTATCTCAGTTTTTTCAATTTGTCTCTTTATAGCTTCATCATCAAAACTTACATTTGTTATGGTAGTAAATAATCCCTCTATCATAACTTTATCTGTTTCACTTGTTGGTCTATTTTTATTTCCAATTGTTGCTCTTGAAAGACCAATTAATACTCCTGTAAGTTCATCTTGTAAATTGGCTGTACCCCCCTTTTTACCACATACCCCATTTATAGTACATCCTTTACCTCCTGCTGTTTGTTCACATTGAAAACAAAACATATTCTCCATCTTTATTCCTCCCTTTTTATTTATTAAAATTTATTATATTTTTTGTAATTAACTTAATTAAATTTCTTCATCTACTATTTTTCCATCTACAGATATAGTAACTATTTGCCATGGTATCATCTTTCCACTGTTTTGTAGTGCTGTCTTAACAGCATTTACTATACCACCACAACAAGGAACTTCCATACGTGTTACTACTATATTTTTAATATCATTCACTTTTAAAATCTCTGTAAGTTTTTCAGCATAATCTACTTCATCAAGTTTAGGACAACCAATTAATGTAACTTTGTTTTTCATAAACTTATTATGGAAATTTCCATATGCATATGCTGTGCAGTCTGCTGCTATTAAAAGACTTACATTTTTTAAATATGATGCATTAGCTGGTACCAGTTTTATTTGCACTGGCCACTGGTTAAGCTGAGACCCTTGTGCTTCAACTACTACATTATTGTTTATCTGTTTACTATCTGAAACTTCTCTATTTATAGATTTAGACTTAGAACCTGGACATCCACACGCTAGATTTGTCTTTTGTGCTTTCTTGGCTTCCATGTTTGCTTTTACTGCTGCTTCATCATACTCTGCAGCTTCTCTATACTCAAATGAAATAGCATTTGTTGGACAAGTTGGTAGACAATCTCCTAGACCATCACAATAATCATCTCTTAAAAGTTTTGCTTTTCCATTTACCATTCCTATAGCTTCTTCATGACAAGCTTCAACACATAGTCCGCAACCATTACATTTTTCCCCATCAATTTTAATTATTTTTCTCATCATTTATATCACCTCATAAAATTTTTTTAATTTAAAGTATTAATTTCTTAGGTATTTATTTTTAAAACCTACATCTTTTTTCAAAGTTTTTGTAGTATGATTTTTATATCTCCTTGCTTTTATAAATTTAGTATAGTACAATAAAAACAAATTATCGGTTGCATATGCAACAAGGAAGTGATTATTTGAAAAAATTTTTAGAAAAACATATAAATCTGCTAAAAAAAATTCCTCTCTTTGAAGGAATTAAAAACGACGAACTTGAAGCAATGTTAGAATGTCTAGGTGTTGTTGATAAGATTTATCCAAAGGATAGCATAATATTCTCAGTTGGAAGTGAAGTTACTTCTATTGGAATTATGCTTAAAGGAAGTGCACATATAATAAAAGAAGACATTGAAGGTAATAGGAATATTGTAGCTGAACTCTTACCTGGAGATTTATTTGGAGAAGTATTTGCATGTACTAGACTACATAAAAGCAATGTCACAGTAACTACAACATCTTCTTGCGAAGTTTTATTTATAAAGTTTAAAAGTGTAACTGGTATTTGTTCATCTACATGTGTATTTCATAATAGATTAATTGAAAACATGCTACAATTAATAGCTGAAAAGAATATTTTACTTCACAATAAAATAGAATTACTTTCTCGTAAAACTACTCGTGAAAAATTACTTATGTATTTTTCACGACAAATAGAGCAAACAGGTAGCAACAAGTTTACAATTCCTTTTTCAAGAAATGAAATGGCTGACTTTTTGTGTGTTGATAGAAGTTCTATGTCAAGAGAGCTTGGTAAGATGAGAGATGAAGGTTTGTTATATTTCAATAAAAATAAGTTTGAAATATTCTGTTTTCAAAAATAAAATATATATTTAAATTTTATCTATTTTAAGATATTATATAAACTTAAGATTCAAAGTATAAATATTATATTTGAATCTTAAATTTACATTTTTATTCAAAAAGTTAATAGATATCTAATTCATCAAAATTAAGATATCTATTAACTATATATATTAATTAATTTTATAATTAGCTTATTTTTTTTGTAGTAAATGATGTTTTATCTATAAGCCAATCTTTTCCTTCCACTAATCTTGCAACTAACATTGATGTTACTGTATTTCCAGTTGTATTTAATATAGTATTAGGAATATCAGTTATAGTAGTTATAACTGTCAACAATGGAATTGCTTCCACTGGAAATCCGAAGATGCTAACCACGAGCATCTCACCGATAAGTCAGCCACCTGCTACAGGAGCCATAAATACTCCAACAACAAATACGGTTACAAATAATTGACCTATTGTTGCTGGATTTGCCATACCACTACCTAAAATACCTGATAAAAATGCAACTTTTATTATTACTGCTAAAACTGACCCATCTTTATGTATATTTATTCCAAGAGGTATAACTGTTTCTGATATATCATCAGGAACTCCTATATTTTTACTAGCTTCTAAGTTTGATGGTATACATGCTGAACTCGAAGAAGTAGCTAATGCTGTTGCTATTGGTTTTATAGCATTCTTCCAGAATTGCCTAAACCCTTGTTTTCCTGCAGATAGAAAAGCATATAAACTGTAAAATAATAAGAAATACAGTGCTGCTGTTATAGAATAAATTAAAAACACCCTTACATATCCTTGAATTATTTTACTTCCAAGTTCTCCAATTATTGTAGCTGTATAACAGCCTAACCCTATAGGAGCATAAAGCATGACTATACTTACTACTTTTAATATTGCTTCTGTTCCTTCTGATAAGAGCTTTCTTATAGTATTTCCCCTATCCCCCATCATAGCTATTGCTGTTCCAACTAAAACTGCAAATATAACTAATTGTAATAAATTACTACTAGAAAATAAATCTCCAAAATTTTTAACTGTAATACTTGATACTACTTGGTCTAATAATGTTCCTTTCGATTCTAAAGTTTCTGCATCTTGAGCCACCATTAAACTTTTTACACTCGATACATCTAATCCTTTAGATGGATTAAATAATAATGCAGATGTAATACCTAAAACTGCAATTACAAGTGTTGTTCCCATAAATACTATAGCTGTATTCTTCATTATTTTTCCGAAGCGTTCCATGTTTTTTACACTAGCAACACCTGAAGAAACACTAAGAAACACTAATGGTACTACTATCATTAATAGAGCATTTATAAATAAATCTCCAAATGGTTTTAGTATTGAAGCTTTTGGACCAAGTACTAATCCTACTATTACTCCTATTATGGTACATGATAAAAGTATAATTGATGACTTATAATTTTTTAAAAAGTCCCTCATTTATATTTTCCCTTCTAATGTTTTATATTATAAATTACCCAAAACTCTAAAAAAATTAAAGTAAATTATCTAATGCGCATTAATAATTTTTGTAATTTTCCCCAACAGCTACTTTAGCAAATACTGGAATATATGTCAATTTCTATAGTTTTTTTGTATCTTTAATATTTTTCTAATAGTTCATATCTATATATAAATCTTAATAAAATTCTACTTTTAAAACTTTTTTTCTATATCAATTTCAATAAAATAAACAAGATAAAAAAATATATATAATACAGTTTAATTATTCTCAAGTTTAATAATTTATAATTTAAGATAAAATTTCAGTATAGTCACTTTAATTACTGCATTGTACTATTTCATTAAGATGTTATTGTAAATACGTATGATATTTTATCAAACATTGTTTTTTTATGTATTTAAATATTTTATAATATTTTTAAAACCAAAGGCAAATAAGTTGTATTTCTAATTTAAAATTAAATAATAAATCTAAGAATAAAAAAATACTCCTATTAAATCTATTATCTAACTTATAAATTTAATAGGAGTATTTTATATATCTTAAAATAATTAACTTATACTTTTTTTAATTAAATGCTTCTTCTTTCCTAATAATATTTAAAAATTTTGCAGTTCTTTCGTTTTTAGGATTATTAAATATCTCATTAGGAGTTCCTTCTTCAGCTATTACACCATTATCCATAAATATGATTTTATCAGCAACTTCTTTTGCAAAATTTATTTCATGAGTTACAATAAGCATTGTTATTCCTTCTTTTGCAAGTGATTTTATAACACTTAACACTTCTCCAACAAGTTCTGGGTCAAGTGCTGATGTTGGCTCATCAAATAATATTACATTTGGATTTACTGCCATAGCTCTAGCTATACCTATTCTTTGTTGTTGACCTCCAGATAATTTTGATGGATAAAAATCTTTTCTATCCAACATACCTACTTTGTCTATTAATTTTAAAGATATCTCTTTAGCTTCTTGTTTACTTTTTTTATGTACTACTATTAATGCCTCCATTACATTTTCTAGTGCTGTTTTATTTTTAAATAAGTTATAATTCTGAAATACCATAGATGTATGTTTTCTTAAATTTGCTATATCTTTTTTTGTTGCTTTTTCTACATCTACCTTTACATCTCCAATCATTATCTTTCCTTTTGTAGGCTCAACTAGATAATTTAAACATCTAAGTAGTGTAGATTTACCTGTACCAGATGGACCAAGTATAGCTACTACTTCACTTTGATTTATCTCTAGATTTATACCTTTAAGAACTTCTGTCCCTTTAAAATTTTTATGCAAATTTTCTACTTTTATCATTGTTATCCACCTTTTTAATAAATATAATAAATAATATATTCGATATCAAAATTAATATATTAGTATTAATTTTAAAAACAGACTAAATATATTTTATAAATATACTCTAAAATTGACATAAATAATCTACTGCAAGCTGAGATAATAAGGAAGATGCTACGCTCAAGCATTTTTCATCTATATCAAATTTATTATTGTGCAATCTATAGTTTATATTTTTTTCTTTATTTCCTACACCTATATACATAAATAAACCAGGTTTTTCTTTCATATAAATAGCGAAATCTTCTCCTGTCATTGCAGGGAAATCAATCATTTCAACATTCTCATCTCCAAGTATTTTGCAAGCGCTTTTTCTTCCCAGTTCTATCATATTTTTATCATTTATAACAGCATCTCCTCCAGCACTCTTTTCAAACTTGCAATCTGCTCCATGTGCTTTACATACACTTCTTACTATGTTTTCTAGAATCTTACTTACTTCAATCACTTTTTCCTGACTTACCGCTCTAATAGTTCCTTGAAGTGTACACACATCTGGTATTATATTTTTAGAAACACCAGAATTAAAAGAACAAACAGACACTACTACTGGTACAACTGGGTCAATTTTTCTCGAAACTATCTGTTGAATAGATGAATATACTGCATTTCCAACTGCAATTGGGTCTATACAATTGTGAGGTTCTGCTCCATGTCCACCCTTGCCGATTATTGTTATTTCGAAAGTATTAGTTGCTGCCATAGCACAATTTCTAGCTATTCCAATTTTTCCTGATTCAATAGTTGGCCAACAATGACCAGCTGCTAATACATCTACACCTTCAAGTACATTTTCTTTAATTACAATATCAGAACCACCTTTTTCTTCACCAGGTTGAAATAGTAACTTTACATTTCCATTCAGTTCTTCTTTTATATCATTTAAAATCATTGCTGTTCCTAACAACCATGAAACATGTGCATCATGCCCACAAGCATGCATATTATCATTTATTGATTTAAATTCTAAATCATTTTCCTCTTTTATTGGAAGAGCATCCATATCCGCTCTAAGTAGTATAGTTTTACCACTAATATTTTTTCCTTTTATAGTAGCTAATACTCCTGTACCAGCAACATCTATATACTCTATATCAAGTTTATCTAGTTCTTCTTTTATAAGTTTGGATGTTTTAAATTCTTTAAATGCCAACTCTGGATTACTGTGTATCTGTCGTCTTATTTTTATGATTTTTTCCATATTTTTTAGTGCGATAGATTTTATTTTAGTTTCAATCATTTGAAATACCTCCATAACTTATTTTTATTTATAAAGACTAATAGAAATACATTGTAATACACAGATAACTATAGATAAATTTAGTATACTTATCTATAGTTATCAAAACTTTATATTTTAATTTTGGAGTACTTATTTTTGTATATCAGCACTTACATCCATTCCAAACCATTTTTCAGATATTTTTTTCACTGTTCCATCTGCAAGCATTTCCTCTATTGCTTTGTTTACATCTTCTTTTATAGTTTTAGATTTTTCATCATTTTTCTTAAAGAAATATGCTATATTAGTAACTGATAATTTATCATCTAATACTCTTATCTTCATGTTAGCTTTTTTAGCATCACCTACAACAGTAAGTTCCGCATCAATCCATGCACTAACTCTTCCTAAATCTAAATCTTGAATACCATTAGTTCCATCACCATAAACCTTTTCTTCAAATAAATTGTCTTTATTAACACTAGCTGCAACCTGTTGACCTTGAGAACCTTCTGAAATTGCTACAACTTTTCCTTTTAAATCTTCAAGCTTATTAATTTCATTGTTCCCATCTTTTACAGCTATACATACAGCATCAGAACCATAAGGTATAGAAGCATCGTATTTTTCTAATCTTTCTTTAGACATTCCAAAGAAGTTGGCTGCTACATCAACTTTACCAGAATCTAACATACCAAATATAGAACTAAAACCTGTTGGCTCCATTTTTATTTCATATCCACTTCTTTTACCAATCTCTTTCCACATATCAACTTCAAAACCTTTATGCTCACCATTATCAACATAAGAATATGGGTCAGCTGAATTAGATGAAGCTACAGTTATAACTTTTTCATTCTTTACTTCCTCTTTTTTTGAACAACCAGTAGTTACAACTGTTAATGCTAAAACTGCTACTAAACATTTTATAATATTTCTTTTTATCATATCTCTTCTCCTCACACCATTTTTATGTAAAAATACTTTATATGTATTTTTTTAATACTCTAATAATTGCTTATTTTCTTCTCTAATTTTTTTTGTCCCCATCCTAAAGGAGTTATTATACACCAATAAATCACCATAACTGCTCCATATACTTCAAAAAACTTAAAACTCAATGCTCCTTGTGATTTAGCAGCACCCATTATATCATTTACTCCAACAACAAAAGCTACAGAAGACCCTTTAATTAAATCTATGAAATTATTGAATAATGATGGCAATGCAACTCTTACAGCCTGTGGTATCACTATCCTTTTCATTGTTTGTAAATTTGTTAATCCCATTGCATATGCTGCTTCTATCTGACCTTTATCAATTGAAAGTATGGATGCCCTTATCGTTTCAGACATATAAGCTCCCATATTTAAACTAAGTACTATAGATGTTGCAAATACTGGGTCCATATTTTTAACAAAATCGCTCATATATGCCAGTCCAAAATATAGAAAGAATAACTGTGGCATAAGAGGTGTCCCTCTAAAGATAGATACATATACTTTACATATTTGATTCAATACTTTCACTTTGTAATAAGATGATAACGCTACTATTGTACCTATAATTAATGAAAATATTAATGAACTTATTGCCAAAATCACAGTTACATTGAACGATTTCATTATTATTGGAAATAATTCTAAAAAATATTTCATACTAAAAATCATAAAATAAGTCCCCCTCACTTAATGTTGTTTTTTGCAAGCTTTTGTCACATGTTAAATTATAATAGAATTTTCTTTATTTTTCCAATAGAAAAAAACTATTTTATCAATTGATTATATAGACCCTTTTGATACCATATTTTTTTTGATATTTAGACTACTAAATTCATTTTTTCTAAAATTAAAAATTTATTTACAAGAGGGAACATATCTGTATAACCTATCTTTAAACACTAAAATCTAATATGCTTTTCCTATCCTTTTTTCAACCTTACTTTGTATATTACTTAATACTATAGATACCGCCCAATAAATTAGTATCGTTATCATATATATCTCAAAAAACTTAAAACTCGAAGCAGCTTCTACTTGAGCTACTCCCATCAAATCCTGTATTCCTATAGTTAAACCTAAAGAAGAACCCTTAATTATATCTAGTGTACAACTTACAATAGGAGGTACTGCAGATGTAGCTGCTTGAGGTAAGATTATTTTAACCATTGACTGATATTTACTTAATCCAAAAGCATAGCAGGCTTCTTGTTGTCCTTTATCAACACTCTCAATAGATGCTCGTATAATTTCTGCCATATATGCAGATGAGTTTACCCCTAAACAAATCACTATTGCTAAATAAGGTGAGCAATCTTTCATAAAAGAAAATACCATTGGAAATCCGAAGTAAAAGAAAAATATTTGAATTAAAAGTGGCGTTCCTCTAAAGAATGAGATATACACCTTAGTTATATATTTCAAAATTTTTGACTTTGTCTGTGTAAAAAATGCAAGTATCACACCTAATAATATTGATATGAAAAACGCAACAATAGATATTAGTATTGTTATTCCCAAGGCTTTAATTAAAAATGGAAATATACTTAGACAAAATTCAAAGTTAAAATTACTCATTAGTAGGCTCCTTAGTGATATCCTTTCCTAGCCAAGTTTCAGATATTTTAGTCAAAGTTCCATCTTTGTGCATATCTGCAATTACTTTATTTATTTCTTTTGTCCATTCTTCACCTTTTTCATTTTTTTGAAGTGCAAAAGAACAAGCACCAAATTGAATTGGAGGTTCTACCATTTTAAGATTTAATTTTTGTTCTTTTATGGCTATTAAAGCCTCAACATCCTGTGCAACCACTGCATCTAATCTTCCCATTTCTAGGTCTTGATAGTTCCCTTTAAGAGTTGCACTTGAATAATTTACTATTTTTATTTCGCCATTTGGATACTTTTCTTTTAGTATTTCATTTGCCACTGCTCCAGTACCCACGCCTACCTTTTTACCAACTAAATCATCTATTGATTTTATACTATTATCATCTTTTCTAACAATAATATTTGTTCCACTATAATTATAAGCATCTGAAAAGCCATATTTTTCCTTTCTTTCAGGTGTCGCAGTAAGTTGAGCAGATACTACATCTACTTTATCAGCTTCTAATAATCCAAATAATCCACTAAAATCAGTTAATACCCATTCAACTTTACAATTAGTTCGTTTAGAAAATTCGTCCCAGAAATCTACTTCAAATCCTTTAAGTTTATCCTTCTCTTTAAAAGCAAAAGGGAAATACGTTCCTGATGTGGCAACTCTTATAGTTTTTTGTTCTTCTTTATTTTTATTATTTCCTGATGAACATCCTGTAATTAAAAGTGATGATGCTAAAACAAGCATAATAATTAACTTAAGCTTTTTCATAGTTTGTTCTCTCCTTTTAAATCTAATTTTATTTCAATTTTGTATATAATACATTTCCAACAGTTTGAATCACTTGAACCATTATAATTATTATAATTACAGTTCCATACATTATAGTATCGTTAAATGTTTGATAACCATATATCAGAGCAACTGACCCCAAACCTCCTGCCCCTAATGCTCCTGCCATAGCAGAACTACCAAGTATTGATACGGTTGCAAGAGTTATACTTGAACATATAGATGGTATAGCTTCTCTAAACATAATACTAAACAATATTTGTAAATTTGAAGCACCAAAAGATTTAGCTGCTTCAATCATACCTTTATCAACTTCTCTAAGATTACTTTCAATTAATCTAGCTATAAATGGAGATGCAACTATTATAAGAGGTAACATAGCTGCTTGTTTTCCAATAGAAGTACCTACTACAAATCTTGTAATTGGAGTTATAGACACCGCCAATATGATAAATGGAAATGACCTAATTATATTTATCATCAAATCTAAAATCTTATATATGTATTTATTAGGTCTAAGTCCTTCATTTGAAGTTTCTACTAATATAATAGCTAATATAAAACCGATTATAGAAGATATAACAGTAGCCCATGTAACCATATAAATAGTATCAAATACTGCAGGAATTATTATTTTATTTATTACAAGACTTGGATTATCCATTATCTAAAGCCTCCCAAATTATGCATCTACTATTTAAATACTCACTAATTATTTTTTTATCTTTAGCATCCATGTTTATAACAGTGGTACCTATAATATCATCTCTGAATTTTTCTAGCTTAGAAGACACAATTGAAAAATTAACTGGAATTTGTTTTGCCATTTCTGGAATCAATGTATTTTTAGCTTTATCCTGTTTAAATAATATTCTTATATTTACACCTTCTTCTGGCATAATCTCCGATTGCTCTCCTAAAAGTCTCTTTAAGCAGTCTGGTTGATTCAAGAATAGCTTTTGGACATCTCCCAATGCAGCTATCTTTCCATATTCTAATATAGCTACTCTGTTACATATTTCTCGAATAACATCCATTTGATGAGTGACTAATACTATAGTTATGTTTAGTCTTTCATTTATTTCTCTCAAAAGTGATAGTATAGATTTTGTAGTTTCTGGGTCAAGTGCAGATGTAGCTTCGTCACTAAGTAAAATTTTAGGCTCCAGTGATAAAGCTCTAGCTATAGCAACTCTCTGACGTTGTCCTCCACTCAATTCTTTAGGCTTTTGATATATCTTATCTTCTATACCTACTATTTTTACAAGTTCCATTACTTTTTTTTCTATTTCATCTTTTTTATATCCCCAACACTTCATTGGAATAGATATATTATTATATACATTTTGTCTTTCTAATAGAGAAAAATGTTGAAATATCATTCCTATATTCTTTCTGTATTCTCTGATTTTACGATGTGAATTGTTTTTTATTTCACACCCATCTACTAAAATCTCACCCTTTTCATAATCTTCTAATAGATTTATACACCTTAAAAGTGTGGATTTCCCAGCACCACTTTTCCCTATCAAACCAAATATTTCGCCTTGCTCTATAGAAAGAGATATATCTTTTAACACATCTAAACTTCCAAAAGACTTATACAATTTAGATATATTTATCAAATAATCACCTCAAATTTTTCACATAGAATTAAGCTGTTTTTTATACACACATAAAACAGCTTAATTCTTTTAAATAGTTAAATCTAAAAATTATATTATTTATCTTCTATGAGAACTGATGTAGTACCATAATTTTTTTCTATTATAGCTTTTACTTTTTCTCCTTTTAACTCTTTAGCTAAAGCTTTAGCCCATTCTTGGTCTTTATTTTCACTTTTAGTAGCTAAAACTATACCATATTCTGCCCCATGCTCATCAAAAGCTAAAGCACTTTCTGGGTCTTTGTCAGATTTCATTATTTGTATTGCTCTAACCACTCCTAAATCTACATCTGGAAGTGCACTTGGAATTTTTACAGTATCCATTTCTATAAATTCTAGATTGTGTTTATTTTCAACTACCTCTAAAGGACTATAAGTTTTGACACCATCTTTTAATTTAATTAAACCTTCATCTGCTAATAAAACTAATGCTCTTGATTTATTAGTTGCATCTGATGGTATAGCAACTTTCATATTATCTTTAACATCATTTAAGCTTTTTAATTTATCTGAGTATACACCCATTTTTGAATAATAAATAGGCTCTCCTACTGCTGACAAATTTGTACCTTTATCTTTATTAAATTGCTCTAAAAACGCACTATGTTGATAGAAATTGGCATCTAAAGTTCCTTCAGCAACTCCACTATTTGGACTTATTATATCTCCATCAAAAAGAGTAACTTCCATTTTATAACCATCATTTAAATAATCTTTTTGTACTGCATCTAACATTTCTTTTATAATAGGGTCAGATGTACCTACTTTAACAGTTTTTACTTCTTTTTTAGCAGACTCACTTTCTTTTTTTTCATTATCATTTCCAGAACATGCTACTAATGATAATGATAGTATAGCTATTAGTGATAAACTGATTAATTTTTTAATTTTCATGACTTCCTCCAATGATATTTTTATTAATTTTTAAAAAGTACATAATTTGCCTTTTACAGCATTTTTACTGTACATTCTAGCAGCATTCATAAATGCATGTATGTTCTCAATAGGAGTTCCTACTGGAATTTGGCAACCAGGAGATAACGTAAATCCACATGGATTGTCACTTGCCTTTAAGATACATTCCTTTACTGATTCCATTACATCATTAATACTTCCATTTCTCATAATTTCTACTGGTGGTACATTTCCAGAGATACCCATACTGTTTCCAATTGCTTTTTTAACCTCTTCTAAATCCTCGCAATTATCAACACTAAACGCAGAAAGACCTACATCAACTAAATCTTGCCATCTGTCTTTAGTCTTTCCACATATATGTATAGATGGTGCTGAACCTGTAATTTCTTTAACTCCTAGTACGAATTCTTCTAAATACGGTTTTACAAATTCCTTAAACTGCACTAAGCTTATCAGATTAGACGAAGCTACTGGTTCAGCTAGACTGACACTTGACCCACATTCTTTATAAATTACTTCTGTGTATCTTAACATGCATTTTACTGTATATTTTAAAAGTTTATGTAAATTTTCTTTATTTTTAACAGTATCTTTTAGTATATTCTCAGCTCCTCTTATAGCTACAACATTACTTATTGGACCTGCTAAACTTGAACCTATAAATCTTTCATTTGAAAATTCATCTGTTAAGACTTTTAATGCTTCTATAATAGCTGGCATTCTCCCATCTTTATAAGGGTCTATTATATCTAAAGAATCAAGCATTGAATAATCTTTGAGTATAGGCTCAACTATAAAAGAGACTGAATCCTTAGGATATTTTAACTTAGAACCAAGGGCTTCTCCTATGCCTCTAAGACCTAAACCTACGCCCATAGAATCTACATTAAAATCTCTTGCCAAGTTTCGTTCCATTTCAATCATCATTTCTGAGGAATAATAATAATCACTTATATTTAATCCATACATAACAGGTGCTGTTTCAGATAAAGAAAATGAACATGGTAATCTATCAACTTCTTTTCCTGACTTATATAAAATCGCCCTTTCTTTAGGTGTTAATTCATCTTTTAATATTTTCATCTCAACACGCCCCAATAATTAAAATTTATATTACTTCAAAGTTAAAATGCTTATAATATGCTGACTGTATATATCTTTTCATTGAATACACTTTTATTAGTATTTTTAATACAATTTTGCCCAAATATTCTTCCTTTACATAAATCTTCTTTCAATAAAACATCTGCATAAGTCATATTATTATTAAAGTTAAGTTCTTCAATTTCCATAAGCCCTAAATTCAAAAGTGAAGTTGTTGTTCTTCCACATATATGTATACTTGCTTTACCATTTATTTTCTGTTGTAGTTCTTTAAATATCTCTATAGTTATATCACTACTTAAGTTACAAAAAGTTCTCTTACCTAAAATATCCATATTTCCAGTTGGGTCAGCATAAGATATAATTTTAGCTCCAGATTCTACTCCTTTAACAGCATACTCTACAATAAAATCTTTTACATATTCTAGAATTTTGTATAAATCATTTTTTCTATTTTTTAAAGCTTTTACTATAGTCGTTAAGTCTATTAAGCTACTCAAAATAGTAATTGGACCTTCAATACTTAAAATAACATCTTCGTTTTCAGATGATAATTTTTTTATTGCCTTTAATACTTCATTAGCTTCTACTTCATCTAAATGAACTTTTTTAAGATTTAATAATTCTTCAATATCATTGTATTTATAGCTTTTTACTCTTGGTGTACTCAATTCATCAATTAAAATATTTGCCCCTAAACTTTGTGCACACATAGTGTCACATAATGGAAGATAACAAACTCTATTTTTTGTACTTTCTTTTAAAAGTTTTGTAGCCTTTACCATTTCATCACATTTTAGATAAACGTCTGGTATTTTTAGATTATTTTCCTTTAGAAATTTTAACTCTTCCATTCCTGTAGTATCATATGTACATTTAAAATTGTATTTTTCTTTAATTTTAACTCACCTCCACTTACTTATTTACTCAACTTACTTATATCAAAGCTTAAACAACTTGCAAATAAACGTTCATAATCTTCTAGTAATGATAATTCTAAGTAATCACATGTTTTCAACACATCATTTACTTCAGCTCTTTTTGATATATCTAAAAGGCATAAAATTGCACCACTTTTAGAAGAATTTCCAATATAACTAATTTTATCTTTAAATTCTATAGGAACCATTCCTACACCAACAATACTTTCAACCTTTAAATGTGCTCCAAATTGACCTGCTATTATTACTTTGTCAATATCTCTAGGATTTAATTTTAAATTATGTAACATAGATAAAATACCAGATAAAATAGCTCCTTTTGCTAGCTGAACTTGTCTAATATCATTTTGAGTAATATATATGTTATGTTTTTTAGATAATACTATACTTCTCTTTTTGCCATCCTCTACCAAAAGATTTTTAAGAAATTTATCCTCATTAAAATCATCTTTTTTCTTTACTCTTCCGCTCTTATTAATCAGACCCGCTTTGTATATTTCAGATATAGAATCTAAAATACCACTTCCACAAATACCATTTGGATTTCCCTGTCCTATAATATCTATTTGTATTCCCTCATCTTTAATACTTATCCCCTCAATAGCTCCCTCACCTGCTCGTACTCCACAAGTTATATTCATTCCTTCTAATGCTGGTCCGGCAGCACATGAACATGCGATTAACTTTCCACAATCAGATAAAATCATTTCTCCATTAGTTCCTATGTCTATGAAAAGTATCTTCTGATTTACTTTTTTTAAATTTGTGACAATAGCACCTGCAGTAATATCAGCACCTATAAATGCAGACACACTTGGTAAGCAGTAAAGCCTTGTATAATTTGATACTTCTAGACCTATATCTGAAGCTAAAAAAGTCTTACTATCTTTAAACATCGGTCTATATGGATTTACTCCTAAACTTTTAGGATTTATTCCTAAGAGTAAATGTAACATTGTAGTATTTGCAGCAATTGATATATCATAAATGTTTTCCTTTGCTATTTTATTATCCTCACACAAATAATTAAATAGATTATTTAAACATTCAACAACCACTTTACTTAGAATTTCTGCTCCATTTTTCTCTTTTGATGCAAAATTAATTCTTGATAATACATCCAACCCATAGCTTTTTTGAGGATTTATAGAAGAAGCACTTTTAATTTCTTTGCCAGTATTTAAATCTATTAATGATACCACCATAGTAGTTGTACCAATATCAACTGCAAATCCATATATCAAACTTCTTGTATCTCCATTTTCTATGGATATAATCTTTCCATCATATCTAGTTATTGTATAGGTCTCTCCTTCTTTTAAGTTAGAAAACCTTTTTATTACATTTAAGGGTAAACTTTCTTTATCTTCTAATAATAATTTTTCTACTGCGTCACTTTGTAAAAGAGACTTTTCTGAAAATATCTTACATTCTTTTCTTACAGCAGGATTTAAATCAAACTTAGGCATATAACCTTCATCTAATACTTCTACCTTTTTTTCATCATGCAACAATTCTATATCAATATCTCCATCTACTTGATATAAACATGCTAACCTAATATTATCTAAAACTTCTTCCTCACTTAAAAACCTTCTTTGTTCCTCTAAATTCTTATCTTTAATATTACTTAAGATTTTAACTTTACATTTTCCACAATACCCTTTACCTGCACAGGGGTTTTCAATCATTATTCCATTTTCTTTTAAAATTTCCAACAAATTTTTTCCAGAATCAAACTTTAATATTTTTTGTTCTCCATATCCATCATTTACAGTTAATATGTACATTTTGACACCTACCATATGCTTAACATTCACTTTCTCGTGCACTCAGAACCATTGATTGTATATTTTTAATTGGAGTCCTAGCTCCTATTCCACATGCTGGAGATAAAATATTTATACCATTCTTTATACATCTTCTTCCTATTTCTCCAACTTTATCCTCAGTCCCATATTCAAGGGCATATGTACTTACATTACCAATAATTGCTTTGTTAGGAACATTTAATACAACCTGTTTTTCATCAGTTATTGAATCAAAACTTATACCTAAACTATGAATACTATTCAATTGAGGATATATAGTTTTTAATCTTCCACAAATATGTACTATGCTTGGAATATTATTGTCTTCTTCATTTAATGAATCTAAAATTCTATTTATATATGGAACCACAAATTCTTCAAATTTTTTAGGTCCAAGTATTTCTCCAGTAGCACTTGGGTCAGCAATAGCTATTAAATCTGCACCAGCTTCAATTTGTGCCTTTGCAAATTTAATTATATTTTCTGTAACAAACTCTAAAAACTTATGAACATTTTCTCTATCTTTTCTTAATTCTCTATAAAATATAGTAGGTTCAATTAAAGATGTTGCAACGCTTATTGGACCAACTACATTAGCAATGATAGGTACATCACTATCTTTAGTTTTTAAATACTTAATTGCATCTATAACAACTTTTGCTCGTCCAATATTTACATCAAGTTCTTTTAATTTTACGTAATCAGATATTGTGTCCATAGGATAAAAGTTTACTCTAGGCTCTGTAATTTTAGTTCCAAAATCAACTTTAGCTCCCATTGCTTCAGCTTCTATAGTCATACAAAATGGTACGCCACAATTTTCAAAACCATCATTTTCATAGATACCATAAGTGAGCTCTGCCATTTTAATAGCATCAAAATGTGCATCAGGCCAACTTATTCCTTTCATATCCATCACATCTTCTACAACCATGTTCATCATACCACCAGGGCAAATACAAGGAGGTCTATCAACAGACTCTCTATTTAAAACCTTCAATAATCTCTCTTTGCAAGTATACAAATTAATTTACCATCCTTTTTATATAATATAAATAACGCTTAGGATACTAATTTTTTTGCTAATTCAACAGCTTTTGCTGCTGATGGTGAATATCCATCTGCACCTATCTTTTTAGCATAGCTTTCAGATATAGGACCACCACCTATCATTATTTTGAAACTATCTCTTATCCCCTGACCTTTTAAATCTTCTATTAAAACTTCCATATTATCCATAGTTGTGGTCATAAGAGTAGACATTGCTATGATATCAGCATTTACTTCCTTAGCTTTTTCAACAAATTCACTCATAGGTATATCTCTTCCTAAATCGTAAACTTCAAATCCAGCTGTTTCTAACATTATTTTTACTATATTTTTTCCAATATCATGAGTATCACCTTGCACAACACCCATTACTATTTTTCCAGTTTTTTTTGAATCTTCTTTTTTAATATGAGGTTTTAAAACATCAATACCTGCATTCATTGCATCTGAACATAAAAGTAGTTCTGGAACATAATATTCTTCTTCTTCATACAACTCACCAGCTCTTTGCATTCCAACAGAAAGCCCCTTATCTATTCCTTCAAATGCGTCAAAATCTTGTTTTAAATACTCTTTTGCTATCTCTACTACTTGTTCTTCTTCCATCTCAACTACGTTATAAGCTAATTTTTTTAATAATTCCTCTTTTTCTTTACTCATATACATTTCCCCCTTAACCAATTTAATTTTCATTTTTCCAATGTTTAAAACTGAACAATAATAGTAACTATAAAGTCATTTTTAAAATACTTTTATGTAAAAATAATTTATCTTATCTTAAATTTAATATTTTTATTATTTTTTGTCTAATATGAAAAATCTATTTACTAACTAACATATATTCAAAGAGTCTATTCCATAATATCAATATAAATATCTTAATCATATCTTCCAAAATCTTCTACGGCTCTCACCATAGCTTGTACATTACATGCTGGAGCAAGAGGAGTTAATGCACAATCTGGCATCAATATAAATCCTCCTGGAGAATATTTCATTTGTTCAATTGCTTTTCTACTCTCTTCATATACATCTTCAGGTTTGCCTGAATGTATAATAGAATTCCTTACATTTCCACCAATAATGTATTCATCACCCAAAATTTCTGCTGTCTCCCTCATATCCATCTCATAACCTAATGTAAATACAGTTCTGCTTGGTAATTTTAATTCGTTTGTCCAGTATTTTAAATTTTCCTTATGGTCTCCACAAAGATGTACTATCCATTTCTTAATACCCCATGCTTGATATATATCTTGAATCTCTTTTATATATGGAATAGAGAATCTTTCAAAATCTTTTGAAGAAATAATTCCATGAGATTCCATAGGATATGCTGAAAATGTTGATATTTTTTCTACACCAAATGTATCTATGCTTTTCTTTGTTATTGCCAGCATGTAATCAGTCACCATTCTAAGAAGATGATGTATTACTTCAGGGTCTTTTCTTAAGGATTTTAATAATAGTTCTGTTCCTAAAATACTTTGTACTCCACCAAATGGAGAACCTGATGGAACGGAAAATCCAAATCCATTTTCCACACATATTTTAGCAAATTTCAAAGACCTAATTGCTGATGGTGCAGTGTCTACATCAGGCATTTTTAGATTTTTAACATCTTTTATATCCTCTATAGGTCTTCTTATTACTTTTGGCAATCTTATTCTTGGAGTTTCTGAAAACATTAATTCACCACCAAAATCCCAAGTTTGCCATTCTGGAATTGCATAACCTGGAGTAGCATCGTACTTATGTAAATTTATTGAACACATTTGAGCTTTAAAAGCTTTTTCAGGTTCCATATAATATTCTTTTGAAGAATAATTTGAAATGTTAGCAGCATATAAAGTAACGTTTGGATTAACTGGTATACGGTCTAACTTTTCTTTATTCATTAATGCCTTCATTCTTTCAGCAGAAGTCAATTCCATCATCATCATCTCCTAATTTAATATATTGTTTGATAAGTTATTATAGTAACATAGAAAAAATCACCTTAAAAATTTCAACTTTTAAGGCAATTTCTTTCTCTGTATCTATTTATCTAACTTAACATTTTTTTGAGCATCTTTTAAGAAAGTATCATCTATAGCCTTTTCACGAGGTATTTCTTGTTTAATAACACCTGAAGCCATAGACATTCTATTTATAGCTGCATACCCATCATCAGTGAAACTTCCATCTTTAGAATATATATTATTATCTTTTATTTCTTTTACAGAATCTTCAAGCATTTCATTTCCTGGGAATAATGGTTTCAATGTTTCTATTATTTTTTCTGCAGAATTTTCATTTGTCCATAATATAGCTTTATATATAGCATTTACATATTTTTGTACTGTTTCTGGATTTTCTTTTATGTATTTGTCTGTAGTAAATGTTATATACATTTCATAATTTTCAGAACCAATTAATTTTTTATGAACTTCTGGATTATATATATCTTCAACTAACTTATTACCTGCATCAAGTACAATTTTACGAGCAGACGGAGATACATAACTACCTGCAACATCTTCTTTTTCCAAAGCTGCAACTAATGCTGAGTTTGGAAGATTTACATATGTAGCATCAGTATCTGGATTAAGACCATTTTCTTTTAACACAGAACGTACAAATGCTCTAGGAGATGAACCACTATCAGCCCCATTTATAGTTTTACCTTTCATATCTTTTACGCTACTATATTTTGGTGCTACCACAAATGAATATGGATATTTTTGTGTAGTTGAAAGTAATAACTTAGTACCTTGATTTTTTTCATTAAAACCTAAAATCATTTCTGGCCCATATAGACCAAATTGAGCATCACCAGATAATACTGGTGCTGTTGGCATATCACTTTGAACTGTAACAAATTCCACATCTAAACCTTCTTCTTCAAAAAATCCTAGTGCTTTTGCTAAGTATGCTGGTCCCCAAAGCTCACCTCTAACTGGTTCAGATACTTTAACCTTTTCTAATTGTTTTGTTTCTTTTTTAGCATTGTTTGAACTCTTGTCTTCTTCTTTTCCAGAGCTACAAGCAACCATGCCTAATAACATAACACCACATAATAAAATTGAAATAAACTTTTTCATATTTTTTCTCCTCACATTATTTTTTAGTCAATACTCTCTCTCCATCTTAAAATTCTTTTTTCCACATGTTTTAATATATAATCAAGCATTGACATTATAAACATCATTAAAAAGATACAAGATAGTACTCTTGTAATATTGTAAACTCCTCCAGCTGCTTGCACCATCCATCCTAAACCCTGATTAGAACCTAAATATTCTCCAACTATTGCACCTAAAACCGAAGCTCCTGCTCCTGAACGTAAACTAGCCATAATCCAAGGAACACAGGAAGGTAATATTACTTTTTGTATAATTTGCAACTTGGATGCACCCATAATTTTTAATGTATTTATTAAATTTATATCTACATTTTTAAAACCTGCATACGCATTAAAAAACACCAAAAAGAACACCATTATTGCAGCCATAAAAATTTTGGCTTGTAACCCTATTCCAAACCAAATTATAAATAAAGGCCCAAGTGATAGTTTTGGTAATCCATATAATCCTACTAATATTGGGTCGAATATGTCTGCTAAAAGTGGTATATTTCCAAATAAAAATGCTATTATTACGCCAAATACTACACCATAAAACAAACCAAATAATGAAGCTTTTAATGTTATATAAATATGAGGCCATATTTCACCTGTATTAAACATAGCTATTAAATCTTTTATGATGTTTAATGGTGAACTAAAGAAAAAAGTATTAATGAGATTATTGTCAGATAGATATTCCCAGACCATTAAAAATATCACTATAAAAATTAAACAATAACATTTTTTTAGTATTTTTTTAAGCTCCATACTCACCCATCTCCTCTTTTCTTCCTTTTATTACTTCAGACTTTATATCATCCCAAATTTGCTTTTCTAATTCTATAAATTGAGGGCTTGATTTACTTTCTATATTATTACGTGGTCTAGGTAAATCTACAATATATTCTGATTTAATAGATGAAGGTCTGTAACTCATAAGTATAATTCTATCTGCCAATGTTATTGCTTCTGATATATCATGAGTAATATACACAATAGTATTTTTTCTTTTTTCCCAAATATTTAGAATTTCATCCTGTAGCAATTCTCTTGTAAATACATCTAATGGACCAAATGGTTCATCCATAAAAATAACATCTGGGTCTTGTGCTAAAGCACGCATTATAATCGCTCTTTTTCTCATCCCTCCAGAAAGCTCATATGGATATTTTTCCTCAAAACCAGCTAAACCACTAGTTTGCATAAGCTCTTTTGCCAATTTTATTCTATGTTTTTTGTCTTCTCCCCTTATCTCAAGACCAAGAGCAATATTATCAACTATCTTTCTCCAAGGAAGTAAAGTATCCATTTGTGATATGTATCCTATTTTATGTCTCCCAAAATGCAATGGTTTTCCGTCAATTAAGACTTCTCCTTTTGTAGGTTTTAACATACCACACATTATGTTTAAAAGTGTACTTTTTCCACATCCACTAGAACCAACAATAGCTAAAAACTCTCCTTTTTTTACAGAAAGGTCTATATCATTAATAGCATGTATACGTTCTCCATTTTTAGATTGATAATAATGAGTAATATTTTTTAAAATTAATGTATTTGTGTTTTCCATTTCAATACCCCTTATTTATATACTACAAATATAATACAATTTTCTATTTATTATATTATACTTCGACTTTGAACAACATAAGTTTAATATGTTTTCCATTCTTTGTCCAATAGCAAAAAACTATCTCCAATAACCATATTATAGTATCCAACTATATCCATAAAAAAAACTACATTAAGTTTGTTATAATACAAACTCAATGTAGCCTTTCATAAAAAACATCTTACATCTAAGTGCAAGTCGCTATTTATATTTGATTTATTTATTAAATTTTAATGCTCCTGTAGGACATACCATTACACAAGGTAAATCCATACCACATTCATGTCTTTCAACACACCCATTACACTTATTTGCCTTGCCATCCTTGTCATAATTCAAAGCTCCATATTCACAAGCTTTTTCACAAAGTTTACATCCTATACAGTTTTGATTATCCAATAAAACAAACCCATCTTCTTTTTTAAAACAGTCTTTAGGACATATATCCAAACATTTTGGCTCATCACAATGAATACATGCTAACGAAAAATATTCTATATTTTCACCATCTTCCATTGTAAATACACGTCTAAAAAGTTCGCCATTATCTATATCATTATCATTTTGGTCTACACAAGCAAGTAAACATGCTCCACATGCTGTACATAATTCTTTATTAAATTTAAATAAACTTTTCATTATATCCCTCCATCTATCTATTTATCTTTTCAATCTTACACTTACAACTTCTATATGCAGGGAATCCACTATAAGGGTCAAAATTATCACAAATAATGCTATTTACATCAGCTTCTCTGTATCCATGATACATATGTATATTTCTGTATAAGACTCTGTCTGTAACATTAACTTTTACATTTAAACTTCCTATTTTAGTAGTTATTTTTATATAATCTCCACTGATAACATCCAATTCTTTTGCATCTAAACTAGAAATATCGCAACTAGCTTCATTTTTTAATAGTCTTGAAAGTTTGACATCATGAAGTCTTGAATGTAGTGCATTTGGAATTCTTGCTCCAGATGTCAATAGATGAGTATAATCATTATCTATATCATCATTAAATCCTGTATATGTTGGTAGTGCATCTAGTCCAAAATCTTTGTATTTTTCAATAATTACAGATTTCAATTCAAACTTAGATGTACTCGTATCATATCCATCTCTTGTATATGAACCCACTATGTATGGTTTAAAATCTTTACATTTTAATGGTAAATCACTTTCTTTAAGTTTGTCCACATCCACACATGTATCTTTGAACATATGTCTTATACTTACTTCATAACCTGCCTTTAATAAATCATCATCTATCTCCATAACATTTGCTAAATCTGAAAGTATTTCTATGTCTGATTTTGAATCATATAATGTATCAATGACTTTTTTAGTATATGTAATATATCCACCTGGATAACTCTTACATTCTTCTCTTTCAAAAGATGTACATGCAGGTAAAAGTATATCTGCATATTTTGATGCGTCTGTCATAAATAAATCTATATTTACAAAAAAATCTACAGTATCTAATGCTTTAAAAAGTCTACCCGAATTAGGAAACATTCTAGCATTTATGCCATGAGAAAATAAAGCTTTTATTTCATATGGTGTTTTTTCTTCTATTTGTCTTGTTAAATCCATCGCTTGAAACTGAGTCACCATCTCATTCCATAGAGGAAACCTTTCTCCACCAATTCTTTCATTTATATTTTTAGGTAGAACTTCTTTCACAAACTCTTTTTCTAGTGCCTGAAATCCACCTAACTTACCAGCAAAGTAATCTTGTTTTGGTATATTACCACCTATTCTATCATAATTACCTGTTATAGCAGATAAAGACATCATTGCTCTATAGTTTTGAAATCCATTTTGATGATGCACTATTGGAGCTGCGCTTTCATTTATGCAAAACGGACCTTGCGACAACATATCTACTGCCTTTACTATGTCATCCTTAGAAACTCCTGTAATCTTACTTACAGTATCTAAATCAAATGACTTTACATATTCTTTATATTCATTAAATCCATGTACATGTTTTTCTATGTATTCTTTATCTATTAAATCTCTTTGTATAAATAGATTTGCCATCCCAAGAGCTAAAGCTCCATCAGTCCCAGGTTTAACTCTCAAATGAAGGTCTGCTACTTTTTGAGTTGTTGGTGTTATTCTAGGGTCTACAATTATAAATTTTACACCTTTTTCTTTTAATTTTGTTAGATTTACACTATTTAAAAATTTAGAGTAGTATGGATTAAATCCCCACCCTAAGTAAGTCTTTGTATTTTCCATATCTTGCATTGTAAAGTTTCTCCCAGTAGCAACATTTCCAGCCATCTGTGCAGATGTTGAGCATGAGCTAGATTCTGTACCGTAGTTAGGAGAACCAAATGAAGATGCAAACCTTTGTAAAAACGGTCTATACCATTTTCCATAACCTGTAAAAAATGCCACATGTTTTGCTCCATAATCACTCTTTATTCTATTTAATCTCTCTCCTATTTCACTATAAGCCTCTTCCCATGATATTGGCTTAAATTTACCTTCACCTCTTTTACCAATTCTCTTTAGTGGTGTCTTTATTCTATCTTCTCTATAGATATACTCCCTATTACAAAGACCTTTCGTACATAACAATCCCTTATTCATTGGATGTTCTTTTGTACCTTCTATTTTTATTATTTTACCATCTTTAACATATGCATCAATTCCACAATGTACTCCTGGAGAACAAATATCACACAAAGTTCTCTTTATTTCTATACCAGTTTCTTCACATGGTATTTTAGCTTTAAGCAAGTTACAATTATTCATATCGACACTCTCCTTTCCCAATAATAAATATAATTATTAAACTTATTATACATTCTTTTTATTCAAATATCATACTTTAAATCCTATATATTATAATATCAAGAATATTTTAATAA
>NZ_AVHW01000085.1 GCF_000449425.2 Clostridioides difficile CD160
TAAGATAATATGATAAAAATCTAATAGTAAATTATTATTTACATGTATCTTATGATAGATAAAAGCTATTTATATATACTTTAATTTAAGCTACAGATTTAGAGTGTAAATTAAATGCATTTAGATTATAATATATACAGTGAGGTAAGGTGAATAAAATGAAAATAGATATGATATATAAATTAATAAAAAGAAATACAGAACCATCAAGGTGGTCAAGAGGTGTAAAATACTACACTAATCAGTTGGTTGATTATATAGACATAGATATTGATGACCTACAAAATAATCTGTTGACATTTCGTGGTGGAGTAAATTCTGAAGATAATTATAGCTTTTACTTTAGTTCAATAACTATAGATATAAGACACTTTAAGATAATTGAAAATGACTGTAGCTGTGCTGATTGTCAATCAAAAGGTACAAATCAAAGACTTTTTATATGTAAACATATAGTTGCTATTGTTATAAAAAGCTTAAAACAAATAAAAAATAAAAAAGATGTTCCTCCTATTTTAATAGACATATTAGGTGATAATAAGGATAAAATTTCTAATACTAATTCTAAAACTAACTTAGACTTAAGTAAGCAATTGCTTTCTTTTTTAGATAATACTAAAAAAGAAAGAGTTAATTTAGATGTATTAATAAATGTTGATTCAAATAAAGCAATTGCTGAATTTAAAATTGGAATTGATAAGATGTATATTCTAAAAAATATTACTGAATTTGCATATTCAAAACTTAATGGATATGAATTAGATTTTGGGAAAAAATTTATTTACAATCCTAACATTCATTATTTTGCTGATGAAGACGAGAAATTAGTAGATATTATAGAAGAATATGGTACAAATCTTTCATACAATTTTTCTTCATCATATTCAAAAAAGTTTATGGAGATAAATGCAAGTTCTTTAAAACAGTTTTTAAATGCTATCAAATACAAAGATTTTACCCTTATTTTTTCTAAAAAAGAATACCATCCAAGAATATTAAAGGATGCTTTGCCAGTAAAGTTTAATTTTAAAAATATAGAAGATAAAATAGTCTTATCTTCTCAAGATTCACTACCTGTTCCACTTACTAAAAAAAATGATGTACTTTTATATGATGGTAATCTATACTTGTTATCACATAAAAAAGCTCATGATTATTCAAAAATCTATCAAGTATTATCAAAATCTAAAGAATTAAAGTTTGATAAAGAAGATTCTAAAGATGTTTTAGGATTGTTAGTACCTAAATTAAGAGCTATATCTCAAGAAGTCTATTTAGATGATAATATAACAAATAATATAACAAAAGATTTTAAAGCTGAATTTTACTTTGATATGATTGATGGAAACATCTGTTGTGATATAAAGTATATATATGACAATGAAGAGAAAAAGTTTGTACTTCCCAACACACAAAAAGAAGCTAAAATTGAAAATAAAATAACTTCTTCGCAATTTGTAAAAGAAAATAACAGTTATGTATTTAAAGGAAGTGATTATGACCTATTTACATTTTTAGATTCACAATTAGAATCTTTAAAAGAATTTGGAGATATATATTATTCTGAGAAGTTTAAATTGAAAAAGATATATAATTCTTCATCAATTCAAGCTTCAATTAATCAAACTAATCAAAATTATTTAGAATTTAATTTTAATATATCTGATATAAATCCAAAAGAGTACAAGTCTATTCTGAAAGCTTTTCAAGAGAAACGTACTTTTTATAAGCTTAAAGATGGAAATTTTATAGACTTATCAGAGAGAGAAACAAAAGATTTTTTTGAATTAGTTGAAAATCTAGATATAATAGATAAATCAAAAAATAATAAAATTCATAATAATAAAGCTCTATATATAAGTGACATGATAAAAGGTAAAAATTTAAAATTTATAGAGGGCAAAAAAGAATTAGATAGCATTTGTGAAAAATTTAGAAATTTTGATAGTATAAATTTAGATATTCCAAACAATTTAAAAGCAGACCTTCGTGACTACCAAATAAATGGTTTTAATTGGTTTAAAGTTTTAGATTATTATAAATTCGGTGGTATACTAGCTGATGAAATGGGTCTTGGTAAGACAATACAGACTATTGCATTTTTATTATCATTATCCAACAAAAAAAGTCTTATTGTTACACCCACATCACTTATTTATAATTGGAAAAATGAATTTGAAAAGTTTGCTCCAGATATAAAAGTTTTATTGATACATGGAAGTAAGAGAGATAGAGAGAAATGTTTTATGGAGTTACAAAATTTCGACGTAATACTTACAACATATGGAACTCTTAGAAATGATTTAGAAAAATATAGTGAAATAAAGTTTGATTATTGTATAATAGATGAGGCTCAAAATATCAAAAATCCAGTAGCTTTAGTAACTGAATCTGTAAAAAGTATAAATGCAGAAAATAAATTTGCACTTACTGGCACACCTATGGAAAATAATTTGCTAGAATTGTGGTCTATATTTGATTTTATAATGCCTGGTTATTTATATAGTAAAACAAAATTTCAAGAGCTATTCATAAATAAAGAAGATAATGTTAAAAATTTAAAAAAACTGATAAAACCTTTTATTCTTAGAAGAAGCAAAAAACAAGTTATGAAAGAGCTTCCAGATAAAATTGAGAAAAACTTTTTTGTAGAGCTAAATAAAGAACAGAAAAAGGTATATAGTGTATATGCAAAAGATATACAAGATAAAATAAAAGATAAAAATCTAAAAAAAGATAAAATAGTTATATTTTCCTATTTAACAAAACTAAGACAGCTTTGTTTAGACCCAAGTATAGTAGTAAAAGATTACAGTAAAAAAAGTTCAAAAATTGAAACATGTTTAGAAATACTTAGAGATAGTATAAATGAAAACCACAAGATATTACTGTTTTCACAATTTACATCTGTACTTAAAAACATAAGTAAAGAACTTGATAAGTACAAAATTGAATACCATTATATAGATGGCAAGACTAATGCTAAAGAAAGACTTGAACTCGTAGATACATTTAATACAAGTACGGATAAAAAAGTTTTTTTAATATCTTTAAAAGCAGGTGGAACTGGTTTAAACCTTACATCTGCTGATATGGTAATTCACTTTGACCCATGGTGGAATCCATCGGTGGAAAATCAAGCTAGTGATAGAGCTCATAGATTTGGGCAAAAAAATTCAGTACAAGTTATAAAATTAATTGCTAAAGGAACTATAGAAGAAAAAATAATAAAATTACAGGAAAGTAAAAAAGAACTTATAAACCAATTTATAAATGGAGAATTATCCAATGAAGGTGTCTTGAAAAGTTTGTCTGATGATGAGATAATAGATTTATTTAATTAAAGTATTTAATCTTAAAGCTTAACTATATAAATTTATTCTAAAATTTATATAGTTAAGCTACATTTTATGTAAATCCTAAAACTTTAAATAATCGTATTATTAAATTATTCTTTTAAAAATTTCTTTGCTACATTTGCAAAACTTAAGCCATTTGATAAAATAGCTGGATGACCACCTTTATCAAACAAGTGCATTTTACCATTTTTAATTTTTTTAAGAATTGCTGAAAAAGTATTTTCAAAAAAATCATGAGATACTAAAGATACAAATTCATCTTCTTTACTTCCTGTTAAAAGTACATCTGGTTGCATAGTTTCTAGAGGTTTATGAAAAAACTTTCCTATAGTTTTATAATGTTCAAAAATAGCTTCTGTATCATTATCTATAACTTTTTCCCAGTTGTCTCCTTGATTATAAATATAAAAAGCTTTTGCACCATCATCTTTTTTTGATTCTTCACGCTCTGTTTTCACGTTTTTTACAAATGATTCTAAAGGAACTTCTCCCTCAAAACTGTCTGCTATTACTTTATTAACTAAGTCAGGTCTTTCAAGAGCAACATTTAATGCTACAAGAGCCCCTCCACTACTACCAATTATATTTACCTTTTTATAATTCATTTTTTCTAAAAAGCATATAACTTGCATGGCCTCATCGAACCATAAATCTACAGAGAATTTATCCACCATTTCAGATTGACCATGGCCTAAAAAATCCATTAATATTACCTTATATTCATCTTTGTAAAAATCAACTACTTCATTAAACATTTTAGAAGAAGCAGTATTACCATGTAAAAAAAGTAATGGTGTACCCTCTCCTATCTCGTTATAGTAGCATTTCTTGTCATTATAGGTAAAATATGCCATACATTCCCTCCTTCAATATCATTATAAATACATGTTTATAACTTATATTCATAGTGACTATTGTTATAAACACTTAAGACCATTATAGCTTACTTTTTAAAGTTTTGTAACTTAATAATTTTTTAAAAGTATAAAATTATTTTATTTTATTAAACTTAATTCACATTCTTAACTTCAACTATCTCATATCTCTCTTTACTTTAACCATCTTTTTCTTTATAGGTATTTCTTTATATTTTTTTGATATTAAATCTCCTTTATAATTCAATATATCTACATATGAACACAAATCTTGAACTTCTATTACACCTATATCATCATTAGTAACTCCTTTTAGGTTGCTAAATGCCCCAACTATATCTAAAACTCTTATTTTCTTTTTTTTCCCAGCATTTAAATATAATCTTACCACTTCATTTTCTGAATTTAATTTTGTATCTTTTCCTTTTTGATAACTTTTACTGACTTTCTTTCTTTTTAATGCTTCTTTTAAAAGGTCTTTTGAATATTCATCAAACAATCTTTTACCTAACATAATTCTATTTTTTTCTATTGTAGGTATTTCATCTATTTTATATCCTATATATTCTTGTATTCCATCCAGATATTTTTCATCTTGTATATCTACTATAGTAATGGCTTTTCCACTACTTCCTTTTCTTCCAGTTCTACCTATTCTATGTATGTAGTTTTCTTTATCATAAGGTACATCATAGTTTACAACTAAGGAAATATCATCAATATGTATTCCTCTAGATGCTACATCACTGCTAACTAATACATTGAACTTTAAATCTTTAAAATCCTTAATCACAAAGATTCTTTTTTCTTGTGATAAATCAGCATGTAACTGCCTTACCAAAAAACCATCTTTACTCATTTTATTATATAATCTAGATACTTTTTCTCTAGTATTACAAAAAATTATTACACTCTTTGGATTCTCACTGTATATTAACTCTTTTAAAATTACATACTTATCTCTTTCATTAGATTTTACTATTTTATCATCTATTTGTTTTATTTTCTCATTGTTTTTATCTTCATTTTCATCTATATTTATAATATTATAGTTTAGCATATATTTTTCACATATATATCTTATCTCTTCATTCATTGTAGCTGAAAAAAGCCCTATCGTTTTTTCTTTAGGCAAATTCGATAATATTTTTTCCATTTGTTCAACAAAACCTTTATTAAACATCTTATCAGCTTCATCTATTACTAAATACTTTATGTTTTCCAACTTAATAGTACCTTTATTTATATGGTCAATTATTCTACCTGGAGTAGCTACAACAATATGAACCCTTTGCTTTAATTCTGCTATTTGTTCTTTTATAGGTTGTTTACCAAATATAGCACTACATCTCACCTTCTTTAATCTTCCTATCCCTGATATCTCATCTTTTACTTGTAATGCTAGTTCTCTTGTTGGGACAACTATAAGTGCTTGAATATTATTGTGTTCTACATCTATATTTTCACATACAGGTATCGCAAAGCTTGCTGTTTTTCCACTTCCTGTTTTTGATTTCACTGCTATGTTTTGACCATCTAATAATTTTGGAATAACCTCTATTTGTACTCTAGAAGGTATATTATATCCTAAATTTTTTAAGGACTTAAGTATCTTTTCATCTAACTTAAAACTTTCAAATGTATATTTCATATATTACCACCTTGTCATATTTATCTTATCTCTTATATTTTTCTACATTATATTATTATAATACAAGGTTATAACATTTTTATATTATTTATTATATTTAACATAAAATAGATATTATATAAAGCTATAGTTTAGCTCTAAACAAGCTAGATTTCTGTATTTAAATACCCCTTGAATATATTGATAAATCAATACTTTCAAGGGGTATTTCTTGTTAATAACCAAAATAACATGTCTTTCGCAAGTTTAAATTATACTAATATATTGTGTTTTAGTTTGTATCTAAAATTGAAAGGTATTAATCAACACCTAAATCGCCATAATCTCACATACTTATATCTTTATTCAATATACCTTCTGTAATTAATCTTGCTATACAATCATAACCTGCTTCATTTGCTTTATTACAATCATTCACATTATCACAGAAAAAACTTTCAATTTGTATTGCAACTGGATTTGTATTTCTCAATATATATAAATTTTCTCTTTTTTTAGCTCCTCTATTTTCAAATAATTCTCCAAGTTTATTAGATACTCTTTTGGCATATTCTAACCCTTCATTACCATAATAAAGCACTTCTGTCCCAAGTTTTGTTCCATCACCTTTATTTAAATGTAGCTCTACTAATAAATCGTATTTACCACTATTTACTTTTGGAACTCTATAAAAAAATTCTTCTCTTTCTGACATAAAATGTCTTTCTGGACAAACTATTACATCTACTGTATTACCTTGACTTATAAGCATCTCAGCTAACATAGGAGCTAATTTTTTGTTATAGTTATATTCATCAACTATGCTACTTACACCTGTACTTTTGCCACCCTTTAGTATACTATGACCTACTGTTATGCATATTTTCATTTACTTTTTTCACCTTCTTTTAAGCCAATTTTTATATAATAGTAATATAATTTTAAAGTTATTACTAATAATAATATATTAATTGAAGAAGGCAAAAGTTCTCTGTGATTATCATTTTTTTAACATATTTGTCTTATTTTATCATAAATCTACACTTTTAAAATATTATATTATACTTATTATTTAGAATTACTTAAAATTAAGAATTTCTATTAATTATTTGTATATACAATATATATCAATATCTATGTTTTTTTATTTAATAAAATACTAGTTTAATAAATTTTAGCTTTGAAGAGTTAATAATACAATAAAAGTGATGTATTTATAAATAATTCATCTGTATTTAACTCATTTATTGATGTATGTTCAATTTTTACATTTATATTTTTCATATCCTCATAAACTATTCCAACTGGTGAACAAATAAAACAAGAAAATCCAAAAGTTTTTGTTATATTTTTTACTTTATTCTCATTAAAACTTGTTTGTTTCTTACAGTCACTTACATTTTCATTATTATTTTGTAAATCATTATCATAACCCTTTTCTTTCTGAATATTATCAGACTTGTTCACTACTTTGAACTTACTCCTATTTCTACAACTATAGTCCATTTCAAATTCTATACTACCAAAAACTATTAAATTACACAGTTTTAAATCTTTTCCTTTGTTTGTAGGATTTTTTATAGGTTTAACATCAAGTATCTTACTATTTATGTTTACTTTTAATATATCTTTTAGGTTTTTAGGCATCTTTAAAGAATTACTTATATTCAACTGCTTAAATACAGTTTTGTTTATATTGGTATAAACACTATTGCTTTCTACTGATATTCTTGTTGGAAATTTATCTAGGGTACACTTATAATAATAGTATATATTAGCGTTGTTTTTTATAACTCTATATGCTGAATTTGGCAAAACTACACTCTTAAAAGATATTATTTTTTTACAATTAGCATCTATTTTTCCTATGTAGAAACCTTGTTGTGGGTCTAATCCACATTTTATAATACCATTAACTTTTACAGTATTATTTATAAATTCTATATATTTAGAAATATAATCTTTAAAAAATATATTTCCTGTTTTATATCTACTCGTATTTGTAACAATAATAGTATAAGTCAAAATTTCGAATACAGATGCACATTTTTTATCAACATATTTTTCTACTTTTAAAATACTTCCACTTATATCATTTGAAAAGACATCATTAAAAGTAGTTTTAGTTATTCTCATTGCATCCACCTTTCTATAATTTAAAGATTACTCCATTTTAGAACTATTTTCATAACTTATAATTGCAGTCACACTAATAAATAAATTATTATCATCTAAAATAGACGATGTCATATCTTGTATAAGATACTTTAAATTAATTTTCTCTTTATTTTCTATTCTTCTAGGCATTTGTATAAATGTACTAAAAGGTATTTTTAACTTAAGTATATTTCTCTTATTAGAACTTCTATTTCTCTTATTTCCCACATAATCTAGTATCACATTAGTATCTATATCACCAACTAAAATTAACTTCTTCCCCGTCATTTGCTCATCTTCTAATGATACACACTCCATCGTATCAACAAGACTTATATTATGAATATTCATATTACAAACAGATGTCTCCAATGAATTTACTATGGATTTTTTAGAAGTTAACTTAAAATTTTTATATGTATTAAATTGAGATAAATAAAAAGTATTTTCTAGTCTTTCACATCTTTCAAAATTATAGATTACCTTATTATTTTCATACATAATCACATCAATCTCCCTATATCTATATATTAATACTATTCATAAAAACTCTTCTAAATTACCCATTTTTTATTATTCACCATATAGCTCTTATCCTTTTTAAGACATAATAATCTTTCATATATATTGATTTCTATATTAACAGTAAAAACTTATTTTAAAATTTTTCATTGTATATATACTATTGACTTTTTGGATATAGTTTATTATAATCTTATTAGACTGACGGTCAGTCATAAAAAAGAGGGGTGTTCTATAAATGCAAAATTTAGATAAAATAAATAATTCTTTTAACAAAAACTTTAACCTTATGGTACTTGGTCAAATTATATCTATACTGGGTTCATCATTATTAAGATTTGCTCTTTCTACTTATATTTTAGATATAACAGGTCGTGCAGATATATTTGCAACTTTATATGCAATATCAAATATTCCACTTCTATTGTCCCCAATTGGTGGTGCAATAGCTGATAGATTCAATCGTAGAAATCTAATGGTTATATTTGATTTTATGAGTTCTATAATTATTCTCATTTTTATCTGTCTTTTTTCTACTCTAAATGATTCTATTGTATTGATTGGAATTGTTATGATACTCCTATCTATTATTAGTTGTATGTATCAACCTACTGTACAGGCAAGTATACCTTTAATAGTAAATGAAAAAGATTTAGAACAAGCAAATGGAATTGTAAATGGAATAGGTGCACTTTCAAGTATGTTTGCTCCTGTACTTGGAGGTTTTTTATATGGTCTTATTGGAATTAAGATGCTTCTTATTATAAGCTGCATTTCATTTTTTCTATCAGCAGTAATGGAGATATTTATTTATATACCTTTTAACAAAAGAGAACTTAATGGAGATATAGTAATGACCATAGTTAGTGACATGAAAAAAGGATTCTCTTATATCATAAAACAACCTTATATTAGTAAAGCTATGATTCTGGCAGCTTCTTTAAATTTATTTTTAACTCCATTTTTACTTGTAGGAATACAATATATTTTACGTGTAACGATGAACAGTAGTAATAATATGTATGGTATAGGAATAGGAATTATCGAATTTAGCAGTGTTTTAGGCGCACTTTCAATAGGCTTATTTGCAAAAAAAATGAAGATGAATACACTATATCGCTGGTTAATGCTAATTAGTATTCTGATGATACCAATGGCTATTTCAATTTCACCTTCAATGCTCAGACTAGGATATTATCCATCTTTTATATTACTATTTATTTGTATTATACCTGTAGCTATGTCTATGACAATTATTGCTGTATTTGTTCTAACTATTGTTCAAAAACAAACGCCTAATGAATTATTGGGAAAGGTAATGGCCACTATTACAGCTGTATCACAATGTGTTGCCCCAGTTGGTCAAATTATGCATGGTAAATTATTTGAAGTTTTTAGTCTTAAAGTTTATATACCTATAATATGTATGTTTATAATTATGCTATTAATCTCAATTCTTGCTAAGCATCTATATAAGAACGAAATATCATAATAAAATCATATTATAACTAAAAACATCCAATTTGACATTTTTTCAAAAATATTTTTTAAAGTCAAATGACTAGATTGATTCTTATTTCAGAATGGCCATTTGACATAATGTTTATTTATTTTCGATATATATGAACTTTATCTATAATTTCTAAAATAAAATCAGCTACTGAAGATAAATTAGAAGTACAAAATCGAATTTTTGAATATTTTACTTTAGAGTCATATACTAAAAAAGATATAAATAATAGTGACTATATCAATTATTAAGATTAATATAGCCACTATTTTAATATAAACTAAATAAATATTATATTATTTTTCACTTAAAATCTAAACAATCTTTATTTTCATTAAATCTATTGTTCTGGTTTATATACAACTTTATTATCTTCATCATATATTACCAGAGAATTTGCTTTTATAACTTCATCCTTATACTTGACATCCTTTTGAGAGAAATTAGCTACTACCTTTAAATCTTCTCCATATTCAGTCATTTGAACTAATCTATCCTCAGAAATAAATTTAAAGTCTGTCATTTCTTTTTTAATAGCCTTTTTATTAAACTCTGACCATATTTTATTATGAGAAACTATTTCATCTTTGTGTTTTTCCCATTCAGTTCTATCTATATAATACATAGGTGGTGTATTATACAATACTTCTCTCATCATTCTACTTCCAACTTCGTCCTTAATTTTGAAAGTTCCCCATAACCACTGATGAGAAGATATAACAGAATCATTATAAACTAATCTGAATAAAGGCAGAGAGTAAACTGGGTCTATAAATATTTTTTTATATTTCTCTTTTACAGGTATCTGTTTTGAAAATACTTCTGGTACTCCTCCTGTTGGAGAATAGTATTTACCAACATAATATTCACTTTCTTTATTCTTACTCATATCTTTATCTACCCAAGCAAATGCTGGTGTCTCAAGTCCATGTGCAAATGCTATAGTGCTACTTGAAAAATCATTTCCACCTTCTGAACCTATAACCATATTTGCATTATCTCTTATATATGACATCCTTTCAAGTCTAGCCTTTAAATCTTGTGCTTGAGTTGTTATGTGATTTTGAGAATAATCATCATAGATTTCACCTGTAGCATCACAATCTATAAACCAAGAATTAAATTTATATCCTTCTTCCAATATACTTTGTACTCTCTCTTTCACACTTGGTAAAGACAATGTAGGGTTTAGCTTTCTTCCTTCTCCTTGAAATCCAGTTTCTTTTTCACCTTTTTTATTTTCTATAGTAGCATTTTCATATAGAGATTTATCCTTAAATGACGCCGTACTCCATTTTTCTTCCCCTGGCTTGTGTATAGAATGATATGAATCATATGGTCCTACTAGATACCCTAAATCATTAGCTCTTTTAACCATCTCTGGGGATATATAACCCTCTTCCATATCATCAAAGCCTATCCAAGCATTTTTAATACCAGATTTATTGATATCATTAATTACATCAATTGTATTATACTTTGCCCATGTATCAACATTATTCACACTGTCTCCCAACTTTGATTTTAATAACTTCTTGTTAAATTCTATAAGTTCTACTCTATTTAATTTAGATATACCTTTATCTAGTACTTTTTTTATCTCTTTATCCTTGCTGTTAAAAACTTTGTCATTATAAAAAGTATTCATCTGCATAACTTCATTAAATACTTGAACTATTTGATTCTTTTGATATTTATCTATATAATCTTGAGTTTTTATTTGATTAATCACTTCTATAAATTCACTATCATCAGGCTTCATACTTAAAAGTTCTTTCATCCAATTAACCAAATCATCTGATAAGTTTTCTTTTAATTTATTCCATTTAATATCATTTATTGTTATTATAGATTTATCTCCAAAATAAATTTGTGGTGCTCCATAAAGCTTTTCAATATTCTTATTTTCCTTAGATTTTTCTTTTAATGTTTTAAACTCTCCTTTATCAACTATATAGTTTTTATAAGTTTTTGCTACATCTGTAATATTTTTATTAGTCAAATATACTTTAAATCCATATTCTTTATTTTTATTGATACTTGGATATTCATGTTTAAATGTAAAATTAATCTTATCTTTAGAACTAAATTCAATTTCATTATTGAATTCATTTTCAATAATATAGAGCACAGAATATTTTGCCTTGTTTACTGCAAAGAATTGCATTGAAAAAGATTCTATAACATTATAAGTTGATTCATTTAAATGCTCTTTCCAGTACTTATCATTACTTGGAATAAACTTACCTTCATAAAGTGGTAGTACATAGCTTTCACCTTCAACTTTAGGCCAATTAAAGCTCGTTTCTTTTTCTGAGTTAGATTTAATATTTACATCTAAATAATTGTCCTCTTTTTTTATATTTATGTCTATGTTTTCATCAGGATATGTCCACGATGCTTGTGTACTCGTCTTTTTAAAATTTGATACCTTCCTTTCTTTTGATGGTTCAGATATCTTTTCTTTTGAACCACCGGATTCAACTGATACCTCAAAGGTTTCAGGTTTCACTTCAAAGCTAAAATCCAAATTTTTAACACTATACATGGATGATGTGCTATTAGCCACCTCACCACTACTACATCCAGTAAGAGTAGTTACAACAACCATACAACTTATAAATATCGAGACTATTTTTTTCATAAAAGCCACCTCCTCGATAAATATATCATCCTTATGTTACGTCAAAGTTACATTTCACTTTGAATTTCACTATCTATTAATTGAAGATTATATTGTTGAATTAGTTCTATTAAACGTTCTGCATATATGCTATTTCCATTTTCATCCTTTGCAGTACTATAACCAGCTTTTTCTAATGCTTTAGCTTGATATATATACGTTTTTGCGTCAAACACACCATTGGTTTTATATCTTTTATTTGTAGCCAAAAATTTTGCATGGTCTTTTATAGATTCATTTTTATCATCATATATTCTAAATTTATCATCTATAATTGTATCTAAATGTTCTTTTGTTTCTAAAGTCACTGATTTCCCTTTCCAAGAAGCATCCGCCTTTATACCAAATAGATTATTATGTTGTTTTGCTAAAGTTGACTTGCCCCAGCTAGATTCGATTATAGCTTGCGCAATAGTTATAGATGGAAGTATTTTATAATCTTCGTAATTTTGTATAGCTTCTGCTTTAATTTCGTTTATAAACTTCATATACTGTGTATCAGACTTCAATCTTTCTGGCTTTATGCCATACTCCTTAAGCTCATCAATATAATTATCAACCAATCTTTTTTGTTTATTACTAAATTCTAACTCATCCAGAACATTACTTAATTTATTTATTTTATTATTTTTAGAAAAATTTTTAACAAATAAATCTGATACTTCTTTTATTTGTGAATCTTTAATATCTTTCAAGTTATTTTTATTCAATACAGCAACAATAGAAGCTACATACTTCCAGTTAACTTGTACATTATTTTTACTTGCCAAATCAGCATATTTTATATATTTACTGACCTCTATATCTTCCTTATTTATCTCTCTAGTGAAATATTCTTTTACTCCTACACCTATTAAAACTGATATTATCAGTATTATAACAATGAATTTTTTATTCTTCATAATTATTGTCCTCCCTTATTTATCTGCTGAATACAATATATCTTATTTTTGTTACATCTTCTTTACGAAATTATGAAGATTTTATGAAGATTTATGAAATATATTTAACTAAAAGCACGATTATTGTTATAATATATAGTTTTCTATTAAACAAAAATAGTTAAAATAAATTCATAATTAGATAAACTTATTTTAACTATTTACATAATAAAAATATTATTTAAATTTATTTCTATCAATTTTTATATATTTTTCTAATATATATTTTTTACCATATACAATAATTTTTATTGGCTTACCTTTTAAATTTTCTATTTTAATTAAATCACTACATACATCTACATTAATAATATTATCTTTATAGCTTATGTTGAAAGAATAACCTCTCCATTCTTTAGGTAACTTAGGGTCAAAAGATAATGTTTCATCCCATGTCCTCATACCTGCAAACCCATGCACAATAGAAAGCCATGAACCAGACATAGAAGTTATATGAAGTCCATCATTGGTATCATTATTATAATTGTCTAAATCAAGTCTAGCAGTTCTTGAGTATAATTCATAAGCTTTGTCCAAATCATCTATTTCAGAAGCAATAATGGAATAAATACTAGAAGATAAAGAAGATTCATGTACAGTATATTTTTCATAGAAATCAAAATTTCTCTTTTTTTCTTCTTTAGTAAATCTATTTCCAAAATAGTAAATTCCCTGTAATACATCTGCTTGTTTTATAAAACAAGACCTAAGAATCCTATCCCAGGACCAGTTTTGATTAAGAGGAAGATTTTCTTTTGGCAAATCTTTTACTTCTATAAATTCTTTATCTAAAAAATTATCATTTTGAACTATTATTTTTAACTCATCATCATATGGCAGATAGATTTTTTTTGATATCATTTGCCATAGCTCAACTTCTTCTTTAGTTACACTGTTTCTGTCAATACATTCACTATATTCTATTTCTAATTTTAATACATTTTCTACAGCATATTCTAAGCACCATTTAGCTATATAATTAGTATACCAATTATTGTTGATATTGTTTTCATACTCATTTGGACCAGTTACACCATGTATCATATACAAATCTTTTTTTATAGATAAATGAACTCTACTAGCCCAAAATCTAGCTATTTCTATTATTACATCTATTCCTTTTTCTTTTATGTATTCAAAGTCACCTGTATAATTTGTATAATTATATATTGCATATACGATACTTCCATTTCGGTGTATTTCTTCAAATGTTATCTCCCACTCATTATGGCATTCTACTCCATCAAATGTAACCATTGGATATAATGCACCTTTAAGTCCTAGTTTTTTTGCATTATCTTTTGCTTGCTCCAATTGATTATATCTATATTCCAGAAGGTTTCTAGTTACCTTCTTATCTGCTACCCCTAGATATACTGGAACACAAAATGCTTCTGTATCCCAATAAGTAGCCCCTCCATACTTTTCTCCAGTAAAACCTTTTGGACCTATATTCAATCTTGAATCTTCTCCATAATATGTTGAAAATAGTTGAAATAAATTGTATCGTATGCCTTGTTGACTACTTTTATCTCCATTTATTTTTACATCTGCACTTTTCCATCTTTCATTCCATAATTTGATATGTTCATTTAATATATCATTATAACCTTTAGGTATTTCTCTATTTAAAATATCTTTACATTTTCTTAATAACTCACTTTCCTTATAATCTCTAGTTGAAGTTATAGATACATATTTTTCTATACTAGCAACCTCATTTTTTAGAATATCCATTGTTATTGAATTCTCACAGTAATTATAGTCATTTGTATGAGATATGTCTTTTATCTTACCACTTGCCTTAATATGCATCATTGCACCCACAGTAAATACTGGTGTATTAAATGCATTTTCCTTTGTTCTAGAAAGTATGCTTCCTTGATATTCTAAAGAACTTGAAGAAACTCCATTCCAAAACTCTTCCTCATAATTTGAATCTTCATTTTTTATGTTTGAATCTAAATATGGTATGAACTTTATTTTAGCATCAGAATTTAATGCTTTTATACTGTATTTAATTACTGCTAACTCCTTAACTGATATGCTTAAAAATCTAGTAATGTTAACTTCAAATTTTTTATTATTTATGTGTACAATAAATCTACGATTTAAAATACCATTTTTCATATCTAGTTCTCTATAAAAATCTTCAATTTTACATTTTGCTAAATCTAATTCTACATCATCTATGAAAATTCTTATCCCTATATAGTTGACTGAATTAGGAATTTTACCAAAGTACTCTGGATATCCATTTTTCCACCATCCAACACGAGTTTTATCTGGAAACCATACTCCAGCTATATAAGAACCCTTATGAGTATCTCCACTATAGTTTTCCTCATAGTTTCCTCTCATACCCATGTAACCATTACCTATACTCATTATAGATTCTGCTAATCTATTTTCTTTGATTTCAATTTTGTCTTGTGTAATCTTCCATTCATCTATATTATTAAATAAACATTTCATATAATTCTCCTAACCATATACTCATTATACTTTTCTTGTATATATTCAAAATTTAATTGACTTGTTGATTCTACAACTAAATTTGCTTTTTTTAAATTCTCATAGTTTCCAACTCCAACAGAAAACATATTAGCAGAGTTTATAGCATCTATCCCTGCATTTGCATCTTCTATTCCTATACAATTTTGGGGATTTACATCAAGTCCTTTTGCTGACATAAGAAATATATCTGGATGTGGTTTGCTATTTTTACATTTTCCTGCATCGGCTATAAAATCAAATTTATCACTTATACCCAAATGATTTAATACATTTGTTGCATTCTTACTTGCAGAAGATAAGCCTATTTTTATATTATTAGATTTTATATCGCTTAACAAACTTTCTATTCCAGGTAAAATATCATTTGAATTTATCTCATCTATTAATGATACATAATTATTATTTTTTTCTTCAGCCATTTTCAATTTTTCTTCTTCTGAAAATAAGTATTTTTTATTTCCAAATTCTAATATTCTATCCAACGACTCCATTCTGCTTATTCCTTTTAAAGATTCATTAAATTTTGTATCTATATCTATACCAACATTATGTGCTAGTTTTTTCCAAGCCATATAGTGATAGTATGCAGTATCTGTAATTACACCATCTAAATCAAATATAAATGCTTCAATCATTCTTATTTCCTCTTTCTACAAGAATTTTTTAACCTAATAATCAATTTATTTTATATCCTATCTCTTGTATTTAAGATATTTTTTATGGAATTATCTATTCTAATTTAGTCTTTAATTCAAAATCCATTTCCATTTTACTTTCTTGTACACCTTGTTTTTTTATCGTTCTACAAAAATTCGACCACATTACTCCAGAAAAAGCATTTAAATAGTTTATGTTACAAATAAATTTTCCTTTTTCAATTTCTTTTTTATACAATTTTGGTCCAACCATATACACTGGAAATATAGCCCATGCTTCTTTTCCCCTGTATTTTTTTGCAAATTTTGTATAGTTTTCATTCTTCATAACACACACTAAAAATACACATATGAACGGATTTTGTTGAACATCTATACCAAAAGAAAAAGATATATCTGTTTCCAACTCTTTTTCTATTTTATATAGATTTTCCTGAATCTGATTTTCAAGTTTTCGTGAAGCTTCATTACAAAACTCTTTAATTTCATTATATGAAATTGGAACCCATAATGGAGTATCTGATATATAGTCTATGGCTTTATTATCAAAAGGTAACTCTCTTCGCTTCATTTCAGCTATAGCAGACATATAATTTTTATCAGATATAAAAAAAGTTACAATTTTATTTTTATCCACATATATCTTGACTGGACACCCTTGCTTCTTGTTATTTATTGAAATTTTAGTAATATCATGATATGAATACTCTTTTTCACTTCCCATACATTTACGAACTTTAATACTATGTAAGTCAAAAATAATATACTTTCTCATACAATTGATAATTGAAGCTAATCCATACATTGTAAATACAAAAGTAATTAGCACTATATAATATAATTTAATATATACAAGAAATACATTTATAATAATTCCAATTAATAAAAGTGTAACTCCCAAAATTAGATTTACAACCCCAGATTTTACTATAACTATATGCTCTTTATAGTCATTCATATCTTTACTTCCTCCTACCTATTCAGTAATTACTTGTTTTTACTAAATTACAGAATGATTAGAAGTGTTAACATTTATTTTTATTCAAATAAAAAATTTACTTCATTTATTTTACTACAAATAGTTTCTTTATAAAATTGTACTGCATTTGTTTATCATGATTAATAATGTTTTTTTAATAGTATAAAACTTTATCATGAAATTATCATGAACTCTAAAATAAATACGTTTTTATATTATTTTAAAATGAGGAACTTGTATTTTTTTAATATTATTTCTTCTTTTAAATCTACTATTTTTTCTTCATATAAATCTTTTGATTTTCTATTTGCCAAATAATCTGGCAATTTTAAAGTTATATCTCTAGATGAATTATTTATTATTACGGAAATGGATTCTTTTCTTAATAAAATTGTTCCATTTTCCTTATCTACTAATACCCATTCATTAGACATAGACCTAAGTTCTTTATTTTCTTTACGAAGTCTAATAATCTTCTTCATAAAATCAAATATATCCTTATTCCATTTTTCTTCATTCCATTCCATACATTTTCTTTGTCCTTCAGATATTGAACTTAGTTCTCCTTCCATTCCAATTTCGTCACCATAGTATATACAAGGACTCCCTGATTGTATAAACATAAACAAATATGCAAGTTTAACTCTATCAATATTTCCACTAGCATAATTCAGTATCCTTGTAGTATCATGGCTTCCAAGTAAATTAAAAGTAACTTCACTAACTTGCATTGGATAACTTACCATTATATCATTTATCATGTATTTAAATTCTTCAGCATTTATCTCATCTGTACAAAAGAATTTTTTCATAGCTTCTGACATCAAATAGTTCATAACTGAATCAAATTGGTCACCCATTAACCATGGTAAACTACCATGCCAAATTTCTCCCAGTATATATACCTCTGGTTTTATTTTTTTAATTTCTTCTCTAAACTTTCTCCAAAAAACATGGTCTACTTCATTTGAGACATCCAATCTCCATGCATCTATATCAAATTCTTGTATCCAGTACTTACCTACACTCAATAAGTATTCTATTACTTCTGAATTTTCTGTATTAAGTTTAGGCATATATTTTTCACATCCAAAGGTCTCATAGGGTATGTTTTTTTCATCTATTTGTTCTATTGGAGTATCAATTTTACTCATATCTTTTATATAAAACCACTCTTTGTATCTAGAGTTTTCCTTATTTTTAACTACATCTTGCCACTGTTTAGAATAATATCCTATATGATTAAAAACAGCATCCAACATTATTTTTATATTTCTCTTATGAGCTTCTTTTATTAGTTTTTTTAAAGTCTCTTTATTCCCTAATAAAGGGTCTATCTCCATATAATCTATCGTATCGTATCTATGATTTGTATTTCCAACTGTAATAGGGCAAAAATAAATTCCATTTATCCCTAAATCACTCAAATAATCTAAGTGTTCTATCACACCTTGTAAATCTCCACCTGTAAAATTATCTCTTGTTGGAATAGCCCCCCATTCGTCCACTCCTTCTGGATTTATAGATGGGTCACCATTTGCAAATCTATCTGGGAATATCTGGTACCAAACAGTTTCTTTCACCCAATTTGGTACCTTGGGTATATCTATATAATTTAAATATGGATATCCAAAAAAATTACTTATTTCGCACAATTCTTTCTCATCACTTTCATTTCCCAACTCTATTATTCTTTTTTCTGTGAATAGAATCTTTTCTTCTTGACCTTCTACTATAAACCCATATCTTGAGCGTTTATTTAAGGGTTTGCACTTAGCTATCCAGTAATCAAATAATTCGGTTTCCAATTCTTTATCCATTATTATATTTGAGCCACCAGACCAGCCAATTCCAGATGCATTTAAATTTCCTCCTCCTGCACCACCTTTATCCCATACATATTGGTCTCCTATTCTTAAAATTACTTTTTTTGCTTCATTTTTTTTAGTTCTAAGTCTTATATGTAATGTTTCTTTATCATAACCATAGGCATAGTTGCTCATAGGTATATGTAATATAGCTTCTTTTGTTAATTTTTTTTGAGTAGTTTTTTTGATTGGATTGCTTAAATTTACACTCTCTTTATTTTTATTAGACAATTTAATTTTCTCCCTCCTTTATAATAATTTACATAATTTAAAGATAGGTTAATATATTTTACTATTATATCACAATAAAAATATATAATAGTAAAATATATTAACGATATTCTAGCCAATTTAAAATAAATTATCTTATTGAATTTAATTCTATATAGTTATTTTTGCAAAATAAAAACCTCTAGTATTTTTCTAGAGGATACAATATTATACTATTAACTTTTTTACTATCTGTTAATTAATTTCAAAACATACTCTAAGCTATATTGTTAGATTTAACTTTTTCTATATTTACAAAATAAGTTTCTCTTTCTTTAAATAAAGATACATATTTAAAATCAAGATACTTAAGCATATCATAGGCCACATCAAAATCTTTACATATATCTTCTACTCTGTGAGAATCGGAACCTACAGTAACTATAAACCCTCCAAGCTCTTTATATCTTTTTAATATATCTTCATTTGGATGTATAGCATTTAATCCATATCTATAGCCAGAAGTATTTAGCTCTATACCACTTCCATTATTGATTATTGACTTCAAAACTTCATCAATAACATCTTTAAAATCATTGTATATAACTCTATTATCTGAATAGATTCCATATCTAGATATATAATCTAAATGCCCATATATATTATAGTCTCTAAATTCACGATTAGTTTCAAGTATACTATTAAAATATTTATAATATGCATCTTTTTTGCTAAGGCCTTTAAAATACTCTTTTGATGGAACAGGTACATTATCAATTGTATGAGTTGAACACAATACGAAATCAAAAGGATTAGAATTTATTATTTCCTCTATTTCATTTTTTAGATGTTTTCTATAACCAACTTCAACTCCTAATAATAACTCTATGTCCTTTTTATACTTTTCTTTGAATTTATTGAACACTGGAACATAGTCATTATAATTAATGCAAAAACCTCTATCTTCATCATGCTCTAAATGGTCTGTAAAAGTTAAATATCTAACACCAATACTTATAGCTTTTTTTATTGTATCTTCCATTGAATCCTTTCCATCACTTGAAAAATTAGTATGAATATGATTATCTATTAAATTCATATTATCCCTCCCTTTATTTTATCTATCTCAATTATACTACGAGTTCATTGTATACAAGTGTTAAAAGAATATTATAAGAGTTAAATTTTATTTACATACTTTTACATAAAAAAGAAGCATCTATTTTTGATTTTAGAAAATCATTAAAGACACTTCTCTTTCATACGCTTTTTTATTTAACTTCTAAAAGACTTAATTTTGTAATAGAGTTTACCAGTTATATGCCCAATCATATAGAAACCTGCATAAAGTAAAACATATACATATGCTGAATCATTTAAAAATATATACATTAATATTATATAAGTTACTAAAGACACTACAAGTGATAAAATCCAATTAGTTTTATTTAATACACAAACTATCCCCTGTATTAAAAAGGCAACTGGAAAAATTAATACCATCCCTATTACGAAAATCCCTTTAGCTTGAACATTTGGTATATTAAATATATCTGTAGCAAAGGTTAAAAACATTAATATCATTATAATTGTGGGAAATATGATACTAAAAATATTATTCTTTTTCACAATAATCATTCCTTATTTGTCTGCTATTTGATAAGCTTTAATAAGCATATCTTAAATTAATGCTTTAATTACTTTGTAGCTTCAATTTCCCCCATCATTCTAACTAAATCTTGTCCATATTGACCTCCAGCCCAATTATTAGAAAGACCTTCAACTGTTTTAGCTTTCCCAAGTAAAGATTTTTCATGTCTAGGGTCTACTGGATTTGAAAGTGGATAACCATCTTGTCCTGCATATAAACATAAATGTTGAATTTGAGCTAATATTCCTTCTTCCCACGTATCAAATCTTGAGTGGGCATTCTTATCAGTATCAGAACCTCCTGAAGAAGTCTTAAGTCCACAAGGATTCTTGAATGATGCATCTAATACCCCACCAAAATTACAGAAACCAGTTTCTTTTGCAGATTGAGCTACTGCTAATACAGGATTTACACCTTCTTGAACAGCAGTATCATACAGTATTGGTATTAATTCTATAAATAAATCATTAGCTCTTTTAGATTTAGCCCATTTTAAACAAGCCTCTAAACTAGCTGTTGGTTCACCTAATATGCTTGTCTCATTTTTCATAGGAGAATCACCTTTTGTAGATGAGTCACCATTATTCTGTGCAGCAGAAACACATTTATTATATATGCTATCACTTATTGTACCTAATCTAGTAATTTTGTCTGCTCCTGCTAATATAGATTTATCACTACTTTCTGACACCAACACAATTGGATTTTCTTTAGCAATTGTAGAACCTGTAAGTGCATTTACTAAATCATATCCATCGCTTAAATAAAATTCTGATGCATCTGGATAAAATTCTTTTATAACTTTCTTATTTGTGTCATATCTATCTGAACCACCAAGTCTTTTAGAGTTGGTCTTATTAACTAAACTAGTACTCATAGAGATACTTCCACCTACTGCATATGATTTTACATCACTTGTTGAAAAAGGAACACTTTTTCCATCTGTAAGTACTATAGGAGCTACGTCTCTTACTGACACAGGTGCTGCACTTATAGTATCAGCTTCTCCTTTATATGCATTAGTTAATATCACTTCATCAACTTCTTTAATACTACTTACCTCTTTAGCAACGCTATAACTAGTCTTTATTCTGTCATCTCCACCTAATCTAGTTACTTGTGCTCCTGTTTTTTTAAGTTCAGTTTCTACTGACTTACTTATCGATAATTCTTTACCTATTATGTATATTTTTTTGACATTTTTTAATCGTTGTTTCGTTTCATTTGGGATGTTGTTTTTTTGTGCAAGCAAAATTGGAGCATCAACAGCACCAGCAAGACCACTTGCCGAAAGACCATCTGCTATTGAACTATCCATATTTACCATAATCGCTGTATCATAATTCTTCTTGTCTGCTATTAATCCAGCTGTCTCATATATATTGTTACCTTTAATAGTATCTGATGTTAATGCATTTACATTAGGTACATTTATTAGAAATATAGCTAATGTTAGACCTAATGCTAAAACTCTTTTAATTGTTCTCATATTCTTCCCCCTTGATATATCAAGTTTAATTCAAAAATGACTATAGCATAGTACTAAATCTACGCTATAGTCATTTATTATAATTTAATAATTATATATTTGTTATTATATCATAAATTACAAAAAGTTTCCATAATATTAGATAGATTAGAGGAAAAATTTACATTTTAGTTACAATTTCCAAGATTTTAGTTCAGGTGTACATATATTTGGTAACAATTTGTAATAAAAATCGACATTTATATCTTATATTTATTGTACTTCTTTACAAAATGAAAATTTATTGTATACAACAATATAGACTGCATATTTACATAATCTATACATTATTAAGTAAATACTTTATTAATGTCATTAAAAATACACCTTCTATCAAATTTATTATGTGTCAGGTTTTGTGATTAAGTATTTATTATTTATCCATATATCATATGTCAATTCACTTTTTCACTTTTAATTTAATTCTAACATATTTTTATATGTCTTATGATATATAATGTGATATATTCTAAGTAATGGTATTTTCAAGTAAAAAAACGTTATTCTAGTATAAAGTAATAGTATGCTTGAAAATAAATAAAACACTTAACTTTATTTAAGGAGATTTACGATGAGCAACAAGCAAGGTTCTAACATAAAAGATGTAAAAATTAAAAATAAGTTAATAATATTGAAATTACTTTCTACAAATACACCTATGTCTAGGGTTGATTTAGCAAAGTCTACAGGACTTACCAAAATGACTTTATCAAATCTAGTCACGGAACTTATTAATGAAAATATGATTAAAGAAATAGAATCATCAACTTTAAATGCACATTCATCAGGCCGTAAACCTATTTTATTGGATATTTCTAATATCTCACCTTGTATTTGTGGAATTCTGATAAGAAGAAATATATGTAAGGTAATTATTGCAGATTTGAAAGGTAATATTGTAAAACAACTTTCTGAAACTTACCCTAAATATCTATCAAACGATGTTTTAAAAGATATAATCAAAAGGATGTTTACTAAAATAATGAAGAATAATAAGAGAGATATAATTGGAATTGGTATTTCTTCAATAGGTCCAGTAGATAATATAAATGGTATTATATTAAATCCTCCAGACTTTGGAAATGTATCAAATTTAAATATAGTAAATTTTATAGAGGAAATGTCCGATTTGCCAATATTTTTGATAAATGATGCTAATTCAGGTGCCTTAGCTGAAAAAATGTATGGTTTGGGTAAAGATATATCAAATTATATATACTTACATATAATGAATGGTATCGGAGCTGGTCTGGTACTAGAAAATAGACTTCATACTGGTAATCTAGGTCAAAGCGGAGAAATAGGACATACATCTATTAATTTTAGTGGCCCATTATGTAGCTGTGGTAATAATGGATGCTTAGATTATTACACAAGTGTTAGTAATCTAATTAAAAGAATTGAGTCATTGAGCCATATTTATCCCAACTCTCCATTAATTAACTGTAAAAACTTTTCTTTAGTAAAGTTAATAGATGAAGCAAATAATAAAGATACTCTTGCCATGTTTTTGCTTGATGAATTTTGTACATATGTATCATATGCATTGGTAAATACACTTACATTGATTGATTGTAGCTCTATAATAATAGGTTACGACTTTAATATACCAGGTACATTCATAGAAAATACATTATTAAAAAAATTAACTGCTTCGGCAAGTTTTTCTAAATATAAAAAAATAAATGTAAAACATTCAAATTTTGGAGCAAATGCACCATTAATCGGCTCTATAGCTATTGTTAGCTACAAATTTTTTAATGGTAGTATAAATTTTTATTAAATATATAAAATATTTAAATACTCTTATTGAATATTTTTCCATTTAATATTATTATATTTTATAAGAGCGTTTAAAATTTGGAGGTATGAAAATGATTTCAGCTAAAATGGAAAAATTACTTAATGAGCAGATTAACCATGAATTATATTCTGCATATCTTTATCTTTCTATGTCTTCTTACCTTGAAGCAGAAGGACTTAAAGGATTTTCTAATTGGTTTTATGTTCAATATAAAGAAGAGACAGACCATGCTATGTTTTTCTACAAATATTTACATAATGTAGGAGGAAAAGTTCAACTTGATGCTATCCCAATGCCAGATTCAGACTTTACTTCTGCAATGGATATTCTTGAGCGTACATTAGCTCATGAAAAAAAGGTTACATCTTTAATAAACAATTTAGCAGCTGTAGCAAACTCTGAGGCAGACTTTAGAACTTCTCAGTTCTTACTTTGGTTTATATCTGAACAAGCAGAGGAAGAAACAAATTGTGAAGACAATATAAAGCGTGTTAAACTTGCTGGAGAAGGTGGGCTATTCTTTGTTGACCAAGAATTTGCTAATCGTACATATGCAGCCCCAACAAATCCACCTGTAACAATATAATATTTAAGACTTTTCGATATAATAAAGAAGGTGTTTTAATGAAAATCAAGATTGATTCTTCTAATTAAAACACCTTTTATTATTCGTTTTATATGTAGTATTTTATTGTTTATACAGTTCTATTTTATAATTTTTAAAAATCTATTTTTACTTTAAGATACTTAAATTTTAAATTTGGGGTGACTGAAAATCACACTACTTAATTTATAAATGTGATTTTCAGCCAGTACTTTGATTATGGTTGAATACCAAAACTTATGAACTATTTATATTTAACTATTAAAGCATCTACTGCACATACACCTTTTCCCTTAGGATATACAAACACTGGATTTAAATCTATTTCCTTAACCTCATCTTTATTTTCATAAGCATATTTTCCTAACTTAACCATCATATCTGCAAGAGCTTCAACATCACAAGGCTCGCTTCCTCTATATCCATTTAAAAGCTTAAATGACTTCAATTTTCTAAGCATCATCATAGCTTCATCATGATTTATAGGTAATGGATATAAAGTAGTATCTTTAAATACTTCTACAAATACTCCTCCTAAACCAACTAGCAACATTGGACCAAATTGGTCATCATTAGTTATACCAATAATAATTTCTATACCACTTTCTACCATTTCTTGAACTAATATACCATCAATTTTAGCATCTGGTTTTTCTTTTTTTACATTAGCTAAAATCTCATTATATGCATTTATTGCCTCATCTCTATTTTTAATTCCTATTTTAACTCCTCCAACATCAGATTTATGCAATATTTCGGAAGAATTTATTTTTAAAACAACAGGATAGTTAATGTATTTTAAGATTTCATCTAATTCATCAATGCTTTTTGCATTACCTTGCCCTGGTACTGGTACTCCATACTTCTTCATCTCAATCTTACTATCTAACTCTGATAGAGCTACTACATTATTTGATTCTCTTTTCTTAACAGCCTCAAATTCTAGTGTTCTCTTTGAATAATCATAATCTACAAATTTAGCCATTTTATTAAAACAAGTAAATGTAGTTCCAACTGATGACATTATAGGCACTTGATTATTTTCTAATCTAGTTCTATAATTTAGATATCTATTTCCTTCAAGTGTAGGAACTGCAAACACAGGCTTCTTTAATCCTTGCTCTCTTGCTTCACTTACAGCTTGACAAAGTGTCTCATGCATTTCATTTTCTTCATCTCTTATATTTGCTCCTACCATAGTAAATCCGACTCTATCATCTTTTTCAAATGTATGTAATAGACCTACTATCATATCCTTTTCATGGAATAATGCAGTTGTGGCATCTAGTGGATTTTTAGGTGTTGCAAATCCTGGAAGATATTTTTTCATTTCTTCTTTAGTTTCAGAAGATATTTCTGCAAGTTCTACACCATTTTCTTCTGCTAAATCTGCACAAATAGTATTTTCTCCTCCTGAGAAGTTTATTGCTGCAAAATTAGAATTTGTAGGTAAATTACCATCTAGAACACTAAAAGCTTGTGCTAAACACATAAATTGTTCCAGATTCTCCACAGAAATTACTCCATATTTTTCGAAAATACTTTCAAATGCTTTACTTGAACCAGCTAAGTTTCCTGTGTGAGAAGCAGCCGAAATAGCTCCCTTTTCTGACCTTCCTGATTTCAATATTATTACTGGCTTTCTTTTTTGTGCAGCTCTTTTTAGAGCATCTATAAATTTTCGAGGATTTTTTAAACCTTCAAGATAGATGGCTATTACTGATGCATAATTATCATCTACAAGGAAGTCAACAGCATCTTCTAGCGTAACTATATTTCCATTTCCTGTTGAGAAACCATAAGATATATTAAAATAATCACTTGAAACAATCTCTGCCGTTATAAATCCACTTTGACCTACAATTCCTATGCCAGGTTTTTTGGTATCTAAATCCCATTTAGAACCTCCTGCCCAAAGGTTAACTTTATCTATACAATTTAATAATCCCATACAATTTGGACCTAATATTTTCATATCATATGTATTTGATATTTCTATAAGTTGATTTTCTAAATCTATGCCTTCTTCTGTTCCTTCTTCTGCAAATCCGCTAGCATATACTACAGCTGCTTTTGTTCCCAATTCTCCAGAATCTTTTAATACAGATGGAACTATATTTCTAGGTGTGCATACTACTACACAATCTACTACTTCTGGTACTTCTTGTATCGTTTTATAGCATTTTCTTCCAAATAATTCATCTCTTTTGGGATTTACATAATATACTCTATCTGTATCTTTACTTTTTACTATACTAAGTGCTGCACTTCTACCAAAACCAAGCTTATCAGTAACTCCTACTATAGCAATGCTCTTTGGTCTAATAAGTTTTTCCAAGCTCATAAATTCACTCTCCTATATTTTCATAGTTGTGATTTTAAATGAATTTTATCTCAAGATGAAACTTCTCTTGGCACTAAGGATTATTAAATCTTGAGATAAATCATTTAAGATAAGGGTAATTTATTAAATGGCGTTATTATAGCCTTCCATGAATGCTGCTTCATTTTGAATATTGAATTTACCTTTTCCTTTTTCTTCAAAGAAATCACACATAGTTTTTAAAGCTAATTCTTTTTCAAATAATCCAGTTTTCGCAATTAATGCTCCAAGCACTACTATATTTGCTGCTTTGGGATTGTTTACTTTTTGAGCTAATTCTTGACAATTTATTTTAACTGCATTTATATCTTCTCTTAATGCTATATCATCATCTATTACAGATGTATTAATAACTACTGTTCCACCTTCTTTAACTAAATTTATATAATCTAAAGATGGCTTATTCATTGCTACTAAAACGTCTATTTCTTCCATATCAGGTCCACCTATACTCTCATCAGAAAACTTTACTACACTATATGCTTTTCCACCTCTCATAGTTGGACCATATGCAGGCATCCAAGTTACTTGTTTTCCTAATTCAAGTGCTGACTCAGCTACAATTAGACCAAGAGTTAAAACTCCTTGACCACCAAATCCTGCAAATACTAACTCTTTTTCCATAATTATTCACCATCCCTTTGCTTAAATTCGCCAAGAGTGTAATATGGCACTATTTCTTCTTCCATCCACTTGATAGATTTCTCTAATGATACACCCCAGTTAGTTGGACAAGGTGCTAATATTTCAACTAATGAATACCCCTCTCCATTCAATTGAGCTTCTATTGCATTTTTTATATATTTTTTTAGATTAATTATTTCTTTTGGACTATGAACTGAACCTCTTGCTACATACGCTACATCAAAGAAGTCTGCCATCATTTCAGGAACTTTTAATGGGCTACCAGTAGTGTTTATATCTCTTCCATCTACACTTGTTGTTGTAACTTGACCTGGCATAGTAGTCCATGACATCTGTCCGCCAGTCATAGCAAAGTTATTGTTATTTATTACAAATACAGTCACATTATGATTTCTATATGCAGTATTTAAAGTTTCAGAAAGACCTATAACATAAGCATCTCCATCACCTTGATAAGTCATTACTAATGTTTCTGGAAGTGCTACTTTAATTCCTATAGCTGTGGATGAAGCTCTACCATGTGCAGTTTGCATCTTATCTCCATTCCAGCTAAAATTCATATTACAAACACAACCAACTCCTAAAGTTAATACATGATTTTTTTCATATCCATGTTCTTCTATTACTTCTGCTATTATACGGTTTACTATTCCATGACCACAACCTGGGCAAAATTTGTTTGGTATTGAAACAACGCTAGGTGTTAATTTTTCTGTAGCCATATTAGAACACCTCCTTGATTTCGCCAGATTTTATTTTGCTGTAAGTGTCCATTACTTGCAGTGTTTTTGGTATATGATTTCCACTGAATAATCCATAAACAGGCACATTTTCTTTACATACTTTCTTTGAAGCTAAAGCAACATCTTCTACTAGCTGACCTGTATCTGTTGACTCTACTGAAATAAATCCTTTTACATTCTTATTTACCTTTTCAAATGCCTTATATGGGAAAGGCCACACTGTTATTGGTCTTATTATTCCAACTTTTTCACCTTGTTCTCTAAGTCTTCTAACAGCATTCATAGTTGTTCTTGATGGTATACCGAACGCTACAAACACATATTCCGCATCTTCGACTTGATAATCTTCCCATTGTTGTTCATTTTCAGTTATTCTCATACGCTTTTCCATACAAAAAGCTGGTTTTTGGTTATCTGCAACTTTTGCATGGTCTCTATTACTTCCATCATAAGTCCAACCTAAATCTTCTTCTCTCTTCTTGAACTCTGGAAATTCTACTGGTTCCATCATTTGACCTAAAGCCGCTTCTGTCAAAATTTCAACAGGCACTCTGTATTTCTCCGCTACATCAAATGAATTATACATTAAATCTACAGTTTCTTGGATACTGTTTGGTGCATAAACTATTAAATGATAATCTCCATTTCCTCCCCCTCTAGTATCCCTTAAATAATCTGTCTGTGCTGAATCTAGTGAACCAAGTCCAGGCCCCCATCTTTGTACATTTACGATTACACAAGGATAGTGATTTGCACATAAATATGAAATTCCTTCTTGTTTTAAAGATATTCCTGGTCCTGAAGAGCTTGTCATAGACCTCATTCCACTTGCATATGCCCCATATACCATATATATAGCAGCCATTTCATTTTCAGATTGTATAAAAGTTCTTCCAAGTTCAGACATTCTATGTGACAAAAATTCCATTACCTCTGTTTGAGGTGTAATTGGATATCCTGCATAAAACTCACAACCACCTCTTAGAGCTGCTTCTGCAATGGCGTGGTTCCCCTTCCACATCTTTTTCATATTATCCCAACTCCTTCTAAGCCTCTTGACATGCTTCTTCTTTAATTATTTCAAAAACATTATCTGGACACACTTGATAGCAAATTCCACAAAGTATGCATTTACTTTCATCAACTTCTACATGAGCATATCCTTCTTTATTTATGTTATCTGATATTTTTAATGCTCCTTTTTTACAAGATATAACGCAGTATTCACAACTTTTACATCTCTCTGCGTTTATTTTTAAGCTCATATCTACACCCCATTTCGTAATATTTCTATCTATTATCCAATGCTTGGTTCTTCTTTAAGATTTAATATTTCCTTTAAAACTGCTACAAATTTTTGGTTTTCTTCCATAGTTCCAATACTTACACGTGCATGTGTAGCATTTGGTCTTATTACAAAACCTCTTTTTTTCAAATCTTCAAATAGCTTTGGTATATCTGTTTTCATGTCTACATAAAGGAAGTTTGATTGTGAATCTACAACATCAAATCCCATTTTTGCGAACTCTTCCTTAAAATAAGCCATTCCAGCTCTATTCAAGTCATATGTTTCTTTTATAAATTCATCATCATCAAGTGCTGCTGTTGCTCCACTTATAGCAATACGATTTGCAGAGAAAGGCTCTTTTACTGTAAATAAAGTTCTTATTATCTCATCTTTAGCAATACCATATCCTACTCTAAGACCTGCAAGACCATATATTTTAGAGAAAGTTCTTGTTACTATAACATTGTAATTTTCTCTTACATACTTAAGTCCATCTACATAATTAGGTACTGTTAAAAATTCTATATATGCTTCATCCAATATAGTTATAATATTTTCAGGTACTTTCTTTAAAAATGCTTCTAACTCTTTATCATCTACAATTGTTCCTGTTGGATTATTAGGATTACATACACATATTAATTTTGTCTTATCTGTAATCTTGTCTAATATGCCTTGTAAATCATATTTATAGTCTTTTGTTAAAGGTACTTCTACTGGTATTCCTTCATTTTTTACAGTTGCAGTTCTATATGATGGGAATGTTGGGTCACAGTATATAACCTCATCCCCTCTATTGATAAAAGCTTCACCTATTAGCGTGATAACGTTATCCGCACCATTAGCAACAATAAAGTTTTCTGGTTTTAAATCTAACTTGTCAGCTAATTTTCTTCTAAGTTCATTCGCTTCTGGTTCTGGATAAAGTTGACCTTGTTTTAGCATTTCAATCATAGCTTCCATTGCTTTTGGTGATGGTCCTAGAGGATTTTCATTTGAAGCTAGTTTTATTATTTCTTTTACACCATATTTCTCTTTAACTTTTTCTATTGGTTCACCTGGAACGTATTGATGTAACTCTTTTACTGTATTTCTCAATAATTTTTCTATCATTTTTAAAAGCCCCCTCTATATATGTATTTTCATTTATATAAACGCCATTGCGTCTACTTACTTTAATATCTTAAAATTAATCATCTATTTAAATCTCTTTTAATTAGGTAATTAGGCATTTCTTTGATTTAATTCTTCTCTTATTTGATTTAGTTTCTTGTCACTCACTGGATATAATATGGCTATAACAACAGCTATTATTAAAGGGATTGCCATAGAATAAGAAATCATATTTATGAAACCACTTTTAACTGCTTCTGTAACTACCATATCAGCTTGATATCCCATTGAATTCATCAAAATTGTTCTTATAGTAGTTGCAAGTAATACACCTACTTGTATTGCAACTGGATATAGTGACATACTTAGACCAGGTAAGTCTCTTCCTGATTTCCAGTGTCCATAATCACAAGAACCAGCAAAGAAGTTAAGATTTATTATTGATACTACATTTGAAAAACCACCACCAATTGCCAGTAACATAGTTACACCTAAAGTAGTCTTTCCCCAAGGAGTCCATGCAACCAACAAGTGACATATTGCACATATAGAAAAAGAAATTATTGATGCTAATTTTTGCTCTCTACAGATTTTTATAAATATTGGTGCGAAAAACATGAACGCTACACTTACTAAAGGCATTATTGCTAAAAATACAGCTAATCCACGTTCATCTTCTATTACATATTTAAAATAATATGGAGCTAAAGGTCCTAATCCTATAGATCTTATACATATAAGAAATTCTAGACAAAATGCCATCATAAGTGGAACGTTAGTAAATAGAGCTTTTGCCATTTCACTTGCTTTAATCTTTGGTTTTTCTTCTTTTTGAAGAACCTCATCTTCTGCACCAGATCTTATTATCTCTGTTGAAGAAAACCAAAATACTAAAAGACATCCTGCTGCAAAGAATAAATAGGTACCTAGATAACCCATTCCTTCTCCACCTAATACATCTGCAAATAAAACTAATAATAACGGATATGAAAAACCTACTAAGAATTTACCAACTTCTTTAAATATATTCGTAGTAGTTGAGCCTATAACTCTGTCTCTAGGCGTTTTAGCAACCACAGGGTAAATAGCATAAATTATAGTAAAAACTACCTGTTGAGCACAAGATGCTATTAATAATAAAGCGGTCATTAAAGGTAAAAGTAATGCTGGACTTATTTTCATCAATGGGACTATGAAAAATATACCATATGTCAATGCTAATGCTGCGGGTGTATATCTAAGCCATGGATAATATTTTCCTTTTTTGAATGGTTGTTTGTCAAATACTGTACCTGTTATAGGAGCTACAGCAATTTTTATGAAAGATTGTACAATTTGCATACCACCTGCCATAATTACACCAAGTTTTGCTACATCAGTTAAAAAGATATTTGTTACTGTTGATACAAAGTAACCTATAAAATTGTATGCTAGGTTTATAGAGCTTGAATATGTGTATATTGCTCTCTTCTTAGGGTCTCTCATATCATCTCTAAAATTCGATATAAGATTTCCTTTTGGTTTGCTTTCTTGACTACTCACATCTACCCCTCCCTTATAAAATTTAATCACTTTTCATTATTCACGTATAATATTTCTTCTTCCAAACTTCAAATATTTTTTTCTTGATTTGGTTTTAAATTTTATATGTGTATAATTTTAATTTAATTATATTCTCAAAATTCATAATTGTCAAACACTTTTTTGATTTTATTTTTTGCTCTTAGATTTAAGTAAAAAGCCCTTTTAAGTTAAATTTACATTTGTTTTTTATTGTTTTACTGCTTTAAAATGTCATCAAAACATATATTTCAAATTATTTTATCAAATTCTTAGTAATTTTAAATTATTATAATATTATTCAAGAATAATTTTATTAAGATATTTTCATACTACATCTAGATTTTAAAAATAATTTTTACCTCTTTAAATTTATTTAATTTTTATACATGTACTATTGATTTAAAAATAAAAGCATGTTACAATTACAAAAAGAATCTATCAGACGAACATCATTACAAACATTAATTTCAGAATTTTCAATTTTTTCTTTTTATGTAATTCTACATAGTATTATAAGTTATTATAGCTATACTAATCCAAAACTAATAAAAACAAATATTGTACTACTTTTATATAAAATATATTTTAAATATATTTTATAAATTTTATTAAAAATATTTTATAAAGGAGAAGAAACTATGTTACTTTTAATTGCTACGTGTGCAGTATACATATGGATTGGTTTTTATTTTTCTAAAAAAGTTAAAACGGCATCCGATTTCTTAATTGCAGGTAGAAATCTTCCTTTACCCATCCTCGCCGCAACTATCGCTGCTACATCTTTTGGTGGAGGGTGCTTAGTAGGTGGAGTTCAATGGGGAGCTGAAAGAGGATTGTGGGTTGGTATGTACTCTACTATAGGAGCTTCTTTAGCTTGTTTTGTAAACGCATTTTTTGCAGGAAAGTTAAGAAGTTTATCTTGTGATATAACTCCTGCAGATTATATTGAAACTAGATATGGTCATAGTATATTTTTAAGAGCTTATCAAAGTCTTGTAACACCAATATCAATATTAGCCATTATGGGCAGTCAATTAATCTCTTTTGGTTCTGTATCTACTGCATTTGGTATTCCTTACGATGTAGCAGTAATTATAGGAGTAATAGTAATCATTATATATACTTATACATCGGGAATGTGGGGAGTTGCAGTATCAGCATTTATTCAACTTGCTATTTGTGTTGTGTTTTTGCCAATAGTAGCTTATATAAGCTTAAAATTAGTTGGCGACACCCCTTTACTTATGTTACAATCAATGGTAAAAGAACCATTCTTTCCAGGAAATAAATCGATTAGTGATTTTATGTATACAGTTTTACCATTAGTTTTAGGCTCAATATTTTCTTATGAAAGTTTTTTAAGATATCAATGTGCTGATAATGCTAAAAATGCAGTTAAAAGCAGTATAATTGCAGGATTTATACTTTTGTTTCTTGCTTTTCCTATAGGAATAATTGGAGCTATTGGTGGTAGTTTATTTCCAAACATATCATCTGTCCAGGTTTTACCTCAAATGATATCAACAACTTTACCACCTTTAATTTCTGTATTATTCTTAGCTGCTATATTAGCTGCCATAATGTCTACTGCAGATTCATTAATGACTTCGATGAGTGCTATCATATCAAGAGATATTTATAACAAATTATTACATCCTGATATAGAATTTAATGACTTGAAAAATACTCTAAAATATTCTCAAATTGCTTCAGCTTTAACAGCTGTAGCAGGTGCAATTATAGCACTTAAGTTTGATAGTTTATTAGAACTATTATTTTGGCCAGCACCATTATGTACAGGCGTGATATTTGCACCATTTGTAATTGGCCTTTCCTGGAAAGGTGCTACAAAAAAAGGTGCTATCTATGCTGTTATAGTAAGTGTGATATTGGCATTATTAAATATGGTTGGCATTCTTACTGTCTTTGACAGAATTTTAATTCCTATAATAGGTGGTTCTATTACAATATTTATAGTTAGCAAATTTTCAAAAAAAGATTGAAAAGAGAGGTATATACAGTAAATATGTCAAAATCAGAAAAGGGAAAAGAAACAAAAGCTAGTATTGTAAGTGCTGCTAGAGAATTATTTTTTGAACAAGGTTATCATAAAACGACAACTAGGCAAATTGCAGAAAGAGCTAATATAAATTTAGGTCTAATAAGTTATTACTTCTCAAGTAAAAGCGAAATAGGGGCTATAATATATGAAGATATAAGAGATGAAATGCAGTCTTTAATCTATAACTATCATGAAGAGGGCACTATGATGATGTTCTTTCTTGCTATGAATGCTGACCTTTGTTTTCTGCTAAAAAATGAAGCGTACAGGAATTTTTATTTAGATATAGCTTATGAAGAAGCTATTTTAAGCTATCAACGAAGTGTAACTGAGATGGTAATGAAGAGATATGTTAATGATAAAGAATCTATAGAACATGATGAATTAATACTTTCTTGTATTGGTATACTTGCTATGAAGCCTGAGATAATTAGGGTTTATATTTCACACAAGTATGATATCTCTTCTCAAGCAGTAATAAAGTATTTTACAAAACAATTCCTCATTAACCTTGGTCATAGCACCGATTTATGTGAAGATATTTTAGAGGAACTGAGTAAATACTATATAGATATAGTTGATAACTTCACTCCAATAATAACTCGCATAAGAACCTAATAAAATTTTATCGGATTCTTAGGGACTGAAATTTTAAAATCGTAATTAGGTGTTAAAATTTCAGTCTTTATTATATTTAAAAATATCTTATAGTATTTTTTCTTAATACTATAAATATCCTACACAATCATATCTATAAATTTCTTTATCCATAAATTCCAAAGACGCCATTCATGGCCTCCAACACACTCTTCATATACAACATCTATATTTAAAGACTCTGCATATTTCTTAAATGTCTGATTGTTTTCATATAAAAAATCTCTATCACCACAGAATTGATAAATTTTAGGAATATCTTCATTTCTTTCTTTAAGATTCTTAAGTATGTAAAGTAAATCATTATCGCTATTTCTAGCATCTTCTGGTCTTCCAAAATCATGAAATAGAATATCTGCATTAGTTTCTATTTGTTGATTTTCTAACTCATGAATCATATCAGGCGAACCAGAAAAACTTGCAACTGCTGAAAATTCTTTTGGTTTTGAAAGTGCTAACTTTAAAGCACCATATCCTCCCATGGACATTCCAGCTACAAAGTTATCTTCTCTCTTATCTGACAAAGGAAATATAGCTCTAACAAATTTAGGTAATTCCTCACTTACAAAAGTAAAATATTTGTGTCCATACACCATATCTGTGTAAAAACTAGTTTCTACTCTTGGTATTACGAGAGCTATATTTTTATTTTTAGCATAATGTTCTACATTAGTATATCTAATCCATGAGCTTTGGTCATCTTCTAATCCATGAAATAAGTACAATGTTTTAAACTTACCTTCAAAATCATATATCTCTTTACCACTAAAAAGTTCTTTTCCATTTGCTACAGGTAGAACTACAATTACATCGGTTTCTCCTCCTGTATATTTAGATTTAAATTTACATTGTATAAATGCCACAAAAAACACCTCTTCTATAATGATTTTATATCTAAAAAGCACCAAGAGTTTAACTTTCTCAGTGCTTTAAATATTTCTTAATTTATATATTTTTAATTACACATAATATCTTTTTTTAGCTACATATAATCGGAAGTATCTGTTGGTAATCCTTTTTTATCCAATTTACCTTCAACAACATCTTTAATTATAGAATAAATTACAGCAAACATTGGAACTCCTATAACCATTCCAACAAAACCTAATAGTTTTCCTGCAACTAACAATGAGAATAAAATCCAAAATGCAGATATACCAATTGAATCTCCAAGTATTTTAGGTCCTATAATATTGCCATCTATTTGTTGTATTATTAATATAATTAACAATAACCATAAAGCTTTTATAGGAGATACAAACATTACTATTAGTGTAGATGGTATTGCTCCAAATAAAGGTCCAAAGAAAGGTATGATATTTGTAATACCAATTATAACTGATATTAATAATGTATATGGCATTTTAACTATTGTAAGTATTACAAATGTTAGAATACCTATAATAAATGAATCTAATATCTTACCACCTAAAAATCTTCCAAATGTATAGTTACTTCTATGAGTCAATTCTAAAATTCTAGCAGCTTGTGTCTCTGTAAATACTGCATAAGTTATTTTTTTACTTAATCCATAGAATTTTTCTTTATCAATTAGTAAATATACTGAAACAATCAATCCTAGTACAATATTCCATATACTAGAAGCTACATTCTTTAGCATATTTCCTAATATTGGTATTAAATCTGTTACAAACTTTATAATATATGCAACAAATTCATTCCATTTATCTACTGCCAAATTGAAGTATTGTTCATCAAGATTTAAATCAGTCATTAATTTATCAATAAGCTTAGTTGCATTATTTACATACATAGGTATATCATTTGCTAGTCCAACAATACTCTCAATTACTTGAGGCAATACGAAATACATAAACAAGTAAAGTATCAATGCGGCTGTTGCATATGTTAATAAAAGACCCAATCCTCTTTTTGATTTTTGTTTTAGGCTTTTTAATTTCTCACTTTTTATAAAAACTCTATCTTCATAAAATTTTAAAATAAAATTAAGAAGATATGCAATAGCAAATCCTATTATAAAAGGCTGTAAAGTTGTAAATATAGCATCTAAATTATTAGAAAATACATCGATTTGTGATGATACTAGATAAAATATTATACTACAAGCAGCTATTATAAATGTGTAAATTGCTATTGTTGTGTACTTTGTATTCCAATTAATTTTCATTTTTTCCTCCTTATTTCTATATAGTTAAATTTTATCACAAAATCACTATTTTTATAACAAATATAGCAAATTTAAATTTTAAATTCTATAAAGTATAATTAGAATACAAGTTTTCAATTTTATTTATATTCATTTTTCTACAATATAATCTACATTATTTTCTTAAGAATCTTAATTAATTTATCATTATATGGTGCATATCTAATAGGAATATCTAAATTTAATTTTTTTAAGACACTCTTATAGTGAGTAAAGGTATCAAACCCAGCTTTTCCATGATATGAGCCCATACCGCTCTCTCCAACTCCACCAAATGGTAAGTAATTCGTAGCTATATGTGTAATTGTATCATTAATACAACATCCACCTGCTGGAATCATTTCTAAAATTTTATTTTCTAGCTTCTTATTTTTTGTAAAAATATAAAGCGCCAATGGATTTGGTCTCTGTATAATTTCTTGTATAACTTCATCCAAGTTTTTATAAGTTAAAATAGGAAATATAGGTCCAAATATTTCTTCCTTCATTATATTGTCATCCCAATTAACATTATCTACTATAGTTGGCTCTATTTTTAATGTCTTATTATTGCAAATTCCACCATATACTACTTTGTCTGTATCAATAAGAGATACTATACGATTAAAATGTCTTTCATTTATAATTTTAGGAAATTGTTCATTATTACATGGATTATCTCCAAAATATTTAATAATATAATATTTTATTTTTTCTATTAATTCATCTTTCCTATCTTCATGTACTAATACGTAATCTGGTGCTACACAAGTTTGCCCTGCATTTATTAGTTTTCCCCATGTAAGCCTTTTTGCAGTAAGCTCTATATCTGCATCTTTTAAAATAATACAAGGGCTTTTTCCTCCAAGCTCTAAAGTTGTAGGAGTCAAATATTCTGATGCTGATTTCATTACTATTTTACCAACATTAGTACTTCCTGTAAAAAATATATAGTCAAACCTTTCTAATAGTAATTTTTCACTTTCTTCTTGATTCCCTTGAACAACTGCAACATATTCTCTTGAAAAAGTATTTTCAATTATCTCTTTAACTATACTAGATGTTGACACAGAGTATTCAGAAGTCTTCAATATAACACAATTACCAGCTGCTACTGACCAGACTAATGGTATAAGTGCTAATTGGAAAGGATAATTCCATGGTGACATTATGAGTGTAATGCCATAAGGTTGTGGAATAATCTTGGATATAGATGGAAAGTTAACCATACTTGAGTTAACTCTTTTTGTCTTACTCCATTTTCTTATGTTTTTTATAGCAAAATCAAGTTCACTATAAAACATACCTATTTCTGTCATAAAGCCTTCAAAGTTTGACTTATTTAAATCTTTCTTTAATGCAAAAAGTATTTTTTCTTCATTTTCTAATACGACTGACTTCAATCTTTTTAACTTTTCTAGACGAAACGATATATCTCTAGTTTTACCTGTATTATAATATTGTCTTTGCATTATCACTAACTTCTTTATATCCATTATTTAAAATCCCTTCTTTAAGAATTCTTCTATTTTATGTTATTGTTGAAATTCGATACACTTTTATTTTACTAATTTATAACCTAAGAAATTCACATAAATATAACATAAATTTACCAATAAAAAAAGCCCCTTTCATTAAATAAATAGGCTAGTAATCGTATTTTTAAATTAAATGAATTATAAATTATAACAATATTAGAAATAATCAAACTATATGTCGTTATTCATAAAATTATTTTGTAAATATGCTCTAATGTATTTTCATAACTTATCATGTTTAAAGATAATTATAAATTTGTACTTTTAATGTTGTCTACATATTCAAGTATTGGCTTTAAGTATTCTTTATCACACCATTCAAAAACTTCTCCTGACAACAAAGGTGCTTCTACTGGTTTAAGTCCTTTACGCTCTTGTTTCGCTATAGCTTTTTTTAAAAAACTACAAAGTGTACTATCTATCCACGACATTTTTGTTTCATCCCATTCTCCACGACAGTAAAAACATGGAACTCCATCTAATTCTTCCTTAAAGTTAACTTCCCTTAATTTTTTTAGTACTTCATCACTATATGGAGATGCTCCTACACCAAAAACTATTAGGTTTTTTCCTTTTAATTCTTTATAATGCTTTTTTAGAAAAGAAATTCCTGCTATATTACAAGCATAAAGACCTCCTCCTAAGATAATAGTATCGTATTTCATAACTTTTTCTATGTTTATATCTTTAATCTCAAAACTGTCACAAATCAATAATTCTGAAAGCCATTTAGCATATTTTTTTGTTGATCCATATTTACTTTTATAAATCACTACTGTATTTTTCATAAATTATCTCCTTTTGATGTCATACAAAGTTGATTTCTCACTTATCTATTTTATAAATTATTATCTTCTACATAATCTCTTACATACTCAATTCCTCTGCTTAATTTCATAATTCCAAAAAATAATTGTTCTACTTCTTTTTCTGTAAAATCTTTAAATAAAAGCTCTAATACTTTAATTTGCATATCTCTTACTCTTTCTGAATACTCTTCTACTCTATCCTTTGTTAAAAGGCAAGTAGCTCTTGAATCTTTTTCATTTTTTTCAATTTGTACAAACCCTTTTTTTTCTAAAGCAACAGCTAATTTCTTTACATTTTGTCGTGAGCATCCCATAAGCTCTCCAAGCTTAGTCAGTGTCACAGTCTCATCTATAGATTCTGCAAGTGCTAAAAGTAACCATTGTTTCATTGTAAGTTCTGGGTCTAACTTGTCACATGCAGTTTGAAGTTTATTTTGCATTACAAATAGATTTGCAAATATAGCTTGTTTCCTACTCTCATCATCCACAACAATTTTTTTCATTAAAGTTTCTATATCCATTTTTTGTCCCTCTCTATATGCTAATTCTTAGACGTTCCATCACTGTTTATAAATAGTAATTAGTTACTTTTTATTATAGTAACTAATTACTATTATGTCAATAATTTTATTTTTGTTACAAATAATAAGACGCTATAGGGATTGAATGTTATTATGTTCACAGCACATAAAATGACCACCAGTGGAACCTTGTCCGTTTTGGTAATGGACGCTTGTGTCATGTAGATATTGATACTAACAAATCAGCAGGAAAGGATGTCATATACAAAAGTTATATATGAATAGTAACTAACACAACCATGCCAGTAGAATAAACGAGTATGCTTCATATAACTTACAAAGGTGAATTTTGATTTTTCACAGGACAATTATCATATAGATTAGGGTTTCTTAGGAATCCCTAATCTATATTTATATTTTATAGGTATAATTTAACTCAAATTTAAGCTATTTACATTAAATACATTTTAAGTTATATTATTTTTTAAAATCTACTCTAAAATATATTTTTTATACTTATTATACTCTATATCACTACATTCAACTTCTAAAACAGTTCCTTCTTCTGTATATTCTGTACTTATTATACTTGCATTATCATTAAAATAGGAAGCTACATGCCCTTCATTATATGGAATTAAAACCTTACATCTTATATAATCCTTAAATATACTATCACAAATACATTTTATCATTTTGTCAATATTTATGTCTTTTTTTACTGAAACAAAGATTCCATCTATATCGTCTACAATATTATTTAAAGCTTCTTCATCCATTAAATCAACCTTATTATACACATGTATCATAGGTATACCATCTGCACCTATTTGTTTTAAAGTATCTTCAGTTACTTTAATATGATTTTTGTAGCTTGGATTTGAAATATCAATAACATGTAATAATACATCTGCTTCACATGCTTCTTCTAATGTTGACCTAAATGCCTTTACTAAATCATGTGGTAGGTTACTCACAAACCCAACAGTATCAGATAGTAAAAATTCTTTATTATTTGAAAGAACTATATTTCTAACAGAGGTCTCCAATGTAGCAAATAACATGTTTTTCTCAAAGACTTTCTTTTCTTCAGAATTTTTAAATGTATCTACTAATTTATTCATGATTGAAGATTTACCCGCATTTGTATAACCAACTAAAGCAACATTTGGTAAATTTGATTTTCTCCTCATACTTCTTTGGGTTTCTCTTTGAAACTTTAAATCATCCAGCTCCCTATTTAGAGAAGTTATCTTTTCTTCTATTCTTCTACGGTCAAGTTCTAACTTTTTCTCACCAGAACCTCTATTTTTAGTACCAACACCACCACTTTGACGTCCTAAATTTTCATTTGAACCTATAAGCCTTGGTAGCATATATTTTAAACTAGCAACTTCTACTTGAAGTTTAGCTTCTCTAGTTTTTGCTCTCTGTGCAAATATATCAAGTATTAATGCTGTTCTATCTATAATTTCGCAATTAAGCTTTTCTTCAAGGTTTTTGAGTTGTGATGTAGAAAGTTCATTATAAAATACAACTATATCTGTATTTTCTTTCTTTATTAGGTTTAATAATTCATCTACTTTACCTGCCCCAATATAATATGCTCTATTGACTTGCTTTGCATTTTGAGTTACACTTCCCACAACATCAATATCACATGCTGAACATAAGTTTTCAAGTTCAATCATCAGTTCATTAAAATCCTCAGATTTATTATTTATATTTAGTCCTACTATTATTCCTTTTTTTGCCATATCCATATTCTCCTTATCTGCTATTTTTATTTAATATATAGCACGAGATTATGGCTCTATAATTAAATTCATCAAGAATTCTATTTTTATCTTATCCTTAAATGACACTTCTAATTTAACATTATAATAACCATAATCGTGCATTATTTTCTCAATCTTATAGAAAAAATCACTTTCATACACCCCCTCTCAATTATATTATGTAGTTTTTTCAATAAAAAAACTCCTTACAAATCTAAGTAATACAAACAAGCTACTTATATCATAAGAAGGATTAAAATTCTAAATATATATTAAAAATATGTCAATTTAATTGACTCATATGCAATTACCATATTATATTTAATCCAATTCTTAAATTTAAGTAGTTTTTTACATGATTAATAAAAGCAATAGAAATATACACTTTTATACAATCATTAACTATTAAAATTAAATTTCATTTACAATAAAATTTAAAGAATATGATTAAATATACATTTTGATAACCACCTCCAACATTTTCCTTATTACATAGTATAATAAAATACATACTTTGTAAAGACATAAAATAATAGATAAGACTATACTTATAAAATATAATCTTATCTATTTAGTTTATCTTAATAAATTATACATCTATTCTAAATCAATTTTTTGTTACATTGCTTCATCTTCTTCAAATTGAGAATTGTAAAGATTGGCATAGAATCCGCCTTTCTTTAGAAGTTCCTCATGATTTCCTTGTTCAACTATATCGCCTTCATTCATAACAAGAATCATATCAGCATCACGTATAGTTGATAATCTATGAGCTATAACAAAGCTTGTTCTACCTTCCATAAGATTATCCATAGCTTTTTGAATCAATACTTCTGTTCTAGTATCAACAGAACTTGTAGCTTCATCTAGTATTAGGATTTTAGGGTCAGCTAAAATAGCACGAGCTATAGTCAATAATTGTTTTTGACCTTGAGAAACATTACTTGCTTCTTCATTTAGTTTCATCTTATATCCATCTGGCAATGTCTTGATAAATCTATGAACATGTGCAGATTTAGCAGCCTCTATAACTTCTTCATCTGTAGCATTTAACTTACCATATCTTATATTTTCCATAATGGAACCACTAAATAACCATGTATCTTGAAGAACCATACCAAACATTTCTCTAAGTTCACTACGATTGAAATCTTTAATATTATGACCATCAATCAATATTGCACCACTATTAACATCATAAAATCTCATTAAAAGTTTAACTATTGTAGTTTTACCTGCTCCTGTAGGACCAACAATGGCAACTTTTTGACCTGGTTTAACATTTACTGAAAAATCATTTATTATAGTCTTGTTTGGATTATATCCAAAGTTGACATTTTCAAAATCAATTTTTCCTTCTAAACCATCTATTGAAACTGCATTTTCAACAATTTGGTCTTCTTCTTCCTCTTCTAAAAACTCAAATACTCTTTCTGAAGCTGCTGCTGTTGATTGTAGTAAGTTAGCAACCTGTGCAATTTGAGTCATAGGTTGTGTAAAGTTTCTTACATATTGTATAAATGATTGTATGTCTCCAACCTCAATTGTTTTCTTAATTGCAAGCCAACCTCCTAAGATTGATACCATTACATATCCTAAATTTCCAATAAACATCATAAGTGGTTGCATTATACCTGATAAAAATTGAGATTTCCATGCTGAATTATACAAGTTATCATTTAATTTATCAAACTCTTCAATTACTTCTTCTTCACGATTAAATGCTTTTACTATTGTTTGACCACTGTAAGTTTCCTCAACCTGACCATTTACATTTCCTAAATATTCTTGTTGAGACCTAAAGTATTTTTGTGATTTCTTTACTATTCTTGAAATTACAAACATTGATATTGGTAATATTAAAATTGCTACCAATGTCATAATACCACTTATAGATAACATCATTATCAAAACACCTATCATAGTTGTCACTGATGTTATAAGTTGTGTCATACTTTGATTTAAACTTTGGCTTAAAGTATCTATATCATTCGTAATTCTTGATAATATTTCACCATGTGTCTTAGTATCAAAATATTTCATTGGCAATCTATCCAATTTTACTGAAATCTCTTTTCTTAAATTATAGGATACTTTTTGAGAAATTCCACTCATTATGAATCCTTGTATAAAAGAGAATAATGCACTTATCAAGTAAAGGCAAAGTAAAAATGCTAAGATTTTTCCAATTGCATCAAAATCTATACCTACATTACCTCCAGAAACTTTGCTCACTAATCCTTCAAATATCTTTGTAGTTGCTTTACCTAAGATTTTTGGACCTACTATAGAAAATGATGCACTTCCAATAGCAAATACAATTACCAAAATTATTGATATTTTAAATTTAGATAAATATGCAATTAGTTTTCGCATAGTTCCTTTAAAATCATTTGCTTTTTGCCCTGCTCCCATAGATTTTCCCATAGGACCTTTTCCCATTCTACTCATTACCTAGCTCCTCCTTTGAAAGTTGTGATAAAGCTATTTGCTCATAAACTTCGCAATTTTTTAGAAGCTCTTTATGTGTTCCTATTCCAACTATTTTTCCTTCATTTAAAACAATAATTTGTTCTGCATGTAGGATGGTGCTAATTCTTTGTGCAACTATCAGTACTGTACTTTCAGCAGTTTGTGATTTTAAAGCCTTACGAAGAGCTGCATCCGTTTTTAAGTCAAGAGCGGAAAAACTATCATCAAATATATACACTTCTGGATTTTTTGCTATTGCTCTTGCAATAGAAAGTCTTTGTTTTTGACCTCCAGATACATTTGTTCCACCTTGAGAAATTTCAGTTTTAAAAGCTTCTGGTTTAGAATCAATAAATTCTGTAGCTTGAGCTATTTCAGCTGCAGTTCTCATTTCTTCATCTGTTGCGTCTTTTCTACCATATTTTAAGTTGGATTCTATAGTACCAGAGAATAATACTCCTTTTTGAGGTACATATCCAATTTTTTCTCTTAAGTCATGTTGAGAAACATTTTTTATATTAACTCCATCAAGTAATATTTCTCCCTCTGTAACATCAAAGAAACGAGGAATTAAATTTATAAGAGTTGACTTACCACTACCAGTACTTCCTATAAATGCAGTTGTTTCTCCTGGTTTTGCTGTAAAGGATATGTCTGTCAATATAGGTTCTTCTGCATCTGGATACATAAATGAAACATTTTTAAATTCAACAAGACCTTTTTTATCTTCTTTAAATTCTTGCACTTCTGTTTTTTGAGGGTCTTTAATACTTATATCTGATACTATTACTTCATCTATACGTGTAGCTGAAACAGATGCTCTTGGAAGCATAATAGATACCATTGATATCATCAAGAATGACATTATTATCTGCATTGTATATTGTATAAATGCCATCATATCTCCAACTTGCATTGCCCCAGAATCAACACTGTATGCACCTCTCCAAACTATAAGAACTGTGATAAGGTTCATTATAAGCATCATAGCAGGCATCATACACGTCATAACTCTATTTACAAAAAGATTTGTTTTAGTTAAGTTTTTATTTGCTTCATCAAATCTTTCTTCTTCATGTTTTTCAGTACTAAAAGCTCTAATGACTGGTATACCAGTTATTATTTCACGACTGACTAAGTTTAACTTATCAACAAGCTTTTGAACTAGTTTGAACTTAGGCATAACCACTGAGAATAACACTACTATTAATGATAAAATAGCAACTACTGCTACTGCTATAATCCATGCCATTGAAGTATTTGTATTTAAAACTTTTATTACTCCACCTATAGCCATTATAGGTGCATAGAATACTATTCTAAGTAACATAACCATCAACATTTGTATTTGTTGGATATCATTTGTACTACGAGTAATTAATGAGGCTGTAGAAAACTCATTCATCTCAGTATTTGAGAATGACATAACTTTTCTAAAAACTCCACTTCTTAGATTTCTACCTACACTTGCTGCTACTCTTGCTGCTAAGAATCCTACTGTTATTGTAGCTACCATACTAATCATAGCTATACCAAGCATTTTTGCACCAGTAAGTAATATATAGTTATTTTGAGTTTTTTCTGTATCAATTCCTATTTTCTCATACTCTGCCTTTACATATGATACAGAACTTTGTGTTATCATACTTTCTGGCATACCTTCAAAACCTTTACTCATCTCTTTAGTTAATGTATCTAATTGCTCTTTTGGCATTGCTGATAATAACTTAAACACATCAATATCTCCACCTTGAGTAGCTTGTGGTGGAAGTTGACTCATTAGCTGTTCTTTCATCGCTTTTACTTCTTTACTATCACCTTCAAGTCCCGCTACTATTAAAATAGCTTTACCAAAGATAGAATTTAAATCATCTATAGTATCTTTATCTTTAGTATTTAACTCATAAAGAGATTCTTCTTTTAGACCTGGATACTCATCTTTATACTTACTATAATCTTCTTTATTCAATAAAGTATAATTATCTAATACTTTATCCTTACTACTTTTATCCATGAATAAAGTAATTTTATCCAATTCTCCCTTTCTAATCACAGATGGAACAGAGTTTTCTACTCCACCTTGTTGTATACCTATATTTACTATATTGGATGTGTATTCTGGTAAAGAAAGGTCACATACTGCTTGAACTACCAATAGACATACTATTACCACTATTGGTAATGCTGACTTCTTTAAATATTTAATTAATTTAAACATACATTTCTTCCCTTCTGTAATATTAATTAGTCTAATGACATTAAATTGAAAAATATTATTTCAAAATTTAAAAATATTTTTCATCCTCATGTTTATGACATCCTGCTTTCAAATTATCTCTTACTTGCATTAAGAGTCTTCTAAGTACTATCTTTTCTTCTTCACTAAATCCTAAAAAGAATTCTCTTTCTAGCTCCTGATTGAATTCCTCGACTTTATTACATGTTTCTAATCCTTTATCTGTCAAAAAAATCCTAGATACTCTTTGGTCCTTTTCATCTTGTTTTCTCTCTACAAGTCCAGCTTTTTCCATTCTTTTTATCATAACTGTAGTAGTGGATGCTTTCACTTTTCTTTTATCTGCTAATTCTTTTTGACTTTGGCCATTCTTCATTTTTAGTGAAAAAAGTATTTGTGGCTGACCATGATATAAGCCTAATTTATCAAAATAAAAATGAGTTCTTATAAAATATATTCGCATTAATTGCAAGAAAACATCATTCAATCTTTCTTCAGAATTACTATTCATACTTCCCCTCCTTATTTTTATATTACTTAGTCGGCTAAGTGTTATTCTACTATATCGTATACTTTTTTTCAATATATTTATAAAAAATTCATATAAATTTCATTTATTAAATATTTTTGTACTATTTAGTTATAATTTTAATAAATAATAGTAAGTTTTTTAATTAGCTAGCTACTTATATTTTCTTTATTGAAAAGCTTAAAATAAACCTTTTCATATATTTTCAAATAAAAAAGTTGTTCCAAAATAAATTTGAAACAACGTTTTATACAACACTATATTGCTTATATACTACTATAATATTCTATTTATTCTCATAACCATTTACAACAATATCTAATTTTCCAGTTTCTGGTGAAATTATTAAGCCATGTACAATAATTCCTTTTGGAATTAAAGGATGTTCTTTTATTAAATTAATGCTATCTTTTACAGATTCTTCTGCAGAATCAAATCCATGTAGCCATTGTTTTGTATCAATTCCAGCACTACGAAGTGTAAGTATCACATCATTAGATACCCCTCTATCTAAAATTTTACTAAGCAATTTATCTGTATCAACGTTACACATACCACATCCATGATGCCCTACAACTATAACCTCATCTACATCAAATTCGTAAATTGCAACTAGAATACTTCTCATAATACTACCAAAAGGATGCATTATGGTAGCTCCTGCATTTTTTATTAGCTTTACATCTCCATTTTTTAAATTCATAGCTTTAGGTAAAAGTTCAGTTAATCTTGTGTCCATACAAGATAAAACTACTATTTTTTTATTTGGATGTTTTGATGTAGCATATTTTTCATATTCTTTGTTCTCTACAAATGATTTATTATACTCTAATATCTCTTCAAGTTTTTTCATATGTAATCTCTCTCTCTTTAAAAATTTTTTTTATTATTATATCACTATTGAACTACAATATATACAAATATAACTTAATTTATATTTATTAAATA